>NZHE01000023.1 GCA_002691145.1 Rickettsiales bacterium
TTCACTGCAATCCTAAAAGGGACAGATGTTGATCAGCCTAGAAATTTGGCAAAATCTGTTACTGTTGAGTAGATTTGAAAAGTGAAAGGGTTTAAATTTAAATGCTTTACGGAATTAAACAAATAATGATAGACAAGCGGAGATTAAAATTAATCCTGGGAATTCTTTTTATTTTTTTGGTAACAAATGTTTGTTTTGCAGATTTCAATTGGAAACTTATGGGTAAAGCGGGTAATGGAGACAAATATTTTATAGATCTCTCATCCATACAAAAACACAAGCAAATGCGTAATTATATTAGGTTGAGAGACTATGCGATTACTGATTCCCATGGAGAAAATTCAAGTATCATTACATTGAGACAAATTGTGAAGATCAAACTGTTCGGTTTTTGAAGGACGTTTATTTTAAGGGTAATATGGGAAATGGAGAATATGTCGTGTTGGAAGAGAGAGGTGATTGGCAGAAATTTGAATCTGAGTCGATAGGGGGATCATTCACCAAATTTGTTTGCTCTCAATAAAGGTGAATGTCTAACTGAATTTCTGGACTTTGCATCTAAGATTAGAACTTCTGCTTTAACATTTCAATTATCGTATTCTGAAACCAATGTTTTTCAAGTAAATTGACTGAGGTTAATAAAAATACTCTTCCGAATCAATAGGTAACTACTAAGTGAACTCGTTAATGTTCAAAGATTCGTTCACATAAAATTCATAGTAAAAGTGTTTAATTTTATTAAAGTTGAATATCTGTTGGTGTAGCAACGACCTTATGCGTTCTAATTTCAATATATATTCTTTGGTAAATGCAAATTTTAACAAGGAGTAAACATGAGAACAATTCAAACATCTGCAATAATAGGTAAAATTAAAGTTTTTTATGAGTATCAAGAGGATGAAAAATCAAATACTTTAACTCAATTAGGACAGTATTATAGAAGAAAATTTATCCACTCAAATACACAAAGGTTTATGGAAAGCTACTTGAATAATAAATTAGAACCAACTATTGGTGAAGTAATTAATTCAGATAAGACAAATTATAAATTAAAAATAATTGATGTAATTTTTAATTATAAAAGGACAACAGATGAAAAGATGATTTACAAATTAGAGAAAGAATTTTTAAAACAAAAACCTATTATAAGTCGAAATAAAACACAATAACATTTCTCATGACTCAAGACGTTCATAATTGAGTGCTTCATACTTTGTATGTAGATTAAAAATATAGTAAAATAAATTAAAAGAAAGAAATAATACCAATAAAATATATACTTAATTTAATGAACTGAACAATGAAAATTTTATTATTGATTTTGACTGGTATTTTTTATTTTAATTTCTCTTTTAGCATCGAGCTGTTAGGAAAATCAGTTAAGTGTGAAACACAAAGAGAAAATATAAGAGGTTATCCGTTCTTTTTTTTTGAAAATGAAACAAATGTAAAAAGTTTTTATATATCTGCTGAGGGAGATATAAGATTCCATATAATTGATTATAAAGAAGTAAAACCAAATTTAATTGATATAAGGTATATCGGACAAATAAATAAGAGTAATTTAATTTTAAAACATAACAAGGGTAAGCGAGAATATACTTGTAGTTTTTTACCTACAAAAGAAAATATTGATGAAGAATTACAAATATTTAAATAAATATTAGTTAATAAATTATTTTATAGGAAATTAGATTTTGGGGTATGTTAAAGAAACAATAGGAAATAAAGAAAAAATCGTTTACACAGTTGAATTTCATTGGGTTTATAATTTTATTGCTTTATTCAATCTTTTATTTCTTGGAGTTTTCATTATTGGAATAGTTATATTTTTCAAAATGATGATTAATAAATGGACAACTGAGAGAGTGCTAACAAATTTAAGATATATTCAAAAAACTGGATGGATTTCCAGGGATACTGAAGAAATTAGTATACACAAAATAGAAGAGGTGGAATTGAAGCAATCAATCATAGGCCGTATTCTTGGATATGGTTCAATAAATATTTCAGGAACTGGATCAGGCAAAATAGTATTAGAATCAATTGATAATCCTTTAGTGTTTCAAAAACATTTAAATAATCAAAAATCTCAAAAAATTTATGATTAAAAATATTTGTAGAAAAAATTTAAATTTAGATGACTAATAATTTATAAAACAACTTTATAGTAAATTTAAAAGGGACAGATCTAAACTAGCCTCGATATTAGTAAAATCCATAATATTGAATAGAATTAACTGGTAATGTGATGTATCTCCAAAGAGCATTTATAATTTAATTCGAAGCACACAATGAAAAGAGTATTCTAATTTTTTAGGAAAATTTTAGCCTTTTAAAAATAAAAATATACATCTATTTTTCATTTTCATGTATAAGTGTTGTAATTAACACTAAACAAATATCTTTAAATTTTATGAAAATTAAAATCAAAACCAAAATTATAATTAAAGTACTAATTGTTTTCTGGTCATGTTTCTTTATTTTTTGGTTTTTTTTAAAAGATTTTTTTAAGACATTTTAAATCAGTTTGATATTAAATATCGGGATTTTACAAAATATTATTGTCTTGGTTGGAAGATCAGATATTAGATGTCTTTTTAATAAAAAATTAAGATTTTAAGTTATGAATGAATACTTTATTTGATAACTTTTTTAAAATTTAAAACTAGTGAAATTCATCATACATAACTTTTTAAATTAAGAAGTTTTTTGCTTTTTTAATTTAAGTGGGCTATTTTGTATCATGCTAAAATTAAAAAAATTCCCATTTGTATTTTTGTTTTTAATTTTTATGGTTTCATGTGACAATCATTCAGACGTTATTGTAAAGATATATGGTGCTTATGAATATAATTGTACTACTGATCAATATAGAGTGCTATCCAATAATCCAATTCTTCCTTTTATGAAAAAAAAAAAAATGGTACACAAAAGAAGAATTTCATGAATCTCATGTTAAACATATTTTAAAATCGTATAAAGATTTACCCATGTCTGAAGATTTATTAAATGATATTAAGCCAACAGAACAAGATAGCTATAGCATGCTTTTAGAATTTACACAGGATGTGGACTGTAAAAACCCAAAGGATATTATGTTTTAAAAAGTGTTAATACATATTCTTAAAATTTGAAACAAGAATAATTTATTATTGATTAAAATTTTAATAATATTATTTATAAACTTTTAATTATTAAAAATTTAATAAATGAATTTAAAAACGAGTTTCTCTTTGTCAATTATAATTTTTTTACTGGTTTCTTTTAAAAGTGAGATATCACTGAGCAAAAAATCAATGAAAGTTGATGGAAAGTATGTGGAATGTAAGTCTCCAAAAAATTCGTTTGAAAGAACAAGAGGAGTTAGAACCAGGATTTGTATATTTAAAAAAGATGATGAGTTAATTCAAGATAAAACAGAAAAAAAAAAGCTAATTAATGAAAATCACTAGATTTAACATCTGTAATTAAATTCTAATGAGAAACAGAACTAAATTTTGTAATTATTGTAAAGAAGAGTATAAGACACTTTATCGTTGTAAATATGAAAATAGTAAATTTTGGGAATTTTTATGCGAGTCTTGTATAAAAAAAATTAAAAAATTGTATTACAAAAGTTATAAATATGGTGGAACTTGGAAGAGTAAAAAGGCTTGAGTAAAAATGTGTGGCAGGTATGCATTGTTTGATCTTTCAAAATCAAAAATCAAAAAGAAAATAAACATAATTCCAAATTACAATATTGTACCAGGTTCTAATGTTCTTTTGATTAATAATAAAAATGAACTTTTTTATCTGCCATGGTCTTTAAGATTTTCGTGGTCAAAATCTTTCAACGTTATAAACGCTAGATCGGAAACACTTCATCAAAAAAAAATCTTCAAAAATACCAAGAGGTGTATTTTTGTTGCTAACGGTTATTATGAGTGGAAAAAAGGTCATAATAAAAAAACTCCTTATTATCATACTTTTTTTAATAAAAATATTTATTTTGCAGGTTTGTTTAATGATTACGGAGCCTGCATTGTTACTAGAATGAGTTATTCAAATACAATGAGGATACATAAAAGACAACCTGTCTTATTAAAATACAATGAGTTTCCGAATTGGTTTTTAGGAACACACAATTTTGAATGTAAAAGCACTAAAAAACTTAAAATTATTGAAGTATCGACTCAGGTTAATTTTCCGAGCAATAATAAACCAGATAATATTATAGGGGTATAGTAATTTTAGATTTAAATTAATTTTTTATTTTTTTACACGGAAGTGGATACGTGATTGTACCCTTTTTGTATTCTTTATTATCTTCGAAACAGGTGACAACATTTGACCCATCAGCCCAATATTTGTGGGGATTAAGTGAGCTGAAGTAATCTTTTATAAAATATTTGCAACCCCAATTAGACTTTTCTTTTTTTTTGCAATATTTTTGGCCAATCTGAAGATGAAGATGGCGAACTCGAGCCATGCATCTATACTTTATCTTTTCTGGCAACTTTGCTATTATTTCACCCCTTTTAACTTCATCATCTTCAGTAACTAGAAATTCACCTACATGACCGTAAATCGTAATTAGGTTTTCACCATTAATCGATTTACCATGGTCGATTACTACGGTTGCACCCCAACAATCTTCAATGGTAGTTTCCAAAACCTTTCCGTCGGCAATAGCAATTATGGGTTGATTTTGAGGACCAATAATATCTATACCTTGGTGCATTTGATCTCTTGGTCTCGTATTTACACCATTCATAGCTCCAAAATCAGACAATATTGGGTTTGTACTGAAGCCCGAAGGACTAACATTTTTTGAATATGTTTTGCAATATTCTAAAACACGGGTAAACTCACCGTTGTAACCTGGATGGTCATCGTACCACTCTAATGCGTCATCACAATATGTTTCAATTGATGTTAGTTGCAAATTTTTTTCTTCAGCCCAGAGCAAACTATAAGTAACAAAAGACACTATAAAAATAAAAGCTTTTTTAACTAAAAAATTTTTTGATTTTAATTTGAGCATTATCTTAATATATGTTTTTTTTTAAATTAATAAAGTATATCTTTTCTGATTGAAAAAAACTTTTTCAAATTAGAAAAAAATTATTTAGAAATATCAAAAAAAGGTTGAGTAAAAAAGATTTGAATATTAAATAAATAAAATCGCATAATTTTAAAAGTAAATTATATACAGTTTTAAAGAACTAATGTGATAGGATTTTTTATATGTTTTTTTTGGGACTTTTACTTTTGTTGCTAACTTTTTTACCAATCGTCTGGGTTAACTTTATAATGAAAAAATATGATAAATTACTGATAAATATGCCTTTTGATGGACTTGAATTCGGCAGAGAAGTTCTTCAAGAAAATGGGCTTAATAATGTTAAAATAGAAAAAACATCAGTTGCAGATCATTATGATTTAAACGAAAAAAAAGTTAAAGTTTTAGAAAGTAGACTTTTTAGGAAAAGTCTAACTTCTATTTCAATTGTTTGCCATGAAATAGGACACGCTATTCAGCATAAGCAAGAGTATAAACCTCTTTTAAGAAGAAATACTATTGTTAAAAAAACATCCTGGTTAATTAATTTAACTAATTTGATTATATATGTAGGTTTGCCTATAATCTTAACCACAGGTTCGTTTTATCTCATAAAACTTTGTATTGGACTATTTTTATTGTCAGCAGTTCTCAGTACATTAATCCATATAGTTACTCTTGATGTTGAATTAGATGCAAGTTTCAATAAAGCTTTTCCTATTATTCAAAAAAAAGTGCCTGTTCAATACCATGAAGCGTGTAGGAGCATTCTTAAAGCTGCAGCTCTCACCTATGTGGTTGGCATTTTTAGAAATATTTTTTCTTTAAGATTTATATGGATGCTAATTTCAAGAATAAGATAAATATTTCTCTATTTTTGTATTGAATTTAACTAAAAGTTCATTAATTTGATATTAAATAATTTTTCGGTGAGAAAATTGATTAAGATTTTATTTTTTTTCGCTTTATGTAATGTTGTTTTTTTTAAAAAACATATACTGAAAGCTGATGTCGTATTGCCTCAATGTATTGGTAACTCTGCTGACTGGACTGATTGTAGAGGAGCATTTACCAAAGATTTAACTTCATATGTTGGAGAATTTAAAAATGGCTTGCCAGATGGTTTAGGTACATTTACGTATTCTGATGGTGCCACTTATCATGGATATTTTAAAGTAGGTAAAGAGCATGGGTTTGGAACTTTTAGATGTTGGCAACATGGTTCAGAATATGTTGGGGAATTTAAAAATGGCGAGAAAGATGGGAAAGGATTGTACACATACCCGGATGGAGTTGTTTATTCAGGAGATTGGAAATTAGGAAAAAGACACGGAATTGGGACACTTACTTATTTAAACGGAGAAGTAGTTAAAGGAAATTTTTTGAATGATTATTATATTGAAAAATAGTGTTTTTTTTTTGAGATTAATTTCAAGTAATCAAGATTTGTAAACTTCTTAAATTTTTGTACTATAATGAAGAAATTCATTCCACTGATTTTTTTTTTATTTTTACTTCTATACGGGGTGATATCAAGTTACAAAACTAAACTTGTTATATTTGAGAAAATGTTTCATTCTGATGTAATCTCGAATGATTAGTATAAAAATATTTTTAAATTATATATTTATATATCTGTTCACATTTTTTATCTATATTTACCCAGCGATTACTATAATCTTTTTGAACTTTGGTCTTAATTTTTTTAATACCGTTTCTTTATTTGTTAATGTTTTTCCTTTTATTTTGACAATATATTATTTTAAATCAAAAAATTCCTCAAGTGTTCTGAAGATTATAATTTATAATGGTATTGGTGTTGGATTTATTGGCTTTAATATTTCAAGTATAGGTCTCCTATTGACTTTGTTTTTGAAGAATACAGATAAGATAGGCTTTATTTCAATTTTTTATATTATTCTAATTTCAATAGTTGCCTTTTTTAATGCTACAAATATTAATTTAAAAAAAATAAGTTTAAAAAGCAAAAAAATTAAAAAAAAAACTAAAGTAGTTTTTTTTTAGTGATGTTCATTTAGGTTCAAATTCTAAAAAGCATCTTTTAAAAATTTTTAAAAAGGTATCTAGCATTAATTGTGATCTCGTTTTGATTGGAGGTGATCTATATGACTCAAGTCAATTTGATTTGAATGAACTTAAAATTTTTAAAAAAATAGGAAAACCAATTTTATATGTTACTGGAAATCATGAATTTTATTTGAAGAACGCTGCACAAAAATTAAGTTACCTAAAGAATTACAATTTAAACGTAATTGATAATAAACCTTATTTGTATCAAAATTTAAATATAATTGGAATCGGAGATAATCAAAAGCTAAAGTTTAAAGAACGCACAATTAAAAAATTGTATTCAAAAAACAAATTTAATTTGATTCTTATACATAAACCTGAGATATGGAAAAAATTGCATAAAAAAATTGATCTTATGCTTGCAGGACATACCCATAATGGTCAAATTTTCCCTTTTAATTTTATAGTTAAAACAAAATTTAGAAACATATATGGTTTGTTCCAAAAAAAAAATTCCTATTTATACACTTCATCAGGTTCTGGTTGTTGGGGACCAAAAATGCGTTTAGGTTCAGTAAATGAAATATTAGAAATAACAATAAATTCTGAATAGATAACTTTAAGTTGAATAGACCAAAAAATATTTATTTTTTATCGCCAAAATAAAAGTTTTAATTATAAAACTATCATAGTAATTCCTTTAAAAAATAATATTATGTGTGAAAGTTATAGTAACTAGTCAACTTTAAGGAGATATATGATAAAAGTAAATTTAGGCCTTACAGGAATTTTAATTCTACTAATCTTAACATCTTATAATACATATCTTACATATTATTTTGTTAATTCGGTTTATGAAAAGATGGAATTAGTTACTTCGATGTTGGAGGATCTTGATAATGATATTCATGTTATTGAAGAGAAGCTTGAATAATAAAACTTTTTTTTAGGATTTTTCAACAATAAATTCTCTTTCACCTTCAAAAGATTCAATTTTCATATTGTTGTTTTTCTTGAAATTGTTTATGTATACTTTTCTTGATTTTTCTAATGCTTCTTGAGTTTGAAACTTTAAAACTGCTACAGCCTTTGTTTCTGTGATTGAAAAGACTTCTATAGAGATGACTCCTTCTAATTTATTTATCATTTCGTATCTAGCTAGTGCTTTCATAGCTTCTGATTCTATGGCAGATGCAAATTGGATTACATTTACTCTTACAAACATAAATAAAATATATCACTTTTTTAACAAAACTTAAATATTTTGTATTCTAAAATAAACATTTATCAGATATAACTACGAAATGACAAAAGTTTTAAGGATATTTGATACTCTTCAAAAAAAAAAAGTAGATTTTGTTCCCAATAATGCAAAACATATTAAAGTTTATGCGTGTGGTCCAACCGTCTATAACTATGCACACATCGGCAATGCCAGGATGGCTGTTTCATGTGACTTACTGGTCAAAGTTTTAAAAACGATTTATCCAAAAGTTACCTATGTTTCAAACATAACAGATGTTGATGATAAAATCATAGAAGAATCAAAAAAAAGCAATACTTCAATAAAAAATTTAACAGAAAAATTTTCTTCAATTTATAACGAAGATATGAGTTATTTAAATGTTGAAAAACCAGATATACAGCCAAAAGCAACTGATTACATTGATCATATGATTAAATTTATCATTAATCTAATAGAAAATAAGGTTGCGTATGTTAGGGATGGTCATGTTTTATTTCATGTGCCTTCTTACAAATTTTATGGAATTCTTTCAAAAAGAACAATTGATGAACAGATTGCAGGTAGCAGAGTAGAAATCGCTCCATACAAAAAATATCCTGGAGATTTTGTATTATGGAAACCAAGTAAAGATAATGAACCTGGATGGAACTCTCCATGGGGTTTTGGTAGACCAGGCTGGCATCTTGAATGTTCAGCTATGTCAAAAGAATGCTTAGGATTCCCATTTGATATTCATGCTGGTGGAATTGACTTGACTTTTCCTCATCATGAAAATGAAATAGCTCAAAGTTGCTCTTTGAATTGTAACCATGAACCCCAAAGTTTTTGTAAATATTGGTTCCATAATGGATTTGTGATGTCTGATGGAGAAAAAATGTCAAAATCTCTGGGTAATATTAAACTGGTTCATGATTTAAAAAATTCTTTTTCAGGTTCCGTGCTTAGATTAGCACTGTTAAAAAGTCATTATAGACAACCACTTAACTGGACTAAAAAGCTTTTAGAGGAATCAGAGAAAAATCTTCAAAAGATTCAGAATATTTTTGGACAATCAGAAATGAAAAATTTTAAAAAATATGATTCTAACGAAATTCCTAACGAGATTTGGGATGCGCTATATGACGATTTAAATACTCCGAAGGTTTTTGCGTATCTCCTTTCCATGGTAAAAAATGTAACTGAGTCAAAAAAATCTGAAGATTTGAAAAAAAAAATAATTAGTACAGTTTCACTTTTAGGAATTTATCCTTTAAGTAAAGATAAAAAAAGTTTAGATATTTCTTTTATTGAAAATCTTATAAAAAAAAGAAATAATGCCAGAAGTAATAAGGAGTATGAATTAGCAGATAAAATAAGAAAAGAAATTGAAAGTATGGGGGTAACAATTGAAGATAAAAAAAATGAAACAACATGGATCCAAAAATAAATTTAGATTTTTTTTAATTTTTAATTATTTTTTCATTTTTCTTGTATATTTTTATAAGATATTTATATCTCCAATAATGCGCGGTAACTGCAGATTTTATCCAACATGTTCTGATTATGCAATCCAAGCATTAAAAGTTCATTCTTTCTGGAAAGCTACTTTATTGATTATTTTAAGAATTCTTAAATGTAATCCATTCGGTGGTAAAGGCTATGACCCAGTTCCATTTAAAAAAAAATAATAAATTAAAAAAAAAATTCAGTATTTTAAGTTTACTTGAACTTGAAGTAATTAGAGATTTTAGAAAGGATAATTTATACCAAAATTTAAATGGAAATTTTGAACTTTACAAAGATGACAGTAATTCCTCTACAAAACACTTTGGACTTTTTATTAATAAAGAATTAATAAGCGCTTTAACACTTATAGAAAATACCTTTTTAGAGAATAGCAAATTAAAAGCTATTCAGATTAGAGGAATGTCAACAAAAAAAAAATTTCAGAAAAAAGGTTTTGGCTCTGCTTTAATCGAAAAGGTAATTAATATTCTTAAATTTGAAAAAAAATATGAAATCTTATGGTGTAATTCTAGAATAGAGTCCTTAGGTTTTTATAAAAATAATTACTTTACTCCTGTCGGTAACATTTTTAATATAAAGAATATAGGAAAACATCAAAAATTATATATTGTTCTAAAAGAATGGCAAAAGATTCAAAATTTCACATAGATTTAAATAAGGCTAAAAATTTTTTTAAAAAAAAAATGGAAAAAAATTTTAGTTCTGATTCAGATTCAGAAAAACAAAACTTTAGAGATTATGATGAAGAAACAATCAAAATAAGTAAATTATCTGCAAGGATTGATTTTTTAAAAGATTCACTTGGGAATAAACAGAAAAGAAATAAAAAAGTAAAAATAGAGCCCTTAGAGAAAAAGAGTGTTTTAAATAAAAAAAAGGTTTTTATTCCTTCCCTGAAAAATAAAGATGTAAACAAAAGACCCCTTAGGAATTACATTATGGATGTTTTGGGTGGTGAGAGTAATGAGTGTGTAATAATGAAAGATTTTGAAATTAACCAAAAATTATATTTGTCCGGAAACGTAAATCATATTCCAGAGAATTTGATAAAACTTTTAGTAAAAGATAGGATGATAAGACTTGTTAGTGAAAAATACGAACAGAAAAAAAACTTAAAGAAAACTTACTTTGTAAAAGAGACTTTTGGTATATCTGAATTGAAAAGATCAAAATTAAGAAATAACAAAAAATTTAAATAGTATATGTCTGTAGTTCAACTAAATGTTTTTGATGAACCCCTAGAATTGTGTTCGAATGATCCTTTAACAGGTTTTACGAGAAATGGATGTTGTTCCTCTCATGAAAAAGATCATGGAGATCATTTTGTATGTAGTTCTGTTACAGAAAAGTTTTTAAAATTTTCCTTGGGGAAAGGTAACGATCTTATTACTCCAAATCCATCTTTTAACTTTAAGGGTCTAAAACCTGGAGATAAATGGTGCTTGTGCACCTCTAGATGGATAGAATCCTTAAAAAATGACGTTGCGCCTAAAGTTTATCTTAAATCAACAAATAAACTTGTGTTGGAAAAAATTAATTTAGTGATTTTGAAAAAATTTGCTATAGAAGTAAATTAATTGATTAAATAAAATGAAAAAAATAATTATTATCTCAGCAACAAAAAACTCAAATTTTACATTATCAGAAAAAATAAATCTTTTTTTTGAAAGCAAAAATTTGTATGATTCAAACGTAGTTTCTCTGGAAGATTATAATTTACCTTTATATACTCCAACTTTAGAAGAAACTTTTCAAAAATCAAATAGCTTTCCCGATGAAATAGAAATAATTAAAGAATTGCTTTTAGATAGCGATGCTATGGTCTGGTGTAGCCCCGAATATAACGGTGGTATATCTCCGATTGTCACAAACTCAATTGCTTGGATAAGCAGAGCGACAACAAATTGGAAGGATGCTTTTTTGGAAAAAAAGACTCTTGTATGTACCTCTTCTGGTGGAAATGGACAAAATTTTATTGATGGTTTTAAAATGCAACTTAAGTATTTAGGAGCCGATGTAATTGATGACTCTTTTGTTCAGACTAAAAAAACTGGATTTGACTACAATTTACTTGAACATACTTTAAATATCTTTCATGAATCAGTAACTAACTAAATTTTATAGATTTAAGTCGTAAATTATTATGCAAGCTTGCTTTCCATTAACTATAAAAGGGATGTTTTTAAACATCCCTTTTTATTTAACTTTTTTATATTATCTATAAACTATGCTTAAGAGTGTAAATTATAACTCGCTTGTTAATGGTGAGTGGGTTAATGGGAATAGTAAATTTGGGGTTTTTAATCCAGCCAATCAATCCCTAATTGGCGAAGTCTTTGATGTAGGAAAAAAAGGCGCAGAGACTGCGATTATTTCAGCACAAAGAGCTTTCTCAACTTGGTCTTTGAGAACTTCAGATGAGAGAGCAAATATTCTTATGAACTGGTTTAATCTCATTTTAAAAAATAGAGAAGAAATTTCAAAAATTATTACTCTCGAGTCAGGGAAACCAATAGGCGAATCTCTTATTGAGGTAGAATATGGAGCTTCATTTATAAAATGGTTTGCGGAACAAGCCAAAAGAATCAAAGGTAATGTGTTAAGTACGAATGATAATTCTAAAAGGATGCTAATTTACAAGCAACCAATTGGTGTGGTATCTGCTATTACACCATGGAATTTCCCATTAGCAATGATAACACGCAAAGCTTCCGCTGCACTAGCTGCGGGTTGCACAGTTGTTCTTAAACCGAGTGAATTAACTCCAATAACTGCAAATAGGATTGCAGAATTGTCCTTAGAAGCAGGATTTCCAAAAGGTATTTTTAATGTGATAAATGGAAATCCACTCCAAATAGGTGAGGTTATGTCTACACATAAATTTGTAAAAAAGATAACCTTTACCGGTTCTACAAAAGTTGGTAAGTATCTTATGAAAAATGCATCAGATTCTATAAAGGGAATTTCTTTGGAGCTTGGAGGAAATGCGCCATTTGTAATTTTTGACGATGCTGATTTGAATGATTCAGTTGAAGGTTTTATTTTGTGTAAGTTTAGAAACGCAGGACAAACCTGCATTTCAGCTAATCGTTTATTCGTTCATGAAAAAATTTATGATACGTTTATGGATAAATTAACAAAAAGAATAAAGAATCTTACAATTGATGATGGTTTAAAAAATCCTGATATTGGACCTTTGATTTCTGAAAAAGCAATTTTAAAAATCGAAGACCACATTCAAGATGCAATTTCAAAAGGCGCTAAAATCTTAATAGGAGGTAAAAAAAGTAGTAAAGGAAAATTTTTCTTTGAGCCTTCTGTAATAATTAATGTGTCGCAAGAGATGAAAGTGTTCAAAGAGGAAAATTTCGGTCCAATCATTCCTGTAATTAAATTTTCAACAGATGAGGAAGTTGTAAATTATTGCAATTCGACTAATTATGGTTTGGCAGCATATTTTTTTACTAAGAACCAAAATAGAATTTGGAAATTTTCTGAGAATTTAGAATACGGTATGTTTGGGATTAATACTGGTAAGATATCAACTTATCAGAATCCTTTTGGAGGATGGAAAGAATCTGGAATAGGTAGAGAGGGTTCAGAAGAGGGTTTAGAGCCATTTTTAGAAAAAAAATTTGTTAATTGGAAAATTTAATTATACAAGATGCATTTTGATTTATTTGTTATAGGAGGCGGTTCCGGGGGTGTGAGGGCAGCAAGAGTGGCCAGCTCTAACGGAAAAAAGGTTGGTCTTGCCGAAGGCTCGGATCTTGGTGGAACATGTGTGAATAGGGGATGTATTCCCAAAAAACTGTATTCATACTCTTCTCATTTCTCAGAAGAAATTCAAGTTATGAAATCTTTTGGTTGGTCAGTAGGTAATATTAATTTTTCTTGGTCAGATTTAGTAAATAACAAAAAAAAAGAGATTCAGAGGTTAAATAAAATTTATCAAACCCTACTAGAAAATTCTGGAGTTAAGATCTTTAACTGTTTTGCTGCTTTTAAAAACGAAAAAATAATTAAATTAAATAATATGGAGGTGTCAGCAGATAAAATTATAATTGCGGTCGGAGGAACACCTGTAATTCCGGATATAGAGGGTTCTGAGCACATTATCTCTTCTGATGAAGCATTTGATATAAAAAGACTTCCAAATAAAATTTTAATTATAGGTGGCGGATATATAGCTTTAGAATTTGCTTCTATTTTTAATGGATTAGGTGTTGATACAACTATATGTATTAGAAGTGATAAAATTCTAAGAGATTTTGATACAGAGGTTGCGTTATTCCTTAAAGCAGAAATGGAAAAAAAAGGAATTAAATTTATTCATAATTCAAATCTCAGTCAGATTGTTAAAAATTCTGAACAACTTTGCGTTAAAATTAACAATGAAAACTTTAAATTTGATGTAGTAATGGCCGCTACTGGAAGAAAGTCAAACTTAGATTTGTTAAATATAAAAAATACAGATATAAAACTCAATAAAAATCAATCAATCATTGTTGATGATTTTTTTGAAACTTCAAGTAAGGATATATATGCCATAGGGGACGTTATAGATAGAGTTCAGTTAACACCTGTAGCTATAGCCGAAGCAATGACATTGATATCAAATATTTTTGAAAAAAAAAATAAATCTTTCGATTATAATTACATACCAACTGCTATTTTTGCTAATCCAAATATGGCATCAGTTGGTCTCAGTGAAGAACAAGCATCAAAGAAGTTTGATGAAATTGAGGTTTACATTAGTAAATTTAGACCTCTTAAATATTCTTTATCGAAACATAATGAGAAAGTTCTTATAAAATTAATAGTGGATAAAAGAACAAATATTGTGGTTGGCCTTCACTACATCGGTGCTGATGCAGCTGAAATAATTCAAGGTTTTTCTGTTGCAATTTTAAAAGGTATAACAAAAAAAGATTTAGACGATACGATTGGAATACATCCATCTAGCGCAGAAGAAATAGTAACTTTAAAAGAAAAAAGATAAAAAAATTCAAATTTAAAATTTTTCGTGTAAACATTGATATAAATTTTAAAAAAAATATTACTATGAGAAATTGGAAGCCGAATAGCTGGAGCAATAAAAAAGCATTGCACCAACCAATTTATAGGGATAAGAAGAGACTTGAACTTACATTAGAAAAGCTCAAAAAACTTCCTCCATTAGTCTTTGCTGGTGAAGTGCGAGATTTAAAAAAAGAATTGGCAGGATGTGTAGACGGAAGAGGATTTTTACTACAGGCGGGTGACTGCGCAGAAAGTTTTGCTGAATTTCATCCTGATAATATTAGGGACACATTCAGGGTAATATTGCAAATGGCAGTGCTTCTAACATTTGCCGCTAATGTTCCAGTTGTAAAGGTAGGAAGAATGGCAGGACAATTTGCAAAGCCTAGGTCCTCACCTGTTGAGAATAAAAATGGAGTAGAGCTTCCAAGTTACTTGGGCGACAGTATAAATTCAATTGAATTTAATGAAATCTCCAGACTGCCTGAACCTAATAGAATGATAGAAGCTTACAATCAATCAGCAGCAACGCAAAATCTGTTAAGAGCGTTTGCCAATGGGGGTTATGCAGATTTATCTTATGTTCAAAATTGGAATTTAGACTTTGTTAAAAAATCTTCACAGGGTTCAGCGTTTAAAAAGATTGCAGACAGAATTTCAGAAAGTATTAATTTTATGAAAGCATGCGGAGTAAATAGCAAAACTTCAAAAGAATTAGCAGAGTGTAAATTTTATACTTCACATGAAGCACTTTTATTACCTTTTGAAGAGTCTTTTTCTAGAATTGATAGTACTACTGGTGATTGGTACGATGTATCAGCCCACATGTTATGGATTGGGGATAGAACTAAACAACTTAATGGGTCACATGTAGAGTTTTGTAGTGGTATTAGTAACCCAATTGGGATTAAAGTGGGTCCTTCAACTGACGTAGATGAACTAATGAAAGTAATTGAGTTCTTAAATCCAGAAAATGAGGCAGGAAAAATTACATTAATTATAAGAATGGGTATAGAAAAAATAGAAAACTGCTTTCCTCCTATTTTAAAAAAAATCAAACAGGCAGGTTATAAAGTTATTTGGTCTTGTGATCCTATGCATGGAAACATTGAAAAAACTAATAATGGATATAAAACCAGAAATTTTTTAAATATATTAAAAGAAGTTAAAATTTTTTTTAACATACATAAAGTTGAGGGCACATATGCTGGTGGTATTCATCTCGAAATGACTGGACAAAACGTTACAGAATGTTTGGGTGGTATGCAAAAGATTACAGATGAGGATCTAGAAGCCAGGTATCATACATTTTGTGATCCAAGATTAAATGCATCTCAATCTATAGAACTTGCTTTTTTATTAGCTGGTTCTATAAAAGAATTTGAATAAACAAATTGGTAAAATCTTGAGTTTAAAATTTCAAATTTTTCAAAGACATACAATAGTTGGTGATATTGAGAATAACTTTATACTATTAAAAAAGGCTTATTTAGATTCAGTAAAACTAAAATGTGATTTTTTTTTAACCCCTGAAATGTATTTAAGCGGATATCCACCGAAAGATCTATTGCTAAGGAATGACTTTAATAAAAAACTAATTGTATTCCAGGAAAAGATAAAAAAGCTGACTAGAAATAGGAAAACTTTACTTGTTTTGGGTACTCCCCAAAAAAAGTATGATGGTTTGTTCAATTCGGCAATAGTTTTTCAGGATGGAAAAATACTTAAAGAATTTACAAAGATTGTACTACCAAATTATGGAGTTTTTGATGAAAAAAGATATTTTATTAGTGGAGCTATAAGTGATGATTATTTTCTATTTCAAGACAAAAAAATAAGAATATTAATTTGTGAGGATATTTGGGATGACAATTTAATAAGTAAAATTTCAAATAAAGGGTATGATTTTTTGTTAGTTATAAATGCTTCCCCATTCGAAAAAGATAAGTTTATGCTGAGGTATAAATTAATAAAAAAAAGAGTTAGGCAATTCAACGCGCCACTTATTTATCTGAATTCTTCAGGTTCACAAGATGATTTAATTTTTGATGGAGGTTCTTTTTTGATGAATGAAAATGGAGAAATTGAACATCAAAATCCATTTTTTATAAACTCTTCTAATACTTTTACTTATAATCCAAGAAAAAAAAATAAGAAAAAAAAGAAGATAGTAAAATTAAATTACAATAAAAATTTATATGATGCACTTGTAGTGAGTTTGAGAAATTATTTTAATGCTCTAGACTTTAAAAATATTGTAGTAGCTATTTCGGGTGGAATTGATTCCGCACTTTCTGCAGTAATTGCCTGTGATGCAGTTGGAAATAAAAACGTAAAAGGATATTACCTTCCTTCTAAATTTTCCTCTAACGAAAGTATGAATGATGCAAAAACTCTATCAAAAAATTTAAAAATTCAGCTTGTAGAACTCTCTATTATTAATCTTTTTAATGAATATATTAATACTTTAAATCCTGAATTTAAAAACTTTTCAAATGATGTTACAGAAGAAAATATTCAGTCAAGGATAAGAGGATCTATGATGATGGCAATATCAAATAAATTTAATTCACTTTTAATTACCACTGGAAATAAGTCAGAATTAGCAGTTGGTTATTCGACAATTTATGGTGATATGTGCGGCGGATATTCAATACTTAAAGATGTTTATAAAACAGAAGTTATGAAATTAGCTAAATTTAGGAATTTGAATTTTTCAGATTTATGTTTATTAAAAAAATTTAAAATTATACCAAAAAATATTATTTCAAAAGAACCAACTGCTGAACTGCGTTACAATCAAAAAGATTCAGATTCTCTGCCCTCATACAAATTATTGGATAAGGTACTTTTTTGTCTAATAGAAAAAAATATGAGCTTAGAGGAAATAAAAAATCTTGGCTTTGACAAGCAAATAATCTTAGATATATGGAATATGATAAAAAATTCTGAGTTTAAAAGATTTCAAAGTGTTCTAGGTCCAAAGATTTCAATCATGAATTTTGACAGTGATAGGAGATTTCCAATTATCAATAAATTTAAAATAGATAATTTACCATGTTAAGATTTGCACCAAGTCCAACTGGTTTTTTACATGTTGGAAATGCAAGAGTTGCACTATTAAATTTTATTTTTGCAAGAAAAAATAATAAAAAGTTTTTACTCAGGATTGATGATACTGACTCTGAAAGATCCAAAAAAAAATTTGTTGAAGCTATAAAAGAAGACTTAAACTGGTTAGGAATCAAATTTGATGATTGCTTTTCTCAATCACAAAGAATTAAAGAATACGATATCATTGTTAAAAAACTAAAATCTGAAAAAAAAATATATCCATGCTTTGAGACTCCTAATGAATTAGAAATAAAAAGAAGAATTCAACTTAAAACTGGCAAACCTCCAATTTACGATCGAGAGGCTTTGAAGTTAACTGAAAAAGAAATAGTTAATTTACAGAAATTAGGAAAGAAACCTCATTGGAGGTTATTTCTTGATGATAATCCAATTGAATGGATGGATTTAATTCATGATACAATTAAGTTTGAAAATTTGTCAATTTCCGATCCAATAGTAATTAGATCTGATAACACTCCATTATTTACTCTTACTTCAGTTATAGACGATGCGTATTACGGAATAACTCATGTTTTACGAGGAGATGATCATATTACTAATACTGCTGCTCAAATCAAACTGTTTCAGTACATTGATGCTAAAATTCCTACTTTTGGACATTTCCCTTTATTAAAAAGTTCAAGTGGTGGGGAAATGTCCAAAAGATTTAACTCCTTTTCGTTAAGAGAGATAAAAAAAAAAGAAATAAGTCCCGACGTTTTGACCACAATACTCTCTAGATTGGGAACAAATCTACCAATGGACTCGAATTTATCTTTGAAAGAATTAATTAAGGAGTTTAATATTAAAAGTTACGCAAAAAATGTAATAAAATTCAGCTTTGAAGAAGTAAAAAAGCTTAATGCTAAGTATTTAAAAAGTAATGATTATCAAGAAATTAAACACAAAGTTGATTTTGATTTTTCTAAGGAGTTTTGGTTGGCTATAAGAGATAATATTGATAATTTAGAGGATATAAAAATATGGTTTGAAATTGTGTACAAAAATAAACTTTTTAAAAATGAAAAAAAAATAGATGACAAAGTAATAAGAGCTGCAATTAAATGTTTGCCAGTTCAAATTGATACTAGCTCTTGGTATGGGTGGACAAAAAAGATTAGCTTGATGACTAATGTTAAAGGGAAAAAATTATATTTATCTTTGAGATTAAAACTTACAGGCATGGAAAAAGGACCTGAGATGAATTTACTGTTGCCATTATTGCAAAGAGAAAAAATTTTTCAAAGACTGAATAGTTAAAAATTATGAAAAATGATATTAAAATTTATGATAGTACTTTACGTGATGGAGCTCAAACAAAGGGTGTAGCATTTACTTTTCAGGATAAAATTAAAATTGCAGAAAAATTAGATTTAATTGGGGTAGATTATATCGAAGGGGGATGGCCAGGAGCTAACCCAACTGATGACCAATTCTTTAATAATCTTCCTAAATTTAAAAATTCTAAAGTTGTTGCCTTCGGAATGACAAGAAAAAATGGTAATAGTGCTGAAAATGATCCTGGACTAAATTTTATTTTAAATTCTGGTGCAAAAGCAGCGTGTATTGTAGGAAAGACTTGGGATTTTCACGTTAAAAAAGCTCTCAATATAAGATTAATCCAAAATCTTGACATGATAGGCGATACCATAAAATATTCTAAGCTTAAAATGAAAGAAGTTATGTTTGATGCTGAACATTTCTTTGATGGTTATAAAGCAAATCCTTTATATGCAATTGATTCATTAAAAGTTGCATATAACTCCGGAGCTGATTGGATAATACTTTGTGATACAAATGGTGGAACACTTCCACATGAGTTAAATGAAATTCTGAACTCAGTTTTTAAAATTATTCCTAAAAATCAAGTTGGTGTACATTTTCATAATGATACTGATAATGCAACTGCTAATTCAATTGAGTCAGTTAGACAAGGTGTTTGTCAGGTGCAGGGTACTTTCAATGGTTTGGGTGAAAGATGTGGGAATGCAAATCTAGTGAATGTAGTCACCAATTTATGTTTAAAGTTAAATTATAATTTAAAAATGAAGAAAAATTTAAAAAAGATCACTCATTTAAGTAGATTCATAGATGAGACATTAAACAGAAAATCGGAAAGGAATTTGCCTTTCGTAGGCTCTGCCGCATTTGCTCATAAAGGAGGTCTTCATATATCCGCGGTAAAAAAAGATCCAAGGAGTTATGAACATATTGATCCTAAGCTTGTTGGAAATGAGAGAGTTTTAGTGGTTTCCAATCAGTCAGGAATATCAAATATTATTGAGCGACTCCATAAGTTTAAAATTAAAATAAAAAAGGGGGAGAAAAAATTAAAAGAATTTTTGGAAATTATAAAGAAACAAGAATTTCTTGGTTATGCCTATGATGGAGCTGAGGCGAGTTTTGAAATTTTGGCAAAAAGAAAGTTTAATCAACTTCGAGAGTTTTATGAATTAAAAAGTTTCAAAGTTTCAAACGAAAGAGTAAAGGGTATCAATGATAAGTTTGATACCTTATCTTTAGCCGAGATTGAAGTAAAAGTAAAAAATAAAAGTTTTAAATGCTCAGCAGAAGGGTTAGGTCCCATTAATGCTTTAGACAAATCTTTAAGAAAAGCTTTAATTGAATTTTATCCAAAATTAAGTGACTTAAATCTAATTGACTATAAAGTAAGAATTTTAACTCCTCAAGACGGCACTCAAGCATTAGTAAGAGTAAGAATTGAATCATCAAATAAAAAAAAATCCTGGTCTACAATAGGTGTTTCGAATAATGTAATAGAGGCTTCTTACATTGCCTTAGATGACAGTGTTACTTATCATTTAATGAAAGTGTAAAAGATTCTTGAATAGTAAAAGGTATTTTCCAACAATTATTTTAGTGAAAACGCAGTTAGCCGAAAATTTCGGTGCTGTGGCTAGGAGTATGGAAAATTTCAATTTTACTAATTTAAGACTTGTTCATCCAAAATTTGATTTGAATAGCGAAAAAATTTTACCGTTGGCAGCCGGTGCTAGCAAAGTCCTAAGAAATGTATCAATATTTAATAGTCTAGAAGAGGCCGTATCAGATTTTAATTTTTTAATAGGTTTTACAGCTAGAAATCGAACATTTAATAAAAAATTTATATCTATAGACGATGGTATGAATCAGATAATTGAAAAATTTTCTCATGAAAATAAGATTGCAATTATTTTTGGTCCAGAGAATTCTGGTTTGTCTAATAATGATCTTACACTCATTGATAGATTGATTACAATCAAGTCAAATCCAATTTTTTCATCAATTAATCTTTCTCATGCAGTAATTTTATTTTGTTATGAATGGAGTAAATTTATTAGTCAAAATGAAAGTTTTGAAATAAAAAGTCAAAAAAAAATATTGGCAAAAAAAGAGGACTTGCTCAATTTTTTTCATAGACTTGAGCTGTTATTATCTAAGAGTGGATTTATTAAAACAAAGCAAAGAAAAAAAACAATCACAACCAAACTTAAAAATATTTTTAATCGAATGGACCTTACAAAAAACGAATTGGATGCTCTTATGGGTATAATCAATAGTCTATATAAAAGTAGGTAATTTTTTTTTAAATAAATTTGACTTAAATTAATTAGAAGTTATATTTCGTACTCATGACTAGAATTTTAAAAGCAAAGTACAAAATTGATAGAAGATTAAAATGTAATCTTTGGGGTAGACCAAAGAGTCCTTTTAACAAAAAAGAGTATCCACCAGGCATACATGGTCAAAACAAAAGAAGGAAGCCTTCCGATTACGGAATTCAATTAATGGCGAAGCAGAAACTAAAAAATTATTATGGTTATATCACTGAAAAGCAATTTTATAATCTTTTTGTAAAAGCTAACAAGCTTAAAGGTGATACTAGTCAGAACTTTGTACAGTTGCTTGAAAGAAGATTAGATGCTGTGGTTTACAGAATGAAATTCGTTTCTACAATATTTTCTGCAAGACAATTTGTAAGTCATGGACATATAACAGTTAATGGAAAAAAAGTAACAATACCATCTTATAACGTTAGTGATGAAGACATTATTGAGGTAAAAGAAAAAAGTAGAGAAATTCCAATAGTTTTAGAAGCTATAAGTTCCAATGAGAGAGATGTTCCGGATTATATATCTGTCGATTATGACAAAATGAAAGGAAAATTCGTAAAAGGTCCCAAGCTTGACGAAATACCTTATCCTGTCCAGATGGAACCTAATCTAGTTATTGAATATTATTCCAGATAATTTAACTATTTAACTTATCTAGTATATTTTGAGGAGATGATTCTTTATAGGGATCTTCTTCAGCATTATCCTTATAGCCTGATTCAACAAATGAGTGTTTTATAACATTATTTTCAACGATTGCTGCGTATCTCCATGATCGCATTCCAAATCCCAAATTATCTTTTTTAACAAGCATACCCATTTTTCTTGTAAACTCTCCATTACCATCAGGTATAACTTGTACTTTACCAATATTGTGATGCTTAGCCCAAGCATTCATAACAAATGAGTCATTTACTGATAGACAATAAATTTGTTCAATACCCTTAGCTTGAAATTCGTCATACAGTTTGTTAAAATCAGGTAATTGATATGTAGAACATGTTGGTGTGAATGCACTTGGTAAGGAAAAAAGAATTACTTTTTTATTAGAAAAGAAATCTGAAGTAGTTTTTGATATCCATTTAAACGGATTATCTCCACTAATAGAGTCGTCTCTTACTCTAATTTTAAAAGTAACTTCGGGCAATTTTTTATTTATCATTAGTAAACCTTTCTTAAAATTGTTTTAAATAAAAATTTAGAATAGTTCTAAGTAAATTTTTATCAAGTGTTTATTAAAAATATTTATGAGTATTTCAGCATTAATTATAGCCAGGAACGAGCAATCAAAAATTAAAGCGTGTTTAAAATCTATTCAGTTTGTTGATGAGATAGTAGTTGTCCTTGACAGGTCTTCAGATGATACTAAGAAAATAGCAAAAAACACAAATGCTAGAATATTTTCAGGAGAGTGGGAATTTGAAGGAGATAGAAGGAACTTTGGAATTAATAAATGTAAAGGGGATTGGATTCTTGAAATTGATGCTGACGAAAGAGTAGGTAAAAAACTTAAAAATGAAATCATAGATAAAAGTAAAAATCATAAATTTGACTTTCATTATATAAAATTGCTCAATTTTGTAGGTAATAATCCAGTCCAAAATGGGTGGATGTCTTGCTTAGCGCCAGATGGAAAGTTTTTATTTTTTAAAAAAGGCGCAAAAGTCTGGAAAAATCAAAGAGTTCATCCAGATTATAATTTAAGTGGAAATAAAGGATGTGAATTTAAAAATCATCTAGATCATAAAATGTCAGACGACATAAGCGAACTTTTGTTAAGATTTGATAGAAACACAGAATTAAAATCATTAGATTTAATAACAAATAATGAAGCCTACAAAAAAAACTTTTCAATAAGAAAAATGTTCTCAAGATTTTTGAAATCTTTTTTTGCAAGAAAAGGTTATAAAGAGGGATTATTAGGTCTTTTAATTAGTATATTAAATGCAATTTATCCAATTGTTGTAGGAATTAAAGCCGATTTTAAGAAAGATCGTTTTCATTAATTGAATATTCAATCTTATTTTTCTTCAAAATTTCGATTATCTCTCCATTTTCGGCGATTTCTTTCAAAATATCACATCCTCCAATAAACTCCCCTTTAATATAAATTTGGGGTATCGTTGGCCAACTTGAAAAGTCTTTTATATTTTGCCTTAATTCAGAGTCCTCTAAAACATTATAGCTTTTATAGTTAATGTTGAAATAATTTAAGATACCAACAACTTGGGCAGAAAACCCACATTGAGGAAAATCTGGATCGCCTTTCATAAATAATACAACATCATTTTTTTTTATCATATTTTCTATTTTCTCTAGAATTTGGCTCATTGTATGTTTCTCCTAATTAAGTTTCTAATGTTGTTAATTTTAACGCATGAAGTTTAGTTCCCATATCATCACCAAGTGCTTTATATACTAATTGATGT
Source organism: Rickettsiales bacterium (assembly GCA_002691145.1). Classification (GTDB taxonomy): domain Bacteria; phylum Pseudomonadota; class Alphaproteobacteria; order Methylaequorales; family Methylaequoraceae. Next base: position 24,010 of record NZHE01000023.1, read on the forward strand.
TGTTGAACCTTACTTAAGCCATTAAATCTTGATGACTTAATTGTTGCATGGTAATGGTTTTCATCCCCTCTTAAATCAATTATAGAAATATCAGAATCCTCAAAATTCTTTTCTAAAACATCATTTAATTCTTTTAAAGACATTGGCATAATCAATTGTTATAATTAATAAACCATTTTTTGTTTTTTTCAATCATTTCTTTAACTGAAATTATTATGTCATTATTTATATTCAATTCGTTTTCAACTACGTGACCAATATGTTTCACATAAATTTTTTTTTCTTTTGCTGTTTTTAATATTAAATCTTTATCTTTCGCAATTATAATATATCTAGATTGATCTTCTCCAAATAACCAATTTACTCGTATATTTCTTTTATTCAAAGTTATTTTAGCACCTAAATTATTTGCAATTATCATTTCTGCTAATGCAATCAAGAATCCTCCATCTGAAATATCATGACAACCTGTAATATGATTTGACAGAATTAAATTATGAAGAAATAAACCATTTTTTTTTTCCAAGTCTAGGTCTATTTTAGGGGGTAATCCCATCTCATTTTTATTAATTACTTTGTAAAAAGCAGAACATCCAAGATGTCCATCTGTCTTTCCTAGTATAAAAATATTATGGTTCAATAACATTTTAAAAGAACATGCATTCTTTAAGTTTTTGATTAAACCAACACCACCAATTACTGGTGTTGGGTAGATGCTTTTTCCTTTTGTTTCGTTGTAAAGAGAAACATTTCCTGAAACCACAGGGAAGTTTAACTTCTTACAAGCATAACCTATCCCCTTTATAGATTCTTTAATTTCAAACATAATTTCTTTTTTTTCTGGATTACCAAAGTTAAGATTATCTGTTATGGCCAGGGGTTTAGAACCAGCAGCAATTAAATTTCTCCAATTTTCAGCAACGGAAATTATAGAACCTAAAAAGGGATCTGATTTGCAATATATAGGATTACAATCGCAAGCAATTGCAATTGCTTTATTGGTATTATGAATTCTTATAATTGCTGAGTCTGACTGTTCTGAGCTTTTTAAAGTGTCACCCATTACAGTTTTATCGTACTGGTTGAAAATCCACTCTTTTGAAGAATAATTAGGGCTAGACAAAATTTTGAGTAAGACATTTTTAATATTATATTTCTTTAATTTTAATTTTGTAATACGCTTTACGTGATTTTTTCTTGATGGTCTATCATACTCAGGCGCGTGCTCTACAAGAGGTTTTATTGGTAATTTTGCTTGTAAATTTTTTTTAAGAAATATTCTCATCTCTCCAGATTTGTTTAAGACTCCGATTTCAGAGTAATTTAGTCCCCACTTTTTAAAAATATTTTTTGAAAGCTTTCTAAAACTTGGATTAATCACCATTAACATTCTTTCTTGTGTTTCAGACAACATTATTTCATAAGGTTGCATTTTAGATTCTCTAGTTGGAATTTTATCTAGAAATAAATCAATGCCACAATCTCCTTTTGAAGCCATTTCAAATGAAGAAGATGTTAATCCAGCTGCCCCCATATCCTGAATTGCTATTATTGCTTCACTATTCATTAATTCTAAACAGGCCTCCATAAGTAACTTTTCTGTAAATGGATCTCCTACTTGTACTTGAGGTCTTTTATTTTTTGATTCATCATCAAATTCAGCAGACGCCATTGTGGCACCATGAATGCCATCACGTCCTGTTTTTGCACCAACATATATTACTGGATAGTTATTACCTTTAGCTATTGAATAAAAAATTTTATTTTTTTTTACCAATCCGACGCACATGGCATTTACAAGATTATTATTATTGTAACTTTCATGAAAAAAACATTCTCCACCAACAGTCGGCACACCTACGCAATTTCCATAATCTCCTATACCAGAGACAACTCCAGATAATAGATATTTAGTTTTCTTATTATTAGTAGAACCAAATCTTAATGAATTTAAATTTGCAATAGGTCTTGCGCCCATTGTAAATATATCTCTCATTATTCCTCCAACTCCTGTAGCTGCCCCTTGATATGGTTCTATAAAGGATGGATGGTTATGACTTTCCATTTTAAAAACTATTGCATCTTGATTACCAATATCGATTATTCCTGCATTTTCTCCAGGACCACATATAATCCACGGAGCTTTTGAAGGAAGAGTTTTTAACCACTTTTTTGTGGACTTATATGAGCAATGTTCACTCCACATTACCGAAAAAATTCCAAGTTCTACTAAATTTGGATAACGACCCAAAATTTTTAAAATTAATTTAAATTCTTTCTTAGTAAGATTATGTTTTTTAATTTCTTTATCAGAAAAGTTGTTCATAAAATATTTCCTAAATTTTCTAAAAAAAACTTTCCATCCTGGTTGTCTTGGTCTATAGCTCTCTCAGGATGGGGCATCATACCAATAATATTTCCCTTTTTATTTTGAATTGCAGCAATATTATTTACTGAACCATTTGGATTTGATTGAAAATCAATGGTTCCGTCTTGACTGCAATATTGAAGAATAATTTGTTCATTATCTTGAATTTTTTTTAATTTTTCATTGTCTATAAAATAATTACCTTGCCCATGCGCAATGGGTAATTTTATTATGTTATTATCATTTGATTTTGATTTAAATTTATGAAATTTTAATTTTAAAAATATATCCTTGTTTAAGAATTTAGTGTTCTTATTTTTTATTAGTGCACCTGGTAATAAATTACTTTCTGTCAAAATCTGAAACCCATTACAAATTCCTACTATTGGATAGTTTTTTTCCGATAATCTTATTATCTCTTTAATTGCTGGAGATTTTGTCGCTATTACTCCAGCTCTTAAGTAATCGCCAAACGAAAATCCACCAGGTATAAATATAATATCAGTATTTTCTATGTGTGACTCTGTATACCAAATAAGTTGAGGTTTACATTTATAAATCTTCTCAATAGCATTTTTTAGGTCTCTATCACAATTAGAACCGGGAAAAATTATTATAGAAACTCTTAGTTTAGACAACACTTAACTTTTTAATTTTATAATTTTAAAGTTTTCTATTACCGGATTTGCTAACAGATCACTGCTGATTGATGAAATCTTTTCTTCATTACTGTCTAATTCAACATTATTCATTTCGATATCAAAATATTTCCCTCTAGATAGATTTTTGATATTATCATATCCTAAATTTTTAATGGTTTTTTTGATTTCCTCGGCTTCTGGATCTAAAATTCCATTTCTAAGTGAAACAAAAACTCTATATTTCATTTTTAATTTCCTTTGCAGAAAAATCATTATTTAATAGACCTAATCTGGATGCAACTTCTTGATATGCAGTATCAACTTCGCCAAGATCATTCCTAAATCTGTCTTTATCTAGTTTTTTATTAGTTTTAAGGTCCCAAAGTCTACAATTATCCGGACTTATTTCATCAGCTAACATAATTATACATTCATCAGAGTTCCAATATCTTCCAAATTCAAGCTTAAAATCGACTAATCTTATATTTTGTGCAAGAAAAAAACCCATCAGAAAATCATTTACTTTAAAGCTTAAATTTATAATTTCTTCTATTTCCATACTATTTGCCCATTCAAATATAAGAATGTGTTCCTCAGAAATAATGGGATCATTTAAGCTATCATTTTTTAGATAAAACTCTATTAATGGTCTTTGTAATATTTTGCCTTCATCAATACCAAGTCTTTTTACAAGTGAACCTGCTGATATATTTCTTATAACTACCTCTATAGGCAGTATATCAACTTTATGAATTAATTGTTCGCGCATATTGAGCCTTTTTATCAAATGATTAGGTATATTAATTGAACTTAATCTCTTCATAAGTAATTCAGAAATTAAATTATTAATTACACCTTTGCCTGGGATATTACCTTTTTTTTTATTATTAAATGCTGTAGCCTCATCCTTAAAATACTGAATAAGTGTGTTAGGTTTATCTCCTAAATAAATTATTTTTGCTTTGCCCTCGTATAACTTCTTTTTTTTCATTACTTACCCAAAACTTTATTGAAGATATTATCAATATTTTTAAAATGATAATTTAAATCGAAAATTTTTGAGATCTCAGAAGATTTCAAGAATTGCTTTATTTGTTTATCTTTATTTAACAACAATTTAAAACTGACATTTTTTTTCCAAGACTCCATCGCGATTTTTTGTACTTTTTTATATGCGTCCTCTCTTGTTAACCCTTTTTTTATTAAAACTAACATCACTCTTTGAGAGTTGTATAACCCGTTAGTATTATCCAAATTTTCTTTCATTTTTGATTTATTTACAACAAGATTTTTTATGACATTTTTTAATCTATTGATTGAAAAATCTAAAAGCACCAAAGTATCGGGACATAATAACCTTTCAACAGATGAATGCGAAATATCTCTTTCATGCCACAAAGATATATTTTCCATCATAGGATACACAGTTGAACGAATTACTCTTGATAACCCTGTTAAATTTTCGCTTAAAACTGGATTTCTTTTATGTGGCATTGCTGAGGAACCCTTTTGATTTTTTGCAAAAAATTCCTCTACTTCATTTACCTCGCTTCGTTGCAAATGTCGAATTTCAGTAGCAAGATTTTCAATAGAGCTAGCTATAATTCCTAAAACAGAAAATAGATAAGCATGCCTGTCTCTTGGTATTATTTGAGTGGAAACTGATTCAACCTTTAATCCTAATTTTTTTGCAACATAATTTTCAACTTCAGGACCTATGTTTGCATATGTTCCAACTGCACCGGAGATAGAGCAAATTGAAATTTCCTTTTCTGCATTCAGTAATCTTTCATAGTTTCTTTGAAACTCACAATATTTACCTAATAACTTTAAACCAAAAGTAGTTGGTTCAGCAAATATTCCATGGCTTCTTCCAATGCATGGAGTTGTCTTGTACATTAATGCTTTATTTTTTAAAATAATAATCAAATCTTTAAGCTCTTTTTTAATTAAGCTACAAGATTGTTTTAATTGCACAGATAGACATGTATCAAGAACGTCAGAGGAAGTCATACCCTGATGTATAAATCTAGAATCTGAACCAATATATTCACTTAAGTTTGTAAGAAAAGCTATAACATCATGCTTAACTTCATTTTCTATTTGTTCAATTCTTTCAATTTGAAAATTAGCCTTTTCCTTAATAATTTTCAAACTTTTTTGAGGGATAAACCCCAATTTTTCCTGAGCTTCGCAGGCCAAAATCTCGATTTGCAACCATATGGCGTACTTATTCTTTGGTTCCCAAATCTCTGCTAATTCTTTTCTAGAATATCTTGGTATCATTTAGCAATATAAGGTGGAAAATTATACTCTTTTACAGATTTTGTAAAAATCTCATATCCAGTTTTTGTTACTCCAACAGAGTGTTCAAATTGTGCAGATAATGATTTGTCAGAGGTAACAGCTGTCCAGCCGTCAGATAAAACCTTAATTTTGAAATTTCCGATATTGATCATTGGTTCTATTGTAAAAAACATTCCTTCTTTTAGTACTTCTCCCTCTCCAGAATTTCCATAATGAAGTATACTTGGATAATCGTGAAACACTTCACCTAAACCATGACCACAAAAATCTCTAACAACTGAATATTTTTTTTTTTCTGAAAATTTTTGTATTGCATACCCAATATCTCCGACTGTATTTCCTGGCTTTACCATTTCAATACCTCGCATCATAGCTTCATAAGTGGTTTCGACGAGTCTTTGTGCTTTTATACTTACTTTTCCCACATAAAACATTCTACTTGTATCACCATGCCATCCATTGAGAACTGGTGTTACATCAATATTTAAAATATCTCCGTCTGTTAGAACTTTTTCACTTGGTATACCATGACAAACAACATGATTGACAGATGTGCAAATTGACATTGGAAAACCTTTATAGTTTAGTGGAGCAGGCATTGCACCATTCTTAGTTTGAAACTCATGACAAATATTATTTATCTCTAAAGTTGTAATTCCCGGTTTCACAAAATCAGTTATATGATCTAGGCAATCAGCTGCCAATTTACCTGCCATTCGCATCTTCTCAAAGGATTCTTTCTTATGGATTTTAATTAGACTTGAGTTTTTTATCATAAAATATTTGTTAAAATAAAATTAATCTATAATAATTTATAACAATTGTTTAGTAAAAATTAAAAATGGTAGTTAAAAGAAAAATTTCAGGAATAATAATCATTGGTGATGAGATTTTATCAGGAAAAACTCTCGATACAAACTCAAACTACATCTCTAAGGAATTAGGGTTGCGAGGCATCGATGTTAAAGAGATTTCGATAATCAATGATGATAAAAAAATAATAATAAATAAAACCTTGGAATTTTCAGGGAAATTTGACTATGTATTTACGACAGGTGGGATCGGGCCAACTCATGATGATTTAACGACCGAAGCAATATCTACGGCATTTGATAAAGTTTTAGAACTTAATGAAGAGGCTCACTCATATCTAAAAAAACATTACACACAGGATGAACTTACCAAAGCAAGACTGAAAATGGCTTACTTACCAAAAGGAAGTAAATTAATATTAAACCCAGTAAGTTTAGCACCTGGTTTTTATATTAAAAATGTATATGTTTTTCCAGGTGTGCCTGAGATATTAAAGGCCATGTTTTTTGAATTTATTGATAAGTTTTCTGATAAGGATATTATGCCTCAAATAAATATTTCAACTTTGCTTTCTGAGGGTGTGATAGCTGATTATATTAAATCTATCCAACAAGAAAATCCTAAAGTTTCCATAGGAAGCTATCCATACTTTAAAAGTAATTTATTTGGAGTTTCATTAATTTTAAAAAGCCAGGACAAAGATTTGCTCCAAAACGTTGGTGAACAGATTTTTTATTTTCTCGACAAAAAAAAAGGAAAGCCTAAGTATTTTTAATTTTTATTCCAATAAAGCATTTGTTTTATTTTTTATTTTTATTTTTATTAAAGTATTAAGCTTTTGATTAGACCATTTAAGCATTTCCTTTCTGAAAACCTTTTCAGTAATCTTTTCTAATTCTTGAATACCTAAATTATTATAAACCTTGTTAAAATACTTATGTTTATTCCAATCATATTTTTCGTTTTTTTTAAAGTTTTTGAGGTTTTTTTTAGCTTCGAGTTTATCAAATTTTATAGAAGTATTATAAGATTTTGAATTTAACACATCTTCAATTTTTTCTTCTGATTCAATTAATGATTCTTTTTTTTCTGTTTTAAGCGGGAGTATTTTTCCTGTAGGGAGCTTTACTTTCTCATTTCTAGCTGTTTCTAATAAATTGTTTATAGATAATATGATATTTTCAAGACTTCTTTTTTTATTCATGTTAATATTCTATATTTTCATTACATGGTTAGAGGGTTTAAATAAAATGATTAATGAAATATTCCCATATTTTTTATACTTTTTAGTAATCTTATTTTATTTAGCTTCTATTAGAAATAAAGAAAAAAAAAATATCTATGAAAGTAAATCTAGAGAAAAATTTTTAAATGTAGAATCTTTTCTTCTGGACGCTGAGAAAAAATTATTAGCTCTTAAGGAATTATATCAACAAGAATTAATAAATTATGAATTATATTTAATTAAATCTAATCTTATTGGAGATTCAGTTAAAAAATATATAAATTATGATAACTTGCAAATTGATAAATACAAAAATAAAAGAGTAATTGATGATCTTAAAATAGAATTAACAAGTAGAATTAAAAAAGAGAAAATGGTTCAAATAAAAAATATAGATTTTGATTCAGCATTAGATTCTATTGACCAAAAAATAAGAAAAAAAGAGAAAGAGTTTAAAAATGAAGCCTGATAATAAAAAATTAATAGATGATGTGAAGAACCATCTTAAAATTAAAAAAAATAAAAAAGAGATAGTAAGTAATAAAAGGCCAGATGATTTGATAGAAAAGCTTTCAAATAGCCAAATTAAAGTAGCAGAAAAAATCATTGAGAAAGAGGTAAAAGCATGGATAAATTGCAATGCTTTGAATCTCTCAAAAGAATTAATATCTAAAGAAATAGACAAAAAATTTAAAAAATAAACATTTTTTTATGGCACAATAATTGCTCTTTTTTGTAAAGGTGGTTATATGAAGCTTTTAATAACAAATATTGTTTATGGGCAAGTTTATGCTGGAATATTTTTAAATCAACATTTAAAAAGCATATTAGATAAATCTAATCTTCCTTCAATTGTGCCTGATTGTGAAGTTAAATATATTTTATATACTGATCATCATACAAAGTTTCTCATTGAATATCATCCAATGTGGATAGCTTTATCCAAGTTAGTTAAAACAGAAATAAAATTTTTTGATACAAACCTAACATTTGAAGGTCGTTATACGTATTTGAGATCAATGTTGATAGATTCCATGAAAATAGCAATGGAAGGGGATTATATACTATCACCTATTGTAGCTGATTTATATTTTGCAAAAGATTTTTACCCTAGGATTTTGAAAAGATTTAAAGAAGGATATGATTCAGTCTTAGTCACTGGAATGCGAAGTTCTGCTGAAGCAATGATACCTAGATTAAATCAATCGCAAGGTGCACTAACTGATATGGAACTTTTTGATTATGGCTATGAATGTCTCCATCCTTTGTGGGTGGCATGTCATTGGGATGCTGTCCAATTTTCAAGAATACCTTATGTCCTACTTTGGAATGCATACCCTGGTTTTATGTTACGAGCTTTTTCAGTTACCCCTATAGCATTTATTCCAAATAGTGAAATGTTAGATTGCAATATGATTGATGCAGATGTCCCTTATCACTGTAAGAAACCATTTTGGGCTTTGGACTGGGTTGATGCACCAGTTATGGGAATAGAGCCATTAGAGTGTTTCTATCCACCTTTCAGTAACCACAAAGCTACCACCAAATACGTTGGAATAGATTTCGCAAGTAAAGCAATTAACCCAAAGCAATATGATTTTTTGAAAGTCAAAAGTTATTTTCCATGTAAGGAAAGAGTAAAATTAAGTGATAAGCAAATCAAACAATCAGATAACGTGGTTAAAGAAATATTAGAGTACGTTGAATCTTCAAAACGCAAAGCTTCATAAAATGAAAAGTTTAAAGAAAAAGTACATAATTACAAATATTTTATACGGAAATATGTACACTGATATATTTTTAAATCACCACTTAAAAAGCTTAGCAGACATTTCCAACATACCCAATATCAGCAAAGAATTTCAAATACAATATGTACTGTATATAGACAAATTTAATCTTCCAATTGTAGAAAAAAATTTTTATACAAAAAAATTAAGTGAGCTTATACGCTTTGAATTTCAAATTGTAGATTTAGCTGAAAAGAATTGGAATTATGAGTCTAGGTACGGAGTTTTAGAAAACACACTTCAAGACGGATTGAAACGGGCTATTTCTGAAAACGCACTTTTTAGTCCATTATGTGCTGATTTAGTAGTTGCAAAGAACTTCTTTTCTAAAATCACTAAAAAAATAGAAGAAGGATATGATTCAGTCAATGTTTTACCAATGAGAACGGCTGCCGAACCGATGACTCAGTTTTTAAATCAACATAATGGTGCTTTAAGTGATATGGATCTTTTTGAATATGGATATGCATGTCTTCATCCACTTTGGGGTGCATGCCACTGGGATTCTCCTCAATTTTCAAAACTTCCTATCTGCTTCATATGGAATACATATCCAGGTATGTTTGTTAGGTCATTTTCAATCAGCCCAACAATCTTTATTCCAAACAAAAAAATGCTTAATTGTAAAATGATAGATGTGGACGTATTACAATTTTTAAATAATCCATTCTTAGCAGAAAACTGGACTGATTGTCCAATCATCAATGTTGAACCAATAAGATGTTTTTATCCTGCTTTTAAAAATAAAAAAGCTAATTCTTTAAACTGTGCAAAAGATATTTCTAAAAATTTCGTTGCTAAGTTAGCAAAGTGCCAAATTCCTTACATAAAAAATAAATTATATTATCCTAATAAAAAATGTGTAAAAATATCATCTAAAAAGGTAAAACAGTCTAACGATGTTGTAAGAACTCTTTTAGAGAATTATAACAGTCAAAAGGAAGTATCATAATTTTTCTCATCTTTAATTAAATTTGCAATAAGAGATAAAATGATATAATGATCTTAATATTATTTTTACTTTTTAATACTAATGCAAAATCTAAAAAATTTGTTATTTAAATTAAGGTTTAGCCATTTTTTCTTAAAAGTTTACTATTATTCAAAGAAATTTATTTCAAATTATAATAATTTTAAATTCTGTAAAAAAGAAACTATAAAAAGATCGGTTGGATTCAAAAAAGTTGAATTAAAAAATAATAAAGTATTAGAGGAGGCAATATTATTTTCAAAAAAAAAGTTTGATTTTTCGTATATGAAAAAAAATGCAATAAAAACTGATCTAAAGAAAGATTTTCTTAACATTTGCGAATTTAGTGTTTTAGATTTTGAACCACTTAAAAATTTAGCAATTGAAAAAAATATAATTGAAATTTCTTCAAATTATTTAAGAACTCAACCTATTCTGTATAGTTCTACGGTATGGTTAAGTAATTATGTAAAAGAGGAACCTTCTTCCTCACAACTTTATCACTTTGATAGAGAGGATTTATTTCAGCTAAAAGTTTTTATTCCTTTAGAACCAATTATAGAAAGTTCAGGTCCGTTATCTGTAATATCTTCAAAGCAAAGTTCAGAATTTATTTGGAATAATCTTAAAAAATTCAAAATTATTACTCTGAAAGATAGAATTTGTGATAATGAAATAAACAATAATATCAAAAATTTACAAGAATCTTCTCAAATTGCAAACCCTGGACAACTTATATTTGTTGATACTACAAACTGTTTGCATTATGGGAGCAGGTATTCCAAAAGTATTAAATATCACTTATCTTTCCAATATATTTCACCTTTCTCAGAAAGATTAAATTCTTTTATGAAAAGTTTTAAAAAGAATGAATATTCAAATAGTTTAGATACATTGAGTTATGTTGAATGGAAATATCACAATCAAACCTAATCTTGAATTTTTTTTCCTTGGTTAAGTTTAATAAATTGGTTTATGTTATTTATATTTAAATACTGATTTATCTCATTATCAATTTCAGATAATTTAGCTAACATCCTCGCTGAAACCGTTTGTCCATAAGAATATGGGTTCAAAAACTCTGAATCACTTGTATTTAATTCAGAAGGATCGGTAAAATAAAATATACTCTTGTTTAGTTTTAAATTAAATAGTTTCTTTGATTTTTCAATGTAAAAACTCTTTTGTTTTTTTTTCATTTCTTTATAGATTGATGGTGCAAACGGAGGAACAATTATTATTGCTTTACTTCCATATTTTTCAACTAAATCAATAAATTTAATTAATGAATTAATATTTTCCTTATTTACTTTTGGAGATGTATTCAATTCAATGGAATTTTTTAAATCATCCTTATTATATTCAAAATTGATAGATGTATTTCCATAATGCCATGAACCATCTTTTTTTGTTCCGTGTTTATCTTTTGCTAGAGCTCTCAGTCCTATAGGACACTTATCTTTCCTTTTCAGGATTGTTAAAAACTCTGAAAAATTCAAGTCACCTCTGTAGATCCATACATATGGTAAATACAATTTGTAAATAAGAGATGTCCACCTTCTTAAAAGAAAAAACTTATTCTGAGATCCCGTATTATCTAAATTTGATAACCACCATGGATCAATTGTTAAAATAACCACCTCGGGCGAAAAAATCTCAAAAACTTTATTAATTTCGTAAATTGAATTTTTTGAACTCGAAATATACTGACCAAGAACATAACTTGTCATAGAAAAAAAATCTCCACTATAATTATTTGCAGTTCCTGGCCCTGTAACAACTATTTTAGGTCGAATCTGTTTTATCACTTCATAACCAAGTTCCCATTTTTGAATTCCAGCTGAAACTTGTTGAACCACACATTCATCCGAGTTTATCTGAATTAACGCTGAATTTTGTGCATTTGAATATTCACCTGCTTTAAATTGAAAAAAAATTGAGGGTAAACTTATAAATAAAAAGATAATAAAAACAATAATTATTCCATATATAAACTTTTTAATTTCCATTTTTAAAAGCTAAAATATAAAAAGTCCACAGTGATATTTGACCAAAAAATTGAGGTGCTTAGAATTAAAAGGCATGTTACAAACACTCCGTTGCTAAAACTTAGTTTAAAATTAGTTCCATTATTATTTTTGTTTAAAAAGTTGAATCTTTCCATATTATTAGAGAAAAAATATATTATTATAACTGATATTGATAAAATAATGAATACTTCAGAATTTAGATTACCAAGCCAACCCAATCCGCTAGGTGGATAAGAAAATATTTTTTCAAAAATTGGAAAATTTTCAATTAATCTTGGAGTCATTTGAACTCCATTTAGTCCCAACATAGATTTAAAGATTACGACGGCACTAGAAACTGAATCCGATCTAAATAAAACCCAACCAAAATTTACCGATAGAGTTGTAATTAAGAATGATATAATTTTTATGTGCAGCTGTTCCATATTTAAAATTTTATATTCTCTATTGTAAACTTTAAATACGTGATTTATGCATACTAATATACCGTGATAAATTCCCCATAGTATAAATGTATACCCAGCTCCATGCCAAAACCCGCTTATAAAAAAAGTAATCATTATTGGAAAAATTATAAAATAAAAAGTTTGCCTAGGATTCTTTAAATTTAAAAAAGAGTCCTTTTGAATAAAACCTTTAAATGGTTTATAAATATAGTTTTTTAAAAAATCAGAGAGAGAAATATGCCATCTTCTCCAAAAGTCAATTATACTAAGTGATTTGTAAGGAGAATTAAAATTTATTGGAAGGATCACACCAAACATTAAACCTAAACCCAGTGCCATGTCACAGTATCCAGAAAAATCAAAATATAGTTGAAACATATAGCAAAAAGATCCAATCCAGGCCTCAAAAAACAATGGATTATGTCCATTTGCTACAGATTCAAATAAATTAGAGGCAAAAAGATTTAAATGATCTGCAATAAAAACTTTTTTAAAAAGACCTAGAACAAACAAACTTATTCCAAATAACAATTTGGATAAATTGAACTTACCAAAATTTTTATCAGCATATTGTTTTAGGGCAAATTTTTGTTGAACTATTGGACCTGCAATTAATTGTGGAAAAAAAACTACAAAAAGAAAATATTCTAAAAAATTATGTTTTGAGGTTTCTGATTTGTATGAGTCAACCAAATAAGAAATTTGTTGAAAAGTAAAAAAAGAAATTGCTAAGGGTAAGATAACTCCCTTGAAATTAATGCCATGTAAAATAAAGTTATTTAAATTTAAAATAATAAAATCAGTGTATTTAAAAAAGCTCAGTAACAAAATATTGAAAGTTATGCCTAAAACTAAAATTTTTTTTTTTATGATTTTGGGAATTACATATAAGCGTTCCAAAAAAGTAATTAGTAATAATTGATCCAATTAATAAAAATACATATTCAATTTTCCAATATCCGTAAAATAACAACGAAGAAATGCACAAAACAATAATTGAAGAATTTCTTCCCAAGAATTTATGACATAAAAAAAAAAATAATTAATGTTATAGGCAAAAATATGTAAATAAATTCTATTGAAGAGAATGACATATATTTATTATACAAAATCTTTATTTAATACTAAAGATCTGTTTTCTTACTTAATAAGAAATCTTGAACACTTTCAAAGAAGCATTAAAATTGAGATAACATATATTATTTAAAAAAAAGATAATTTTTATTTTCTTCAATTTAGAATATTTACAACATTGAAATAAATAAAAATGATAATATACTCATAGAAATTTATTTAGTTTGAATTGCGCTCGTGCTGAAATTGGTAAACAGACTGGACTTAAAATCCAGCGGAGTCTGACTCCTTGTCGGTTCAAGTCCGACCGAGCGCACCATTAGATTTTTTTGTTTTATTAATTATGTTTAAATTTTCTTTTATTTTTTTAATTTTCATCTTTAATTTATCTTTTTCCAATGAGAGAACTATTCAAAATGATTTTGATAATAAAATTAAAAATTTTATTCTAAAAAACCCAGAGGTAATTATTAAATCACTCAAGATTTATGAGGAAAATCAAGCAAAAGAAGAAGAGAAGGAAAAAAATAAATTTATTTCTGAAAATTCTGAAGAAATTTATAAAAGTAATGGAAATTTATATGATGGGAAAGTGGATTCGGATTTAATAATTGTTGAATATTTTGATTACAATTGTGGATATTGTAAGAAATTTCATCAGGAACTTAGGTCTGCTTTGAAAGAGGAACAAAATCTTAAAGTTGTGTATAAGAATTTACCTGTTCTTTCTGAAAATTCAAAATTTTTGGCGAAAATTTCGATTGCAATTGGTCTTACAAGCAATAAAAATTTTCTTAGTTTTCATGAGTTTGTAATGAACTCAAAAAAGCAAATAAAGGAAAATGATTTAAAAATGAAGATTCAAAATTTGAATCTAGATTACTCTAAAATATTGGAACTATCGAAATCAAAAGAAATAGAAAAAATAATCGAAAAAAACTTTATTCAAGCTAACAGTCTCGGCATTAGAGGTACGCCAGCGATAGTTGTAAAAAATGAAGTAATTGAGGGATATGTTAGTAGAAAATTAATTAGATCGCTTTTACAAACTCAACAATAAATATTATTTTTACTATTTTTTCCAGTTTTAAACTTTGCAGCAAAACCATTGCTATATAAGATTTTTTTTCCGTGGTGACTTAGAAAAAGATTGTGACTTACTAATGCGTTCATTTCCCTAAGATGTTTTTTTGTATTGTCCTCATACTCTGCAGCAAATTCATTCTCTTGTTGTATCACATGAATAATTTCATGTAAGAGAATTCCCTGGGCACAAACATCCTTAAGTGGATTTAGAGAATTAATTAAAAAAATTTCATTGTTTTTATTCATAGGTGTGTAAGCTATTATTTCACATGGTCTTCCACAAGCAAGATCTTGTAACTCTTTTTGTTCAATAAAATTCAAATTAATTGGGTTTATTGGTTTTGGGTGTTCAGTATTACTTGTAATCCACAAAATTAAAGATAATATTACTTCGTTTATATTTTCAAATTTCATATTTAACATTATAAATTTTAAAGCAAATGAGCAATAAAAAATTTTTTACACATTCTTCTCTACCCGAAATGTATGAACTTGATGTTGGTAATAATAATCTGATTTATTTAGAAATTAGTGGCAAAAAAGATGGATTACCAATTTTATTTTTACATGGAGGTCCTGGTGGACATTGTAGAAGTGATCATCACGGACTTTTTGATCCCAAAATCTTCAAATCAATAATATATGATCAAAGAGGTTGCGGAAAAAGTAAACCGTATAGAATCTTAGAAAATAATAATACAAAAAATTTAATCTCTGATATAGAAAAAATTAGAGAATTTCTAAAAATTGACAAATTTATTTTAGTGGGAGGGTCTTGGGGGGCAACATTAGCGTTATGTTATGCTCAATTATATCCACAAAATATTAGAGGCATAATATTAAGATCAGTCTTTCTTGGCACAATGGCAGAGATAGATTGGGCATTTATAAATGCTCCTAAAATTTTTGCTCCTGAACTTTTCAATTCGTTTTGCGAACAAGCCAAAGCTAAAAATCATAAAGAAGTTTTAGAATTTTATATCAAAGCAATTCTTTCTGATCAATCTGTATATCATTCATGGATTTGGCATGATTATGAAAGAATACTATCACAAATAAACCCCAATTCTCATAGCTTTGAATCTAAAGAAAAAATATTACAAAGAAACGGATGTCCAAACTCTCCTTTAATGGAAACTCATTTTATTAAAAATAAATTTTTTATTGAAGATAACCAAATTTTAAAAAACATGAAAAAAATAGAACATATTCCAGGTTATATTGTACAGGGAAGGTATGATTTAATTTGTCCTCCTGAAAATGCTTTTAAACTTCATGAGAAATGGAAAAATTCGAATATTAAGATCATCAATACTGCTGGTCATTCTTCATCTGATGAAGGTATAACTGAAAATTTATTCTCAGCTTTAAGTGAGATTACGGAGTTTTAAACGCGCGATAATTCGAATAATACATAATTATTTTTCTCCTTTAATATTAAATTTTTTTTTAATTTTTTAAATATTTTTTTATTTTCTAATTTACTCATAGACCAAATAGCAGCTCCTCTTATTATAGGTTCGCTGTGCTTGAGTAAGGGAGTAATTAGTTTTAATAATTCCCTATTTTTTGAATTGGCTGATGCTATCAAAACATTTCTTATGAAGCTAGTCCACCCAATTCTTTTAATGGGGGAGTCCGCGAAAAAATCTTCAAATTTTTCTTTATTGAATTTTAAAAAAAAACTCAAATTTACATTTTTTAGTTCAGACTTCTCCAATAGTGAATTTTCTTTGCTGATAGAAGTAAATTTGTTCCAAGGACAAATTGATAGGCAATCATCACATCCATAAATCTTATTTCCAATCTTTCCTCTTAAACTTAATGGAATTGGCCCTTTATATTCAATTGTTAGATATGAAATACATTTTTTAGTATTCAACTTATAATTATCTACAAATGCATCAGTGGGACAAATATTTATACATTTATTACATGTTCCACAATTATCTAATTCTGAAATATCGGTATCAACTTCAATAGGAAGAAAAACTTCACTTAAGAATAACCACGAGCCAAACTTTTTTGAAACTATATTTGTGTGTTTTCCATGCCAGCCTATCCCGGAAGATTGTGCTAGCGATTTTTCAAAAACCGGTGAAGTATCCACATAAACTTTTGACTCTATATTGAGATCTATTTTTAACCAATTTTTAAGTTTTTTTAGTTTATTTCCAATAACTTCATGATAATCCTTATTTCTTGCATAAACACTAATATTAGCAATTTTCTTTTTGCGATTATCATTAAGGGGGTTATTTTTAGGTGTATAATTTAGTCCCAAAATAACGATTGTTTTGACCTCTTTCCAGAGTTTTTTAGGATTGATTTTTTTCTCAAAATGATTTTCTAGCCATTTCATCTCTCCGTGCATCTTTTTATCAAGAAAATTTTTTAGGTTGATAACATCATTTTTTTTAATTTTTGGTTTTACAAATCGAACAATATCAAATCCTAATTCTTTAGCTTTATTTAATATAGATTTTTTTATATTAATCATTCATTATAAACTATAAATAATATTTAGAAAAAAAAAAATAAAAATGAAAAAAAAAGCTGTGGTTTTATTAAGTGGTGGTTTAGATTCTTCTGTTGTATTGTCAATAACTAAAAAAACTAATTTTGAAATTTTTTGTATTTCTTTTGATTATGGTCAACGGCATGATCTGGAACTTTTTTTCGCCAAAAAACAAGTAAAACTTCAAAAAATTAAAAATCATAGAATATTTAAGGTTGATTTTTTTGGTGGTTCAGCATTGACAGATAATATTGAAGTCCCAGAGAATGAAAATGTAGAAAATATTCCGAAGACAATCCCGATAACTTATGTGCCCGCCAGAAATACAATTTTCTTGTCTTATGCCTTAGGATATTGTGAGACAATCGATAGCACAGATATTTTTATAGGAGTTAATGCCGTAGATTATTCAGGATACCCAGATTGTAGACAAGAATTTATTCTTGCATTTGAAAAACTTGCTAACTTAGCTACAAAGAAAGGAATTGATGGTCAAAAATTTTGCATTCATACTCCTTTAATTGACATGACAAAAAAACAAATTATTAAAGAAGGAATTAATAATAATGTTGATTTTAAAAATACCTTGAGTTGTTATAATCCAAAGAATAATAAACCGTGTGGTAAATGTGATGCATGTTTATTAAGAGATAAAGGATTTTCTGAGCTTAGAATAAAAGATCCACAATTTGTTTAAATTAAAATGTTTTATATAAAAGAAATTTTCAAATCAATTCAAGGAGAGGGATTTCATTCCGGTAAAGAGGCGGTTTTTATTCGTTTCTCTGGCTGTAACTTTTGGAATGGTAATTTAAAGGATAAAAATTCAGCTATTTGTAACTTTTGTGATACAAATTTTGTTGGAACAGATGGAGAAAACGGAGGTATTTACAATACAAAGGATCTAGTGAAGAAAACTTTGGATGTATGGGAAAAACATTTCTCTTTACAGAATAAATTTGTTATTTTGACCGGGGGAGAGCCGTTACTCCAAGTTAATGATTTGCTTATCGAAAACCTAAAAAAAAAAGGTTTCTATATTGCTATCGAAACTAATGGGTCAATTAGTTGCGATTTTAATATTGATTGGATATGCGTGAGCCCAAAATCTAAAAAACAATGGGCTTTAAAAAGTGGTCATGAATTAAAAATTATATTCCCTCAACATAAATTTAATCTAAACGAATTAAAGAAATTAAAATTTAACTATTTTTTCCTTCAACCTATGGATGGTATCAATAAACAATTAAATACTTGGAATATAATCAATTATTGTAAAGCTCACAAACCATGGTTTCCAAGTTTTCAGCTACACAAAACTTTAAATATTAGTTAATTTAATAATGCGAATTTATAAAAAATATTATTTTGATACTGCTCATTTTTTACCTTCGGAAAATTTAGATGAAAATTACAAAAATATTCATGGTCATAGTTATGAACTAATAATTTATTTAGACGATAAATTAGATGAAAAAAAAGAATGGGTGATGGATTTTAAAGTTATTGATAATTTTGTGAAACCTCTTATCAAGGAACTTGACCATAATTTATTAAATAATATTAAAGGTCTAGAAAATCCAACTAGTGAAAATATTGCTAAATGGTTTTGGAATAGGTTAAAAAAAAATTTACTTAACCTTGTAAGAATTGATATTAATAGGCCTAGAATTGGTGGATGTATTTATGAGCCATAACTTTATCTTCCTTTATAATAAGAAACATCATAGTCCTGAATCCATATGTCTTTAGGTTTATCGCTTGTTTGAAAAAAAATATCAATCGGAATTCCACCTCTAGGATTCCAAAAACCGCTAATTCTTAACCATTTTGGATCTATCGTTTGTAAAATTTTTTTTGCAATCAAAATTGTACAGTCTTCGTGAAAAGCTCCGTGATTTCTAAATGAATAAAGAAAAAGCTTAAAAGATTTGCTTTCTACGATTAATTTATCTGGTAAATAATCAATTACGATATTTCCGAAGTCTGGTTGCCCTGTTTTAGGACATATACTTGTAAACTCTGGAGATGACAATCTAACAACATAATTTAAATCCATATGCGGGTTTTCAATACTATCAAGCTTTACTTTTTCAGGATCATCTAAAATTTTAGATTTTTTTCCTAATTCATTAAGTTTTTTCATAAAAAATATTTTTTTCTTTATATTCGTTCATTAATTTTAAAAAACTTTTGTTTTTAATCGAATGTCTTATATCTGTCATCATTTTTTCATAAAACGCTATATTATGTAAACTAATAATCATTGAGGACAGTATTTCATTACTTTTTGTAAGATGATGGATATATCCTCTAGTATAATTTTTTGAAACAAAACATGAAACATTTTTATCTAAAGGTTCGCTGTCAAGTGCAAACCTTGAATTTCTTAAGTTTATTTCACCCCCTGATGTGAATGCTCTTCCATTCCTACCAAACCTCGTAGGCAAAACGCAATCAAACATATCAACCCCAAACTTTACAGCATTAAAAATATCTATTGGCCTTCCAACTCCCATTAAATATCTTGGTTTATCAATGGGACAAAATTTAGTAACATATTTTACAATTTCTATCATATCTTTAAGTTTTTCTCCAACAGAAAGTCCTCCTAAAGCATATCCATCAAAATCTATGTTGATTAATTCCTGCATACTTTTTCTTCTCAATTCTTTATGAATACCTCCCTGATTAATTCCAAATAATGCAAAACCCTCCTTTTTCTTGTATATTTTTTTACATTTTTTTGCCCAATCAATTGTCAAATCTAATGATTCAGATGATTCCAAATAAGTGGCCGGATAATCTGTGCATTCATCAAGAACCATAGTTATATTTGAATTTAATTTTTTTTGAATTTTAATAGATTTTTCAGGAGTTAATCTATATTTTTTTCCATCAATATGAGACGAGAAAGTTACTCCATTTGAATCAAGTTGTCTAAGTTTTGAAAGTGACCAAATTTGAAAACCACCTGAGTCTGTTAATATGGGTAAATTCCAATTAATAAACTTTTGTAACCCTCCCATTTGTTGAATTAACTCTTCACCAGGTCTTAGCATAAGGTGATATGTATTACCTAGTATTATCTTTACTCCAATTTTTTTTAAGTCTTCTGAAAATATTGATTTCACAGAACCTAAGGTTCCAACGGGCATAAAAACAGGGGTATGAATGTCTCCATGGGCAGTTCTAATTTTACCCAATCTTGCAAATCCATCATTATTTAATAATTCAAAAAAATTATTCACAAAAATCTAGACCCAAATTAAACAAGCATCTCCATAAGAAAAAAATCTTAAGTTGTTTTTTATTGCATATTTATATAATTTTTTTGCATTTTTAATCCCTACTATTGCACATATCAGTACAAATAGAGTAGACTTTGGCGTGTGAAAATTTGTTATTAAACCGTCAACTGTTGTTACCTTCCACCCCGGTTTTATAAAAATATCTGTATTTCCGGAAAATGTACTAACCTTTCCATGCTTATTTTTCGAGCTTTCAAGTAAACGAAGAACTGTTGTGCCAACCGCAATGCAATTTTTCCCCTGATTTCTAGTTTGATTTATTATTGCTGCAGAATCTTTTGAAATTATTCCAAACTCATTATGCATAACATGTTTACAAATGTTTTTTGTTCGTATTGGCAAAAAAGTTCCGCCATTTACGTGCAAAGTTACATTAACAATTTTTATATTTTTGGATTTGAGTTTTTTTATAAGTTTATGAGTAAAATGAAGACTTGCAGTTGGAGCTGCCACAGCCCCAAGCTTTTTTGAAAAGATGGTCTGATAGTCTTTTAGATCATTTTTATTAACAACTCTTTTACTCGTGATATATGGAGGTAATGCTACAGTACCAAGTGAATTTATTTTTTTAAAAAAAAATGAAGTTGAACAATTAAATTCAACTAAAATTTCACCATATTCTTTAATGTCAATTATTTTACAAAAAAAATCTTTTGAAAAAAAAATCTTTCCGTTTACATTAATTTTTTTTTTGGGCTTAACAAAAGCACTCCACACAACCTTTGGATTATTCTTAATATTTTTATTTAGTGTAATGTGAACTTTTTTATTTTCAAATAATCCAATAAGTTTTGCTGGAATTACTTTTGTGTCGTTAATTACAATACAATCTCCGTCATTAAGTATATGTGATAAATTATCAAAGGAATGAAGAACATATTCATTCCTGACTTCTAATAGTTTGGCTGAATCTTTTGGAAAAACAGGATCTAATGCTATTAATTTTTCTGGAAGTTTAAAATCAAATCTACTTGTTTCCATAATCAACAACAACTGTTAACTATATTTTTTAAAAAAACTTCGCATTTCTTAAGTTGCTCTATTTCAATGTATTCATTGGGCTTATGTGCTTGTTCAATACTACCGGGTCCGCAAACAATTGTCTGTAAATTTAACTTATCAAATATCCCAGCTTCAGTTCCGAAACTTACAGTTCCTAATTTATTGCTTTTATTTGAGTTTAAACAAAGGTTAATAACTTCCTCGTCTTTATCTGTATCCAAACCAGGAAAATTATTCGTTATCTCAAAATTAATAAAACATTTTTTATTTAATTTTTTCATTTTTTTTTCTAAATTTCCAAAAAGATAATTTTTAATTTCATTTAATAACTTTTTAGTATCATCTGACGGAAGATTACGAATTTCAAATTCAACCTGACAATTTTTGGGGATTATATTTAAAGCAATACCTCCGGAAATAGTTCCAACATTTATTGAAGAATATGGAGGAAAAAATTCTTTATTTACTTTTTTCATTAAGTCTGTTTGTTTTTTATTTAAAAAATTTATAAAATCCGCTGCATAATTTATCGAATTGACTCCACTCTCAATTAATGAGCTATGAGCCTCAATACCGTTAAAAGTGATTAGAAAATTTTTTTTTCCTTTATGTTTATTTATTACCTGCATTTTAGTGGGCTCACCTACAATACATTTTGTTGGTTTAATCTTAAGATTTTTTAAAAATGGAATTGCTTTTTGTATACCTATACAACCAATTTCTTCATCATAACTAAACATAAAATGAATTGGTTTTTTAAGACTAGAATTCTGAATTTTGGGAAGAAGACTTAGTGTAACTGCAATAAATCCTTTCATATCAGTTGTTCCCCTTCCGTAAAGTTTTGTTCCAACTTTTTTTAAACTAAATGGATTAGAATTCCAATTTTGTCCTTCAACTGGAACGACATCCGTATGTCCTGAAAACATTATTCCATCTAAATTATCCGGTCCAATTCTGGCATATAAATTTACTCTATCTTTTTCTCCTTTTATAATTTGTGGTCTTACACCAAGTAACTTAAAATGTGAGGAAATATAATCTATTATTGAAAGATTTTCTTTCAAGCTTATTGATTTAAAGCTTACAAGCTTATGTAAAATCTTCTGTATTTTCATTTTTAATAAATAAATTGTTCATTAATAATTCTTTCTTCTAAGTCGTGCCCTTTATCAAACAATAGGTTAATATAGTTTTTCTTATCCAATGTTACTTCAATTTTTTTTATATCATTAACTTCAAAAAAATCAGCTTCGGCTCTTACGGGTCTTTTTTTTGTCTCAAGCGCAGTCAAAGTTATCTTTACACTATTGGGTAATAAAGCTCCTCTCCATCTTCTTGGTCTATAAGGGCTGATTGGAGTTAATGCTAAAAGCTCAGCTCCGACCGGAACAACGGGACCTCTTAAAGATAGGTTATAAGCTGTACTCCCAGCAGGGGTAGAGATCAAGCAACCATCACATAAAAGATTTTTAATTTTTTCAATATTGTTTATTTTAATAGAAATTTTAGCAATTTGTCTAGTTTTCCTTATTAACGATACATCATTGAAGGCTAAACACTCCTTAATATTTCCACTAACATCAAAAGTTCTAATTTTTAAAGGATATAATCTAGTCGAATTCGCTTGTTCTATTCTACTAATCAAGCTTTCCTCAGAATATTGATTCATTAGAAATCCCACGTGCCCTCTATTCATGCCATAAATAAGTTTTCTTTCTTGAAGAAATTTATGAAAGGTCTCTAAAATAGTTCCATCACCGCCCAGAGCAATAATGATATCCGCATCTTCCGGTTTAAAATTTTTATATTTTTTTTTTAGCTGTTTTAGAGATTTTTTTGCTAAAGAGTCTTTAGAAGAAATAAAACTGATTTTTTTTTCAAACATAAACTTAACCTCCCGTTAAATTCATATTTCTATTAATTTTTGGGTTGTTTTCATTAATATTAAAATGATGCTTTTCAGGTTTATTGAAGATAGCAATTTTAATTGCGTTGTAGAGTTTTGTATAATTCTTTTTAAGTAATAACTTTTTTACATCAATTGAACCGTTATCCCCTAGGCACCCGAATAATAATCCATTGCTAGTAAGTCTTATTCGATTGCACGTTTTACAAAAATTATTACTAATTGGACTTATAAAACCAACAATTAAATCAATTTTTTCGGTCATAAAATATCTTGAAGGTCCATTTGATTTAAAATCAGAGGAAACTAAACCAAATTCTTTCTCAATAGTTTCCATAGCTTTAAATGTAGGAAAGTAGTTTAACGCTCTATCCTGTTCAACCTGTCCTAAAGGCATTGTTTCTATAAAAGAAATTTTGAAATGATTAACTGAACACCACTTGCATAAAGAGATTATTTCATCTTCATTAAAATCTTTAATTAAAACGGTATTAATTTTTATCTTGAATCCTAATTCTCGAGCAAGAAATATTCCATTTAAAACCTTTTTTAAATTTCCACCGTTTGTAATAAAATTATACTTTTCTTCGATTAGACTATCTAAAGATATATTAATTCTTTTGATTCCATTTTTCTTTAGTTTTTCTGCATTTTTTTCTAACTGGGTTCCATTACTTGTAATCGAAACCTCTTTTAGTAAGTCCTTTTGAATAAACGTATAAAGATATGAAAAAACATCGTGAACATTCTTTCTAACTAAAGGTTCACCTCCAGTGACCCTGATTTTTTTGATTCCCAAGGATACAAAAATACGTATAAGTGTTTTTAAATCACTTACAGATAGAATTTCTTCATTGTTATTAAATGTCATTTTTTGTGGCATACAATATTTACATCTAAGATCACATCGATCAGTTACCGAAATTCTTAAGTAATCAATCTTTCTTCCAAATGAATCTAACATTATTTTATTTTTTAATCTTTCATAGTATATAGTCAATGTATAATAATAGAAATTAAGCGCTAAAACAAACTATGAAAATTTTTCCTGATTTAAATAATCCTAAGCTTACAAGAAAAGTAAAAGCTTTGGATGAAAATATGGAAACAAAAAATCTTGATGTGATCGAAGAGACACCCTTGACACTTTTTTTGAACAATCAGGAGATTGTAACTATGATGACAATCAATGATCACCCTAAGTTTCTCGCATTAGGCTATCTTCTTAATCAAAATATGATTAATGAAAATGAGAATATTGAAGCTATAGATTATGAAGATGACATAAAAACCGTTGTTGTTAGAACTAAAAAGAAAACAAACTATGAAAATAAATTAAAAAAAAAAACTTTAACATCAGGATGCGCGCAAGGAACTGCTTTCGGAAATATTATGGAAAAATTTAAAAATATAAATTTAAATATTTCTAATAAATTTAGAATAGAGTGGATATATGAGTTGTCAAAAAAAATTAATTTGACACCTAGTCTTTATCTCAAGGCAGGTGCAATTCATGGATGTGTTTTGTGTAAAAAAAATGAACCATTAGTTTATATGGAGGATGTTGGTAGACACAATGCAATTGATAAAATTGCTGGTTTCATGTTTTTAGAAAAAATAAAGCCAGATGATAAGATTTTTTATACAACAGGACGTTTAACTAGTGAAATGGTAATTAAATCTGTGCAGATGAAAATTCCAATAGTAATTTCTCGTTCTGGATTTACAGCATGGGGAATTGAATTGGCAAAAAAAGCTAATCTGACTTTGGTTGGAAGAGCGAAAGGAAAAAAATTTACAATTTTATCAGGGGAAAAAAGACTTGAAAGTTAAGAATTCCAATATTGCTGGTTTAATTCTAGCGGGGGGTAAATCGAGAAGAATGTTTTTTAAAGATAAATCCCTAAAAACAATTGAATCTATTAGTTTGATTGATTTAGTTTTAGCAAGAGTTAAAAATCAAATCAAAGTTGTTGGAATTAATTCTAATAATTCAGATTTTGGAGAAATGTATAAAAATACTTTTGTTTTAAAAGATTGTATTAAGGGAAATTTAGGACCACTTGTTGGCGTCTTAACTGGTCTTAAATGGCTAGAACTTAAATATCCTGAAATTGATTGGTTGGTAACTTTTCCTGTAGACACCCCTTTTTTCCCAGCTACATTAATAGATAAAATTTTTGAAAATATTACTGATGAGTTAATTATTTCTGTAAAAAGTAAGAATAGAACCCATCCAGCTCTAGCTGCGTGGAACATCAGATTGACTGATAATTTAGAGGCAAGTATCCAAAAAAAAAATTTAAAAATTGATGAATTTACAAAAAATTTTAAAATGAGGGTAGTTAATTTTCAAAATATTGATTATGATCCTTTTTTTAATATAAATAACGATGACGATTTAAAGATTGCTAGAAATATTTATAAAAAGTACATTAAATAAAATAGGGGAACTAAATGAGTTTTGTTGAGCGCCTAAAAAAAAAAAACATTATTGCTAAACCTGGATTTAATAGATGGTTAGTTCCTCCAGCATCAATTGCTATCCATTTGTGTATTGGTTCCGTTTATGCATGGAGTATGTTTAATCCTGCACTTGTAAAAATAATGGGTGTTGTAACTTCTTCTGGAGACGATTGGAGTTTAAGCCAGGTTGTTTGGATTTTTTCAGTTGCTATTGTTTGTTTAGGTTTTACTGCAGCTTACGCAGGTAAGTGGTTGGAAAAAGTTGGTCCCAGAATGGTTGGCTTTGTAGCCGCTTGTTGTTGGGGAGGAGGATTTTTAATAGGAGCTTTTGGAATATATCTACAAGAAATGGGTGTTGAAATTAACTTTGCTTTTGGTTCATCTGAAATTAATCTCCAACTTGGATTATATCTTCTTTACTTGGGTTACGGAGTTTTAGGTGGTGCTGGGTTAGGCTTGGGCTATGTTTCACCGGTTTCGACCCTTATAAGATGGTTTCCTGATAGACGAGGTATGGCAACTGGTATGGCAATTATGGGCTTTGGTGGCGGGGCAATGATTGCAAAGTTTACTATTGATAAGCTTTTGGAGAGATTTTACAAAGTTCCTGAATATCTTGGTGCCATTGATTCTGTCGAATTAATTACTGAGGGTGGAAGAAGATTTGCTGAAATTTCTGGTTCTATGGTTGAAGTTGTAGTTGTGGGTATTAATGAGGTTTCAAGAATGATTGTTCCAGGAGAGCCTGGAGTTTACATAGTTGGGACTGGTTCAAGTGGTGCCGCGCAAACCTTTTTAGTTTTGGGTATCGTATATTTTATTATCATGACTATAGCTGCTTTTTCCTACAGGATTCCTCCCGAAGGTTGGACTCCAAAGGGATGGGTGCCGCCCAAAGATTCAAAATCAAAACTAGTTACTCAGAATCATGTTCATATAGATCAGGCACTTAAAACACCTCAATTTTATCTTTTATGGATCGTTCTTTGTTTTAATGTGACTGCAGGAATTGGAGTAATTGGTGTTGCAAAGACAATGATGATTGAAATTTTTGGTTCTTCACTTCCATATATTGTGACTGCGGCTTTTGCAGGCACTTATGTTTTAATGATTAGTGTATTTAATATGATTGGTAGAATATTTTGGGCATCAATGTCTGATTATATAGGACGAAAAACTACTTATTTTATATTCTTTTCGCTTGGAATCTTGTTGTATTTATCCATACCATTTAGTGCAAAATCTATGAGTATTGACCCATCTATTACATATTTAGTTTTATTTTATGTAGCGTCAATGGTCATTTTTACAATGTATGGTGGTGGTTTTGCAACTATACCAGCTTATCTTGCTGATATTTTTGGTACCAGATACGTCGGAGGCATTCATGGACGATTGTTAACTGCTTGGTCAACAGCTGGAGTTTTAGGACCTTTGGCTATAACACAATTGAGACAGAGATCTTTAGAAGATTCAATTAATAAATTAGCTGCAAAAGTTGAACCTGAAGTTTTTTTAGCAACTTATGGTGAGTCAATAGACAATTTATCTGAACTTGTAAAACAGAAAACTGTTACCATCAGTAATTTGATGCAAGTTGTTCCTGAGGGTACGGCTGATCCGTCGGCAACTTTGTATAACACAACAATGTATGCAATGGCTGGATTGCTTGCAATAGCTTTTATTGCTAACTTATTAATATCTGCAGTTAATAGTAAGCATCATATGACAAAAGAAGAACTATCTAGGCAGGATAATTAATTAAACATTAATTTTGCTAATTTTTGCAGCGCAGTATTTTAATTCTGGTATTTTTCCATCTGGATCAAGAGCTTGATTTGTAAGTAAGTTCACTGGTGCCTTTTCAAAACAAAATGGCATAAACACTAAACCATCGGGAATCATTCTATCTTTACGAACTTTAACAGTTATTTTACCTCTTCTGGTTTGCAACTCAATCGTATCATTTTGTGTAAGATTATTATTTTTCATATCGTTCTTTGAAATGTGAACATATGGTTCGGGCTCAATAGAATTTAAGATTTTCGCCCTCATTGTCATAGAACCTGTGTGCCAATGTTCTAAGAGTCTCCCAGTTGTAAGTACAAAAGGAAAATCTTTATCAGGTTTTTCATCAGGATCGATAAGTTTAGCTGGGACCAATCTACCTTTTTTATTATTTGTAGGAAAACCTTCTCCAAAAATAACTTCATTACCTGGTTTGTCTTCAGCATCACAAGGATATGTAACAGCACCTTCTTTAACTAATCTTTCCCATGAAATATTCTTAATTGATTCCATACAATTTCTTAGTTCATCGTAAATCTCATCTGGACCAGAATAACTCCATCCCAAGTCAAATCTTTTTGCTAATTCTTGAATAATCCACCAATCTTGTTTGGCTTCACCTGGAGGGTTTACAGCCTTTCTTGCAAGTTGAACTCTTCGATCAGTATTGGTAAAAGTACCGGTTTTTTCGGGAAATGCTGATGCTGGAAGTACAATGTCTGCTAGGTAAGCTGTTTCGGTTAAAAAAATATCTTGTACTATCAAGGTATCTAATCTAGACAAAGCTTCTCTTGCATGATTGGCATTAGGGTCAGACATAGCAGGGTTTTCACCCATAACATAAAGACCTTTTATTTTCCTCTCATAAATAGACTCCATAATTTCAACAACAGTCAAACCAGGATTTGGATCAAGTTTTGTTTCCCAATATTGTTCAAAAAACTTTACATTATTGGCATCTGAAATTGGCAGATAATCAGGAAAAACCATAGGAATGAGCCCCACATCAGAAGCACCCTGTACATTATTCTGCCCTCTTAAAGGATGGAGTCCAGTTCCTGGTCTACCAACATTCCCTGTAATCAAAGCAAGAGAAATTAAACACCTAGAATTATCAGTGCCGTGAATATGTTGGGATATACCCATTCCCCAAAAAATCATAGCTGATTTTGCGTTTGCAAATAATCTTGCAGTTTCTCTTATTTCTTCTGCCGGTATATTACATATCTTTTCCATTTCCTCTGGTGTAAAATCTTTTACATGCTCTTTTAATTCAAGGTATCCTTCAGTAAACTTTTCTATATATTGTCTATCAGCCAAACCCTCTTCAATAATAACATTGATCATCCCGTTTAAAAGAGATACATCAGTTCCAGGTTTAAAATGAAGATTTTTTTCAGCAAGTTTCGATAGTTCTTGCTCTCTTGGATCAGCAATGACAAGTTTTAAGCCTTTTTTTACTGCATTTTTTATATACGTTGCAGCAACTGGATGATTTTGAGATGGTCTAGCTCCAATTATAATTGCTACCTCGGCATTTTTAATTTCAGAAACTGGTGCGGTAACAGCTCCAGTGCCAATGGCTTCCATAAGTGCAGCAACAGAAGATGCATGGCACATTCTTGTGCAATGATCAACATTATTATTATTAAAACCTGTCCTGACTAGCTTTTGAAATAAATAAGCTTCTTCATTAGAACCTTTTGCACAACCTAGTCCTGCCAAAGCTTTACCTGGACTATTATCTCTTATATTTTTTAATCTCGAAGCTGCTAAATTTAATGCTTCTTCCCACGAGGCTTCCCTAAAGTGAGAGGATGGATCCAATGGATTTATCTTTTCATTAGCAATCTTTTTTGCACCTTTTTTTCTAATCAAAGGTTTAGTAATTCTCTCTGGGTTATGAATGTAGTCAAAACCAAATCTACCTTTTACACAAAGTCTATTATTATTAGCAGGGCCATCTCTTCCAACTGCTGATACAATTTTGTCATCTTTTATTTGATATGTAAGCTGACACCCTACTCCACAATATGGACAAAGAGAGTCAACTTCTCTATCAGGCTTTCCTTTATGTTTTCCATTTTCGTCTAACAAATTAGCTTCCATTAAGGCTCCTGTTGGACAAGCTTGTACGCATTCGCCACAACTTACACATGTAGAATCCCCCATAGGATCATCAAAATCAAAAATTATTTTAGAAGTATGACCTCTTTGTCCCATTCCGATCACATCATTAACTTGTACTTCTCTGCAAGCTCTTACACATAGATTGCAATGTATGCATGCGTCTAGATTTACTGACATGGCATTATTTGAATTGTCAGCAATGGGAGTGTCTGATGCAATTTTTTTATCGAAACGAC
This sequence comes from Rickettsiales bacterium, assembly GCA_002691145.1. Lineage (GTDB taxonomy): Bacteria > Pseudomonadota > Alphaproteobacteria > Methylaequorales > Methylaequoraceae. The sequence goes on from NZHE01000023.1 coordinate 54,120, forward strand.
TTCCGTCCACTTTTGTTTTTTTTGCCATGTTCCAAAAGTGAGAATTTGGATCATGTGAATTTCTTTTTTCAGGTTGATCGGTTACTAAAAGTTCAATAACCATCTCTCTAGATTTTGTAGAACGTTCGTCAAGAGTAGTGACTTTCATTCCCTCAGCGGGTTTTCTTATACAAGAGGCAGCTAAAACTCTTTCTCCCTCAATATTGACCATACAAGCTCTACAATTTCCGTCTGCCCTGTAACCCGGTTTATCTGCATAGCATAGATGAGGTAAGGTTGTACCATATCTTTTTGCAACCTGCCATATAGTCTCATTTCCAGAAGCTTCTACTTCCAAATTATCAATAAAAAATTTAGTAACTTTTTTCATTTAAATGTCGTCTGAAAAATAATTAAGTGCGCTTTTTATTGGGTTACCTGCAGCTTGACCAAGACCACAAATAGATGCATCTCTCATAATTTTGACAAGTTCTAATAACAAATCCTTATTCCAATTATTCTTTTCTAACAATTTAACCGCCTTTTCAGTTCCAACTCTGCACGGAGTGCACTGACCACAACTTTCATCTTCAAAGAATTTGAGTAAATTCAATACTATTTTTGTTATATCATCTTTGTCGGAAAAAACAACTATTGCACCAGACCCTATAAAGCAACCATGCTCCTCTAGTGTTCCAAAATCTAAGGGGATATCAGCTTTTGATGCCGGAAGAATACCCCCTGAAGCACCTCCAGGCAGATAACCATAAAATTTATGACCATCTTCCATTCCCCCGCAATGTTCTTTTAGAAGCTCATTCATAGTAATGCCTGCAGGTACAAGTTTTACACCCGGTTTTTTTATTCTTCCAGATACAGAAAAACTGTGTGGCCCTTTTCTACCTCTTGTACCTTGCTTTGAAAACCAAGAGGACCCTTTTTCAAGTATATCTCTTACCCAAAAAACTGTCTCAATGTTGTGGTTTAAAGTTGGAAGCCCAAATAGACCAACCTTTGATACAAAAGGTGGTTTATGTCGAGGCAAACCTCTTTTTCCTTCAATTGATTCAATCATAGCAGATTCTTCGCCGCAGATATAAGCTCCAGCTCCACGTCTGATGTGAACTTTGGTGTTTTTTATAATGTTATTATCATAAAGTTTCTTTAATTCTCTGAACATTTTTATTCTTATTCCTGGATATTCATCTCTCATGTAAATATATACATCACTGGCTTCTACTGCCCAAGCTGCTATTAACATACCTTCAAAAAATCTATGCATGTCATTCTCTAGGTAAAGTTTATCCTTAAATGTTCCAGGTTCTCCTTCATCGCCATTAATTGTCATCAATCTAGGACCATTTTCCATTTTGACAAATTTCCATTTTTGTCCAGATGGAAAACCAGCACCACCCATCCCTTTAAGACCAGAATCATTCAAAGTTTCAACAATTTTTTCAAAAGGGATTTCTCCATCATAACATTTTTCAAGAATTTTATAACCTCCTGACTTTATGTACTCTTCATATTCAATTCCATTAACTATTTTTGGATGTAGTTCATTACTTTCAATTACCTTTGTTACTTTATCTGAAGTAATTTTTGTAACGTGTTTATGTCCCACCTCGCAGGCAGGGGCTAAATCACATAGCCCCATACACGGGGCTCTTAATATTCTCACTTTATTTTTATCAACACTCTTATTTAGTTCATTGATTATATTCTGAGAGCCTTTTAGTTCGCATGTTAAGCTGTCGCAAACTCTAACAGTAATTTCAGGTGGAGAGTCGCAATGATCATCAATTACATCAAAATGAGCATAAAATGTGGCAACTTCAAATGATTCAGCAAAAGGTATTTTCAAAATATGGGAAATAGCTGCTAGATGCTTTTTCCTGATGCATCTGTATTTATCTTGTATTAGATGAAAATATTCTATTAGTAGATCTCTTTTTAATGGAAGATGAAAAATTAGTTCCTTAATTTCTGAAAGAGAATCTTCATCAATGTCTCTACCCTTAGGGTACGGAACATTCTTTTTTTTTTTATTTAAATCAAAGTTATCTAACATATGAACACTTTTTTTATAATATATATATGAACTTTAATCATAATTTTAATAGCAAAAGTAAGATTAATTTAAAATTTTTTGTATCATATCAAAAATATCGCCTCCTTCAAAAAGAAAACCTTTAATTCTTGCATTTTTAGCGGCCTGCAGATCCGTCTGCTTATCTCCTATAAAAAAGCATTGATTTCTTTCTAAGTTATATTTTTTTATAGCCTCATTTATCATTTCTGGACTGGGCTTCCTTCTAGATTTAAGAATATTTTCTTTTGGCAAGTCTGTACAATAGAAAAAATCATCAATATACGCATTGTTTTTTTTAAGTTCTTGATTTATCCACTCGTGAAGTTTATTTAGTTCTTCCTCTGTAAAATATCCTCTTTTAACCCCAGATTGATTTGTAATTACAATCACTACGTAATTAAGTTTATTAAGTAATTTAATTGTTTTTTTTATGCCTTTAATCCACCTAAAGTCTTGAATTTTATGAACATATCCCGTATCAAGATTTATAACTCCATCCCTATCTAGAAATGCTCCTTTTTTTTTTTTAAATTTTTCTTGATTCATTTTTTTTCCAAATATAATTATATGCTTTATATTAATTTATTTGTAACTTTTTTTGGACAATACAATGAAGTCAAAAAATTTAAAAAAATATGAGCCAAATAAAAATGAAGATTTTATGAATTCAAAGCAATTAGAATATTTTAAACAAAAACTTTTGACTTGGAAAAAAGAAGTGCTGAGGGACTCAAATATAACTCTTATGAAGTTAAAAGAAGAATCAACAAATAAACCTGATGCAACAGATAGAGCTTCTCTTGAGTCTGATAGAACGCTAGAACTTAGAACAAGAGATAGACTCAGAAAACTTCTGTCTAAAATTGATAAAGCGCTATCAAAAATTGATGATGGAAGTTATGGATATTGCGAACAAACTCTTGAACCAATTTCTTTAGAAAGACTTAAAGCAAGGCCTATAGCTACATTATCACTTGAAGCGCAGGAGAATCACGAAAAAAGTGAGAGAATATACAAAGAAAAAGAATATTAAATTTTACTTTATCATTCAAAATTTTTTGTGTATGATAAAAAAGAACATTTATAGAACAAATATATGGACAAATTAAAAAGTTTAGAATCTACAATTAGCCAAATTGAAAGAAATTTTGGTAAAGGTTCCGTTATGAGACTTGGGCAACAAGAACAAGTTGATATAGAAACAATCTCTACAGGATCTCTCACTCTTGATTTAGAATTGGGTATTGGCGGTTTTCCCAAAGGAAGAATAATTGAAATTTATGGTCCTGAAAGTTCAGGGAAAACAACACTAGCTTTGCATGCATTAGCAGAATCGCAAAAGTCTGGTGGTACATGTGCTTTTATTGACGCAGAGCACGCTTTAGACCCAATTTATGCAAAAAAATTGGGAGTAGACACAGATAATATGTTAATTTCGCAACCTGATAATGGTGAACAAGCATTGGAAATTGCTGATACACTGGTTGGTTCAAGTGCAATCGATCTTTTAGTGGTTGATTCAGTTGCAGCTCTTGTACCCAGAGCCGAAATTGAGGGTGATATGGGTGATTCTCATATGGGACTTCATGCGAGACTAATGAGCCAAGCTTTGAGAAAACTTACTGGTTCAATTTCTAGATCAAATACTTTAGTTATTTTTATCAATCAAATAAGACAAAAAATAGGAATAATGTTTGGCAATCCTGAAACTACAACGGGGGGAAATGCTCTAAAATTTTATGCTTCTGTGAGACTTGATATTCGAAGAATTGGTGCAATTAAAGATAGAGACCAAATTATTGGTAATCAAACAAAGGTAAAAGTTGTAAAAAATAAATTAGCTCCACCATTTAAAACGGTCGAATTTGACATTATGTATGGTGAGGGAATTTCAAAAACCGGAGAGATACTTGATTTAGCCACAAAATCAGGTTTAATTGACAAAGCCGGCGCATGGTACTCGTATAAAAATGAAAGAATTGGACAGGGAAGAGAAAATGCTAAAATTTTTCTAAAAGAAAATAAGACAATTTCTGACGAAATTGAAAATATTTTAAGAAAAAATAATTTAGAACAAATTACAAATGAAGAAGTTAATCAGGATGATACAACTGCTAAAGAAAAATAACATCAAAGGATGATTGAAAATAATTATTGAATAATCTATTTTTAAATTCTTAGAATAATGATTAAGTCAAAAGAAATAAGAGAAAAATTTTTGGATTTTTTTGAAAGCAATGGTCATAAAATCATTAATTCTTCTCCTCTAATTCCGGACAACGATCCATCTCTATTATTTACAAACGCAGGAATGGTTCAATTCAAAAATATTTTTACAGGAAAGGAGAAGTCAAAGTTTTTAAATGTAGTCTCTGCGCAAAAATGTATAAGGGCTGGAGGAAAACATAATGACTTAAATAATGTTGGATATACTCCAAGACATCATACCTTTTTTGAAATGCTTGGAAATTTTTCTTTTGGTTCATACTTTAAACAGGAGGCTATTGAATTTGCATGGAAATTTTTGACAAAAGATTGTTTGTTGAAACCAGAAAAACTTGTAGTTACTGTTTACGAAGAGGACATTGATTCTTTTAAAATCTGGAAGAAATTATTAAGTAATAAAAACACCAAAATAATTAAAATTTCGTCATCCGATAATTTTTGGTCTATGGGTGAGAAAGGTCCTTGTGGTCCCTGTAGCGAAATATTCTATGATAATGGAGAGAAAATTTATGGAGGTCTGCCTGGTAGTAAAGAGCAAGAAGGTGAGAGATTTGTAGAAGTGTGGAATTTAGTGTTTATGCAATTTGAAAAGGATGGGAATAAACTAAAAGAACTTCCGAAAAAATGCGTTGACACAGGTATGGGACTCGAGAGAATTACAGCAGTGTTGAACGGTTTAACAAATAACTTTGAGACTGATATTTTTCTTAATTTAATAAATAAAATCGAGGAATTAACGAAAATTTCCTGTAATAGTCAAAATATAGCCTCTTTTAGAATAATTTCTGATCATATGAGGTCAATTGTGTTCTTAATTTCTGAGGGTTTAATTCCTTCAAACGAGGGGAGGGGTTATGTTCTTAGAAGGATTATTAGAAGAGCGGCAAGACACATAAGCTTAATTGGCTTTGAAAAATCCATAATGTATAAATTAGTAGAATATGTTTGTTGTGAATATAATGAAATATATTTTGATCTTAAACAAAATGAGAAGTACATCATTGAAACACTTGAAAACGAGGAAAAAAAATTCTCATTGACCCTAAAAGATGGACTTAGACTTTTAAATTTTGAAATTAAAAATCTTAAAACTAAAAACTTTCCTGAAAAAACTGCTTTTAAACTTTATGATACTTATGGTTTTCCATATGATATGACAGAAAATATTCTGAAAGAAAATAATTTAACTTTAGATATGAAAAAGTTACAGAAAATAATAAATAAACAGAAATTTATTTCAAAAAAAAGTTGGAGAGGTAGTGGTGATTTAGAAGAGGAAAATGTTTTAATAGAATTAAAAAATAAATTTGAGAAAACAAACTTTCTTGGATACGAGCACACCAATTTGAAATCAAAGTTAATAGGCATTATCAACAAAGGTTCATTTACGGAAAGGGTATGTGATGGTGATTCGGCTTATCTCATATTTGAATCAACTCCATTTTTTGCAGAGTCTGGAGGACAAATTGGGGACTCTGGAAAATTGTTATGTGCTTCAAATAATTCTGTTCTTTGTGAAATAAGTAAGACTATTAAAATCCAAGGAGATATATTTCTTCATGATGCAAAAAATATAAAAAAAGAATTATACATACACAATTCTTACGAGCTTCTAATTGATAAGGAATCAAGAAATAAGATAAGAAATAATCATTCCGCTACTCATCTCTTGAATGAAAGTTTAAGAAGAATTCTAGGGGACCATATAAAGCAAAAAGGCTCGCTTGTTTCTGAATCGAAACTAAGATTTGATTATTCACACAATTCACCCCTTACACAAAAAGAAATTTTTTTAATTGAAGATTTAGTTAATTCTCAAATTAGAGAAAATCTAAAAATAAACATTAAATTCATGAAACCAAAGGATGCGATTGAATCTGGCACATTGGGGTTGTTTGGAGAGAAATACCCAGATCTCGCTAGAGTAGTTAACATGTCATATTCAGATAGCAAGAAAATTGATTCTTTCTCTTCGGAATTATGTGGAGGAACCCATGTAGATTTTACTGGTGAGATAGGCTACTTTAAAATTTTATCTGACACTTCAATTTCATCTGGGGTAAGAAGAATGGAGGCTATTACTGGTGAATACGCGCAAAAGTTTGTAAATCAAAAGGTTGAATTGATCAGCAATTTAGCTTTTTTAGTTAAAACTGATGAGAGAAATATATTAGAAAAAATTAAAAATCTACTTCAAGAAAATAAATCTCTTAAATCCGCAGGAGCAAAAAATAATGAAGTAAAATTAAATGAGAAGTTCCTCTCAGTTATTAATGGGATAAGTGTTTATTGCCAGGAGGTTGAAACCAATTCCAAGGAAATAAAAAAGTATGCTGACCAAGTAAAATTAAAAAATAATTCATGTGCAAGTATAATTATAAACAGGCAAGACAAAAAAATTACATTTCTAATCTCATTAACCGATGATTTAACAAAAAAACTTGACGCGCAAATAATTGCTAGAAAAGTGTCATCTATTTTGGGAGGAAAAGGTGGAGGTGGAAGAAAAGATTTAGCCCAAGGAGGAGGAATAGATGTAAGCAAGCTAAATGATGCTTTTAGTTTTTTTAAAGATCTATTTAAGGAAAATTTTTAACTTACTTTTTATCTCATGAATGAATTCATTGGTAGTTAGCCACTTTTGTTCTGGCCCCACGATTAGAGCAAGATCTTTTGTCATAAAACCAGATTCAACCATTTCAATGCAGATTTTTTCAAGTTGTTGTGTGAAAAATTGTAATTTTTCATTTTTATCAATGAAGCCCCGGAACCATAGGGCTCTTGACCATGCAAATATAGATGCTATTGGATTTGTAGAAGTTTCAAGTCCATTTTCATGCTGTCTAAAATGACTTGTGACGGTACCGTGAGCTGCCTCTGTTTCAATGATTTTTCCGTCAGGACTTTGTAAAATGGAGGTCATTAGTCCTAATGAACCATATCCCTGAGCGACCAAATCTGACATAACATCTCCATCATAATTTTTGCATGCCCATAAGTAGTCTCCTCGCCATTTTAATAAACAAGCAACCATATCATCTATTAACCTATGTTGATAAGTGATTTTAAAAGATTTAAATTTTTTTTTAAAATATTTTTCATATATTCCATCAAATATTTCCTTGAACTTTTCATCATAATGCTGCAAAATTGTATTTTTTGTTGATAAGAAAACTGAAATTTTTTTTGATAAAGCATAATTAAAACATGAATGTGCAAAGTCACTTATTGATTTGTCAATATTATACATACCCATAGCAACACCAGGACTATCAAACTTAAAAATATTTAATTTTTTAATTTTATTTGAATTTTTAGATTTAAAATTTAAAGTCAACTCACCAGGCTCAGTAATTCTTAAATCTTTAGATTTATAAATATCTCCAAAAGCATGTCTTGCGATAATTACTGGTTTTTCCCAGTGTGGTATCAATTTAGGAATATTTTTACAAATAATTGGTTCTCTAAAAATCGTTCCATTAAGAATATTTCTTATAGTACCATTGGGTGAATTAAATTTTTTTTTTAATTTAAATTCTTCGACCCTTTTGTCATCAGGAGTAATAGTTGCACATTTAACTCCTATTTTATTTTTTTTTATTGCTTTTGCTGCTTCTGTGGTAACTAAGTCATTGGTTAAATTTCTATTTTTAATGCCAAGGTCATATTCTAGTAATTCAATTTCAAGATGTGGTAAAATTAACTCATCTTTTATTTTTTTCCAGATAACTCTGGCCATTTCGTCTCCATTGATATCAACAATTGGGTTATTAACTTTAATTTTTGACATCAATGCTCCTCATATGTCTAATATTTTTAGGTTCTAAAAAAATTATATTTTTTTTTATCGAATCTTTTTTGATCATATTTTTTTCTGTTAAATAATTTAGATATTTAAAAAAAGGATTCCAAAGTTCATCACTTATTAAAAAAATATTTTTTTGTAACCTCTTCATATTCTCTTTTTACAATTAAATCTAAAAGCTCATTTAACGTTCCTAAACCTCCGGGTAAAAAAATAAAGCAATCTGACCTAGCAATAAATTGTTTTTTTCTTTCCTCAAGAGTTCTGGTTATAATTAAATCAGTTATATACTTATTCTTTTTTACCTCATGTTTAAAATTATAATTTATAATGCCAAAAACCCTGATTTTTTCCTCAAACGCTGTCTTTGATAGACTATGCATAAGTCCTGTCGATTCTCCACCTATTACTAGATTAAACTTATTGAGCTTGAGCCATTTAACTAATTCTGAAATTATCATTGAGTAATTTTTATTAGGTTTTAATCTTGAACTACAAAAAATTCCAATATTCTTGAGCATTTTATTTTAAAAAAAAGATAAATAATTATGAAAACTAAGTTATAATAAAGAAAATTTAATACTCTGTATAATGAAAAAAGAATTTTTATTATTAATCACTTTATTTTCAGCCGGTTTTTTGGTTTATGTATTTTTACCTGATCTTGATAATAAAAAAAAAGTCGATGAAGATACTCAAGCTCAAACTAAAATTTTAGATGAAAATAAGGATAATGAATTACTTTCCTTTGATATTGTAAGAATTACTAAAGAGGGTGATGCTGTGATTGCTGGAAGATCTAGTCCTAATCAAAACGTAATGATTTTTGAAGGTGAGCAAAAATTAGCTACTGTAAAAGCAGATATGAATGGTGAGTGGGTTTGGACTAGTGAAACCCCAATAGGATTTGGAGTAAAAAGGTTGTATTTGAAAACAAATGATTTAAATAATGAAGATATTTTATCTTCACAAACTATAATTGTATTTTTAGAAGATAACAAAGCAAGCAAACCAATTGTATTGAGGTATAATAATAATGAACAAATTAATTCTGAAATTTTAAATCTAGAAAAAATAGATGATGGCATAGTTTTGGACATTTTAGAATATTCTGAAGAAGGGAAACTTATGCTTTCAGGAAGAACAACTCCAAAAAAAAAAGTTACTTTGTATTTAAATGATGGTTTATTTGGTCATACTGTATCTAACATAGATGGTTTTTGGAATTTTGTATCAAATGAAAAAATTAAGGCTGGAAAATCTTCATTAAGAATAGATATGATTAACAATGGTGAATCAAAAACATTCACAACAACAATTTTTGGTGAGAGTATTAACAACTTTAAAACTGAGCTGAAAAATACAAAATTTATTGTTCAACCAGGAAATAGTCTCTGGAGAATTGCGAGAAAAACTCTTGGAGGAGGCATCTTATATTCTGAAATTTATAAAAAAAATTTTATAAAGATAAAAAATCCCAACATGATTTTTCCTGGCCAAGTATTTGATATACCCATAATTTCAAAAGAATAAAACAAGAGAAAACCTATGAGTAAAAATAATAATACACCTCAAAAAATTACATTTAAGCAAGTTTTAGAAAATATTAAATACTTTTTAAATGACATTGAAATATTAAAAACAGTATTGGTTCCCATTCACAAGACAGGTATTCCTTTCATAATAATTTTTGCATTAATTTCTTTAATAATTGGTTCTTTTTCCGATTTTCTTGGTTGGCTTGGTTTGTTGTTGACCATGTGGTGCGTATATTTTTTTAGAGATCCGAAAAGAGTTACTCCTAAAATAAAGAACACTTTTTTTGCCTCAGCAGATGGGAAAGTTCTACCTATTAAATTATCTCAACCTCCCACCGAGTCTGGAATCAATAAGAAGATGAACAAAATAAGTACTTTTATGAATGTTTTTAATGTGCATGTAAACAGAATTCCGATTGACGGTAAAATTTCGAAATTATCTTATGTTCCTGGAGCTTTTTTTAACGCGTCTTTAGACAAGGCGAGTGAAGACAATGAGAAAATGGTGATAACAATGGAAATAGAAAAGAATTTGAATATTGTAATTGTTCAAATAGCTGGATTAATTGCTAGAAGAATAAAATGTGATTTGAAAGAGGGACAACAGGTAAAAGCAGGAGAAAAATTTGGAATCATCAGATTTGGAAGTAGAGTTGATGTTTACTTACCTGACCACTTTGATATAAAAGTTTTAGAGGGACAAACAATGATTGGAGGAGAGACTTTTTTTGCAAATTATAAAAGTAAAAAACATCCAAGTTCTGAACTGAACACATTGAAAAAGAAATAATTAATTTCCAGATGTTCATTTATTAAATGAAAAGATTATCAATCATAAGATTAATACCAAATATTTTTACTTTTCTTTCACTTACACTCGGACTCACATCAATAAAATTTGCTTTGGAAAGTAAGTGGGAGATATCAGTATCGTTAATTGTTTTTGCTTCATTTCTGGATAATGTTGACGGAAAACTAGCAAGACTTTTAAAAAGTAGTTCTGACTTTGGAGTTGAACTAGATTCTTTGTCAGACTTCTTAAGTTTTGGTATTGCGCCGGCTTTGATTGTATATTTTTGGACAATGTCTCTAAACTTGGAGAATAGTTGGGCTTTTGTAATTTTCTATTCAATTTGCTCTTCTTCGAGACTAGCAAGATTTAATACAAATGCCTTAGATGAAAATAATAAAATAGAATTAAAATTTTTCAGAGGAATATCGACTCCAGCGGCGGCTGGTTTAGTTTTGTTACCAATGATGCTTCACTTTAGATTTCAGAATGATGTTTTTTTAAATCCTTTTTTTTCCGCTTTTGTTTTAGTAATTGCAGGAATTTTTATGATTAGCAATATTCCGTCATTTTCAATGAAAGGCTTTAAATTAAAAAAATCAGTGTTACCATTCCTAATATTAGTATTTGCAAGTTTTTTGTCACTACTAATTACTGATTTTTGGCTTGCTATGATTTTGTTTATTTGCACCTATTTTTTTACAATTCCATTAGCTTTTTTTAAATGGAAGACTAGGCATACCGATTCTTAATTGTTTATTTTTAATTCTCTCACCTATTAATAGTAAGCAAGGTGTAATAATAAGAGTCAATATGAATGAAAATAGAATACCAAAAACAATTGCATTTGATAGTTGAAGCCACCATTGTGAGCTAGGACTTCCAAAATTTAATTCTTGGGTAAAAAAATTTATATTTATACCACAAGCCATTGGTATTAAACCAAAAAAGGTCGTAAGTGTTGTTAATAGAACTGGTCTAAGCCGTTGTGCGCCTGTTCTTAAAATTGCATCTATAATATCCTCAGTTTTTCTTCTTATACTTATGTAAGTATCAATCAAAACTATATTGTTATTTACCACAATGCCAGCTAAAGCAATTATTCCAATTCCCGACATTACTATACCAAAGGGTTGATTGGTTATCATTAAACCAATCATAACACCAATTGTTGACATAATTACTGAAGTTAATATTATAAACGAATAATAAAAACTTTCAAAAGTTAAAATTAAAATTAAAGATATTAAAAATAATGAAATTATAAATGCTTTTACTAAAAACTTTTTTGCAACTTCTTGATCCTCTTCCTCTCCTCTAAATTTTATTTCTGAAGAAAATTCTTTTTCCTTTTTTTCTAACCATTTTTTTATTTCTGAAACCTTAGTATTTACTATATAATTAGAATTTACATCAAAACGAATACTCACAGAATTTCTAGAGTCAACTCGCGTAATTTTCCCCGTTCTTGGAACAGCGTTTCTTTTTACGAATAAATTTAGTGGAACCAATCCTTTTTTACCTTCAATTTCAATTCTATCTAATTCATCTAGTGTTTGATAATCCTCTTTATATTTTACTACAACATCGATTTCTTCGTCACTATCTTCGGGCATATACTCATTAATTTTAACTCCATGTGTTACCATTTGTATAGCATTTCCAATAACTTCAAGATCTACTCCTTGTTTATTTGCTTTTGCTCTATCTACCTGTAACTCCCAATCAATTCCAGGAGAACTAAAACCGTCATCTAAATTTTTCACCCATTTCTGTTTATTTAAATATTCGATAATAATTTTGGCCTCCTTTTTTAGTTTAGACTTTGATAAATTGCTTATTTCGATATCTATATCTTTATCGTTAGGAGGACCATCTTTCTTCTCAATGACTTCAATTTTTATACCTGGAAATTTTTGTAATTCATCTTCTAGATTCTTTATAATCATTGAAGTATTTTCTCTTTCTTTCCAAGTTATGAATTCAATATTGATTGAACCAATAATATCGTCACTTCCTTGTTTTCTATTGTCTATCATTCCTGTTTTAGAATAAATATTCTTAATTGAATTATTTTGTAAGAGTTTTTTTTCTACTTTACTAATTATTGTATCTTTATCAAATATTGACAAATTTCCCCTTGCGTGGACTACGACCTCAGCATAATCAGGTTCAATAGGAGGAAAAAATTCAAAACCTTTTCCAATTTTTGCGTACATGATTTGAATTGAAATCAAAAGTAATAAAGTAGAAAATAAAATTTTTTTTGGATGAATTAAAGCAGTCTTTAAAATATCTAAATATTTTCTTTGGATTCCTGTAATTTTATCTAATTCTCCGTTTTCCAAAAGCATCAAATTTTTTTGTTGGTAGTCATTTTTTGGTTTATCAGTGCCAAAAATTTTCCCTAGAACTGGAATAAAAATTAAAGCCATGCTAAGTGAAGAAATTAAGACAGTTAGAAGTGTTACTGGTAAATAGTACATAAATTCTCCAGCAATACCTGGCCAGAATATTAGTGGAAAAAAAGCAGCCAAAGTTGTTGAAGTTGATGCTATTACAGGGATAGACATTTTTTGTGCAGACATAAGAAATATTTTATTTTTTGAAATTCCTTCAGCATATTTTCTATTAGCAAATTCTACTATAATTATTGCTCCATCAATAAGTATTCCTACGCTCAAAATTAAGGAAAATAAGACAACAATGTTTATAGTTACTCCAAGAAATGACAAAAATATCATTGAAATTAAAAAGGATCCAGGAATTGCAATACTTACTAAAATTGCTGATTTGATACCCATCCAGTATATTATGATCATTAAAACTAAACTAATTGCTAAAATTACATTATTCTCTAAGTCGGTAATCATAGAGTTTATATTTATTGATTCATCTTGAAAGAAGTCTACTTTTAATTGTTCAGGAGCATCCTTGAGAGATTTGTAAGTTATGTCTTTGACATTCTCAATAGTATTTATAATATTTTCTCCAGTCCTTTTTGATACCTCTAATATAATCGCTGATTCTCCATTATTTCTGGCAAAACCGACCACATCTTTGAATGAATCTCTTACCTCAGCAACATTTCCAAGAGTAACAGTTGAATTATTATCCGATCTAATTGGTAAATCTAATATATCATTAATTGACTCAAACAGACCCGGGACTTTAATGTTAAAACTCCCTGTTTGTGTATTTAATGCTCCGGCAGGTATTAAAATATTACTTTTTTGTAAAGCTTTTAGAAGATCAATTGAAGTTAATCCAAAAGCTTTAACAGTTTGTGGATCTACTATAATTTCAATTTGTCTTTCATCATCTCCAGTAGTTTTTACTTCAAGTATTTCTGATATACTTTCAATATCATTTTTTAACTTCTTGGCAATCTTTACAAGTGCTCTCTTCTCGTAATTTCCGTAAATAGCAATAGCTAATACAGGAAATCTTGATAAATTTACCTCAGAAACTATTGGTTCTCTGGTTTCAGATGGAAGTTTACTTTTAACCAATTCAACCTTTACTCTAGTATCGTCTAGAGCTTTTTCTGACTGAAAACCAGCGTCAAATTCTAAAATTACGTTTCCTCCTCCTAGATATGCAGTTGAGGACATTTTTTTTATTCCCTCAATATTTTTAAGCTCTTTTTCTAACGGTTTTATTAATAATCTCTCGGAATCTTCAGGAGATATTCCTTGATGAAAAATTGAAACATAAATTATTGGTAGGCTTATATCTGGATCAGCCTCTCTCGGGAGAGAGAGATAAGAATAAAGTCCAAAAATTAGAGAAAACAAAAGAACAGTTAAAAGAGCTTTACTTGATGACAATATCCTTTCTAACATCATTCATTCATATATTCTGGGTTAATAACTTCATTTTCCAAAATATATTCTTGTCCCATGACTATTAAATTTAAATTTTCATTTTGTGAAGCATCAATCCAGTAGCCTTTTCCGGTATCACTTAAAATTTTTATTGGCTCGAACTTTACTATATTCTTATCTACAGTTTTTATTCCTATTTTACCTTCGTTATCAAGAGTAACAACTGAGGAGGGAATAAAAAATGCTCTTCTGTCTTTAAGTTTGATATGCATTTCACCAGAAATTCCGTCTAAAATATTTTTATATGGATTTTTTATCTCAAGCTGAATTGTAAAGTTTCTTGTTTTTTCATCAGCGCTTGCCGAAATATAATTTACAAAGCCCTCAACTTTTTTTCCACTATTCAAAACAGCTAGCCCTTTTTGACCTACTTTCAAATTAATTATTTCTTTTTCAGAAGCAGACGCTACTAAATAGATTGGATCTAAATCTACTATTTTTGCAACTTTATCCCCTTTCTTTAAATATGTTCCTAATTCCACGTAACTTTCCTCAAGAAAACTATCAAATGGTATCATTACATTAGTATTACTTAATTCAACTTGACTTCTCTCAAATTTTGCTAAGGAACTCTCAAATTTTGTTCTTGATTCTGATAGTTTTACTTCAGATCTAAAACCTTTTTTGAATAGTTTTTCTGCAACCTCATATTCTTTTTTCCGTTGTTCTAACAATGCTTCCATTTCCTTTGATTTTGCTATCTTGTCCTCTGGATCTATCAATAATATCTGTTTTCCAGCTTTAACGAAATCACCTTTTTTATGAAACAATGCACTTACGCGTCCCTCAACCTGTGCCTTTATAATAACAATTCTAGATGATTGAGTATTACCTCGAAGTACTATGGTTTCATTAAAGTTTTCGGAGTTAAGTCTTTTAACTAAAACACTTTGAATTTTTTTATTAACAGATTTTTCAGTAGATGTTGATCTAACTGTTTCAGTTGAAAAAAATTTATAAACAATAATTAATATTATTGAAAATAATAAAATAATTTTTTTATTTTTTTTAAAACTCCTTATTGATTTAAATTGAAGCATTCTTGTAATTTCAATTTCCTATTAATCTGTAATATAAATTAGTATATAATATAATTATTAAAAGTTATAAACGTAAGTTTTTTTATAACAATTTTGAACAATGCTTGAAAAAAAAAAAGATAGATTTGCAGCAATAGATCTTGGGAGTAACAACTGTAGACTTATAATTGTAGAATTACATGGGTTTAATTACAAGATAATTCATATGAGTTCAGAACTTATTAATTTAGGAGAAAATCTAGTTTATAACAACGAATTTAGTCATGATAAGATAAAACAAGTGGTAGATTTTTTCAAATATGCTGCAAAAAAAATAATAGATTATAGGGTTTCTAAATATAGATGTGTTGCCACAGAAGCATGTAGACAATCTATTAATTCCGATTATCTTGTAAAAGAAATACTAAACAAAACTAAATTAAATCTTGAAATAATAACTACTTACGAGGAAGCTAGATTATGTGTAAAAAGTTGTCCAATTTATAGAAATAACGAAAAAAAATTTGATTTAATTTTTGATATAGGTGGAGGTAGTACAGAGTTAATTTTTTTGATGGAAAATAACGAGTTTGATTTTTTCTCAATTCCTTATGGAGTAGTAAATTTAAGTGAAAAAATAGATGTCTTCGATAAAACAAAAATTTTAAATAAGATTAATTATGAAATTTCCTCGAATACTAAAAACATCAAAAAAAAAATTGTAAAAAATGTGATTGGTTCGTGTGGAACAATTACAACACTCTGCGCTATATTTCAAAAATTAGATTCTTACAAAAAGGAAAAAGTAAATGAGTATTTAATGAGTTTCAAAGATTTAATGAATACATCCAATTTTGTAAAAGAAATGACTGAAACTCAAAAAGAAATACATCCTTGTATTGGTATAAAAAGAAAGAAATTACTTTCTAATGGTATACTTATTTTAGAAGTAATTTCTAAAAATTATAAAATTGAAAATATTTTAGTATCGGATTCTGGAATTAAGGAAGGAATTATAAGAGATATGATTTATTAAAAATTTAAATGAAAAAAATTAAAATAAAAAAAAAAAATAAAAAAGACACAAGTGTTAAATGGTTATCAAGACATCTAAATGATGAATATTTTATTAAATCAAAAAAATTAGGATATAGATCAAGGTCAGCGTTTAAACTTATTCAAATTTATAAGAAATTTAATATACATTTGCAGAGTGCAAAAGTTTTAGATTTAGGCGCGGCTCCAGGAGGATGGAGTCAGGTCTCTAAGAAATTATCTACTCCAGACAGTCAAATTATTGGAATCGATATTTTACCAATTAAACCCATAAAAGGAATCGAATTCCTTAAATATGATATTCTTGAATTTTTTGAGAATAAAGTTTTGGAGCATGAAAAATTTGACATTGTGTTAAGTGATATGGCTCCGAACACTAGTGGACATAAAAATACTGATCATTTAAGAATAATTAATCTAATTGAGATTGCATCAGAAATAGCTAACAAAACTTTAAAGAAAGATTGTTATTTCATCTGTAAAGTTTTTCAAGGGGGAGCTCAAGGAAAACTTTATGAAGACTTAAAGAAAAATTTCAATAAAATAAAATATTATAAACCAGAAGCTTCAAGAAAAGAGTCTGCTGAGACTTATCTAATTGCAAAAAAAAAATAATTTTTTTAACAAAAAAAATTTTCTAAACCAATAAATTATGTTATGTGTTATCATGGAAAAATTTGATGAAGCTCTAACTTTTGATGATGTGCTCATAATTCCAGCATATTCTTCCATAAGACCAAAAGAAGCTATTTTGTCGACCCAAATCACTAAAAATATAAAGATTAATATTCCAATTTTATCTGCTGCAATGGATACTGTTACAGAGTCAGAATTAGCTATAAGGATGGCTCAATCTGGAGGGATTGGTGTAATACATAAAAATTTAGAGCCTGAGTTACAAGCCCAAGAAGTCCAGAAGGTTAAGAAGTTTGAATCAGGAATGGTGGTTAATCCGTTAACAATATATCCAGAGAACACTCTTGAAGAGGCACTACATATAAAAAAAAAAAATAATATATCTGGAATACCGGTTGTTGAGAAAATTACAGGAAGATTGTGCGGAATTTTAACCAATAGAGATATTAGATTTGCAAAAAATTTAAAACAACCTGTCAAATTTTTAATGACGAAAGAAAATTTAATTACCGTTAAAGAAAACATTAAGAATGTTGATGCAAAAAAACTATTACACAAACATAGAATTGAGAAGCTTTTAGTTGTAAATAAAAATTTCAAATGTGTTGGTTTGATAACTGTTAAAGATATTGAGAAAGCAGAAAAATATCCAAATGCAAGTAAGGATAACTTAGGTAGGTTAATAGCAGCAGCAGCTGTCGGTGTCGATGAGAAAGAGGGATTAAAAAGATTTAATCATTTAAGGGATGCTGGTGTTGACATTATTGTTATTGATACTGCACATGGACATACTAAAAATGTGAGTGATTTATTAAAAAATATTAAAAAACTAAAAACTAATATTCCTATCATAGTTGGAAATATTGCTACTGCAAACGCTGCAAGAGATTTAATTGCCGCAGGTGCAGATGCTCTTAAAGTTGGTATCGGACCAGGATCAATTTGCACAACGAGAATTGTTGCGGGGATTGGTGTCCCTCAGTTATATGCAATCTCAGAGGTTTCTAGAATAGCTAAAAAAAGTAAAATACCCGTTATAGCGGATGGTGGTATAAAGTTTTCTGGTGATATTGCAAAAGCGATTGCTGTAGGTGCAGATGCAGTTATGATAGGATCACTTTTTGCTGGAACGGATGAGGCACCTGGTGAAGTTTTTTTATCTGAGGGAAGAAGTTATAAGTCCTACAGAGGAATGGGCTCCATTGCAGCAATGGGAAGAGGTTCAGCAGATAGATATTTTCAAGAAGAGATATCAGACAAAAATAAATTTGTTCCCGAAGGCGTAGAAGGAAGAGTTCCATATAAAGGTCCAGTAAATGGAGTTATAGAACAATTAACTGGAGGTCTGAGGGCATCGATGGGTTATACAGGAAACAAAACAATTGAGGAACTTAAGAAAAAAGTAAAATTAGTAAAAATTACAAAGGCTGGCTTAAATGAAAGTCATGTGCATAGTATTTCAATAACAAGAGAATCGCCAAATTACCAACTAAATAAATAGATGCAGCCACAAATTCTAATAATTGATTTTGGTTCTCAACTTACTAAACTTATTGCAAGAAGGATTCGAGAAAGTGGTATTTTTTGCGAAATAATACCATTTAATAAAATTGAAATAAGACTTTTAAAAAAACTAAATTTAAAAGGTTTGATTTTTTCTGGAGGACCTTTTTCTGTAAATGATTATAAGGCTCCCTCTATTCAAAAGTCTCTATTAGAATTAAAAATACCAATATTAGGAATATGCTATGGTTTACAATTAATATGCAAGATTTTTCATGGTGAAGTTGATAGCAGTTCTTCTCGAGAATTTGGAAAGTCAAAAATAAAAATTAAAAAAAAATCTCCTCTTATCAATGGTATTTATGACAAAAACGCAGAATACAATGTTTGGATGAGTCACGGTGATTCTATCGTAAAAGTACCAGAAGGTTTTGAAACTGTTGCAGTAAGTTCTAATTCTAGTGTAGCAATTATTCAAAATGTAAGAAAAAATTTGTTTGGAATTCAATTTCATCCTGAAGTTGTACATACCAAATATGGAGATAAAATTTTAGAAAAATTTGTTTTCAACATTTGTAAGGCAAAAAGAGATTGGAAAATGAATATTTTCAAACAACAAATTATAAATGAAATTAGAAATACTGTTAAAAATGAGAATGTAATTTGTGGGTTATCGGGTGGTGTTGATTCAACAGTTACTGCTGTTTTAATTAATGAAGCAATTGGAGATAAGCTACAGTGTATTTTTGTAAATAACGGATTAATGCGAATGTCTGAGACTATTGAAATAAAGAAACTTTTTAATCAAAACTTTAAAATAAATTTAAATGTTATTGATGCAAGTCAAGGTTTTTTGAGTAAGCTTAAAGGTGTAATAAATCCTGAGAAGAAAAGAAAAATAATTGGCAGAGAATTTATAAGATGTTTTGAAAATTTTACTAAAAAAAATAAAAACTTCAAGTTTTTAGCTCAGGGTACACTATATCCAGATATTATTGAGTCAATATCAACTGTGGGCAAATCAAAGGTAACAATTAAATCACATCATAATGTGGGTGGACTTCCAAAAAATATAAAATTTGAATTAATTGAACCGTTAAAAAATTTATTTAAAGATGAAGTTAGAAAACTCGGAAAAGAGTTAAATATCCCAAATATTTTTTTAGAAAGACATCCTTTTCCTGGACCTGGTCTTGGAATCAGAATCTTAGGAGAGATTACTCCAAAGAGAATTAAAATACTTCAAGAAGCCGACAATATATTTATAAATCAACTTCGAGAAAATAATTTGTATAATAAGATTTGGCAAGCTTTTTGTGTTTTATTACCCGTTAAGACAGTTGGTGTAATGGGAGATAATAGAACATATGAGCAAGTTTGTATTTTAAGGGCTGTTACTTCAAGAGATGGAATGACTGCGGAAGCATACCCATTTAAATCAGATTTTATGAATAAATGTGCAAACAAAATAATCAATAATGTTAGGGGCATTAACAGAGTGTGTTATGATTATACGTCAAAACCCCCTGGAACAATTGAATATGAATAAAAATGAAAATTAAAAAATTACTTCTCAAATTAAGATAAATTATTTTTTTCATTTTCTGTGGAAAAAAGTAAGTTTTTGTTAATAACCTTATTACTGGTAATTGGGGATAAATCTGGCTTAATGTAAAATAATAATCCCTAAAATTAAGGATGTAAAAATAAATAAAAAGAGTTTTGCAATTTTTTTTAAGTTTAAAAATAAGTGTTGTTTTGAACTAATATTTATACAAAATTTTACAATTTTTTTTATAAGGTTTTTCATTGCATTCAAAAATAATAAAATAAAAGCACCTATAATAAAGTAAACTAAATATCTAAATAAATTAATATAAAAGGAGAAATCTTTTAAAATGTAATTATATTGTTCGAAAAACCACTCGTTCATCCGGTTCTATTTTTTAACAAAGATTCACACTTGTTACATATTTTATAATCAAGGTTATTTTTAGGATAAAAAGTTTTAAGTTCGTCAGAAAAAATCCAAAAAATACCTCCGCATTTTTGGCATTCAATCCATAATTTATTCACCACTTAATACTATTTTTTCTTTCCAGATTTTAATTTATTAAGAACCCTTGTGAAAACTTCTTTGACGTCTTCTTTTTTTAGTTCTTTTTTATTATCTTCAGCCATTTAATTTCCTTTTATTAATTGAAATAAGCTAATATTAAAATATTATAGTTTATTATGAAGCAAGTAAACAAATTTGTACAAATAAGAACCTTACGAAAGTTAACTAATATTACTCAAACAATTATAGATTTTATAAAATCAAGTAATGTTTTGAATGGTATTATTAACTTAAGTATTTTACACACAAGCGCTTCACTCATTGTTCAAGAAAACGCAGATGATGATGTTTTAAAGGACTTAACAATCTTTTTTAATAAACTTGTGCCAGAACATAATAATTATAATCATTCCTCTGAAGGGATTGATGATATGCCTGCACACATCAAGGCTTCTCTTACCCAAAATCAATTAACTTTTAGCATTGTTGATGGAAATATAATTTTAGGTATTTGGCAGGGAATTTTTCTTTTTGAACACAGAGCCAATGCAAGAGAGAGAAGTATATTTTGTCATATAATAGGAGAATAAAATGATATTAACAAAAACACCAATTTGCAATTTTGGAGAAAAAGTGAAGGATTTTTCACTGCCTTCAACAAATAATGAAGTTGTAAAATTTTCTGATATAAAAGGTGAAAACGGAACATTAATTATGTTTATCTGCAATCATTGCCCCTATGTTTTAGCGATTATCGATGATTTAATTATCACGATAGAGAAATTAAAAAAATTTAAAATCGGTTGCGTGGCAATTATGCCAAATGATGTCACAAAATATCCAGAGGATAATTTTGAAAAAATGAAAGAATTGGCTAGTAAAAAAAGGTTTTCTTTTCCTTATTTACTCGATGAGAGTCAAGATACAGCAAAAATTTTTAAAGCTGTATGTACTCCAGATTTTTTTGGATATAATAAATCTGATAAACTTCAATACAGAGGAAGATATAAGAAATTAGTTGATTTGAAGTTCACAGATAGTGATAAAAATGAGCTTTTTGAAAGTATGATAATGATATCAAAAACTGGAAATGGTCCAAAAACACAGTATCCAAGTATGGGATGTAGTATTAAGTGGAAATAAGTTGATTTAAATTTACTTTCTCAAGCATTTTATGCCACTCATCTTCTTTTTTTTTTCTCATAATAGTGACAGAACTATATAAATTTGATTTTCTTCCTCTTTTACCCCATCGCCAATCACAAACTTCATTCAATAAAATAATAGTTGGGATATTCATACACCCACCTAGGTGTGCAAGTGAAGAGTCACAGGTTATTATTAAATCCAGTTCGCTTACAATACAAGCTGTGTCTGACCAATCTTTGATATATCCATTACAATTAATGATATTAGTATGCAAGTTTATTGCTTCTGTATCAGCTGCGTTAATATTTTTTTCTAAAAGAAAAAACTGATTCTCTGATGTATTAAAGATGTTGCTGAATTGTTTGATAGGAATACTTCTATAATGATTATGAAGATGATTTTTTGAGCCTTCGAAAAATATGCCAATTTTTTTTTTATTTATCAGAGTACTGTGTGAGATTTTTTCTAATAAATTTTTTTTATTCTTCCTTAATTTCTCGATACTCAAAGTGAAAGACTTTATTTTTTCTCTAGAAGAATTTAGTAAATAAGGGAGATCAAACAGATAAGTCTGAAAACAATAATTATCAATTTTGAGTTTTGAAAGAAAAATAATATCAGTAAAATCTGGAGAATATTTAAATAATTCAATAATACTTGATGGTCCGATGACAGAAATTTTCTTTGCCTTTTTTTTAAGTATATTTATGTATCGAGCAAAATGAATATGATCTCCAAAACCCTGTTCTAACCAGACAAGAATATGTGATTTATTCAAAAAAGGAATGTCTTTCTTTGATAATCTGGGAATATTTCCTTGATATATTGGTAATGGAGTTTTATGACCTATTCTATTGTCAATATTTGCTTCATAAATCAATTTGAATCCACAACTATTTTTTCCAATGTTTAGATAATTTATTCCAAGCTTGAATTTTAATTCTTTAATATCTGTAAAGAGTTGGCAGGCAAATGTATTAATTTTTATGGTATCAGAAAATTTACCATAATACTCAAAAATCATACATACTAATAAAACTGAAAGAATAACAAGTTTGTTTTTATTTTTGTGATGCTTTAAAATTATTAAAATATTTTTAAGATTATCAAATTTAAGGTCTTCAATTATTATATTATTTTTATTTCCTAATAATTTAAAAGCCCTAATTAAGAACCTTTTAGAAGGACCTACCTTTCCTATGGTAAAAGAATTAAGAGCTAGGTCAATCAAATATTCCTCATTATAAGGTTCTATTACAATACTTTTTTTTAAAAATTTTTGACCTTTTTTTTTATTGCCTGATATTAGACTTAAATAATTACCATAAGAATTATTTAAAAATGCATCTTCAGGAAAATATTTTAGAGCATACTTTATTTCGTTTTCTTGGATTTTAAAAAAATTAAGGGTTAAATTTACTCTTACTAAAAGCAAAATTGCAAGTTTAAAATTTGGATTCAATTTTATAAATAATCTTATCTTATCATCTATCTTTTCAAGTTTATTACTTTGAATATCATAAATAATCATTAAAAAATTTTCGATATCGAAGTTATACCTATAACAAAAAAAATTCTCTCTTAAGAATTTTATTTTACAGTAGTTTTTTGATTTTTTCTGTATAGTGCTAAATGCCTTATAAATAATTTCAAAATTTGGCACATGATATTTCAAACTTTTTTTAAAATAATTATCTATAATTTTATGCTTAATTTCAGTTTTCATTATGAATTAAGTTTCTAACTACTATATTTATATTTTTATAAAATATTAAAAATTTATAATATGTATGGACAAAAAATTTAAAAATTGGAGTAAAGTTTTTGAATTACTTCTTCCCAATTATCACTCTGACTTTGTCTTATGATT
Organism: Rickettsiales bacterium; assembly: GCA_002691145.1. Taxonomy (GTDB): domain Bacteria; phylum Pseudomonadota; class Alphaproteobacteria; order Methylaequorales; family Methylaequoraceae. The sequence goes on from NZHE01000023.1 coordinate 77,729, forward strand.
TTTACTGATTTATACCAATCTGTTTTTTCTGCATCACCACTTTTCCCCCATCTCCAGTCACAGTTTTTATGAACAAGAATACTTGTAGGATGATTCATAACACCCCCAAGATGACCAAGTGATGTGTCTACTGTTATAATTTCATCTAATTGTGAGATGACTGTAACGGTATCATTCCAGTTATTCAAATAAGAATCACAATTTATCACATTTTTAAATTTATCTAAGAATATTTCGTCTTTTTCACCTATATCTTTATCTACAAGAAAAAATTGATAGTTTGTATTTGAAAATAATTTGCTAAAAATTTTTAAATCTATAGAACGAGATTTATCATAGACATGCTGTTTTCTTCCTTTATAAGAAAAAGCAACTGTTTTACATTTAGGTTTTATTAACCCATTTATCTTGTTTAATAATTTTGTATTGTTATTTATAATTTTTTTTGTGTTTAATTGATATGAAGGGGGTATTTTATTTTTGAAATCAAGCAAATAGGGTAGATTAAAAGTATAAGTTTGATAATCGAATTCAGTTATTTCTTCTTTATCTACAAGCTTAATTTCACTTGTAAATTTTATATTCTTCAAATCGTTTGATTGTTTAACAAAATCTATCACTGATTTTGAGCCAAAGGCTGTAACTGAATGCCCTAATTTCTTTAAATAAGGAAGATATCTTGCAAATTGTAAATAATCTCCAATACCTTGTTCAAAATAAACTAAAATTTTCAGTCTCTTTGTTGTTGCTTTAAGATCTGTTTTAAATAACCATGGTATTCGTCTAGTCACAGCATTTACTGATGGTGCTGCCACTCGATCTTCATCTTTAGTTGCGTACCAAAATCTAAAGCCCATTTCGATATCGCCATTTTTTAAATGATATAATGCTAAATTCTTAATTATTTGTCTATTTTGTGGGTATAATTTCAAAGCATTAGTAAATAATTCAATAGCCTCATTCAATTTATTATGCTCACATAGAATAACCCCTGCAAAAGATATAACCTGATCATCTGTTTGATTGATTTTTAGAGCAGTTGTCAAACATAATTCAGCCATTGGTAAATTTCTCAACATATAATAACTAAATCCCGTATCAACCCAATATGCAACATTATGAGGATCGTCTTTTAATGCATCCTCTAAATATTTAACAGCTTCGTCTTTATTTCCATCAACAGAGATTAAAAATTTACCATAAAGATTTTTCAAATGTGCATCATTAGGAAATCTTTTTATTCCAAGTTTTAAAACCTCCATAGTTCTTTTTAATTCTTTAAGTGTTGTGAAAATTTTGATTAATAAATGAACAGCACCTACAAACTCCGTATCAGTTTTTAAAATATATTGTAATCTCTTAATTGCCTCAGCAGATTTTCCTTTTGTAAATTCGTATATTGCAACTAAAAAATTACCATAATCATGATTTATCTTGTTAAGAAAATATGCATTTCCTTGTTTTCTTACTTTTTTAAAATTATTTTTACTTTTTATATTAGGTACAAATTTTCTTACATGTTCTTCTAAATCTGGTAGAAAGGACATAGGTTTTGAATCGTACGAGAAATTTTTTTGACTATTGAAGAAACTATTACTTTTTTTAGGAAATAAATTTTCTAAATTTAGATTTTTATTATTTGATTCCTTTGAATTATAATTTAACATTATAAATACCTACAATTTTCATGCCAATATTTTATTTTATGGAATATACAGATTTAGAATTTTTTATGAATTAGTAATGTTAGAGTTATACTTATTAAGACATGGAAAAGCTGAATGGTCGTCTCAAGATGGTAGCGATAAAAATCGTAGAATTAGTAAAACAGGAATTTTACATAATCATGCTGTTGGTTCATTTATTTCTGAGCATCAAATTAAGATTGATAAATTATTATGCTCTTCGGCAAAAAGAACACAACAAACAAAGGATATCATTATTAATTATTTCAAATATAAACCTGAAATAGAAATATTAGATTCGATTTACAAAAATAAGGCCTCCACATTAGTCAATATAATTAAAACTCAACAATCAGATAATTCAAAGTTACTTATTATTGGTCACCAACCGTCATTATCAGAAGTAATCGAATTATTAAGTATTGATAAAAACAACCAATTTTTTAAACAGGCAACCTGGAGTTTTGGCACATCAAGCTTATTTAAATTTAGTTTTAACGAGAAAAATTGGCAAAATATAGATATGTATAATTCAAATATAGAATTTTTTATAAATGCCAATGAATTAAATATTTTTTGAATATGCTTTAGCGCAATTACTCTTTTGCTTAATATTTTTTAACTCTTCTTCCTTTTTTTCTTTTAAAAAGAAAATCATTTCTTTGTTTTTATGAACAAGTTTTAAAATATTATTTTTGTTTATTATAGACAATTCATTTTTTTTTTTGTAACATCAACTATTATTTTTTTTCTCAATCTATCAAGATCGTCAATAAGTTCATATTTACCTTGTTTGATAAAATCAGTCATTCTCCTAGAAATACTGTCAAGTCTTTCTATTTGTTCATTTGTCCAATTATTAGTATGGTTAGTTTGTTTGAGTTTTACCATTTTTCTCATTAATAAAAAGTTCATTTAAAGAGTTTATAGCTTTTAAAATGTTATCGTAAATATTATTTGTGAAACCTTTTAAAAGTTGTTGTCTGCAGTATTCATATAATTGAAATAACTGTGTTGCTAGTTTACCTCCTTTTTCAAAATCCAGTGTTGTCTGCAATGTATAAATTATAATTAATGATTTACTAAAATGTTTAGACTTTAACATATGTTTATCTTTATTTTTTATACATTCAACGACAATTTTCATTGATTTATTTAGTTCATAAATCATTGTTTTGACCATATCCAGTGGATCTTTTATTTGATTGTGAGAATTCTCAGATTTATTATATAAATGCTTAGCTCTATTGTAATTCATTATAAATTATATTATTTTAATTAAATGGTTAGTTTAAATAATTTTGAAAACATAAATGGTAATCTCATATCTAATGCTAATTTTGCAAATCATGTGCCATCATTTGTAAATAGATCTCCGATCAAGCCTATAGAAAGTATAAGTAACCCTAATGCTTATGATGCTAGATATAATCAATATTCCAAAAGGTATAGTCCAAATGAAGCTCCATCTGGTGGATCCTTAACAGAACACTATTTGAAAGCCAGAAATTTGAGTGGACCAGTTTATATACATAATGAAGCTAGAACGAAATACCTGATGGTATCAACATTGCCAACAAAAAGTTCAAATATAAAAGAGTCTGAAATAAGGTTCTTCTAAAGCTTCAGTTCTACCTCTCTTCTATCTTTATTTACTTCAAGAATTATTTTTAAAAGTTCGCTCTCTCCAATTACACCGATTAGTTCTTGATCAGACACTATCGGTATTGACTCCCCTACGAAGTCTTTACATAACTCTACAGATTCTAAAATATTATTACTTGTATCTATTTTTAAAAACTTCAGCTTTGTTAATTTTTCAATTTTTTGCTTTTTATTTTTAATCAATAATAATTGAGGAAGAGAAACTTTATTCTTTAGCCTTTTATTTTTATCTAAAACATAACCCTCTGAGAAATTATTTTTTGCTAAAATTTTGATGGCAGTAATAACCTGATATTCTGGCCTAATAACACAAAAATCGTTATGTAAAATTTTTTTAATATTTAAATTTTGAAGTCTTAAATTTTCATCTCCAATATCTAAATCAATGTTTCGATTTAAAAGAACTCTATCAAATACAGATTGTCCAATCATTTTACTTGAAACAATAGTTGCAAAAACAATGCATAATCCTGCAGCTAGTGTTACCTGATAATCCGATGATAATTCGAAAATTATCATCATATTTGCTACAGGTCCCCCAATTACACAACTCCCTACAGCGGACATAGCCGCAATTGCGAAAAGTGCAATGTTACTTTCTGGTAGTAATATATGAAAGAAAGACCCTACTATAAAACCAGTGCATGCTCCTAAAAATAGGGCAGGGGCGAAAACTCCACCAATGAGACCCATTCTGATACAAATGGTTGTGAGGAGTAATTTAAAGATTAATAGGTAGACTACAAAATTTAAAGGCAAACTCTCCGACAATATATTTTGTATTGTAGATGTCCCTAATCCTGTTACTTCAGGTATAAAAAAACTAAAAATTCCACAAATTAAACCTGCAACTGCTGGTTGAAATTGAGATTTTATCATTGATATATTAGGAAAAAACTTTTTATGAGTAAGAGCCCTCATATATATAACAGCTACAAATCCCGAAATTATTCCTACAATTATGATGGCCGGAAACTCTTTTAAAGAGTTCAGACCGCCTATTGTATCAGGTAAAATAGGCTCGAATCCAAAAAATATTTTTGTAATTTGGTATGCTACAACAGATGAAACTAAAATAGGTGCAAAGGATGCTAGTGATTGATGTCTTAGAATAACTTCTCTTGCAAATATTAAACCAGCTAATGGTGCACCAAATCCTGAAGATATAGCAGCAGCCACACCAGCTCCAAGAAATATTTGATAATCTAAAATTTGTTTAAAATATTTTTTTATATTAGCTCCAATTGTAGCACCAAAATGTACCAATGGACCATATTGTCCAACTGAACCACCAACTGAAATAGAAAGTATTGAGGAAAAAGAGGTAAGAAATCCAGTTTTAATATCTAATGGATTATTTTTTGTATGAACTGAAAGAATAACATCAGGAGGACCATGCCATCTTTTACCTTGAGCAAAATTTCTGAGTTTTCCCACCAAAAATCCTATTAAAGTGGGAATAATGATGATAAAAACAAAAAAATTTAGATTTATGAAATCTAAGAGGTTTTGAGATTCGAAAATTAAATTTTCGTCTTTAAAAAAACCACTAAAAAAACCTATTAAAAAAAGGAAAATTTGAACACTACATGCAACAATAGTTCCTATAATTATTCCTATTATAGAAACATTTAAAATTTTTAAAAACATGGCTCCTAAATTTTAGGAGCCATTTGCATAATAAGCAAAGTATTTTTAATATCTTTTAGATTCCGGAATTGTTTCCCATGCTTGAAGAATTGTATTTGCAACATCACTAGCAGGTTTAACATAGCTCATACACTCGTTATCCTGAATTCTTTTTGCCATATATCTTATGTATCTATAGCACCAACAAAGATTTTTCGCTATATCAGAACTCTCAAGATTTAAACAAGATTGCAATTGAAATGCAATGTTAGATATTCTTTCAGATTTCTCTTTTGCCTCTCTAGTTACTGACAACTCTTGAAACAATATTGTTTTAAGTTCATCAATAGAACTACTTAAAGCTTTTAGTAACTCATGAATGATTTCATATTTTGAGAGCTTATTAGTTTCTATAGTTTTATCAACCAACTCACTTTTTTTTGCTAATAAATTTTCTTTCTTTTTTTGTTCTTTGTAGGCTAAATTATTCTTCATTCCACTAACTCCTTAAATTAACATTTATATTAATATATACGACTGGGTAACAGAATATTTAGTTATGCTAATAATTTAAGTTTATCTTTCTCGGTTTGATTGCCATGAGCAACCATCGCTAAAGCATAATTATTGAGTATTGAGTTTTTAGTCAATTTTGCCGTTTCAGCGGCAAAGTCTGTATCCTCCAGATTTGCTGCTGCTTCAAGTAGTTGAGCTGCGCTTGTACTAGCTATATTTTGATAAGCCATCAAACTTTGTAGACTACCAGCAATATTACCGAGTGAAGTAGTAACTTCGGAAATTGTTGTATCTGCTGTCGTGGTAACTGTTGGGACAACAGTAACGTTTGTTGCACTAATACCATCAGTTGTTTTTATTGTACTTGTGTTTCCTTCGTCATCTATTGCAACATTAAATGTTTTTGAAGATGTTCCTAAGATGTTAATATCGTTAAATGTTAAAGAGGTTACTATTGAGTCAATAGTATCACTGACTGAAATTGATTCTGCTGATAAAGCAGCAGTCTCGTTTGTTGTTATTGTATCTTTGGTACTTTCAATAGATAATTCTCTTAACCTAGTTGCTAAATTATTAATTTCTGTAACAGCCGTTTCTGCGAGTGTCAAAAGATCAATACCTTCACGACTATTGACAGCTGCAACCTCAAAGCTTTTACCATGAGCTTTTAAAGTATTAGCCATAGTCTGATAACTAGCTTTATTTCCTCCAATTACATTAAGACCAGTCGAGATTCTAGAAATAGATTCTCTTATACTTCTTTGAATATTTTTTGTTTGAAAAGCAGGGACTATAGTCTGGTTTGGTAAATTAGACATTTATTCTTATGCCGCACAAGCTGCAACCTTTCCCCAACCTTTATTAATTTCATTAACCACTTTTTTTGCGCTATCAATATAAGAAAAATCTTTTTCATCAATTATTCTTTGTACACAATATCTTATATGCTGATAAAGTTTTTGTAAGTTAATAGCTAATGTGCCACCATTTTTCATATCAAGAGTGGATTCAAGAAATGTGGATAATTTATTAATGTTTGTGCAAAGTTCATGAATAGTTTCACTTTTTTTTTGTCTTTCTTCTTGTCCAGAAAATGACTCAATTTTTGTTAAATATTCTTCTATTCTTTTAAGAACTCCTTCAACAAGCTTAATATGATTTTTAGCTTTCGTATCTAGGACATAATCTTTAAGTTCTTTTTCTTTTTCCATTAGCTACTCCTTATAAATAATATTAGATATTAAGAAGTAACGACTTTTATTAAAATTTATTTAGTTTTTTAATCCTTAGTATCTAACATTGCAGTCATCATATCTCCTGTCTCTGCAATTCCTGCAATCGTAGATTCCATAGCAGCATATTGTTTTTGGTATCTTCTATATAAAGACTCAATTCTACTATCTAATCTCATTTTCTTATCTGAAAGTTCATCCAGGGTATTGTTTGAATTACTAATTCTTTGGTCAATTATATTATTAAATTCTAAATAGTTTTTTAATTTATCTTGAACTAACGTAAGAAAACTTTTTCCGTAAAATACATTTCCTGAAGTTGTGCCGCTTGAAACATCTAAAACTATACCAGTTGGATTACCACTCGACACCGTATATTCTGTCCCACTTTTTGATGCGCTTTCTCCGCCTATAGTGTGCGTACTGCCGTCTGTTGAGAAGGCATAAGTACCTGCCTTAGTGTTTGCAAAATCGTAGGTTTTCACTACTATATTCTCATTATCAGTCGTGAGTTGATCTTCAAAGAATGCCCTTACTGTCTCAGCATTATATTCAAATTGCTCTGTAAGTTGCGCAGGTTTAAAAGATAATGTGCCATCACGATTTGTCTTAACGCCAAGATTTGACAAATAATAAGGTCCACTTTCGTACCCAGAAATTGCTGTGGAAGTTAGATTTCTAAGTGAAGACATGATAGATCTCATTGTACTGTCACCATTTAAAGGTCCGTCTTCACCTGCACCCGTAGTGTCGTCCACTGATAATAATTTAAAATTTTCTAAAATTTCATTATATGTTAAAACATAATCCTCGATTGTACTTTTAATTCCGGTAAGATCAACAGAACTTTTGATCGATATTGCACTATCAGATGTCTTTAATAAGCTTAGTGTAAAACCCGAAATTGCATCTTGAATCTCGTTGCTATCTCTTGTCATGGAAATCCCATCAAGAGTAAAAGCAGAATTAACTCCTGAAACTCTCTGTGTCATGTTAGAGGTTGTTGCATTATAATTATAAGAAACTCCACTTACAGTACTTGCTAAATTTGATGTAGCAGATACTTTCATTTCATTTGCTGCACCTGATTCACTTTTTAGCATCAACATATAATTTGTCCCGTCGTAAATAATCGAGGCTAGAACATCTTTTTTTCCGTCATTATCAGAGTCTGTAGCAGCCGCATTAATCATATCTCTTAAACTTGTTAAGGTGGTTGATGAGGATGTTGTAATACTGATTTGAGTTTGTCCATTACTTGTATGAGTTTGTCCTCCTCCTGAGGTTGGGTCAGCACTCCATGTCCCAAAATCGATTGTGAGATTTCCAGATCCAACAGTAGCACTTAACGAAGAATAAGATGGTCCTGTAAGTGTATGTTGAGTTGCAAGAGTTGACACTATTAAACTAGATTGTGTTTCTGAAGCTGCAGTTTTATTGTTAGCTGTAAAGGTTGCAATTGTAGTATTGCTTGAACTACCAACAAACCCTGAACCAGATGCGGATCTAAAATTATCAATTATTGAATTAAATTCACTAAGATAACTTTTTACAGTTGATAACGCAGATATTTTGGCTTTATTTTGTTCTTCACCAGATTCAATGCTTTCACGTTCAGCAGCAGTGTCTGCTTCAATTAAAGCATCAATAAGTTTAGTGGTATTGATTCCAGAACCCACACCAATTGTCGATAAAATTTCTGTTCTAGCTTCAGCCATAACTTAAATATAACGACGAAATTTATTCATAGTTTATCCTTGAAATAGGACTAACACATTTTGCATAGTTCTTCCAGCTTGTGCAATCATGCTCATTGCTGACTGTTGCAATATTTGAGACTTTGAAAGTCGAGATGACTCCAATGCGAAGTTAGCATCTAAAATTCTGGACTGAGAAGCTCTTTGATTTTGTGCTACATTAGTTAGGTTATCAACAACAACATTCATTCTACTCATGATAGCACCAAATTTAGCTCTTTCCATGTGAACTCTATCTAATGCTCTATCAACAACTTTGAGCGCATCAACTGCGCCAGCCATTGTTTTAAGGTCAATTGTAGCGATTGAATTTAAAGCTGAGGCTCTTGCAGACGATTCAAAAATACCTCCATTTGCATTACCTACAATTGAAAACGTGTGTGAGGAGTGAAAGGTTAACTCACCACCAATTCTAAAACTATCATTAGTTTGACTAGCATCAGAAACAGTTACAGCTGTTCCATTAGTATCTTGTTTAAAATTTAACCCAGTTACGGTCATTGTAGTATTTGCGTCTGAAACGCTAGCAAAATCTAAATTCTCTATAACAATATCTTCACCTTCATCTTGAACTAAAATTATATTTGCTTTGTTTGAACTTAATACTCCTTTGACCCCTGTGACGGAGCTAAAAGAATTAATTTGATCTCTTAAATCGGTTAAGTCAGATCCTGTAACAGCAGAAGCTAATGTAACCGTTGCTGATATTGCTTGAGCTGTTGAATTTTTACCATATAAATTCATTGTAACTACATGCTGACCAGTTGAATTACTTGAAGACATTTCTATTTTACATTGAGTTGAAGCAGTAGCAGATACACCTGTCGAATCAAACTCTGCGTTAGTCAAAGCAGCTATTGTTTTAGCAGTATTTCCTGCTGCAACATCGATTGTTTTTGAGCCTAGGAGACCTGTTACTGTAAAGTCATCTCCAGCGACTACTGCACTTGTTATACCTGATGCACTTGCACCGGCAAGAGCATTCATTGCAAGATTTGCTTCACCTGTTGTTCCTTGGGATGTAGCTTGATATGCACCGATAGATGTGTTTCTCATATTTGCAATGGAGATAACAGCTTTTTCTCTTTCATGAGCTCCTATCTGGAATCTTTTATCAGCAAAATTTCCATCAAGTACCGCAACTTCGTTAAAAGTGGTATCTCTAGTAACACGGTCCATTTCGTCTAATAATTGATTAACTTCTGTTTGTAAGTAAACTTTTTGTTCTGCATTTACGATATCTGTTGCAGCCTGAATAGCTAATTCTCTTATTCTTTGTAATGCTGACGAAGCTTCATCTAGTGCTCCTTCAGCTACTTGTGCCATAGATAAGACATCAGCAGCATTCCTTACTGACATATCTAAGGCTCTTATAGTCGCGCTCATTCTATCAGAAATAGCTGCACCAGCAGCATCATCACCCGCGTGATTAATTCTTTTTCCAGAAGAGATTCTTTCCATGGCCTGGAGCATGTCTCTCTCTGTCTTTAGAAGACTCTTCATCGACGCATGAGTCCCCATTGTTGTATTTATTCCCGGCATATATTTCTCCGTGTTAATTTACTTACGAAGAATAACTGCAAATCCAGTGCCAAATAATGAAAAGGGATATGTAAAGAATTACATATCCCCTAACTGTACTAGATGTTGTGTAAAATTATTGTAGTACTGACAATATAGCCGATTGTGCCTGGTTTGCTTGAGCTGCCATGGCCATTGCGGCTTGGTTTAATATCGAGCTCTTCGTCAGATTTGCAGTTTCCTGCGCAAAATCTGTATCTAAAACTCTAGCTCCTGCCGCAATCATATTTGCGCCAGTTGCATGTGCGACACCCTGGAAGCCTTTTAAGGCTGATAAATCAGCTGCAATATTACCTAAGGCATTTGCAACTAAACCCATGTGTGTGTCAGCAGCAGTTCTTGCGGTATCACCAGTAGTGTTACCAGCAAGTGTTGCCATACTTACACCAACACCAATTGTAGTGTTAACTGTGGAAGCTTCACCGGCGTAAGCAACATTAACGGTTTTTCCCGCCACACCTATATCGACAAGTGCTACTCCATTAAACGCAGTATTATCAAGAACTGCGTCAATAGTGGCTGTTATAAGTGCAACTTCTGCGTCTATTGCACCCTCGTCAGATGCAGACGTTAGAGCGTTATTATCATTTTGAACTCCAAGTTCGCGCATTCTAGTAAGAAGATTAGCAACTTCTAACAGAACAGATTCACCAGCTTGTAGATATGATATTCCATCCTCAATGTTTCTTGCAGCTTGTGCATGACTTTTTCCGATAGAATTTAAACTAGTTCCAATGGATAAACCAGCTGCATCACCACCATACGTAGCTCTGACACCAGTCGATAATCTAGCAATAGATTCATTCATACCATGTCTTGCTTTGTTGGCAGCGGCTGCTGCAAGCTGACCCCCTACTGATATATTTGATACTGAAGGCATTTTATATTCTCCTATTCTATAAAGTTATTGTATTACAGCTAAAACAGCAGCTTGTGCGTCATTGGCTTGTGAAACCATTGCCATAGCAGCTTGATTTAGTATAGTAGCTTTAGTTAAATTAGCAGTCTCCATTGCATAATCAGTGTCCTGAATTCTGGCAGCAGCTGCATTAAGATTTGCGGCAGTAGCCTGAGCAACTGCTTGATATCCCTTTAAAGCAGACATACCGGCTGCTACAGCACCAAGTGCTGTTGCAATCTCAGACTGAGTTACATCAGCAGTTGCTACTGCTGTTGTACCTGTTACTGCTAGGGATGTTAGAGCCGCTGTAGAACCAACGGTTACAGTGTTACCGGAATCATCAATAGCAAGAGCAATATCTGCATCACCTGTGACTACGATACCATTAAATTTAGTATTAGTTGTAATTGCGTCAAAAGCAGCAGAAATTGCAGCTGCCTCAGCAGAAATTGCTGTATTATCAGCTGTAGTAAGCAAGTTTAAGTTTCCGTGTTGAAGACCTAACTCTCTCATCCTTGTTGTTAAAGCTGCTAATTCTAGTAAAACTGATTCAGCAGACTGCAAAAATGAAATACCATCTTCCGCATTTCTAGCGGCTACTGCAAAACTAGCTCCTTTCGAACCAATGGAATTTGCGATGGACTGACCAGCAGAATCACCACCGTACATTGTTCTAATTCCAGTTGATAATCTGGCAATAGATTCGTTCATAGAATGTCGGGCTTTTGTAGCGGCTGCACCAGCCATTGCTGCTCCGACGGCAATATTAGAAACTGAAGGCATATTTTTTTCTCCTTTAAATTATTAACTATCTTCCATCAACTAATTTTCATTAACTATTAGTTAATATTTTAAACGACTCATAAAAAAAATATTTAGTTATTGCCACAAATTAAGTTTTTTGAGATAAAAACATTAAATACTTAATAAAAATTATGAGTGAAAAAGAAAAACTATTTTGTCCTACTTGGTTATATGAGGTTTCTGTTGGTATAACCATATTCGATTTTCTTACTAAAGAGTTTTCAATCGAAATGATAGCTAAAAAGTTTGCTGAGGGTTTAAGTGAACACTATCAGGAAATCCCATTTCAAGAGATATCATCTCCAGCGGAAGAATGCATAAGATTTATGGCGGAGTTGAAAAATAATGAATATGAAGCCCACGAAAGAGCTAATCATTTCGCACACTATAGATTAAAATATGATGGAATAAAAGGTCCAAGAAAAATAAAGACATTGTTTGGAAGTGCTCTGGATGGAGATAAGAAAAAAAGGTATAATGAACAGACAGTTTTAAAAGATTTTAAAGCTTTTACTTTTGCTTTAAGAGCTGGTTCAGTTCCAAAAGCACCAAGTGGATGGAATATTAAAAATGAAAAAGATTTAGATTTTTTCACTGATATAATCAGTAAAGACTTTTCTTTAGATGATTTACTTTAAGAAATATAGTCAAATAAATTCAACTGAGTAATTCTTACAAAAGCTTTTTGTGAAGCCTCTTGAGAAACAAGTTTTGATTGAAGTTCAGTAACTAATTTTGAAAGGTCAGCATCTTCCAGATCACTCACATTTTTTGAAATTTGAATCTTTCTTTCATCCATAACGTCTCGTTGTCTATCAGCAGAATTTAATCTTGAACCAACCTTAGCCCTTTGATTTGATAAATGATTTTGAATAGCAACTAATTCATCTAACCTACTGGCAATTGTTTGATCAAAATCAACAAGCTTTTGTGCATTACCAAGTGACGCGCCAGCAGCATCAATTGGTTGAAAAGTAAAAAATGATGTGGTTTCCTCTTGAGCTGCAGTTATTTCAGGAATACCAACATTACTTATAGTTATGTCTTTTGAATATGTATTTGTCAAAGTCAAAGTATCATTTGAAGTCGATGTGGTAGAAATTGTTGCTGTTATATCAAGGTCAGCAGCGTTAATTGCAGTTCTTAAGTCAGAGAGATCGGAGCCAGTTAATGCGACATTGATGTCTGCGGTTTTATCCCCTGATGTAACTGTAAAACTATAGGTCCCAGGATTTTCATTTGTAAGTTGAAGCTTTGCAATTCCAGGTGCTTTAGCTGCCTCCACATGGCTATTAGCAGTTCTAATTGATCTGCTAATATTATCAACTGCTGCAAACAAATCAGTAGAAACACCTTCACTAGTAACAATGTCTTGAAAAACACTTCCACCGTCTATAGTAGTTTCAAGCATTCTGCTTTCTGATACTGCTACTGATACAGTACCTCTATCACCTTTATAAGTAACTGCTCCTGCAGAATCTAACTCAAAAGGCACGGTTTTGGTTTTAAATCCAGCATAAATTGATGAACCTCTAGCGTCCTTTGTATTTGCTAATGAAAGTAATTCTTTTTTTAATTCATCAAACTCGAGAGCTATGGCTTCCCTATCACTGATACTCAAGATATCATTAGCTGCTTGAATTGATAACTCATTACATCTAATAAAAATATTTTTAGAGGCCTCAAGTGTTGAGTCCATTAAAGCAAGTCTTTCTCTTGCTAGTTCTGTATTGTCGATGTATTGATCAATTTTACTTTTAACATCCTTTAATCCCGACAATTGAACAGCACCTACTGGATCGTCAGATGCGAATATTATATTTTTACCACTTGAAATCTGGGATTGTATCTTTTGAATATTTTCCATTTGCTTGGAAAATTGATTCACTTGCTGGGTATTAAAAAGTTTATTACTAATTTTCATACTTGTATCCTAGCAAATTTTGTGCCTATATTTTAGCTTCTTATTACACTCATTAGAGAATCAAAAAGTTCTCGTGCTGTTTGAATTATTCTTGCATTTGCCTGATAAGCCTGTTGAAATTGAATAAGGTTTGATGCTTCCTCGTCCATGACAACTCCTGATACCTCGTCCTCAAGAGCTTTTGCTTCGTCCCTTGATGCAAGGGCAGTTTCTTCCGTCATTTCGGAAGTTCTGACTGATGTTCCAATTTCTGCGGCAGTTGCATTAAATATGTCTTGAAAACTTCCTGAATTTACTCCATTTACGTCTGATTCTTGCAATGCGATCATTTGGAGTACATTTCTATTATCACCAATACCATTTTTATTATTTGAGATTGTGAATGAATCATTTATATTATTATCACCAGTAAATTTTAAGGATTTTTCTACGGCAGTTATTACTCCATTATCTGGAATTAACCTGGTTGCAATTGAATGTAGTGTGTTAGCTTCAAATATTTCAACTTTATTAGAATTGGTTGAATCAACTACCAGTTTATATTCTGCGTCCTCAACTACAGGGGAAATTGCTCCATATTCTGCTGAAATCTTTCGTGCACCTGAACCTGTCATAATAATAATTAAATCCTCAGGAGGTAAATTTGAAATATTCAAATTACTTCCAGATAATGATTTCATACTGTTAGATGGCACAGTAACAGATACAGCTGAAGTTTCTGGAGTATTGAATCCAGAAGAACCAATGGACGTTAATTTTATGTTATCACCTAACACATTCACTTGCGTTAGGTTTGTTTTGAATCCAAAACTCTCACTTGAGGCTCCGTAACCAGATAAAACATTATCAATAACAATATTATTCTTGTCAGCTGACTTTATTATTGAAATTTGAGCATTAGAATCACTGACTTGATTAATTTCAACCTCTATTCCTAACGAAGATGCTGTTGTTGGTGTTCCTATATCATCACTTATGTAAGCTTCAGCATAAACGGTTTTAAACGTATCAGAAGCATTTCCGTTCCCACCTCCAAAACTCAATAGAGTAGGGGTTTCTGCAGTTGCATTAGCAAAAGATGAGGCTAAACTGAATGTATTAGCATCAATTACTTTTGCATAGTAGGATGTACCGGATGTTAAACCTGTCATTGCTGTGGCAGCTGCAGTGTATAAAATTTTATCTCCAGTTTTAAATCCATGACTTGATGAAGTTAGAGTTGTCGAGGACGCGTTAACAGTTGATGTATTTATAGTCTTACTGCTTGTTCTTACAAATACGCCAATACTATTTGCATAATCATCCAAGGTTAAGTGAAAATGAGTTGAATCACTTCCTGAAGGCGTGGTTATTGATGTTCCTGTCATGGAGGTTTTAACAACACCGTCGTTCATTCCAAAAAGAGCAGCATTAGTATCGTTTATACTATCGGTTGCAAAAGAAAATTGTGAAGCAGAAATAGTTTTACCTGCTGATAAATATAAATTTTTTCCAGGATCAAAATTATCTAATGCATTTCCTCCACTTCCTCCTGTAATTGTTACAACCGAAGGAGATGCAGCCGTTGCCAAAGCAAAAGTATTTGCTAACCTAAAATTATGTTCATCGGTTTTAACAACAAAATAAGTACCTCCATCTGTTAATCCATTAATAGGACTAGCAAAAGTATCACTTTTACTGCCTCCAGTTCCACCACTTATTGTTAATTTTACTCCATTATTTGCATTTGTGGATGTTGTTGCAACTGCAAAAGTATTTGAATCAACAGAAATTGCATAATAAGTTGTCCCACTAACTAAACCATTTATAGCCTGACTTCCATTAGCAGTATAGACGATAGGATCTCCAGTTGAAAAACCATGAGATGTTGAGGTTATATTGGTTGTTGAACTAAAAGCAGTTGTATCAACTGTAACTTTTTCAGCTGCATTATAAGTAACCGCATCACCAGTTTTTAGTCCATGTTCAGTAAAAGAAATTGTAGAAGTATTGCTGAATGACGTTGTGTTAACTGTTAGAGAGCTTTTATCTTCAAAATAAGCAGAGATTTTATCTTTCTCTCCTCCAGAAACCAAAACTTCTCCGTCCTGCATTGTTAGTTTATATGTTAGTCCATCATGATTAATTTTGAAACTACTTCCGTTTTCAGGTAAAGACGCAATTGAAGTACCTTCAATTTCAATTGAAGGACTATTAGCTCTTAAGCCTTCTGCTAGTTTTGATGATATTAAAGAAGACGAAATTTCATCCTGCAGCGATAAATCTTGTGTTGTAGTAAAACTTGAACCAGTACCTGTAGCTGACAGTGTCAAGCCATAAGATAAAATAGAACTTGATGCTGTATCGCCATTATGGTTAGCTGAGGATAGGTCTGATTGAAAAGCTTTCGGTTTAATAGTTTTACTCTCACCGGTAGAAGTTGAATTTATTTCGTAATATCCACCTCTTAAAGCATCCTGTGCAGCAGTAACTGTAGAACCACCTCCATTAGCAGATGTGAAACCTGTTGAGGATTCTAATAATAATTCCCCACTAAATCTTGCTGCCCTGAAATTAGAACTATCTATTGCAACTGAGGCTCCGCTATCAGAGAAATCATTGTTAAGAATACTTACTGTTAGACTTGATGGTGAGGTAAACGAGGTGACTTGTATATCATCGCCATTTGAATTTTCCATTATGAGACTTTTCTTATCATTTGATAAAAAAGCACTAACGCCAGTTTTTCCTGAGAAATTATTAATTGAAGTCGCTAAATTTGTTAAATCGGTTGAAAGAACCGAGGCACTAATAGAAACACTAGAATTTGTTCCAGATTTACTTTTGAGGGTAAAAGAAATAGTTCCATCAGATGAGGGTGCTGGAACTTTTATTCTAGTAAGAGCTGATGCCTGAATACCAGTATTATTTGCATTAGTATTTATCAAACCAGCTACATATCCAGCGGAAGACTCTATTGGAACTGAAATGCTTACCGCATCGGTATTATCTGAATTTAGTGTTAATGTGTATGCAGCTGTTACATGACTAGATGGGACCGTTGAGGATGCTCTTTGAGCACTTACAGCAGTTCCATTAGCTCCATAGCTTATTTTATGATTTCCTGAGGTGGTAGAACGATCAACATTTATTCCTCTATACTGTTCTGCTAATATTCCATTTAGATAATCAGCTCTGTACTCAGATGAGGTATTAAAACCATTTTCTTGAGTTAAAAAAGTAGCAACTTCAGTTGAGGACAAAACATTTCCAGCAATATGCCTACCTTCTCTGGTAAAGATTTGTAAATTACTTGCGCTAGAAACAGACGGGTTAGTAATCACCCCATTTAATGTACTTCCAATCGAAACAGTTGCAGTTGAAAAATTTTGGTCATTACTTGCGATAGTTAAGTTTGAATTTCCTCCAGCAGCAAAAAGTCCCAGCGATCTAAAAGTATGAGACGACCCATTTACATCAATACCATTATTTAAAATTTCAGCAACTTCTTGCAGTGAAGTCGCACCAGTCAGATCTACAGTGACTGAGCTACTATTGGCTAGCGTCAGTGTGATACTTGTAAGAGAGGAGACATCAGTTGAAGAAAGACTGAATTTAGCTGTAGGTTGAGCTATATAGCTCCCAAGATTAATAGAGCTTGTTCCTTTAGGAATTATTGCAGCTCCCCCATCAGAATTAAATTCTGATGAAATTATTGGCGATAGACCGTTAGAAAATATGTTTTCAACATTTTTTAAAGTTGTTTCATCTTTTACTGAAATTAAAGCTATTTCCTCAAGATTTGCTTCTCCAATATTTGATGTCGACGAACTTATTAAAGATTTGGAAGCCGCTGCAATATCTTGAGGACGTTCCAAATTAAATTTCATTCCTTCGGATTCGTTTGTTGGCTTTAATGTAAATTCGTCTCCGTCTAAGGCCTGTCCGAAAAAAGTAATTGTAAATCCAGATGCAACTATTTTTTCGGAACCTAATAATGCAGTTTCCGTATTTTCAGAAGTTAACCTCCACTGATTATTATCTGCTAAATAAGACAATTTGAAATTTTCTCTCGTTATTTTTTCTGGATCATCAATTGATATTTCAACACCAACACTAGTTCTATTAGTCGGATTTGGAATAGCTTCCAGGCTTGTTAAAGAAAACATATTCTTTCCAATTTTGCCATCAAGGTCTAACCCGGATTTGTTAATTCTATTAAACTCTCTGTTAACAATAATNGCTAAATTATTAATNTCTTGATGAGTGTTTTCAGACAAAGCGTATGCATCAGTTAAGCCACTGATCAAACCTCCCTGAATTTGGTTNGTCGCTATTTTTGAAAGTCCAACGACAGGTTGTAACCTTGAGTTTTTTAANTCTATTCCAATTGTTANTGNATCAGTTTTATCTAANAGNAAGGGTCCTGAGCCTGAATTTCCAAGTCTTATTTGTGCNTCCCCTCTAGCACCATAATTTACAGTAATTTGAGAGAGTTGTGATAACTTNTCTATTAAATTATCTCTTTGATCCAACTTAGCATTAGAAGCTTGAGACGTAAGTCCTGAATTTAGCAAATCTTCATTAATATTTGCTATCTGTTTTGTCAAAATATTTACGGAAGTAACTGCGTCATTAGCTTGATTTTGAATTCTTAATTTGTGATTATCTAGTCTGTTTGAATAAGAATTAAATTGAGATGCTAAGTCTTTTCCTTTCTCTATAGCCACAATTCTTGGTGCCTGATCTTCTGCTGCCACTGCGACTTCNTGAAGNGCATTAAAAAAATTTCCCATCGAGCTACTAATATTTGAATCACCAGGTAATAAAAGATTTTCAAGATCTTTGGTTTCATTAGAAAAAGTTTTTGCTTTCTCATAAACTGAGNTTGCNTGTCTAGATTTNTCTAATAAAAATTCATCAAATGCTCTTCTGATNTCTTCAACTCTAACACCCAAACCAGTCTGATCAGATATTTCAGTTACACCCCCACCAGCTGCTGAAATTTCTTCTAGGGCTGCATCTCTTTTTTTGTATCCTTCGGTATTTACGTTAGCAATATTTTGTCCTGTGACAGCTAGAGATTGTCTGTAGGCCTGTAATCCGCTTTTTCCAATATCAAATAAACTAGGCATATTTATTTCCTGTTAGTATTGCTACCAAATTGTCTTATTAACCCTTCAGCGATTCCGAAACTATGATTTTTCGCAAGAGATTTTGAATATTCCTGATCGAGTAATGATTGGTAAGTCTTATTAGCTTCATTTGTCAAAATTCCATCAGATAGTTTTGCAGACCTTGCGCTTTTTAACATCTGATTTACAAAAATTGATTCAAATTCTTGAGCTACTTCTTCTAAACTCATTTTATTTGAAAGTTTCTTAAAGTTAGAATTTAAAACTTTGTTATCAACATTTTTTTTCGTTAACTTATGAATATTAATTTCATTCATTTTTAATTCCTAAATAATTATTAGCTCCGCTCTTAAAGCCCCAGCCTCTCTCAAGGCCTCAAGAATCGCTACCATATCAGTTGCTGTAGTTCCTGTTTCGTTTAAAGCATCAACCAAAGTTTGAAGCTCAATACCTGGATCAAATACGAAAGCTCTTGCAGGAGATTCATCAATCTCAATTTCTGAGTCTGCAGCAGTTGTAGCATCTGTTCCAGAAACTGTTGCCGATGTTCCAACAACTGTCCCTGTGCCTTCCGACAAAACCTTTGTATCCTCTTTAATTTTTACTGATAAACTTCCATGTGCTACAGCAGCAGGAGAAATTCTGACATCTCCTCCTATTACTACAGTTCCAGTTCTTGAATTCACCACGACTTTAGCCTTTGGTCTTACAGGTTCAAAGTTTATATTTTCTAATAAACCGATAAATGAAACTTTTTGAGTCGGATCGTCTGGTGTTCTGACTCTTATTGAGGTAGCATCCANTGCAACTGCTACTTCAGGACCGAAAGTCGAATTGATTGATTCTGCAACTTTGTTAGCTTGAGAAAAATCAGATTGATGTAAATTTAATACTATATTGCTTTTATCTAAAAAATTATTTTCAACCATTTTTTCAACGGTTGCGCCTCCAGGAATTCTTCCAACTGTAGGTGTTCCTTGAATAGAACTTGAGCCATCAGCCCCCTCAACTCCTAAGCCACCAACAACTAGATTGCCTTGAGCAATACCGTAAACATCCCCATCAGCACCTTTGAGTGCTGTCATCAAAAGTGTTCCTCCTTTCAATGACTTTGCTTTACCAATAGTAGAAACTGTAACATCAAGTGTTTGTCCTGGNTTAGAAAAGGGCGGTAAATTTGCAGTCACCATAACAGATGCAGAATTTGTTGCATCAATATCTGTAGTAGATGCAATTACTCCGAATTGTGAAATCATTGCAGAAATATTTTGTTTTGTTAAATTTACACTTCCATCACCTGTTTTAGCTANACCAATTACCAATCCGTACCCAACTAGCTGATTTGATCTAATTCCAGCTAAAGAGACCAGATCTTTAATTCTATCTGCATATGCTTTTTGAAAGCATAAGATGAACATAATTACATAGATAAAAAATTTTTTCATAACACAAAATTTAAAAAGGTTTAACATAAGAAAACGCCTTAGCAAGCCACCCTTTTGTTGCAACATTAGTTACATCTCCAGAACCAACTACGGAGATCTCAGCATCTGCAACCTTAAGAGAAGATACTGTATTAGTGGCATCAATATCTTCAGGTCTAATTGTACCAGAAACTCTTATATATTCAGTTCCGTTTTTATATTGTAATTTTTTAGAACCCTTTATTTCGAGGTTTCCGTTTGGAAATTTTCTTACAACTGTTACTGATATAGTAGCCGTCATATCGAGTGTCTGTGCAGTAGCAGCTGTGCTAGACATATTTTCAGCTGAATTAGCAGTAGATAAAGCAGCCTCGTCAACCCCGTCTTTGAAGAAGAGTTTTCCAATTAAGGACGAAGGTCCAAAAATTGCGGCTGGTAAATCAAAAGTATAATCCTGAGATCTATTAAGTGTTGCTGTTCCACCATTATTTGCTGTTAAATTTTCTGCAAGAGAAATAGTAATTATATCTCCAACCCGAGTNGCCCTGCGATCTGATGCAAACAAACCACCATCACCCTCATAAATTGTACCCTCAAGTGATTTTTTTTCTTCTATATTAGTGTAGTCAGGTTGCAAACTTTTAAAGTCTTGATTTATTCTATCTTCCATATGACCTGCACAACTCGATAGAATAATAATAAACAACAAAAATGTATAATTAAAATTTTTCATGATAATTATAGATTATTACTTACAAATCTTAACATTTCATCGACTGAAGTAATCGCCTTTGAGTTAACTTCATAAGCTCTTTGTGTTTCAATCATATCAACTAATTCTTGGATTACATTAACATTTGAGCTTTCTAAGGCTCCCTGAATAAGTTTTCCAAATCCAGCTGCAAATGGATTTTCTAACACAGGAGGACCGCTCGCAGTGGTTTCAATATAAAAGTTTTCACCGATTGGTTGAAGACCAGTTCTATTTTGAAAATCAGCTAATTGAAGCTGTCCTACCTCCTGGGCATCTACCTGCTCAGGTATCTGTACTGAAACTATTCCATCGGATGAAACGTTTATTTTTGTAGCTTCTGCAGGGATAACAATTTCAGGTTGTATTATAAAACCACTACTTGTTGTTAACACACCCTCATTATTTCGAGCAAAAGCACCATTTCTTGTATATACAATCTGGCCATCTGGGAGTAAAACTTGAAAGAAGCCTCCACCATCAATAGCTAAATCAAGAGAATTATCTGTGGATACAATACTTCCTTGTGAGTGTAGTTTGTTTGAACTGACTATATTTACACCCGTTCCAACTGAAAAGCCAGATGTTAATTCAGTATCAACTGAGGTTTGTGCTCCACTATTCCTAATAACTTGATATAATAAAGATTCAAAATTTGCTCTATCTCTTTTAAATCCATTAGTATTAACATTGGCTAAGTTATTAGAAATTATCTGCATTCTTACTTGTTGCGCATTTAGACCTGTTTTTGCAACGTGCATTGCGTTAGTTGACATATATTTGACCTTTTCAATTAAAGTTTCTACCCACAAATCTGCAAACAATATGCCANAAGTTAANAGTAAATAAAANATTCGGTATTTAGGCTCTACCTATTTTTGTTTTCTTTGCATTATTGAAATCAACAATACCAGAATCAATCATACGTTTAGAAAAATCAGATAATTTTTTATTATCAAATTTGCTTATTCCAATTCTAATTGCACTTACAANTGATATTGCTTGAAAAACATCGCCTTCACTTAGTCCCTTATTATCTTTAATTGACTGATCTATTATATTTAAAAGTTTTTCAACCAATAAGCCGATATTTTTAATATCGACAGTATTTTCATTTAATTTAAATTCTATCTCCAAATTTTCGTTATTGAACAAAACAGAAAAGTCTAATTTTTTTTTCATCATACGTATTAGTTAANTTATAGTATATAAATAAGATTTAATTTTGAATTTAAAATAATTTACTTTTGAATGAGTCTTTCTTTTATTATATTCCTATCTTTTTTTTTATTTTTTGGGTTTTTCGAACCTGAAATATTAAGTTCTATGAAAGATTCTATTCCTTTTTTACTAGGATTAGTAATGTTTGGAATGGGTTGTACAATTGAAACGAAAGATTTAAAAAATGTATTTAAAAATCCAAAGTGGGTCATTACAGGTCTGACTTTACAATATACAGTAATGCCTGTAACTGCATTTTTTTTAACTAAAATTTTTCAACTAAGCGAGGAAATTACTCTTGGGTTTATAATTCTTGGGAGCTGTCCAGGGGGTACGGCCTCCAATTTAATTGCTTATTTATCTAAGGCAAATATCTCATTGTCAGTTGGACTAACAATTTGTTCTACTTTTCTCGCAGCTATATTAACACCATTTTGGATTTTTTTTTTAACAAAAAAACAAATCGATATCAATTTTTTATCTTTAGTTAAAACTACATTCTGGATTACTATATTTCCGTTAATTGATGGACTAATCGTAAGAAATTTATTTAAAAAAAAAAACTAAAAAATTTATTAAATATTTACCAAAATTCTCAGAGTTATGTATCGCAATAATTATTGGCATCATTTTTTCATTAACACAAGACTTGATTAGTCAGATTAACATTAGATTTTTATTGACAATAATATTGCATAATCTTTTAGGTTTTCTTGTTGGCTACCAGATTTCAAAATTTCTTAGATTTCCTAAAAACGTACAAAAAACTATATCTATTGAAGTAGGGATGCAAAACTCTGGTCTAGGATTGGGACTAGCCATGACTTATTTTAGTAAACTATCTTTACTNCCATCTGCAGTATTTAGTTTATGGCATAATATCTCAGGATTAATTATGGTCCATATTTGGTCAAAAAAAAATAAATTTACTTAACTTGAATAATTTTTTATAAATTAATAACTGAATTTAAATTTAAAGGGAGAAAATAAATTGGAAATAAGTGCAAAAAATCAAATAAAAGGAAAAGTAAAATCTGTAATTCATGGAACAAGTTACTCACAAGTAGCGATTGAACAAACAGACGCAGACGGTATAGAAACAGGAAGTTTTATCCATGCGGCTATACCTGTTGATATAGCAAAAAAAATGAAATTAATTAAAAATACGAAAGTTATGGCAATTTTTCCGGCTGCAACAGTTATAATTGCAAAAGAATAAACAAAACTAAATGATCCTGCATATTTAAGTATTCATTCATAATGAATAGTTTTACTGAAACTTTTTACAACTCAGCATATTTAATTTTTTCAGCAGATGAAGATCTCTTAGAAATAATTATACTATCTTTGCAAATTTCCCTATCCTCACTAATAATTTCAGTTATAATTGGTCTTCCAATTGGTGCTACTTTGGCTGTTAAGAAATTTATTGGTAGAGATTTTTTTATAATGCTCATCAATTCATTTATGGGCTTACCTCCTGTACTAGTTGGGTTGATATTATACATTTTATTTTCAAACTCAGGTCCTTTTGGAATTTTTCAAATACTATATACCCCAGAAATAATGATTTTGGCGCAGGTTTTACTAATTTTACCAATAATCATTTCACTTAGTAGAGAAACACTAAGCAGAGTATTAAATGAGTACGAAGAGCTCTTCTTTTCTCTGAATGCTTCTAATGANCAAATTATAAAGACAATTTTATGGGATTCAAGATTTCAACTGATTACATGTGTATTAGCAGGGTTGGGAAGAGCAATGTCCGAAGTAGGAGCAATTATAATTGTAGGAGGGAATATTTTGCATCTTACCAGAGTTATGACCACCACAATTGCCCTTGAAACTTCAAAAGGTAACCTAGAGTTTGCACTTGCTTTGGGAATTATTCTAATGATAATTTCTCTAATAATAAATATTCTAGTTTTTTATATAAACAATTATTCTAAAAGATTTTCCTATGACTAAAAATAAAAAACATGATCTCGAAAATAACTTGATAATTAAGATTAAAAATATTGATTTAAAATTAAAAAATAANTTTTTTTTTAAAGATCTTTCCTTAAACATTCAAAATAATGGAATCACTTTTTTATTAGGTCCAAATGGTTCAGGAAAATCCTTATGTCTTAAATTAATAGCAGGTTTAGTAAAACCAGATAGAGGAAAGATTGAATTTTACTCAAAGAAAACAATAAAGATTGGTTACGTCTCCCAGAAAACTGTTTTTTTAAGAAGAAATGTGTTTGATAATTTAAAATTCACACTTAGAATTATGAATTATCCAAAAAACAAAATCAGTGCTACAATAAAAAAAATTCTTTCCATTGCTAATTTCGAAAAATATTCAAATGTTTCAGCGAGAAATCTATCTATTGGTCAACAACAATTACTTTCTGTACTTAGAGCTCTGATTATCAAACCAAATATATTATTATTAGATGAACCTTGTAGCAATCTTGATCCNCAAACAACAAAAAAAATTGAGGATATTTTATTAAGCATAAAGAAAACAGAAATAAAAATAATAATAGTAACTCATGATTTATTGCAGGTAAAAAGATTAGCTGATGATGTTTTCTTTATTAATAACGGAGTTATATTAGAAAATTCAAGAAAAAATATCTTTTTTAATAATCCAAAAAGTAAATCTGTAATGAATTATATTAATGGCAATCTTTTAAATTAAATAAATTTTTAATGAGACATTTTTTTTTTTTAATAATTTTATCTTTTACTTTTTCATTTCAAAATGAGAGAGGTATCATCATACAATCAACCACTTCGATAAGAGATTCAGGGTTTTATGATTACATTTTAAATGAATATAAAAAAATTTCCCAAACAAAAGTTAATGTCGTAGCCGTAGGAACTGGACAGGCAATTAGAAATGCAGAAAACTGTGATGGTGATTTACTCTTCGTTCATCACAAGCCGTCTGAATTAGAATTTGTTAATAATAAGCATGGTTTGTACAGAAAAGAAGTAATGTACAATGATTTTATATTAGTAGGACCAAAAAGTGATCCTGCAAGAATTAGAGAACTAGGAGATATTAGAAAAGCTTTTAAAAAGATTTTCGACACCAAGTCGAAATTTATTTCAAGAGGTGACGATAGTGGAACTCATAAAAAAGAAAAATTGATCTGGAACTCGATTAATCAGAACATGAATTCGAAGATATATGATTGGTATCTAGAAACGGGTTCAGGAATGGGTTCATCTCTTAATATTGCTGTTAATTTGTTAGGATATGTTTTGACTGATAGAGCGACATGGATTTCTTACAAAAATAAAAATAACCATGAAATTCTGGTTGAGGATGAATCTAATTTATTAAATTTTTATGGCATCATTCCTGTTAATCCCAAAAAATGTCCAAATATAAATTTAATTGAATCAGAAAAATTTATTTCTTGGATTTTGTCAGAAGGAGGTCAAAATTTAATAAATTCTTTTAGGATAAATAATAAAAAATTATTTTTTGCTTTAAAAGAGTTTAACTAGCTCAAAATGATTCCATAGGTTATTCGAGTAAGAAAATAAATTATGTTTAGAGCAATAATAAACATAATAAAAATCCTAAAATTTTGATTTAACTCGGGTCCTATCCAANTTATAAATTTTTCTGATTTTCCAATTTTAAAACATAACTCTAAAATAAGTAGCAAAAAAAAAATTAAATTTGAAAGTTGCAGTCCTAATTCTTTTTTTAAAAACATTAAAAACGATGAAACTAAAAAAAAAAGAGTAAAAAATCCGAGATATAGTAAAAATTGAAAGGAAATTTTTCTAAGGATAATTTCGAAAATTCGTTTTTCAAATAATACTATGTTAAATATCTTACAAATTTGAATGGAGGAGGCTAAAACTAAAATTTGTAATAATGAGCACAAGAAAGTTTTATAAAATAAATCATTTTCTAATATCATCTTTTTTCTTTGGTTTTTTTTGAGAAAGNTGAAAGATGAATGCTATAAAAAGAACAGAAAATACGTAGAATATTACAAAAGCAAGTGGATTATCTATCATAGATTGATGAATGTGTTCTTGATCACATACGATTTCTTGTTTGATACTTAGATTTTCTTTATTACAAAAATCAAGTTTCTTGATTTCTTCTTTTGCCTCAACAAAACCTGTAGTAAGTATTAATGACAATGATAAAAGAGNTAAATTAAATTTCAACTTCAATCTTACCCTCTATTACTTCAGTTAAATCTAATTTCTCAATACTAAGATTAACTTTTACTTTAATATTCTCTGATTGTTTGAATTTTCCAGAACTTACGGCTTCTCTTATTGAAGTTTCGATTATTCTTTGGGAATTAACGCCAACATTTTTTAAGAATTTTCTTGTTGAAATATTTAATTTTTCTTCGTTCATATAAACCTCATAAAAATATATTATTTTATATTATTAAGCTACATTATTTTTTATTAAAAGCAAACTAAGTGATTTATATGAATAGGTAACTTTATTCCAAATTTTTCTTTAATATCATGTTGATGAATATGATGGGAATGAACTAAAACAGGTATTTTCAAATTATTTTTTGTTTTGAGAGTATAAATAAAATCAGTTCCTCTAAATTTTTTTTCGACTACTATTAGCTTTAGATTACTCGAGTCGTCATGCTCTAAATCATCAGGTTGAATTAAAAGTTTAACTTGAGTACCTTTTTTGAAGTCTTTTACGAAATTACCTGTTATTTTCCCAAGTTCTTTTTGAAATAATTCATTTTTACCCACGACTGTTGCTGGTATTAAAGCACCTTTTTTAAAAAAATTTACAATTTCCATAGAGTTTGGATAGTGATAAAGATTATAGGGCGTATCGAATTGTTCTAATTTTCCATTTATTACTACTCCACATTTATCACCAAGATAAAATGCTTCGTTTGGATCATGAGTTACTACTATTGTAGAGATTTTTGTTTTAGAAACAATTTTTTTGATTTTTTCTTGAAGTTTAAGTCTTAAAATTTGATCAATATTTGAGAATGGCTCATCTAGCAATAACAATTCTGGACTCGATATCAATGCTCTGGCAATAGAAACTCTTTGACTTTCTCCTGTGCTAATTTCATGTGGATATTTATATTTTATTTCCTCAAGATCAAATATATCTAGTAGGTATTTTGCACTAAGTATTTTTTTTTTTAAATACTTTCTCTCCAGTCCTAAGTTAATATTTTCAATAACATTTTTATGAGGAAATAAAGAATTTTCCTGAAATGATAGAGCAATATTTCTTTTTTCAGGTTCTAAAAATTGCTGCTTTGAAGAAATAACTTTTCCATTAAGAATTATTTCACCGCTATTGAGTTTATTCAGCCCAGCTATGGTTCTCAAGATTGTAGTTTTTCCGACTCCAGATGGACCCAACAAGCAAATAATAGATCCCTTTTTCTGAATTTTAAACGATACATTTTTTATCGTTTTTTGTTTATTTGCTAAAAATGTTGCATTCTTTATTTCAAAATGATTTTTCATTTTTTAACTCTTCCATCTTGTAGAATAAATTTAGACGATATAAAAATAAATATAGATGACCAAATAATTAAACATAAAGAGGGAAAAGCAGCTGCTTCAATTAGATCTTGTTGAGCATATCCAAATGCTTTTGTTGAGAATGTTTCAAAATTAAATGGCCGTAATATTAAAGTAATTGGCAACTCTTTTATTATTTCAGTAGACAATAGAATAATTACAAAAAGGCAACTTTTTTTTAAAAAGGGAAAATGAATGTTAGAAAATATTTTTAACTTTGAGTAGCCAAGTATAAAAGCAGTCTCATCAACAGATTTGTTGATTTTTACATAATATGATCTTACGGCATTAAATGATAATGCATAAAACCTTATCATATAAGCTAAAACTAATCCAAAAATCGTCCCTATAAAAAGCTCTTTAATATTGAAATTAGTAATGTAACTGATGAAGCTAAAAAAATTCATAAGAGCAAGCGATAAAATTACACCTGGAATTGCATAACCTGAGACTGAAATAATATTTATGGCATTTAAAAGTTTTGTATTTATTATTCTATTGGTAAAATTATTAAAAAGTGAAACGAAAATTAAAAATATGCAGGAAAAAAAAACTAAAATAAAAGTATTTATATTTAATTTTAAAAATTCGTTGAATGAAAAAAAATTTGGGAATTTTAAAAACCAAAAAAGCATAAGTGATATTGGAAAAATAAAACTAAAAAAAAATAATGAATTACAAAAAATAGAAGCTAAAATAGCATTTATTCCTAATAGTTTTACTGGTTTTTTTTGTTTAAAGGAGTCTTTGTTATTTTCATGATATTTTGCTTTATTTCTCGAAAAATACTCAATAGTAAAGAACAGAAAAATAAACATTATTAATACAAAAGATATTTGATTTGCTGTTGAAATATCATCAAAGCCAATCCAAGAATTATAAATAGCAGTTGTTAATGTTGAAACTCCAAAAAAAGATACTGTTCCAAAATCCGATAATGTCTCCATTGCAACTAATGAGAGACCAACTATAATTGCAGGTCTAGAAGATGGAATAATTAAGTGTCTAAAAATATTTATTTTTGAAAAACCAAGTGTTTTTGAAACATCTAATAAGTTTTGAGATTGAAAAAAGAAAGCGGACTTTACTAATACGTAAACGTAGGCGAATAAAGTAAATGAAAGTGAAATAATTGAACCTAATAAACCATCAAATTCAGGAATTATTTTATTGTAGTCACCTTCACCAAACAAATTTACAAATATTGAATATGCGACTCCATAATTTTCAAAGAAAGAATTTAATGAGAAGGCATATATATAGGAGGGAATTGCAAATGATAAAATTAATCCCCATTGTAAAAATTTAGAACCAGGGAAGCAAAAAAATGTTAATAAATAAGCAGATGTAAACCCAAAAATAAATGTAAATAACATCACACCAATAAGCATAAAAAATGAATTCAAAGTATACTTTAGGAGGAACGTATCCTTAAGAATGGTTAGGTACTCTGTGGTACCCTGAAAAAAACTGAAAAATACTGTTAATAAAGGAATAATAATAATAATTGAAAAAAAAAAACTAATTAGATAAAAAAAATTACTAAAGTTTTGTAATTGTTGTGAATCTTTCACTTAATCCCAGCCAGATTCTGTCATAATTTTAAGAGATTCGGCTTGATGTTCTCCATATGAAGAAATGTGTGTATTTAAATCTTGTTTAAATGAACTACTCATTTCTTCTATTAGTGGATGAGGTTTAACATCGTCAATTATGGGATATTCATAAGTATGATTTACTATATGCTGTTGTGCATTTTTTGTTAACAAAAACTCAATAAACTGAATTGCATTGTCAACATTAGGTGAATATTTTAAAACTCCAACNCCGCTAATATTCATATGTGTTCCCCTATCATNTTGATTTGGAAACAAAGGTTTTACTTTTAAAGCAGCATTTTGCTGCTCTTTACCCTTTCTTCCAGATAACATTAATGCATAGTAATATGTATTTGCTATTGCTATTTTTCCTTCACCTGAAGCAACAGCAAGTATTTGAGCTCTATCGTTTCCTTTTGGATTTCTTGCAAAATTTTTTACTAAATTTTTTGTCCATTCTTTGGTTTTTTCTAATCCGTTATTTGCAATTAAAGCTGCTACAAGTGACTGATTATAAACATTGTTAGATTTTCTTATTAAGACTTTTTTAAACCATTTTTCTTCTGCAAGACCTTCATAAGATAAGTTTTTTAACTCTTCAAATGAATAATCACTAGGATTAAAATAAATTATCCTTGCTCGTTTGGTGATTCCAAACCAAGAATCTGTTCTAAAGTTTTGAGGAATTTTTCTTTCAATTGTCTTAGACTCAATTTTTTGTAAGAAGCCTTTTTTTTCAATGCTACTCAGTCTTCCAGCATCAGCCACAAAATAAATATCAGCTTTTGATTTTTCTCCTTCTTGAATAATTCTATTTTCCAAAGCTTTTGCTGTGCCTGTGATATAATTTACTTTTATGCCAGAACTATTAGTAAACATGTCGTAAAGTCTTTTATCAGACTCGTAATGCCTTGCTGTATAAATGTTAACCTCAGCTGAATAGGTGTGATCAAATGTAATAAATATTAAAAAAAAAAAAAGAATTTTCATGTTTTACAAAAAGTAATAATAATTAAATGCATTTAATATAGTATCTTAAATTCTAAAAATAAAGACTAATAATAATTAATTGCAATAAATTTCTACAATCTAAACGCTTTTTAAAGATATAATTAAAGGAAGTTATTAACTTCCTTTAATTATTTTAAATTGTTATTTAATTTGAATTTTTTTTGGTTTTTTGTGCTCTGGAATTATTCTTTCAAGCTTTATAGTGAGCATACCCTCACTAAAATCTGCACTTTTGACTTGAATTTCATCAGAAAGTGTAAATTTTCTTGTAAAGTTTTTTGTGGCAATTCCTTTATGAACTATTTCTGACTCTTTCAAAAAGGGTTCATTTTTCTTAGAACTTATTGAAAGTTCACCTTCAATTANTTCAATTTCAATATCTTTTTTATTGTAACCAGCTAAAGCCATTTCGATTTGATAATTGTATTCACCTATCTTAATTATGTTGTAAGGTGGGAAACCAACTGAATTTGTTTCAAGTCCATACAATTTGTCAAAAAGTTCTTCAAACCCCACTGTGAAAGGGGTTATCCTGTTTGTGTCTATAGTATTTAAGTTTTGCATTTTTATCTCCTTTAAAAGCAAGATTAATATTTGTTATCCCTTATTATAGGCAATAACAATAATAATATAATGACATATTGACACAATGTCAATATGTCATTAATAGTTATAACCTAAGTCATTGATTTTTATACCCATTTTCTTTTTGTACACTCTATAATTTGAAATTACTTTTTTTACATAATTTCTAGTCTCGGAAATTGGAATAGATTCAATCCAATCAACATAATCTATCTGATTTTTTCTTGGATCTCCATATCTCTTTAACCAAATTTTGACCCTTCCTGGACCTGCGTTGTATCCTGCTAAGGCTAATGGAATTGAACCTCCAAATCTTTTAATTAATCCCTTAATATAAATTGTTCCTAAAAGGATGTTATATTGAGGATTGGTCATTAAAGCTTTTCTGTAATATTTTTCATTTATAGATTGTGCTACTCTTTTTGCAGTATAAGGCATTAATTGCATGAGACCCCTGGCTCCTGCTGAGCTATACGCATTTACCTTGAACGCACTTTCCTGTAATATTATTGAATGAATTAATGCTAAATCTTTTGTCTCTTTAAATTGTTCTGGAATCTTTTCTAAGATATAAGGGTATGAATATTCTATGGAGTAATGTTGAAATTTTTTTGTTAATTTCACAAGAAAATCTTTGTTTTCAAGATTGTTTGCTAAATTAAAAAAGTATCTTTTTTCATTTTCATTTTTTGATAATTCAATTCCTTTCTCAAGAAAATAATATGATCTTCTTTCTTCATTAGCTTCTTTTAGTATTTTTATTATTTTAATTAATTCATTACAACACTCAGGCTTAGTAATTTTATTATTTATTTCTTTAAAATTGAAATCATTTGTTTTGATTCCTGAAATTTGACCATAAAAAAAATTTTTATTTGAAGATTTTTTTAGCCATTCATATGTTTCTTGATTATTTTGTTTAAGAGCTCTAGCAATCCAAAAAGATGCTTTAGATTTACTCCTAGGGTGAGACACATTTTTATATAGATTTTTAAAATGTCCCTTTGCTTTTTCACTGTTCTTCAAAAATTTTAAAGAAACCCAACCAGCTAGCCACTCTGCTTCAGCTCCAGATATCGTATTAATAGGAATTTTATGATTGGATAATATTTTATATGCTGTACTATATTTTTTTTTATTGATAAGCCTTCTAATTATAATTCTTGAGTTAATCCACCAATTCCTATAATTTTTGATATTTTCAGGTGGATCAAACAAAAACTCAGTTGCGGTATCTAATTTATTTTTTCTTCTCCATCTCATCCTCTCATATATTAATCCAGCGTCTGTTTTTAAATATTTAGGAACTTTTGAAATAAGCTGTGATACGTTTGGTGCTCTTGTGCTCAAACCAATTCTTGCATTACCNAAACGCCGATAATCTCCTTTAATCCTATTTAAAGTTTTTTTTGCAGAAAAGGTCTTACCCTCCCACATGAGGCGATCAAATCTTTTCCAATTATCAGCAGCATTCCAGACATTGCTGTATTTTTTTATGAAGTATTTTTGTTGCTGAAATGTTAAATTTTTATTAATCCAAATGTCTCTAATGATTTTTGATTTTTCTTCGATAATCCCTAATTTTATTTGTGCCTCTAGTAAATCAATTGTACCCTTAATAGTAATCGGAGGGTTTTTTTCAAAATAATTTACTATATCTGCAGCATTAATTGCAGGACCAATCGATTCCTCAATTTTTCTTTTAATAATATCTTGTTTTGGTAATTCAGGATTCTCATACAAGAAATTTTTCAGGTATTTGAATTTTTTTTTACTTCCAGGTCTTGTTATATCAAGCCATTCAATATATTTAATTAAAGCTTTATTCTCATATTCATTAGCTAGGATTTTGGCCATAGACCAATTTTGTTTTTTTACCTCTAAAAATACATCAGAATATATTCGTTCTTTAAATAAAGGTTTTGCTAATGGTTTTGGAAAATTGTGTGCGTATATGTTATTTTTGAATAAAAATATTATTAAAAAAAAAAACTTGAAAGAATTTAAATTTAAACGCATAAGAGTTATATACTATTTTCAGATATTTTATTGTAAATAGTTAAATTTTTTAGTTTGTTAAGTTTAGGATACAAGGTGTTTAAAGGTTCGATTCCAGCTATAATTACTCCCTTCAATAAAGACAAATCAATTGATTTTGTAAGCCTTGGTGAGCATNTTGAATTTTTAATTATTGAAGGTTCTCATGGGCTAGTTTCTTGTGGAACAACTGGAGAATCTCCTACATTGACTCATCAAGAGCACAATAAAGTAACTGAATTTATAATAGATAAAACAAATAAAAGAGTACCTGTAATTGCAGGATGTGGTTCTAACTCAACTCAAGAGTCAATTGAGTTAGTTGAACATGCAAATGCTGCAAATGCAGATGGAGTTTTATTAGTTTCACCATATTATAATAAACCTTCTCAGGATGGATTNTATGAGCATTTTAAGATTATTGCAAAGTCAGTTCCGAACTTACCTGTTCTTCTATATAATATCCCTGGAAGATCGATTGTTAACATCAACCTAGACACAATGACAAAACTGTCAGAAATTGAAAATATAGTAGGGGTCAAAGATGCGACATCAGATCTAGGGCTACCAATTAAAACTAAAAAGATGTGTGGTGAAAAATTTATCCAACTTTCTGGTGAGGATGCAACCTTCTTATCTTTTTTAGTAAGTGGAGGGATAGGCTGCATTTCTGTTACTGCAAATGTGACTCCTAGATTGTGTTCTGATTTATTTAATTCTTGGGAAAAAGGAGATATNGTTGAAGCAACTAAAATTAATGATCTTTTGAATCCATTAAATGAAGTTTTATTTGTTGAGTCTAGTCCAATGCCAGTAAAATTTGCGCTCAGCCTACTTGGTAAATGTGAAAATCAATTAAGATTACCTCTTGTACCAATTCAAAGTAAAAATCAAGCAAAAATAATTAATGTTCTACAGAAACTAGAACTAACTGCTTAATTTTAGTTTGATGAATAAAAAGAATAAAAATCAAAATGCGGTTCAGAATAGAAAAGCAAAATATAATTATGAGATTGAGGAGGTGATCGAAGCCGGAATAATTTTAAACGGAGCTGAAATCAAATCTATAAGGAATGGCAGGATCTCCATAGATAATGGTTATGCTTCAGATAAAGATCATTCAATATGGTTGTATAATGTAAATATTAGTCTTAATAATTCATCAAATATAAAAGATTATGATCCAATCAGACCTAGAAAGTTATTGTTAAAAAAAAAGGAAATAAATTACTTGAAACAAAAATTGACTAATCAAGGTGCTACAATTGTTGCTCTAAATTTTCATTATAATTTAAAAGGATTTGCAAAAGTAGATTTAGGTATAGCTAAAGGAAGAAAGAAAACTGATAAAAGAGAATATAAAAAAGAACAAGATTGGAAAAGACAAAAGGCTAGTTTAATAAAAAAAAAGGGAACGTTAAATTGATTCTTATAGCAATAGGTTCAAACTTAAATTCTGAAAAATATGGAAGTCCTGAAAAAAATTGTATAAAGGCTATCCAAATACTCAAAGATTTCTTCGTCATTAATAAAATTTCAAATTTTTATAAAAGCGAACCAATACCATATTCGAAACAATCATGGTTTGTTAATTGTGCAATCGAAATATTAACAAAAACAAACCCAACGAAAATTCTTGAAATTTTACTTACCATAGAAAATTCTTTTGGAAGAATTAGAACGACAAAGAATGAACCAAGAGTTATAGATTTAGATATACTTGCTTACAATAACCAAATTCTTAGCTCAAAGAAATTAGTAATACCTCATCCAAGATTACATGAAAGAAATTTCGTTTTATTACCAATTTTGGATTTAAATCCTAATTGGATTCATCCGATATTAAAAAAAAGTGTTAAAGATCTAGTCGAAAAATCTAAGAATATTCAAAAGATAAAAAAAATAGATTTAAGAGTTGAATAAAAATTAAAAATTTTCTATAACAACTTATGGCTAGAGTAACAACAGAAGATTGTGTCGGTTTAATTCCAAATAGATTTCAACTTGTTATATATGCTTGTAGGCGAGCACGAGATATATCAGGAGGAAGTCNAATTAGTGTAGATAAGGAAAATGATAAAGATACGGTTATAGCACTGAGGGAAATTGCTGATAAAAAAATTNATATCCTCGAAATCAAAGAATCGATTGTTAAAGGTCTTCAAAAATACTCTCCTGTAGATGATTCAGATATTGATGCTTCTGAAGCTGTTCCCCTCAAGGATGACGCTTCAGATATTTCTTTTGATAATTTTGAAAAAGAAAGTGCCTCTGAAAAAAAGAGGAAAAAGATTTATGTTACTGAATCGGANATTCAGAAATTAATTGAAAATAATAGAAAAGATTTGAATGAAAAATCTGAAGATGAAATTATCGAAACTGAGCTTAATCCTGAAAAATCTGNTACTGAGGGAAACCCCACCTAATCTTAACTTTTTTTTGAAGAACGAATTTATTTAATTGAAAATATCTTTTTTTATTAATATATTTTCAAAGTGTTAAGGCAATTTGAACTTCTTGAAAAGGTTAAATCCTACGATCCTGATGTTGAGGAAAAGGCATTAAANAAAGCCTATGTTTTTGCTATGAAAGCGCACGGTTCTCAGCTAAGAGCTTCTGGTGACCTTTATTTCTCACATCCGCTTGAAGTAGCTGGAATTTTGGCGGACATGAAATTTGATTCTAGCACAATTATTACTGCTTTACTCCATGATGTGGTAGAAGATACCAATTATAAATTAAATGATATAAAAACTAATTTTGGGAATGAAATCTCATTGCTTGTAGACGGGGTAACTAAGCTCTCTAAACTCGAGGGAAAAACTGATAAGTTTAATCAAGCTGAAAATTTTAGGAAATTATTATTAGCAACTTCAGTTGATATCAGAGTTTTACTTGTGAAACTTGCAGATCGTTTGCACAATATGAGAACCATTCAATTTCTAAAGGATGAAAATAAAAAAAGAAGAATTGCCAATGAAACCTTAGAAATTTATGCGCCAATTGCAGAAAGAATGGGTATGCAAGAAATCCGAAGTGAGCTTGATGAACTATGTTTTAAAGTAATAGATCCGGATGCAAGACAGAGCATCATTAATAGATTAAATATGTTGAGAGAAAAAGATGAAAATATTTTAAATAAAACAATCAAGCAATTATACAATCTATTAATTAAAAGTAATATTGAATCCAAGGTATTCGGTCGTGAAAAAAAACCATTTTCGATATGGAGGAAGATGCAAATCAAGTCAGTTAATCTCTCGCAACTTTCTGACATTTTAGCTTTTAAAATAATAGTTAAAGATTTTCATACTTGCTACTCGTCTTTAGGTGTTCTTCATAACAAGTACACTTTCGTACCTGGAAGATTTAAGGATTATATCTCTACCCCTAAGCCCAACGGTTACCAATCCTTACACACCACTTTAATTGGACCTTTAAATAGGAGAATTGAAATTCAAATTAAAACTAAAGAAATGGATGAGCAAGCAGACTTCGGAGTAGCAGCCCACTGGACATATAAAGATAAGGTTAAAGTAAAAGAGGGAAAACAATATAGATGGATTAGACAAATACTAGATATTTTAGATCAATCGAGTGATTCAGAGGAATTTTTAGAACACACTAAAATGCAAATGTACAACGATCAAGTTTTTGTATTCACTCCAAAAGGAGACCTTNTTTCTCTACCAAAAGGTGCAATGCCATTAGATTTTGCATTTTCTCTTCATACAGAAATTGGTTCTAGATGCGTAGGTGTAAAAATAAATAACTCTNTAAAACCCCTAAATACATTACTTAAGAATGGAGATCAGGTTGAAGTGATTTGTACAACAAAAAATAACATTTCACCAACATGGTTAGGTCTCACAATAACTGGTAAAGCAAAAGCATGTATTAATAGATTTATTCATGTTTCAGAAGATAAAGAATTTATCAAATTAGGAAAAACTATTCTTGAATCCTACTTTAAAAATGAAAACACCAATTTTAGTGAAAAATATCTTTTACAAATTATTAAAAACTTCAATTTACAGTCAATTGATGATCTTTACAAAAAAATTGGATTGGGTAAATTAGATTGTGCTGAGGTTTTAATTGCTTTATTTCCAGAAAAAAAAATTATCAATCAGGATAAAAAAATTGTAGTTCTAAATAAAATTAGAAAAAAGAAAAATGCAAAAAACTCTCCTATTTTGATTAATGGTTTTACATCTGGAATGAGTATTCATTATTCAAAATGTTGCCATCCTATTCCCGGAGATGAACTTGTAGGTTATCTTATGTCAGGAAAAGGTTTAATGATTCATGTAATGGATTGTGAAAAAATTAAATCGACAAAGTCAGATAAAAAAAAACTTGTAAATATTTCATGGGGTGATCACGTGAATAAAAAACAAAATTTTACATCTAAAATAAAGGTCGTGATTAAAAATGAGGTGGGTTCACTGGGAGAGCTGACCTCAATTTTAGGAAGAAATAAAAGTAATATAAGAAATCTAAAAATTACAGAAAGAACGACTATGTTCTTTAAACTTTTTATTGAAATTGATGTTCTTAATTTGAGACATTTGAAGGCATTAATAGTATCTTTAAGGGCATCAAATCTAATTGAGAGTGTTGAAAGAATTTAGTTGGAAGTTATGGGAAAAAATCATAACAATTCTAACCGAATGAAAAAGAAATATAGCTTGTATAGATTATTTACTTTTTACAGGCATAAGATTAATAGGATCAAAGATGTTCCAGAGGCAATTTCAATAGGTCTAGCTTGGGGAGCAGCGGTATCATTTACTCCATTATTAGGTTTGCACATAGTAATTTGTTTCCTTGGTACTTTTGTTATGAGAGGTAATATTCTAGCAGCTGCAGCAGGAACTATAATTGGAAACCCTTGGACGTTTCCATTTATCTTTTATTTTGACTATAAAATTGGAGAGTTTTTTTATAATGATGAAATTGAAGNGTTTAATATACAAATTTCATTTCTTATGGAAAACTTTGAAGAACTATTTTTGCCAACATTAATTGGTAGTATTCCTGTTTCAATTATAGTATGGCTTATTACATATAAACTTAGTAAAGAATTATTTTATAAAAAAAAAAAATGGCAAAAGCAAAAATGAGACTTGGAGTAAATATTGATCACGTGGCAACCTTGAGAAATGCTAGAAATGGAAAATATCCAGATATACTAAAAACTGCTAGGTTACTAAAAAAGACTAATGTAGATAGTATTACTGTTCATTTAAGAGAAGATCGGAGACACATCAAAGACGAAGATTTATTTAATTTAAAAGAAAATAACTACCTACCACTGAATTTAGAAATGGCAGCCACTGAAGAGATGAAAGAAATATGTTTAAAAGTTTTACCATTTGCATGTTGTATTGTTCCAGAGAAAAGAGAGGAACTTACAACCGAGGGTGGTTTAGATGTTATTAAGAATTCGAAAAAATTAAGAAAGTTGGTTAGCACACTTATCAGCAAAGGAATAAGAGTTTCATTGTTTGTTGATCCTTGTCAACATCAAATTAGAGAATCTCAGAAAATAGGGACAAATGCTGTTGAGATACATACTGGACAATATGCAGATGCTTTTGAAGCTGATAAAAATTTTAAACATGAATTAAAAAAAATTAAAATTGCAGCAGAATTAGCTTTTAAACTTGGTTTAGAATGTCATGCAGGACACGGACTAAATTTTAANAATGTTTTAAATATTACAAGAATTGAAGAGATTACTGAGTTAAATATTGGACATTTTATAATTTCACAATCAATTTTTGATGGTCTAGAAATGACAGTTAAGAAATTCAAAAATATTTTATCAAAATAGCATGATTATTGGACAAGGCATTGACTTAGTAAAGGTAAAAAGAATAAAAGAAATTTATGAAAAATTTGGAGCCAAATTTTTATACAGGATTTTTTCTACAAAAGAAATTGAGAGTTTTAAATCTTTTCAAAGTTCAAATAAATTATTATTCTTTCAAAAATTTGCTACCAGATTTGCAGCAAAGGANGCTGCGGTAAAAGCAATAGGAACAGGTTTTTCGAAAGGTATTATCTTTAAAGATATTGAGATTTTGAAGAAAAAAAATGGACAGCCTAAATTGAAGTTGAGAAATAACGCTCTAAAGCAATTAAAAAAAAACTTTCAAATTAAATCAAAATTTACTTTAAATCTTTCTATGTCAAATGAAAAAAANTATGCTATAGCTATAGTAACAATCTCAATATACTAATGAAAAAAAAAAAAGATTCAGTTTATGATAATGTAAAAACACTTTTTTTAGCAATACTTGCTGCAATTTTAATTAGAAGTTTTTTACTAGAACCTTTCAGTATCCCATCCGGTTCGATGTATCCAAATTTA
The DNA here is from genome assembly GCA_002691145.1 of Rickettsiales bacterium. Classification (GTDB taxonomy): domain Bacteria; phylum Pseudomonadota; class Alphaproteobacteria; order Methylaequorales; family Methylaequoraceae. The sequence goes on from NZHE01000023.1 coordinate 117,096, forward strand.
AAAGTTGGAGACTATCTTTTTGTATCAAAATCGTCTTATGGTTTTTCAAGGCATTCTTTCCCATTCAGTGTTCCTGTAATTCCAAAAAGAATTCTATACGAACAACCAAACAGAGGAGATATTGTTGTTTTCAAAACTCCTGAAGATAACAAAACTGATTACATTAAAAGGTTAATTGGCTTGCCAGGAGATAAGATCAGAATCGAAAATAATGAAATTTTTATAAATGATAAAAAGATAGCTAGAGAAAAATTAGGGAATGAAAAATATAAAAATCTAGAAGTAGAGAAATATAAAGAAACATTGCCAAACGGAAAATTTTATTATGTCTATGAGATTGTGGAAGAACTTCCATATTTTGATACTGATAATTTTAGTGAAATAGTAATTTCAGAAAACGAATTCTTTGTTATTGGTGACAATAGAGATAATTCACAAGACAGTAGATTTATTGGTAACATTCCTAAAGAAAATTTGGTTGGTAAAGCTCTCGTCGTGATGCTATCTTTTGATGGCGAAAAAGGAAGTTGGTGGAAATTTTGGACTTGGATTTCTGCTTTAAGAAAAGATAGATTCTTTTTTAGTTTGTTGCCTGATGAAAACTAGTAAAGATAGAGAAATAAATTTAAAATTTTTTTTTTCTAATATTAATTATAAATTTAAAAATTTTAAATTTTTGAATTTATCGTTAATTCATTCGAGTTATGATGAAAAAAATAAAATTCTTAACTATGAAAGATTAGAGTTTTTAGGTGATAGGGTCTTAGGTCTTGTTATTTCAGAACTCTTATTCGAAAAATTTCCTCTTGAAAAAGAGGGTGAGCTTTCAAAAAGATTCTCAAATTTAGTAAGTAAAAAAACTTTAGTTAAAATTTCATATGACATTAACTTGTCAGATTTTATTTTAACGTCAAAAAGCTATTCACAAAAGTATAAGATTACTGATTCTATGTTAGCAGATTCATTAGAAGCTTTAATAGGTGCAATTTTTCTGGACAGTAATTATAAAAAAGTAAAAGAGGTTGTAAAATCACTTTGGAAAGAAAAAATAAATACTCAAATTCAACCCCCTAATAACCCTAAATCGCAACTACAAGAATGGTGTTTAACAAACAAAAAAAATTTACCAAAATATTCACTAATTTATAAGAAAGGACCAGATCATCTTCCCCATTTTAAAGTGAAAGTTGAAATCAAAAATTTCTTTACTACTTATGGATCGGGTAGGACAAAAAGAGAGGCAGAACTTGTGGCTGCAGAAAAAATAGTTACAAAAATAAATGAAAAATCAATTTGAACATAAATGTGGCATGGTTAGTATTACTGGACTACCAAATGCCGGAAAATCGACACTGATTAACAGTATAATTAATGAAAAAGTCTCTATAGTTTCAAATAAGGCGCAGACAACTAGAAATGCTTTAAGAGGAATTTTTGTACAAGGTAAATATCAAATCATTTTCATAGATACACCAGGAATTCTAAAACCGAAATCATTTTTAAATAAAGAAATGACCAGATCTATTCATAATACCTCAGATGACTGTGATATAAATTTGTATATACATGACGTAAACAATGAAATCTTAAATCAAAAAAACCTTACTTTGAAAAATCTACTGAAAAGTCATAAAAGAAATTTTTTGATTCTAAATAAAATTGATACTATTTCAAAAGAGTCTCTATTGATTCTAAGTAAAAAATTGAATAATTTTTTTGATTTCAAAAAAACTTTCATGATTTCAGCGCTTAAAAAAAAGGGAATAAGTAAATTACTTTCTGTATTAAAAAAAGAAATTCCATTTGGAAGTTGGGTATATAATAATAATGAAAAAACTGATAAAAATTTAAACTTTATATTTTCTGAAATTACAAGAGAAAAAATTTTTCAATTGACCAATAAAGAAATTCCGTATGCAGTTAATATAAACACTAAAAAAATTAGAAAAAATAATCAATTAAAAATTTTTCAAGAAATTGTTATAAAAAAAGAGTCACAAAAGGCAATTTTAATTGGTAAAAAAGGTGAAAAAATCAAACAAATTGGAATTCGTGCTAGAATTGATATGGAAAAAAAAATTAAGGAACAAATTTATCTTAATTTAATGATTAAGGTAAAAAAATAAATTTAAATATGCAGATTGATGATCAAGGACTAGTTCTAAATTTGAAAAGTCATGGAGAAAATGGATTAATTGCAACAATATTTTCCAAAAATCATGGCTTGATAAAAGGATATCTGAAATCTTCGAAAAAAAAAAAATAAACTTTTGTTATTCGATCTCATTTTATTTTCATGTAGATCAAGAGTAGAAAGTGCGCTTGGATTCATCTCATTTGAAAGAAAAAATAATTTATTTTTTAATAAAAATAATTACATATTCTCGATTATTATCTCTTCAATAAGTGAGTTGTGTCTAAAATTAATCCCATTCAACGAAAAGAACCTAGCCATCTACAATGATGTTCTTAATCTACTAAAATTATCAAATCCTCAGCATAGCGCAAAAGTCTATATCAAACACTATCTTTTATGGGAATTTTATTTGCTAGAGCACCTGGGTTTTGGTCTTGATTTAAGTCAATGTGCAGTAACAGGAGACAAACAAAACCTAAGGTATGTATCGCCTAAAACTGGTAGAGTAGTCTGTGAGAAAATTGGTAGACCTTGGAAAGAGAAAATATTAACACTCCCAAATTTTTTTAAAAATCACGATTCTCCGATTGAAATTCAAGATTTGATTGATGGATTTAATTTGACAAATTATTTTTTAAATAAAATAGCATTAANTCTTTTTAACGATAAAGCAGCTAATTTGATTTTCAGAAAAGAAATTTTTAGCAAACTAACTACTATGAAGAAGTTTTAAAATCCCATTTTCCGTTTACTAAAATTTGTAAATTATTGAAGTTAGATTTATAACTCATTTTTTTTGATTCTTTAATCCAATAACCTAGATATAAATACTCGAGATTTTTTTTTTTCATTTCATCAATCGTTTTCAAAATCATAAAAATACCAAGACCTTTTTTATACTCTTCAGGATCATAGAAACTATATACTGCAGAAAAACTTTGTTTTAAATTATCTAACAATATTGAACCAATATATTTTTTATTTTCATCAATAACATCATAAATAAAGTTTTTTACAGGTGATTTATAAAAAAAATCATTAAACTCAGTTTCATTCATTATTTTCATCTGTCCTTCTGGATGNCTTTGTATTAGATATTTCTTAAATAGTTCGTATCTATTTTCAATATTAGAATATTTAGATTTTAAAAATTTTAAATTTTTATTTTTATTCAAATTTCTTTTTTGACTTTTTTTTAACTTAAATCCATCAATCTTTATTCTTGAAGACACACAACTTTTGCATTCACTACATATCGGCAAATACATATGATTATAATTTCTTCTAAAACCATAATTCATTAATTCATAAAAAAAATCCTCTTGATTCTCATCTAGTTTAATAAATAATCTTTGTTCTTTTTTATTACAAATATATGAGCATTTTGCTGGTAAAGATTTGAAGAATCTTTGTTTATTAAAATCTAAATAATCCAATTCATTTCACAATAGCTAAAATTTGAATATCCGCGACGTTTGTATTTGTACCATTCATTATTACAAGAGAATTAATTTCTTTCAATACATGATTTGAATTATTGTTATTTAGTTCTTTTTCTAAATCAATACCTTTATTGATTATTAAATCGTAGGAATTTTGATCAACAATACCTCCTGCCGCATTTGTTGGACCGTCTCTACCGTCTGTGCCTGCTGATAAAAAAGTATATCTTAGGTCTGGTATAATTTTTCTTGCATAAAAACTAAAATAAAGCGAAAACTCTTGATTTCTCCCACCTGCTCCACTGCCATTGACTTTAACAGTTGTTTCACCGCCAGATAATATAATTACTGGAGCTTCAAAGTTAATTTTATTTATGTATTCAACTAGTTCCTTTGATTTTTCTTTAACATTACCCTCAAGATTTTTTTTCCAGATTATAACATTTACGTTTTTTTCTTTACAATTATTCATAATTTTATTGATACTAATTGAATTACTACCAATAATAGTATTTTTTGAATTTTTAAATATTTTATTGTTTTTTTTTGGAGTTTCCAGTGACTTATCTTTAGCACCTTTTTTTATATAATTCCTAGCATTTATTGGAAGTTTCTTCCATACTTTGTATGTTTTGAGAATTTTTTCAGCATCTAAGAATGTTGATGGNTCTGGTACAGTCAAGCCGCTAGCTATAGAACTTAAATCGTCACCAACAACATCAGAAAGAATAAAAGAATGAACTTTTGAGGGATAACATATTTTAGTCAGATTTCCACCCTTTATTTTAGAGAGATGTTTTCTTACTATGTTTATTTCATTGATACTTGCACCCGATTCAATAAGGATTTTATTTACTAAAGTTTTTTCATTTAATGAAAGCGAGTTTACCGGGTAAGGAAGCAAAGATGACCCTCCACCTGAAATAAATATTAAAATTAGATCTTTTTCGTCAGTTTTTCTTAATGTTTCTTCTATAAATTTTGCAGCTTCGATCCCTACGTTATTTGGAAGGGGATGGCCAGAACTGAAGCAAGTAAAACCGTCTATTTTTTTATAGTTTTCTTGATTAACAACCACAACACCCTTGTTAAACTTTACATGTTTATTATCAAATAAATTTTTTATAGTCATTGCAGTTTCAACAGCAGCTTTCCCGATACAAATAGGAATAATATTATTGAAGTCTTTATAAATATAAACTTTAGATTCGTCTCTTACTTTAATTTCTTCTTTAGAAATTTCCAAAAAGTTAGTTATTATATTTTTGGGACGGACAACTGAAACTCCCAAGTTAAAAAGATCTAATATTAACTTTTTCGCATCAGTTTTTACCTCATTTAAACTAATGGTATTCATTTTAAAGCAAACTAAACAACTTTGTCTTGAGGGGTTTTATTACTAAAAAAAGATTTAATATTTTCGAAAACTCTAAGTCCCATTGCTTCTCTGGTCTCATTTGAGGCACTGCCCAAGTGTGGTAGCAGAAAAACATTTTGGAGTCTTTTTAAACTTTCAGGTACTGCAGGTTCTTTTTCATATACATCAAGTCCGGCACCTCTTATCTCATTCTTTTCAAGAGCATCAATTAAATCAGATTCATTTACAATGTCACCTCTAGCTGTATTAATAAGAAATGCATCTTCTTTCATTAATTTTAATGTTTCATTGTTTATTAATCCTCTCGTTTCATCGGTAGATGGACAATGTAATGAAACAAAATCGGAATTTTTTAAAACTTCNTCGATAGAATCGCATTTTTGTGCATTCAATTTTACAGTTACATCTTCGTTATCAAAGTATGGATCATAAAACAAAATGTCCATTTTAAATCCAAAATGCGACTTAGACGCCATTGATTGTGCAATTCTACCCATTCCAATTAGGCCAAGCTTCTTTCCTGTAACCTTAGTTCCCATCATATGTGTGGGACGCCATCCAGTCCAATGATTCTTTCTCACGTGAACTTCACCCTCTGATGCTCTTCTAGCAACACCTAACATTAAAAGCATTGCTATGTCTGCTGTACAGTCCGTTAAAACCTCTGGAGTATTAGTAACAACGAGATTATTGTTTTTTGCACACTCAATATCAATATTATTGAATCCTACGCCAAAATTTCCAATAATTTTCACTCTTCTATTAGCACACTCAATAATCTCTTTGTGAATCTTATCTGTGACTGTAGGAAGCAAAGCGTCATAACTTTGCATTGCATTGACTAGTTCATTATCATCTAACGGTTTATCGTCGACATTTAATTCCGCATCAAAAGTATCTACAATTTTTTGTTCTACAGCCTTAGGCCACTTCCTTGTCAGTAATACTTTTATATTTTTCATCATCAAGGTTCTTTCTCCAGTACTCAGTAGCAGCAGCTACACCACTTCCTGGTTTCACATTAATATTCGAATCAATCATTGCCATTTCAGCACCAGCAATAAAAGCTGCAGCTTGAAGTTCGTTAAGATCACCTAAATGACCAATTCTAAATACTTTGCCTGCGACTTTAGTTAGTCCAGCACCCAGAGATAAATGGTATTTGTTAAAAGCAGTAGATAGTACCTGCTTTGCGTCTTTGTCCTCAGGCACGACAACTGCTGTAACAGTATCTGAGTACCAATATTCATTTTGAGCGCATAACTTGAGTTCCCAACCTTCCAGGACTGCTCTCCTCACTCCTTCGGCAATTCTACGATGTCTTTTAAAAACATTCTCTAAACCCTCTTCAAATAACATATTACATGATTCTTGAAGCGCTCTAAGCATCGGAATTTGCGGGGTATATGGAAAATAACCATCTTTATTAGTCGCAATTTGATCTTCCCATGAGTAATAGCATCTTTTCAGTTGAGCAGTTTTATGAGCTTCAAGAGCTTTCTCGCTAACGCACATAATAGCCATACCTGAGGGNAACATGAAACCCTTTTGAGAGCCTGATATAGCACAATCTACTTTCCATTCATCCATTCTGAAATCTATAGATGCTATTGAACTAACTCCATCAACAAAAAGAAGTGCAGGATGATTTAGATCATCCATAACCTTTCTGACNTCACCAACGTGAGATGTTACTCCAGTAGCTGTTTCATTTTGGGTAACACATACAACTTTAATTTTGTGCTCCTTGTCGGCCTTCAGTGCTCTTTCCACATCTTCAGGTGGGGTTCCTGTCCCCCATTCTCTGTCAACGACATCAACTTCTAATCCCAATCTTTTAAACATATCGGTCCAAAGATGACTAAATTGACCAAAGCGATAAATTAAAACTTTTTCATTAGGTGACATGGTATTAATAATTGCAGATTCCCATGCACCTGTACCTGACCCAGGAAAAAGAAAAATAGTACCATTGTCAGATTTAAAAACTTTTTTGACATCTTTATACAAAGGAATTGTTAAATTTGGAATTTCTGGATTTCTTTGGTCTTCTGATGAAATATGCATTGCATTTAAAATTCTCTCAGGAATATTGGTAGGTCCTGGAATTGCAATATGAAATCTACCCGGGTGTTTTCTTAACATAAAAATTCTCCTAAATTATAATTTTTTTTTATTTTTTAATATTTTAACATTCAAAAAGCAATATTATAATTTATTTTTACTTTAGCCATGATGCAACTTCTTTTGCAAAATAAGAAAATATTATACTTGCTCCCGCTCTCTTTATACAATTTAGACTTTCTATAACTAATTCTTTGTAATCAAATAAATTTTCATCAGAGGCTAGTTTTATCATAGAATACTCACCACTAACCTGAAAAGCAGCAAGTGGCAGTTTGGAAAAATTTTTTATATCTCTGATAATATCAAGATAATACCCCGATGGTTTGATCATTATAATATCNGCACCTTCGTTAATATCTAATTCTGCCTCCTTGATAGCTTCTAACCTATTTGTATAACTTAACTGATAAGAGGACTTAGACGACGAACCAAGATTTATTTCACTGCCAAGAGCATTTCTAAATGGTCCGTAAAGATTTGAGCAGAATTTTGCAGCATAAGACAAAATTATTACTTCATTAAAATTATTTTTTTCAAGGGTTTGTCTAATTAATTTTATTCTTCCATCCATCATATCGCTAGGAGCAACAATTTGACAACCTGCTTTTGATAAATTTAAAGCCATTTGAGCTAAAATTTTAATGGTTTTATCATTGTCAATCTGATTATTTTGATTTGTTACTCCATCATGACCAGAAATTGTNTATGGATCNAGAGCAACATCGCAAATTATTCCTATACTCGGAAATTCTTTCCTTAAGGTACTTACAGTTTTACAAACTAAATTGTTTGGATTTAATGCTTCCTCTGCGTTTTTAGACTTTAATTTTTGATTAACTTTTGGGAAAATTGCCACGGCTTTAATTCCAAGTTTAGAAATCTCACTTATTTCCTCTATAATTTGAGATTCTGTAAATCTCTTAATACCGGGCATTTTTTCAATATTTGTATTATCATCATAACTATCGTCATCTATCAAAAAAAGAGGCTGCACTAAATCATTTACATTAAGTATATTTTCGGAAGAAATTTGTCTAATCCATTTAGATTTTCTAAGTCTTCTAGGTCTTAAAAGTTGGGGTTCAGTATTAATTGACATCTAAACTTTTGATAGCGACTGTTCCAGGTCACTTAATATATCATCAATATGTTCAACTCCCACAGAGAGTCTAACGTAACCAGGTGTGACTCCTGCAGAAAGTTTTTCTTCCTCAGAAAGTTGTGAATGAGTTGTTGATGAAGGGTGGATGGCAAGTGACCTTGAATCGCCGATATTAGCAACATGATAAAAAAGTTTTAAATTATCAATAAATGATTTTCCTGCTTTTTCTCCATCTTTAAGTTCAAAACCAAGTAAAGCTCCAAATCCATCTCTAAGATATTTTTTAGCTCTTGCTAAATATTCACCCTTCATAAGGGATGGATAGATAACTTTTGAAATTTTGGAATGGGATTCAAGGAATTTTGCTACTTTTTCTGCATTTACGCAATGTCTCTCCATACGTAAAGGCATCGTTTCCATTCCTTGAATAAAAGTGAAGGCATTAAATGGGCTCATTGCACACCCCATATCTCTCAACAAGGTGACTCTTGCTTTTAATATGTATGCAATTGGTCCTAATGGTTTAGCTGCTTGTGACCAAACAGCACCATGATAACTTGGATCAGGTTGATTTAACATAGGAAACCTTTCTCCAGCTGATTCCCAGTCAAACTTTCCGCTATCTATTATTAATCCTCCTATAGACAAACCGTGTCCTCCTATAAATTTCGTAGTTGAATAAATAACAATTGATGCCCCATGTTCAATTGGGTTGCAAATGATAGGAGCAGCAGTATTGTCCATAATTAAAGGAATATCATTATCTAAACCAATTTTTGCTACTTCCTCAATGGGAAAAACTTGAAGTTTTGGGTTAGGCAGTGTCTCTGCATAAATACATCTAGTTTTCTCGTCAATTGCATTTCTAAAATCTTCTGGATTAGCAGGNTCTATAAATCGGCACTCTATCCCCATTTCTTTCATCGTGTTGGAAAATAAATTCCAGGTTCCTCCATACAAATCTGTTGAGCTTAAAAAGTTGTCTCCAGAGTGACATATGTTTTGAATCGATAATGCAGTCGCTGATTGACCAGAACTAACTGCAAGTCCAGCAACTCCTCCATCTATTTTAGACATTCTTTGTTCTAATACTGCAGTTGTGGGATTCATTATTCTTGTGTAAATATTACCTAGTTCTTGAAGACTAAAAAGTTTTGAAGCATGCTCTGTATTGTCAAATTGAAAAGACGTTGTTTGATATATTGGTACAGCTACTGAATTAGTATTGTCGTCTTTTCTATGGCCTTCGTGTAACACTATTGTTTCGGCTTTCATTAAGTAAATCCTTGTTAAAAATTAAAAAATTAGGATAATNATAAACTGTGAACAACTTTATTTCAAATAAATACAAAAGAAAATTATTAAATTTATCATTTCATAACAATGATGGAGAAAAATTGCAAAATGGAAAAATTAGAATTGATGATAAGTTTTTGTATAATTTTTGTAGTAATGACTATTTAGGTTTATCAAAAAGCAAAGAATTGATAGAAAATTCAATTGATTGGGCTAACAAATTTGGAACAGGATTATCGTCATCAAGAATGGTATCAGGAAATTTAGATTTGATTTCAGAAATCGAGAATAAAATTTCAGTTTTAAAGCTTAAAGAAACATCAGTAATAATGGGAAGTGGTTTCCAATGTAATCTTACAGTAATACCAGCAATTACAAATAATAGTCTAGGACAAAGACAAAAGATGATAATCCTAAGTGATAAACTAAATCATTCAAGTATCCATCACGGTTGTTTATTAACTCAACAAAAAACTTTAAGATATAAACATTTAGATTATTGTCATTTGGAAAGTCTTTTAAAAAAAAATATAAATTCAAAAAAAATAATTATATCTGAAACAATATTCAGCATGGATGGTGATATCGCAGACATTTCAACACTTAGATTTTTAGCAAAAAAATATAATTCTCTTTTATATTTTGATGAGGCTCATGCAACAGGAATTTTCGGTAAAAATGGATTTGGACTTACAACACTTAACAATTCTGAGGCTAATGAAAATGAGGTTGTAATTGGTACATTTAGTAAAGCTTTTGGGAGTTATGGCTCTTACATATCGTGTTCACAGCAAATGAAAGAAAGGATAATAAACTCCTGCTCTGGATTAATATATTCGACAGTTCTTCCTCCACCAGTTTTAGGAAGCATTCAGAAAGCCATTGAGCTAATTCCGAATATGAAATATACCAGGAAAACTCTTCTAAAAAATTCTGAATTTTTAAGAAGAAAACTCAAGGAAAATGGATTTAATATTTTTAAAAGCAAAAGTCATATAATACCTGTTGTTTTTTCCAAAACTTCAAAATGCACAAAATTAAGTGAAATGTTAAAAGAAAATGGATTTTATATTCATCCAGTAAAGCATCCAACTGTTCCAATTGGCCAGAGCAGGTTAAGAATATCTCTTACATCCTTTTTAAAAAAACAAACTATTATAGACTTTATAAAAAAACTTAGGTTATTAGAGGAAATTTATGAGAAAAATTAACTTCCACTTTGTTCATGGATGGGCTTTTGATCCTAGTTTTTGGGATAACCTTAGATTTGAATTAAAAAAAAGCTTTTTAGATAGCTATTTTTTTTCTTATAATTTAGGTTTTTTTGGAAGTGAAAAAATAGATGTTGACTTTAAGAAATCTTCTTTAAATATTTTCATTGTACATTCATTCGGTTTTAATTGGCTAATAAAAAAAAAAATTAAAGCAGATCTCATTTTTAATTTTTTTGGAAGTCCAATTTTTTCTGATAAAAAAAAAATTTCTTTTAACTGCCCCTTAGACATTATGATAAAAAGGTTTTATCAGAATCCTATCCCAGTAATTAAAGCTTTTTATAAAAAATGTGGTTTAGATTATAAATTTAGAACTAATTATAAGAATTTTGATTCAGCAAAACTGAGTAAAAGCCTGGCTGAATTAAAAAATGATAATTTAATCAAAATCTTAGAAAAAAAAAAATGTAAAATTTTCTCTTTTTTTTCTGATTCTGACAAAATCCTCTCTTTTAGAAATTTTGATAATTTATTTTTATCATTAGAACACAAGACTATCTTTCTTGAAAAAGAAGAACATGCTTACCCATTTTTAAAATCATTTGAGGCAAGTAAAATAATAAAAGAAATACTAATTAAAAATTTTATTTATGAAAAATAAAATTAAACAATCTTTTGAGAAAGGTGCTAATTTCTATGATGCGTTAAATGACATTCAAAATAAATCATTAAATGAATTAATTAAATTTATGGAAATAACTATTCCAAATCAGTTTCTTGTCAACAAAAGTATTCAAGTACTTGATCTAGGTTGTGGAACATCAGAGTTAACCAAAAAATTATCAAATAAGTATTCATTTTTGAACTGTGAGCTTTTAGATATTTCAACAAAAATGATCAATATTTCAAAACAAAAATTAAATAAATTTAATTTTAATTATCAAACACAGGATTTTGATACTTTTGAAAAATTTGGTTTTTTTGATCTAATATATTCCAATATGTCCCTTCATTGGTCTGCAAATTTTTCAAAACTTGTTAATAGAATTATTTTAGAAATGAAACCAAAGTCGTTTTTTTGTTTCTCTTTTCCTAATAGTAAAAGTTTTAAAAATTTCTTAAATGAATTATCAAAAAAAGATATCCAGTTAATTATGAATAATCTTCCGAGTAAAAATTGTTTTCAACAAATTTATGAATTACGTTGGGTTAAGATAAAAACAAAAGAGACCATTATTAAAAAAAAATTTTTAANTCCTATAAGTTTTTTAAGAGAATTGAGATTAATGGGAGCCGGAACATCTTTAAATATCAAAAGAAATAATTTATTTAAAATTAGGAATATGCAAAAAAAACTTTTTGAGGTTGATTTCCATATTTCTTTTTTCATTATAAAAAAATTATGAATAAAATCCAAAAAAATTTTTTTGTAACAGCTACAGATACAAATGTTGGAAAAACTATAATCTCAGCTGCGCTCAAATATAAGTTCAATGCTCTATATTGGAAACCAATTCAATGTGGTAAAAATTCTGAAGGTTTGACCGATTCAGAAAAAATAAAAAAAATACTAAATTTAAAAGACAATGAAATTATCAAAGAAGTTTACTGTCTAAAGGAACCACTGTCACCTAACATTGCTTCAGAAAAAGAAAATATCAAAATTAATTTAAGTTCTTTTTCTATTAAAAAAAAATATAATTCAAAAAATCTTATTGTTGAAGGGGCAGGGGGTCTATTAGTCCCGATAAACAATAAGTATTTTGTTGTTGATTTAATCCGCAAAATTGGTTTTCCTATTGTACTTGTATCTTCGACTAAACTTGGAACTATTAACCATACACTCATGTCTTTAGAAATTATCAAGAAAAATAAATTAAAAATAATGGGGATTGTTTTCATAGGTAAAAAAAATATTGAAAGTATTGAAACAATTAAATTTTTTGCAGAAAAAATATTTAAAAAAAAAATAAAGATTTTGGGNGAGATTCCATTGTTTAAAAATATAGACAAATCAAAAATTTTAAAGATTTCTAAATTAATAAAATTATGAGTAAAAATATTTTAAAAAAAGATAAAAATTTTATATGGCACCCTTTTACCCAATTAAAAACAGCTCCAGATCCGATTTTAATAAAAGAAGCAAAAGATGACACATTAATTGATATTGATGGTAAAAAATATATTGACTTAATTTCTTCTTGGTGGGTGAACATTCATGGGCATGGAAAAAAAGAAATCAACGATGAAATTTATAAACAAGCAAATACAATTGATCAAATAATTTTTGCAGGGCTAACTCATGAACCTGCAGTTACTTTGGCTGAAAAATTGGTAAATATTCTGCCTAAAGGACTCAAGAGAGTATTTTATTCAGACAATGGTTCCACATCGGTTGAAATTGCACTAAAAGTTTCTTATCAATATTGGTTTAACAAAGGTAAGGAAAGAAGAAAATTTATCTCTTTTAAAGGGGGATACCATGGAGATACATTAGGGGCTATGTCCGTTGGTTACTCTACTGGATTTTATAAACCTTTTAAAAACCTGACCTTTAAGCCTGACTTTATTTCTTATCCTGATAACTGGAAAGGAAATAATATGATTGAAGTACAAGAAAAAAAAGCATTATCTGAAATAGATGAAATCCTAAAAAAAGAATCAGATGATATTGCTGCTGTAATTGTGGAGCCAATGGTTCAGGGAGCTGCGGGAATGAAGATTTGTAGACCTGAATTTTTAAATAAAATCGTTAAAAAATTTCAAGAAAAAAAAATCATCGTGATTTTTGATGAGGTTATGACTGGTTTTGGCAGAACAGGGAAAATGTTTGCTTCTGAACATTTAAAAGTGAATCCAGATATAATTTGTCTTGCTAAATCATTAACAGGTGGAATCTTACCCTTAGCAGCAACTGTATTCAAAGAGTATATCCACGATGCATTTGTTGATCTTAGTATAGATAAGAGTTTTTTACATGGACATTCTTTTTCAGCGAATTCTATTGCATGTTCTGCAGCTCTTGCTTCACTCCAAATTTTTGAGAGAGAGAAAACTTTTTTGAAAATTAAGAGGATTGAAGAAATACATAAAAATGGGTTAGAAAAGTTAACTAACAATGAATTAGTTTGTAGAACAAGATTTTTAGGAACTATTGCTGCATTTGACATTGTTGGATTTGATACGGGTTACGGGGCAAAAATAGGAGAAACATTAAAAAAAGTTTTTTTAGAGAAAGGATACATTATAAGACCTTTAGGAGAAACTTTGTATTTAATGCCTCCTTACTGCATTCAGGAACATAAACTTGAAAATGTATATAATATTATTAATAAAGAATTAAAAAAAATTTAGTATTAACCTTAAATTGACTACTTCAAAAATAATTAGTATTTTTTAATTTAAAATATGTTTGAAAACTTAGATAAAGTAATAGATCAATTTTTACAACCTGTTTCGGATAAGGTTACAAATTTTGTTTTCACATCAGTCAACATAAGTGGAAATGGCGTACCATTAGTAGTTGTTTGGTTAATATTAGCTTCTCTATTTTTTACTTTTTATTTTAAATTCATAAATATTCGTGCTTTTAAAACTGCTATCAATGTAGCACTAGGGAAGTATGATAAACCGGAACATCCAGGAGAAATTACTCATTTTCAGTCTTTTACAGCAGCGATGTCAGGCACAATTGGTCTAGGAAATATAGCAGGAGTTGCAGTGGCAATTTCAATAGGAGGTCCAGGTGCAATGTTTTGGATGATCATTATGGCTTTTTTTGGAATGACCTTGAAATTTGTGGAAGTAAGTTTAGGTCATAAATATAGAAAAATTTACAAAGATGGCACCGTATCAGGTGGGGCAATAAGATACTTATCAGATGGATTTAAGGAAATTGGATTTCCAAANTTTGGAAAATTATTAGCTGTATTTTTTGCTGTATGTTGCATTGGTGGTTCGTTTGGAGGTGGGAATATGTTTCAAGCCAATCAGGCTTTTCAACAAATAGTAATAGCATCGGGTGGTGAACAAAGTTTTCTATTTGATAAAGGCTGGTTGGGAGGTTTAGTTTTTGCAATTATAATAGGTCTTATTATAATAGGAGGAATCAAGTCAATTGGAAAGGTTACTGAAAAGTTAGTACCGATAATGGGTATAATTTATGTTATTTCATGCTTAATAATAATATCAATGAACTATGATTTGATACCAAGTTCTATTTTGATAATTTTTAAAACCGCATTTCAAGTCGATTCCACAATCGGGGGCATGATTGGAGTTATGATAGCTGGATTCAAAAGAGCTGTTTTTTCGAATGAATCTGGAATAGGATCAGCTCCTATAGCATACGCTGCAGCAAAAAGTGACAACCATTTGAACACTGGTTTTATGTCTTTATTATCGCCTTTTGTTGATACTATTTTAGTTTGTTCTATGACAGCTATGGTTATTATTATAACTGGAACTTATCAAGATTCAAATGGAATTCAAGGAGTTGAACTTACATCTAAAGCATTTCAGTCAGCTTTTGACTGGTTTCCTGCTATTTTAGCAGTTGCTATCACATTATTTGCACTTTCTACACTGATAACTTGGTCATACTATGGTTTGAGGTGTTGGACATATCTTTTTGGTCAAAATAAAAAAACAATTATTTTCTATAAATTAATTTTTTTGGGATTTACAATCATTGGAACATCTATGAATTTGAGTAGNGTGATTAATTTTTCGGATGCTATGATCTTTGCTATGTCTGTACCAAATATTATTGGTTTATATTTTTTAGCACCCAAACTGATAAAAGATTTGGAAAATTATAAATTTCACAATGAGTAAAACTATAATTGTAAGCTCCGATCACGCAGGATTTATTTTGAAAAAGAAGATTTTAGAATTTAAATATGATAACGAGTTAAGTTTTATAGATTTAGGTCCATTTTCTGAAGATTCTGTTGATTACCCAGATTTTGCACACAACTTATCAAAAGATATTAACTGCGGTAAATATAGCTCAGGAATTTTAATTTGTGGTAGTGGAATAGGCATGTCAATTGTGGCAAATAGATATGAGAATGTCAGAGCAGCACTTTGTTTAAATCACGAAATGGCTAGGTTAAGTAGACAACATAATGATGCTAATGTATTAGTTTTAGGTTCAAGGTTGATTTCTGAGAAAGAAGCTATTAAATCAATATTAGCATTTATGTCAACAGAATTTGAAGGTGGTAGACATCAGACTAGACTTCAAAAGCTAAATGATGTAAAAAATTAATATTAACATGTATAAGGGAGATATTATGAGTGAACAAGCTTTTTTTGAAAGTAGCCTTACAAAAACTGATCCGTCAATTCTGGATGCCATTAAGAAAGAATTTCATAGACAGAACGATCAAATTGAATTAATTGCCTCAGAAAATATAGTGTCTAGAGCTGTTTTAGATGCACAAGGTACAATCTTAACCAATAAATATGCTGAAGGTTATCCAGGAAAAAGATATTATGGAGGTTGCGAGCATGTAGATGTGGTTGAAGAAATATGCATTGATAGAGTAAAAAAACTTTTCAATGCCAATTTCGCAAATGTTCAAGTACACTCAGGTTCACAGGCAAATCAAGCAGTCTTTCTTGCTTTGTTAAAGCCTGGAGACACAATTATGGGAATGTCCCTTGCTGCAGGTGGGCATCTAACTCATGGTGCGCCGCCTAATGAATCTGGTAAATGGTTCAATGCTATCCAGTATGGTGTTAAAAAAGAAGATGCTTTGATTGATTATGAAGAGGTTCAGTCACTTGCCAATGAACATAAACCAAAACTTATAATTGCAGGAGGCTCTGCTTATCCTAGAATAATTGACTTTCAAAAGTTCAGAAATATTGCAGACTCCGTTGGTGCATTACTATTAGTTGATATGGCCCATTTTGCTGGCCTTGTTGCGACAGGACTATATCCTAATCCCGTTGATTATGCTGATATAGTGACAACCACAACTCACAAGACTCTCAGAGGCCCTAGAGGAGGATTAGTAATAACAAATAACGAAGCTTTTGCAAAAAAAATAAATTCTGCAGTGTTTCCAGGCTTGCAGGGCGGTCCATTAATGCATGTAATTTGTGCTAAAGCGGTAGCTTTTGGAGAAGCTTTGAAACCCGAGTTTAAAACTTACATTCAAAATGTAATCAAGAATGCAAAAGTTTTGTCTGACGTCATGATTGAAAGAGGTTTAGATGTTGTTTCAGGTGGAACTGATACTCATTTAACTCTTGTTGATTTAAGACCTAAGAAGTTAACTGGAAAAGCTGCTGAACATTCACTAGAAAATGCAGGAATAACATGCAATAAGAACGGTGTTCCTTTTGATCCAGAGAGTCCATTCATTACATCAGGAATAAGATTAGGTTCACCAGCTGGGACTAGCAGAGGATTTTCTCAAAGTGAATTTGAGATCATTGGTAATTACATTGGAGATGTTTTAGATGGTCTTGTATTGAATCCGGAAGACAATTCTAAAGTTGAAAATGAAGTAAAAAGTAAGGTTAAAAATTTATGCGATAAATTTCCAATTTATTCATCTGTAATTTCATAGGTTTTAAATGCGTTGTCCATTCTGCGGTCATGATGAAACTCAAGTAAAGGATTCTAGGCCTGCAGATGACAACTCATCAATAAGACGACGACGACAATGTCCTGGTTGTGGCGCACGGTTTACGACATTTGAAAGAGTGCAACTTAGAGATCTGGTAATTTTAAAAAAAAATGGAAATAGAACAATTTTTGACAGAGAAAAATTAGTAAGATCAATTGATATTTCATGTAGAAAAAGACCTGTAGACCCAGGCAAAATAGAATTAATAGCAAATAGTATACAAAGAAGACTTGAAAGCTCTGGGGAACCTGAAATTCCTTCAAAAGTTGTTGGAGAATTAGTCATGGATGCTTTGAAAGAGCTTGATAGGGTAGCCTATTTAAGGTTTGCTTCAGTATATAAAGATTTCAAAGAAACTGATGATTTTAGAAAATTTATAGATAAAAATATCAATCTAAAGACTGATTAGGTACATGCATTTTGATGAAAAATACATGAAAGTTGCAATAGATCTTGCTAAAAAAGGTAGTCATAAAAGTTTTCCTAATCCTTCAGTTGGGTCAGTTTTGGTGGAGTGCAATCAAAACTATACGTCTGATAAAATAGTAGGTTTTGGTATGACGCAAAAAGGTGGAAGACCTCATGCTGAGTATGAAGCCATTAAAGATGTAAACTTTAACAAGAAAAAAANATATATATGTTACACTACTCTTGAACCATGCTTTCATAAAGGTAGAGACATTCCTTGCTCAGAACTAATTATAAAAAAAAAAAATTAATGAAGTAGTTTTCTCAATTTCAGATCCTGATATGAGGACAACAAATAAGTCAAAAAATGCTTTTGAAAGAAATAAAATTAATGTTAGACACGGTATTTTGAAATCAGAGACTTTAAATTTTTATGATGGCTATTTTTTAAACAAACTTAAATCTAGACCTAAAGTTACTTTAAAGATAGCATCCTCAATGAATGGAAAAATATTTGATTCACAAAATCCAAAACTTTGGATAACAAATCGAATAGCAAGATTGTATTCTCATTATCAAAGATTAGAGCACGATGGAATTTTGATTGGAAGTAACACAGCAAAAATTGATAACCCTAGGCTTACCTGCAGGATTAGGGGTATGAGTGAGTATTCTCCGATAAGATTTATAATCAATAGAAAATTAAATTTATCTGTGAATTTAAAAATTTTTAAAACTAAGGACAAAAAAACATTTCTTATTTCTAATAGTAATAGCATGAATAAAAAAAAATCTACAAATTATAGAGATGTAAATCATATTTTCTTGAAAGAAAATCAAAATATTTTCAAAACATTATTAAAAGAATTAGTTAAATTGGGTATATCAAGATTGATCGTAGAGGGTGGTTCTATTCTCAATACATTATTTTTAAAACATAAAATTGTAGACGAAATTGTAATCCACAGAGGTAATTTTTTTATGGATGAAAAGTCTATGAATATTCTTAATCCTATAACTAGATACGAGAATTTGATTATGAAAAATTTTAATTTATTAAATGTTTTTTGTTTAGGAAATAATCATATTGAAACTTATGAAAGTAACAATTTAAAAAAATTTAAACTTGAAATATTGAGAAAATTTTAATGTTTACAGGAATAATCAAAAACTTTGGCTCAATTGAAAAGATTGACTCAAGCAAAAGTTGGAACATAAAAATTAAATCTGATTTTGTTACTGATATACATTTGGGCGATTCTATAAGTTGTTCTGGTGTATGTTTAACAGTATTTGATATTGATGAAAATTCCTTTTGGGTTAATGCTTCAGTCGAAACCTTAAACAAAACAAATTTAAAGTTTTTGAAAATTGGTGATTTGATAAACCTTGAAAAGTCTATGAAAGTAGGAGATGAAATTGGTGGTCATCTTGTTTATGGGCACGTAGACGGGTTGTCTGAGGTTAAAAAAATTATTAAAAGTAAAGACTCTCATGTCATAGACATTGAGATTGAGAGCGCCTTATTAAAGTTTTTAGCTTCAAAGTGTTCAATTACATTGGATGGAATATCGCTGACGGTTAATAGTATATCTAAAAATATTTTTTCTATTAATATAATCCCATATACGTGGGATAATACTTCGTTAAAAAATGTTAAGGTNGGGACACGATTGAATACCGAGATTGATATGCTTGCACGATATGTTTATAAGGCTGTTGAAAATTTAAAATGAAAAAATCATATTTTTCACCGATAGAAGAAATATTAGAGGATTTATCAAAAGGGAGAATGGTTGTCGTTGTTGATGACGAAAAAAGAGAAAATGAGGGAGATCTAATATTTGCTGCTGAATTTGTCTCACCTGAAAAAATAAACTTCATGGTAAAGTTTGCAAGAGGACTAGTCTGTCTTGCTCTTGACAAAAAAAAATCTGAAAAGTTAAAATTAAAATTTATGTCAGAAAGTAATAGAAGTAGACATAAAACTGCTTTTACCATTTCGATTGAGGCAAAAAAAGGTATTACTACAGGAATAAGTGCTAAAGATAGAGCAAAAACAATTCAAGTAGCCGTATCCAAAAACTCCAAGGCGAATGATTTAGTATCGCCTGGTCATATTTTTCCTCTTATTGCGAGAGAGGGAGGTGTTTTAGTCAGGGCAGGGCATACCGAGGCTGCAGTTGATTTATCTAGATTATCAGGCAGCAGTCCTCAGGGAGTTATTTGTGAAATTATGAATGATGACGGAACGATGGCTAGATTTGATGATTTGATAAAATTTTGTAAGAAACACAAATTGAAGATATCTTCAATTAAAGATCTAATTGAATACAGAGTAAGAAAAGAAAAACTTGTAAAATGTATTTACAAAGGAAAGTATAATACCGAATTTGCTGGTGTTTTTGATTTGTACATTTATTTAAATCTCATTGATAATACTGAGCATTTAGTCCTGATTAAGGGAAAATCATTTAAAAATGAAACAGTATTGGTTAGAATGCACACTTTTGACTTTTCAAAAGATTTTTTAGGAATTAAAGATTCAAAAAATAGTGAACTTGTTTTGTGCTTAAAAAGAATAAATAAAGAAGGAAAAGGTGTTATAGTAATTTTACGAAATCCAAAAAAAGAATTATTTGATTTAAAAAAAAAAAAAACAAGTGATAAGAAGATACTAAAAGAATATGGTATTGGAGCTCAAATTTTATTAGACATTGGTGTTAAAAATATTATTTTACTAAGCAATACAAATAAAAATATAATAGGTATTGATGGATTTGGCTTAACAATAAAAAAGAATGAAAAAATTAAATAAGAGTTATAATGAAAAATCTATCGATATTAGTAATCAATTCTAATTTTTATAAAAATATCTCAAAAAATCTACTCAAAGGAGTAGAAGAAGTGTTAGATGATAATGAAAGTAAATATAAAATTGTCAATGTTCCCGGTGCTCTTGAAATTCCAGTTGTGTTGAAAAAATATAAAAATGATTTTGATGGATTCATTATACTTGGGTGTGTTATCAGAGGTGAAACTAGTCATTATGAGCTAGTTACTAATATAACTGCTGCTGAAATTTATAGTATTTCAAATTATTTTCAGTTAGCTTTGGGTTTTGCTCTTATTACAGCTGAAAATTTGGAGCAGGCAATCACTAGAGCGGATCCAAAAAAAAAAAATTATGGGGGGAAAGCAACAATTACTTGCTTAGAAATGATTAAAGTCCTTAAAAAAAAATGAATAACAATCAACGTTCACTTTCGAGATATTTGGCAGTTCAGGCAATTTATCAAGTTAATGAGACAAATATCTCATGTGATGAAATTTTGAGTCAGTTTGATAAGAATTATTTAAAAAATATTTGTTTTGACTTCCAAAACTCTTTTGAGGGAAGTCTGCTGAAGGCCGATAAAAATTATTTTAAAAATATTATAGAAAATTATTTCTTAAATAAAAATAAAATCAATGAATTAATTACTAGGAATTTATCTCAAAACTGGAAGATAAATAGGTTACCGAAAGTATTACAATCAATAATTAAAGTGTCAATAGTTGAAATGATGATTTCTCCTAATTTATCATTAGCTATAATTGCAAGTGAATATGTAATACTTGCTGAGTCATTTTTTTCTAAGAATGAAAGTTCTTTTATCAATGCGTTTATAGAAAAAATTTATAAGATTATTAAAGATGAAAAATTTCATTAGTAAAGAGCAACAAATAATTAAAAACTTTTTCGAACCGATTTCTCAAAATAAAGATTCATTAAATCTTTCGAATGATGCAGCTTTTATAAAAAGTTTTAAAAAATCTCTAGTTATTTCAAGTGATATGATGATTCAAGATACACACTTTAACAAAAAAGATATTCCAGAATTACTTGCCAGAAAATTACTTAGNGTAAACTTATCGGATTTGGCAGCCATGGGTGCAAAACCGTACGGGTATATTTTAAATGTTGGCATTCCAAGTGTCAATCANAAGAGATGGCTAAAAAGTTTTTGTAAAGGTTTATTATTAGAACAAAAAAATTTTACTATTAAATTATTAGGTGGAGATTTATCAACTTCTGAAAAAATATTTTTATCAATAACGATTCTCGGAAGTTCAAATAATTATTTTCATAAGATATATCCAAAAAGTAATTCAAAAATTTTTGTATCTGGAACTATTGGAGATTCTTTTTTAGGATTTCAACTAAAAAATAATTCACATTTTAAGAAAATAAAAAAACAATTAGATGATAAATCATTGAATTATCTTTACAAAAGTCATGCTCTCCCTGAACCAAGAATAAGTTTAAGTAAAAAATTAAAATCTTATCGGGTTTTTTGCACCGATATTTCAGATGGACTAATATCTGAAATTAATAAGATGAGATCTAAGTTCAAACTTGGTTCCGAGATTTTTTTGAAAAATATTCCATTATCAAGTCCCGTAAAAAAAATACTTAAAATTTCTGACGGGGATATTAATATTTGGGAAGATATTCTTTGCGGTGGAGAAGATTACGAATTAATTTTTTCGGTTTGTCGAGATAGAGAAAAAAAGTTTTTAACAGATTTCGATTTAAAAAAAAATAAAATAACTGAAATAGGCTTTTTTGATAATACTAATAAACTAAAAATCTTTGATAAAAGTTTAAATTTGATTAAATTGAAAAAAAATGGATTTAGTCATTTTTAAATTTGATAATGAAAAGTATTTAATATATAANTGATAATTTACTGTTAGGGAAAATATGAGTTATGAGTTTTATTTAGTTTTACTGTGCGCTTTAATTTCTTTGATCTATGGTGCGTATACATGCAAAGTTATCCTTTCAGCACCTGATGGTAATGATAAAATGAAAGAAATAGCTAGAGCTATCCAAGAAGGAGCTCAAGCTTACTTAAACAGACAATATAGTACAATTGCAATAGTAGGTATAATAATAGCAGTGGCTTTATATTATGGCATTAGTAGTTATGTTTCTATTGGTTTTGTAATAGGAGCTTTTTTGTCTGGAGTTGCCGGTTATATTGGAATGTTTGTTTCTGTAAGAGCTAACGTTAGGACAGCCGAGGCAGCAAAAAAAGGTATCCAGCCTGCATTGGATATTTCATTTAAATCTGGAGCAATTACAGGTTTCTTGGTAGTAAGTTTAGGTTTGCTTGGTTTAATTTCTTATTACGGATTTTTAGTTTCAAAATTTGGCTTAGATGGTGGAAGGTATATAATCGAACCATTGGTAGCCTTAAGTTTCGGTGCATCATTAATATCAATTTTTGCGAGATTAGGTGGAGGCATTTTTACAAAAGGTGCTGATGTTGGAGCAGATTTAGTTGGTAAAATAGAGGCTGGTATACCAGAAGATGACCCAAGAAATCCTGCTGTAATTGCTGATAATGTCGGAGATAACGTGGGTGATTGCGCGGGAATGGCTGCGGATTTATTCGAGACATATGCAGTTACCATAGTTGGAGCAATGGCATTAGGTATGATTCTATTTTCGGGAATCGATCAACAGCAATTAATGATGTATCCTCTCATTATTGCAGCTGTCTGTATTATTTCATCCGTGGTTGGAACCATGTATGTCAAACTTGGAGAATCACAAAATATTATGGGAGCATTATATAAGGGTTTGATAGTGACTGGTGCATTGTCCATCGTATTGATATATCTTGTAACAAGTTATTATATAGGGTTAGAATATGTAATGAACGACAACACTGCTTTGTTTAAATCATTTACCGGTTACAATCTTTTTGTTTGTACTTTAGTTGGGCTACTGGTAACTGGACTTTTAGTTTGGATAACAGAATTTTATACAAGTACTGATTTTAGCCCAGTTAAGTCAGTGGCTGCTGCTTCAGAATCAGGTCACGCAACTAATATTATACAAGGCTTAGCAGTATCTTTACAATCAACAGCTTTACCAACATTAGTTATAATACTAGGAATTTTAGTTTCTTATATTGAAGCAGGACTTTATGGTATATCGATAGCTGCAACCACAATGTTAGCATTAGCTGGGATGATTGTTGCTTTAGACGCCTATGGCCCTGTTACAGATAATGCGGGCGGAATTGCAGAAATGGCAAATTTACCGGAAGATGTAAGAAAAACCACAGACGCTTTAGATGCTGTTGGAAATACTACTAAAGCTGTGACTAAAGGATACGCCATTGGATCAGCTGGTTTAGCCTCTTTAGTTCTTTTTGGTGCTTACACACAAGATTTAAAATATTATTTTCCTTCNTTAAACGTCAGTTTTTCTTTAGAAGATCCTTATGTGGTTGTAGGTCTTTTCATTGGGGGTATGTTGCCCTATCTATTTGCTTCTATGGGGATGACTGCGGTTGGAAAAACAGCACAAAAAATTGTAAACGAGGTGAGAAGACAATTCAAAGAAAATAGAGGAATTATGACAGGTCGCTCTAAACCTGAATACGGAAAAGCAGTTGATATATTGACTAAAGAAGCAATCAAAGAAATGATATTGCCTTCTTTACTTCCCGTGTTAGCGCCATTTGCAATTTATTTTTCTATTTATTTTATTTCAGGAAANGAGCAAGCCTTTACGACACTTGGTGCAGCCTTGCTTGGTACTATAGTCACTGGAATTTTNGTTGCAATCTCTATGACTTCAGGGGGAGGTGCTTGGGATAATGCTAAAAAGTATATTGAAGATGGAAATCACGGTGGCAAGGGTTCTGATGCTCATAAATCTGCGATTACTGGAGATACCGTTGGAGACCCTTACAAAGACACATCCGGGCCTGCAATTAACCCCATGATTAAAATAATTAACATAGTATCAATTTTGATGCTAGCGTTGTTATCATAATTAATCGCCGGTTCTCCCACTTCCTTGAAGGATAGTTCCGCTGGT
This sequence comes from Rickettsiales bacterium, assembly GCA_002691145.1. Classification (GTDB taxonomy): domain Bacteria; phylum Pseudomonadota; class Alphaproteobacteria; order Methylaequorales; family Methylaequoraceae. Next base: position 141,727 of record NZHE01000023.1, read on the forward strand.
CCCTTTGAATCCCATTCCGGAAAAAATCTGTTCTAAAAGACCAATTTTTCTCGCAGATACGTCAGTTGTCCTGTCAGACATTTCTATTTTATTTTTGTCATTATTATCATAAAAATAAACATTTTTAAGTTTATTTAACTTATCAAATTCTAACTGTATTATTTTTTGGTTTACAAGTTTAGGATCTAAAAAAGCTATCTTTTTAGACAAACTTCCAACATAATAAAAAGAATTATCACCAAGATTTCCCTTGAAAGAGGGAGAACCTAAAATGTTTTCAATCATATCTTTATTATCAATTCCAATTTTAAGAGTAGAGAGTAATAGTGGATCAGGTACTTGACCTGATATTATTTTTTTATTAGCACATGAATTCAATAAGAATAATATTATAAAAAATACTGTTTTAATTTTCATTATTGTGTATATTTTTTTTTATGTTTTTTCAAAAGAAAATAGATTTAGCATATAACTTTTANACCAAAATTGCTGAACAATCAAGAATGCCGTTTTTTTTTAATGAATTAAATATTCCAAATAATTTTGAAGGTAGATTAGAGATTCTTAGTTTAAATTTGACTCTAGTTTTGTGGTCTTTAAAAAAAAAAAAAGATGAATCTACAATATCACAAGAACTAATTGATATTTTTTTTCAAGATTTGGATAATAGTCTCAGAGAATTAGGTGTTTCTGATCTTTCTGTAGGAAAGAAAATAAAGGTTTTAGTAGAAAATTTTTACGGAAGATTAGTGTCTTATAATGATGTATTTGAAAATTTTTTAAAAAAAAAAAAAATGGATGAAGTAAGAAAAAAAATTAAAAAAAACTTTAAGTTTAAAAGTAACTATAATTCTAATTTTGATAAGTACATTCACCAAAATTTAAACTATTTTCAAAACTTGAGTGTTGATCAGTTAAAAAAGGGAAATTTTTACTTTCGGCAATTATAGATTTGTAATAAATAGAACTTTTTTAAAAATTTTATTGTTAATTAAACTAAATATGTATAAAAGTAATTTTTTACGATAATAATGTTATGGCAGTTCCAAAAAGAAAAACCACACCATCAAAAAGAAAAATGAGACGTTCTCATGATTTCTTAATTGGATATAATATAATTGAATGCAGTAATTGTGGAGAACCAACCCTTAGTCATCAAATCTGTNGCTCCTGTGGATTTTATAATAAAAAAGAAATTTTAAAGATCGATGATGATTCTTCAGAAGTTGAAGAAGAGTAAAACAGTATTATTCATTTGGAGATTAATTTTGAAAAAAATCAACCTTGCCATTGACATAATGGGAGGAGATCACGGTCCTTCTGAAACCATAAAGGGAATTTATGAGGCGTCAAAAATATATCCAAATGTTTTTTTTAAACTGTTTGGTAATAAAAAATTAGCTGATGATGAATTACTTAAAATTCCTGAATTTAAAAATTTTGAAATCGTTCATACTGAACAATATATAAAAGCAGACGATGAACCAGTTAATGCATTAAGAAAGCTTAAACAATCCAGTTTNAGATTAGCTATTAATTCTGTAAATGAAAAAGAATGTGATGGAGTTGTATCTTCGGGTAACACAGGGGCATTAATGGCAATTTCAAAATTTGTATTAAAAACCATTGAAGGGATAAACAGACCAGCGATAGCAGGACTTATGCCAACTCTCAAGGGTGAGAGCATAATTTTAGATTTGGGGGCAAATATTGAGTGTAGTCATCTGAATTTAAATCAATTTGCCATAATGGGAGANGTTTTTGCTAATTCATTGCTTGGAATAAAAAAACCTTCGATTGGAATACTTAATGTAGGCTCAGAAGAAATTAAAGGCAACCTAACAGTAAAAAAAACTTTTGAGGATTTAGATCATTTAGCACCTGATATTAATTTTTTTGGCTTTATTGAGGGTGACGATATTAATAAAGGTAAAGTAGATGTTGTTGTTACGGATGGATTTACAGGAAATGTTGCCTTAAAAACAGCAGAGGGAGTGGCAGAATTAATTTTAACTTTTTTACAAAAAGCATATAAAAATTCATTTATTTCAAAATTAGGTTATATCTTATCAAAACCTGCACTTAATAGATTTAAAGCAAGGATTGACCCCAGAAAATATAATGGTGCTATTTTATTAGGATTGAACAGTATAGTTGTTAAAAGTCACGGAAGTGCTGACTCTTTCGGATTCTCAAATGCAATTTCAGTTGCTGTTAGCTTGATACAAAATGATTATAATTCTGAGATCAAGAAAAAACTAATCAAGTATAAAGAAATTTTGTAAAATGATTAATTCAAGAATAATAGGAGCTGGTCACTATCTTCCAAAAAAAGTTTTAACTAACGACGATCTTTCAAAAATTGTTGATACCACAAACGAATGGATTATCACTAGAACTGGTATAGAAAGAAGATATATTGCAAAAGAAAACGAATTAACGTCTGATTTAGCATATGCAGCAAGTATAAAGGCCCTTAAAAATGCAGATTTAAAATCCTCAAGCTTGGATTATATAATTGTGGCTACAACAACCCCAGACGAAACATTTCCATCTACAGCNTCAAAAATACAATATAAGTTAGATGCTTCATTCTCACCTGCATTTGATGTACAAGCAGTCTGCTCTGGTTTTTTGTATTCTATGCAGTTGGCAGATTCATTAATAAAATCAGGAAAAGCAAGAAGAATTTTGGTAGTGGGTGCTGAAACATTNTCTAGGATAGTCGACTGGGATGATAGAAGAACTTGCGTTTTATTCGGTGATGGTGCTGGAGCAGTAATTTTAGGTGCAGATAAAATAAAAAAAGGAATTTTGGCAAGTAATCTATATTCAGACGGTTCTTTCCATGATAGTTTGTTTGCGGACGGAGGTCCATCAGTCAATCAAAAAGTTGGTAAAATTAGAATGAAAGGAACTGATATTTTTAAGCAAGCTGTTAATAAGTTATCTGATGCAACATTAAAATCGCTAACAGATGTAAATTTGAAAATAGAGGATATTGACTGGCTTATTCCCCACCAAGCGAATTTAAGAATAATAAATGGAACAGCAAAAAAATTAAAAGTTAAACAGAGTAAAGTAATTTCCACAGTCTCAGAACATGCCAATACTTCAGCTGCTTCAATTCCATTAGCACTTTCGACTTCTTTAGAAATGGGTAAGGTAAAAGAAGATGACATAGTTGCTATGTGCGCAATCGGCGGAGGTTTAACTTGGGGTAGTTGTATTTTGAAAATATAGCTATTATAATTTATTATGCCAAATAATCTCACGAAAGTAAGAATTGTTGAAAAACTACATAACTTTGTTGGTCTATCAAGAAGTGAATGTTCAGAAATTTTAGAGGATTTTTTTAAAATTATTTTGAAGTCACTCAAAGAAAAAAACTCAGTTAAAATTGCTAATTTTGGTAGTTTTACTGTTAAATCTAAATCACAAAGGATTGGAAGAAATCCTAAGACAAAAGAAGAGGTGATGATATCAGCTAGAAAAGTTGTTAAGTTTAAACCGTCAAAATCAATTATAAATAAAATTAATAAAGTATGAAAAACATAGATGCTCTAAAAACAATTGGAGAGGTATCTAAAACAATTAATGTTCCTCAGCATGTTATAAGATTCTGGGAAAAAAAAATCGATAAGATTAAACCTATTCAAAAAACCAATGGTAGGCGTTATTACTCAAAAGGCGATGTTGAGATTTTGGAAAAAATCAAAAATTTGTTATATGATTATCACTACACCATTAAGGGTGTTCAAAAATATTTCAATTTAAGAGATAAGGAAAGTAAAAATAATTCTGATGAACTCATTGAAGAATTGAAATTTTTAAGTTCGGAAATTAAGAAAAAATTATGAACTATACCTACCTTAAAATAAAAATAACTTTAGTAAATTTTTTTTTGAAGGTTGACACATTCGTAAATTAGGTTAATTTCTATCAAATTGGAATTTAAATGAAAACATTTACTTTAAAGCAAAAAGACATAAAAAAAGATTGGTTTATCATTGATGCAGAAAATGTTGTTTTGGGAAGNCTAGCATCATTTGCCTCAACTATACTTAGAGGAAAGCATAAAACTAATTTTACACCACATTTAGACTGTGGTGATAATTTAATCATTATTAATGCAAAAAAAATTAAGCTTAAAGGGAAAAAAATAAAAGAAAAATTATACTATAGGCATACTGGTTATCCTGGAGGAATTAAATCCGAGAACGCAGAAGAAATTTTGCAGGGTAAAAAACCTGAAAAGGTTTTAACGTTAGCTATAAAAAGAATGCTTAAAAATAATCCACTTTCTAGAAAGCAATTTTCTAACCTCAGAATATTTCCCGATAATAAGCATAGTTTAGAAGCTCAACAACCTAAGAGGATTGATTTTATCAACTTAAATAAGAAAAATTCATAGTTAATGACATGGCAGATGAAAAAAAATTAGGTTCTAAACCAGTAAACACAGACTTAGACAATAAACCTAGACTTGATAAGCTAGGTAGAGCATATGCAACCGGTAGAAGAAAAGAATCTGTTTCAAGAGTTTGGATAAAAAAAGGTAGTGGAAAATTTATTGTTAATGGAAAGACTAGCAATGACTATTTTTCACGTTCTGTTCTAAGAATGATGTTAGAAGAACCTCTAAAAAAAACAGATAGATTTAACGAGGTTGAGATTCTTTCCACTGTATCCGGGGGTGGTTTATCGGGGCAAGCAGGAGCACTCAGACATGGTATTAGTAGAGCTTTAGTAAATTTTGAGCCAGAGCTGAGAATAAAACTAAAGAAATTGGGTTTTTTGACAAGAGATGCAAGAAAAGTTGAAAGAAAAAAATACGGAAGACATAAAGCAAGAAAGAGACCTCAATTTTCTAAACGTTAATTAGGTATGGAAATAAATGTTTCTGTTTTTGGTGTCTCTGGATTTACTGGAAACCAATTACTAAAAATTTTAGAAAACCATCCAAACGTAAATTTAATATCAGTACATGGTTACAAGTCATCTGGATTAAAGTGTAAAGATATTTGTCCAAATTTGACGAAATTTTCAAATATTATTATAAAAGATATAAAAGATTTCAAAAAAAGTTCATGTGATATACTTTTTTTATGTNTGCCTCACAATAATTCGCAAGAATTAATTGAAGAGTATTCTGATATAAAAATCATTGATTTATCAGCCGACTTTAGAATTAAAGCTCCTGATAACTACAAAGAGTGGTATGAGAGAGAACATTCTATCCCATCAATTTTAAAAAATTTTGTTTATGGCCTCTCTGAAATTTATAGAGATAGAATCGAGAGTGCTAAGTTGGTTTCAAACCCAGGATGCTACCCAACCTCTATTTTAATACCCTTAATTCCAATATTAAAAGAAAAAATTTTAAATATAAGTCAAATTATTATTGATTCTAAATCGGGTATGAGCGGTGCAGGAAAATCGATAGTTGAAAAAAAGTTATTTACCGAAATGGCTGATAACTTTAGACCTTACAATATCGAAAAGCATAGGCACTTGGGAGAAATCTCACAAGAATTAAAATTATACAATGAAGATTTAAAAGCAACATTCATTCCTCATTTACTTCCTATTTCCAGAGGTATATGCTCAACAATATATNTTGATGTTTCCGATAAAAGTCTTAATATTGAAAATCTAAAAGCATTTGTAAAAAATTTTTTTAAGGGAGAACACTTTATTAAAATATTTCCNGGTAAACAAATACCTAATCTCAAAGATGTAAGAGACACTAACAATATTGCTTTTAATTTTTTTCAAGATTATTATAATCAAAAAATTATAATTGTCAGTTGTATTGATAACTTAATTAAAGGTGCGGCTGGCCAAGCAATTCAAAATATGAACATAATGTTTAATCTTGAAGAAACCAAGGGTTTATCCTTTTTAAGGACTGATAAATAAAATAATGGAGTCAATTAGCAAAATACTACCGTTTAAAGGAGTTTTCCCTCAATTATCAAATGGAACATTCATTGCTGAAAATTCAATACTAATAGGTGATGTTTTTCTCGGAGAAAATTCCAGTATTTGGTATAACTGCGTTTTACGTGGTGATGTAAATCATATAAGGGTTGGTAACAATACAAACATTCAAGATGGTTCAGTTGTTCATGTTTCTTCATCAGGATTTTCTGCTACTGGAGGGAAAGGTCATCCAACTAAAATTGGTAATAACGTTACTATCGGACATAATGCAACTATTCATGCTTGTATTATTGAAGATTTTTCTCTCATAGGTATGGGATCAATTATATTAGATGGAGCAATAATTAGTGAAATGTCATTCGTTGCAGCAGGAGCAATAATTACACCTGGAACAAAGGTAAAAAAAGGTGAACTATGGGCTGGTAACCCTGCAAGATTTGTTAGAAAGATAAATAAAAAAGAAGAGCAATTAATTATCAATACTCCTGAAGTATATAGCAATTTAAGGGAGGAATTTTTAAAAAAGTAGTTTTAGTTTTTTTTTAAATGTATAATGATGTAGGTGATTAATAAAAATGAATAAAATTTTTTTTAAATATTTAAAGTTGTCTATTTGTTTTGTCCTCATTGGGTTTGTGCAATCTTGTGAAACGTTAATTGCTATTCCAAGTTCAATTATTGAAACAAGCTCAAAAGCAATTGATTATGTAGGATCGGTTTTTGAAGATGACGAAGATGCAGTTGTGGAAACTACTGAAATGGGAAATACTTCAATAAGCATAAAAGGTTCTGAAACTGAAAAAAACAATCAAATTTCAAATTTAGAATCTGCTGAATCTGTTGAAAATAAAATTCAATCGAAATTATCAGAAGAAAATGCAAGTAATCAAGCTAACATTACTGATTATGAGCAAGTACTTGATGCAGTGCCTTCTGAGAACTTGATTNCTGAAGAATTATTAGAAAATTCTGTAACTATTCTTGACGAAATTGTTGAGCCTGAAAAAAAAGAATTACAAAAAGAAAGTGTTTTAAAATTTAACTTTGAAGCTCCAGAACTAAAATTAGAAAATAAGATTCAATTTAGGATTGCAACTATAAATTTTCCATCTGGTTCTAGTGCTTTGAAAAGAGAAGATATAAAAAAAATTAAAAAAGTAATGGAGATTGCTCTTCAAAAAAATGCAATTGTAAAAATAGTTGGTCACGCTAGTACTAGAACCAGAGATTTACCAGAATTACAGCATAAACTAGTAAATTTTAATATATCGGACAAACGTTCACAGTCCGTAGCAAAAATATTCATTGATAATAAATTCCCAAAAAAAAATCTAATAACGGAGGCAGTTTCTGATTCAAAACCGTTATTTCATGAATCCATGCCTGCAGGAACAAACAGGAATCAAAGAACAGAAATTTTTATAATTTATTAAAAATGAAAGAACTTAGAATTGCAATTGCAGGAGTCGGGACTGTTGGTTCTGGTCTGATTGAATTAATAAAAAAAAATAACAATTTAATAAGTAAAAGGTTTTCGAAAAAATTTACAATCAGTGCAATTGCTTCAAGAAAAAGTATTTCCACTGAAAATAATATTTTTAAAGCAACCAAAATATTTAACAATGCAAAAGAATTCCTAAAGTTTAATGATTATGATGTTCTGATAGAATTAATTGGGGGGGAAGACGGAGTTGCTAAAGAAATTATTTTTAATGCGCTTAACAAAAATAAACACATAGTTTCAGCAAATAAAGCACTATTTGCAAAATATGGAGAAAAAATCTTTGATATTGCAAACAAGCGAAGTTTATATGTAGGGTTTGAAGCTTCTGTAGCTGGAGTAATTCCAATAATAAAAGTATTAAGAGAGTTTTTGGTGTCAAATAAAATTAAGAGGATCTATGGAATTCTAAATGGAACATCAAATTATATTTTATCAAAAATGTTAGAAACAAATCAGTCATTCAGTAGTATTCTCAAAAATGCACAAGATTTAGGTTATGCTGAACGCAATCCTCTATTTGATATTAATGGAACAGATACTGCTCAAAAATTATCAATAATTTCTTCATTATCATTCGAAAGTAAGTTTAATTTGAAACAAGTACATATCGAAGGAATATCAAATATAGAATTAGTTGATCTTTATAATGCAGAGTTATTGGGATATAAGGTCAAACTGTTGGGTTTAACAGAGAAAAGAGGGACAAAATTGATTCAATTTGTTTATCCATGTTTAATAAAAAAAAAGTCAATGATAGCTTCGGTTGATAATGTCTACAATGGTATAGTCGTTGAAGGAGATTTTTCTAATAAATTATTTTTTCAAGGAGACGGAGCTGGTTCTTTTCCTACAGCAACTTCAGTAATGAGCGACATCATCAATATCTTAAATTTTAGGTTAACCGAACCACAAAATAAAAAGCTAAAAGATTATCATGTAGTCGATATTTCCAACAGAGTAGGTTCATATTATATTCGTCTGACAACACTNGATAAACCGGGTGTGATCGCAGATGTTACAAATGAATTTAAAAAATTTAAAATATCAGTAAATTCATTGCTTCAAAAAGAAAGTAAAAATTTAAAAAAAAAAAATGCAACAATAGTTATAACAACCCATAAGTGTAAAGAGTTACAAATTACAAAAGCTCTAAAGAGGATCGATTCACTCTCATTTATTATTGAAAAAACTGTTTATTATAGAATTGAAAATTTCTAAAATTAGTTAAGTAAAAATTGGTAAGTTTTTCCCTATTAAAGGAGTTGCATAATTGGCGAAACTTTTTGTTACGCCATTTTCAGATTTATTAATAAATTTTTTTGGCATGTATTTTGTTTTACCTGCAATTTCACCTAGTTCGTTTACACCATAAATTGCTTTATATTCTCTTTGTTGTCTTCCTATAATACCAATAGAAAATGAATTTTTTTTTGTCAAAGAATTTCTAAGTGCCATTTTACCAACTTCAAAAGACTCCTTTTGATCAATTTCCGAAGAAAAATTTGGGAAGCTTCTTTGAGCATAACCTAGAGTGTCTGCTCTCACTCTTTTAATTTTTAGTTTATTTTTTATTTGATTTGCCAAGTAATCTGAAAGAGCACCAGAACCAGATAGTTGAACATTTCCATGAGCATCTGTCTCATTATTAGAAGTTATTCTGCTTGAAATTAATTCATTCCTATTATCCTTTATTCCTTCTGAAACAGCGATGATGCATTTTCCGTATTTATTATATAATTCTTGAATATCATTATAAAACTTTGGTAGCCTAAACTCTGATTCAGGTAAATAAATTAAATGTGGTCCATCTGAAGCTCTTTTTCGCAAAAGACTTGAAGAAGCTGTCAAAAATCCAGCATGCCTTCCCATTATCACTCCAACATAAATTCCTGGCAAAGAATTAATATCTAAATTAATACCAGCAAATAAATTAGCTACATATTTTGCAGCAGACCCAAATCCGGGGGTATGATCATTCATTACCAGATCGTTATCTATTGTTTTTGGCACATGAATACATTGCAGACAATAAGAGATTTTTTCTGCCTCTTCAGATATAATTCTCAAACTATCCGAAGAATCATTTCCTCCAATATAAAAAAATTTTTCAATCTTTTTATATTTTAAAATTTTCAGAATTTCTTTGCAATATTTTTTGTCTGGTTTGTCTCTTGTAGAACCTAGAAACGCTCCTGGTAAATTTGCAATTGTTGTCAACTTTATATTACTCATATTTGTCAGAGTTTTCATTCTATTATTGATGATTCCATTAACTCCGTTTATCGAACCATATATTTCAAAATTTGCTTTTTTAGCATTTTGAATTATAGCTACAAGTGATTGATTTATTACCATAGTCGGACCGCCACCCTGAGCAATCAGTATCTTTATTTTAGATTTCATATANTATTATTTTATTCTATCTTGAATATTTTTAAATAAGTTTTTAATTTATTTATAAAAGATTATGAATTANTCAGCAAAAGGTTTTCTTTGGACAGAAATAGATGTCGACAAATCAAAAGTCGAGCTTTTATCAAAAGAACTAAAAATAAGTCTTAGCCTAGCAAATATTTTAGTTTATAGGAATATAGAGAAAAAAGATGCTTCTAATTTTTTAAATCCAAAACTAAAAAATATTTTACCAAATCCTAGCTCATTAAAAGACTTAGACAAGGTCACAGAAATATTGGTGAAAGCAATAATTGAAAAAAAAAAAATTGGAATTATTGGTGATTACGATGTTGACGGTGCAACATCAACAGCGTTAATTTGTACTTACTTAAAGTCATTAATGGTTCCTTTTGAATATTATATTCCAGATAGGATAAAAGAAGGATATGGCCCAAATATAAATGCAATTCGAGATCTAAAAAGTAAAAATTGCGAGCTAATAATTACCGTGGATTGCGGCACAACAGCCACAGAAGCTCTAAAAAAAGCAACTTTAGAACAAATAATAATATTAGTAGTTGATCACCATCAACCAGAAGAAAATTTTCCAGAACCTCACTATTTAATTAATCCAAATAGATGCGATGATAATTCAGGACTTAATAATTTAGCTGCAGTAGGTGTTAGTTTTTTTTTACTCATTTCTACAAATAGAAAGTTATCTGAAATAGATTTCTTTAGACATCTAAAAAAACCTAACCTAATAGATCTTTTAGATCTTGTGGCGTTGGGAACTATTTGTGATGTTGTAACATTAGACAAGTTTAATAGAAGCCTAGTAAAACAAGGTTTGAAAATAATAAATAACAGTAATAATTTTGGGATTAGGGCACTTATAGAAATTTCTAATATTGATGGGCCTCTAAACGAGGAACATATTGGGTACATCATTGGTCCCAAAATTAATGCAGGTGGAAGAGTCGGTAAATCATTAAAAGGTGTTGAATTATTGTTGTCAGAAAATGAACTTCATTCCAGAGTTTTGGCTAAAGAATTATCAGATTTTAATCATAAAAGACAAATGATCGAGAAAGAGGTAGAAAAAATGGCGATGAATATGATAGATGTTAATGACCAAATCATCTGTGTTAATGGAAAAGATTGGCATGAAGGTGTAATTGGAATCGTATCGGCAAAAATAACTGAAAAGTTTTCAAAACCCTCTATTGTAATTTCTGAAAGTGAGGATTTATGTAAAGGTTCTTGTAGGTCAGTAACAGGATTTGATATTGGTGGTTTGGTTAAAGAAGCAGCAAAAAAAAATATTTTGGAGAGTGGTGGAGGTCATCAAATGGCTGCCGGTTTGACTATAAAGAGGAAAAAAATCATTAATCTTAAAAAATTTTTAAGTGAATATTCAATAAAAAAAAAATTTAGAAATGCTATCAACAAAACTTATGATCTCAAGATTTTTTTATCAGGAATCACAGAGGACTTTTTCAATAATATTAATAAGCTAGCACCCTTTGGGCCTAGTAATTCAAAACCTAAATTATTTATCGAGAATTGTTTTATAAAATTCCCTAAGCTTGTCGGAAATAATCATATTTCTTTTTATATTAGTGATATCTATGGAAATAGTCAAAAGGCAATTGCTTTCAAAGCTTTTGGTAACCAACTAGGAGAAGACTTAATGAATAATGATGGTATGTTAATGAATGTTATTGGGTATTTATCAAAAAAAAAATGGAACCAGAAGAAATTTCTTGAGATAAATGTTATTGATGTAGTAAAAAAAACTTAATCTACAAGTCTCATTTGAGAGTAATAAATCCTACAATTCTCACCATCGGTTTCTATTAAACAATCAAGATATTCTGACAACCTTGCTTTCGAACATCCTGAAGATTCATATAGTCCAAGACCGAAGAAATTTTCCTTGAACATTTTGTTATAATTTCTAAGCAGTTGCTTTTCTTTTGAGAGATCAGATTTTACTTCAGTTTTTATTTTTTTTATTCCGTACTGATAGGGCAGTATTACCTCTACCCCTCTTTTGAAACAAAGTCTGTCGTTAGACTCCTTAGATGATAGGAATAAGGGAAAAGTCAATAATAATATAAAAAAAGCTTTTTTTAACATTTTAAAAATTAACTGTTTAATAAATTANAAAAAANATATATATATGTTCTAAAAGATAATGCAAGTACTTTTGTCCCCTTCGTCTAGAGGCCTAGGACACTGCCCTTTCACGGCGGCAACACGGGTTCGAATCCCGTAGGGGACGCCAAAACNCATTTATGTGAATTTGAATTTACACTTAAAATCTTTATTCGTGTTATTTTAGAAATGGTTCCAAACAGAGCCCAAAAAAAAGTTAAACTTTAGTGCAGTAAAAGTTTTAGAACAATTAATCATGCATCTCTCATAATTAATTATCAAAATTTTTGATATTTTAGTCAGGGTAACAGGCTAGAATTACAACGTTAAAAATTAATTAATTAAATATAAATTTTTACACTTTTCTTTTTTGAAAAATTTATGAAACAGGTTTCTCTTCAAAACATTAATTATGATTTTAGATTTAACAAAGATTTGATATATTGACAATTTTTTCATTTGTGTAATAAATATTTATGCACCTTGTATTAGGAAATATCACTAAACCTCCATTCCCTGAAAATGTTAAACAAATACATTTTGGAATGGGATGTTTTTGGGGAGTAGAAAAGCTATTTTGGAATACTACTGGTGTTTGGTCAACTGCAGTTGGATATGCTGGAGGTGATACTCAAAACCCAACTTACAAAGAAGTTTGTAACGGTAATACAGGGCATGCTGAGGTTGTCAAAGTAGTTTACGATCCTAATAAAATATCATTGCATAAATTGCTTTCTATTTTTTGGGAATCTCATGATCCAACTCAAGGAGACAGACAAGGTAACGATTATGGGAGTCAATATCGTTCTATGATTCTTACAAATGACAATCGTGATTACAAGGTTTGTATAGAAAGTTCAGTGAATTTTCAAAAAACATTNAACGTACATATGCATGATAAAATAACAACTGAAATTATACCTTTAGAAATTTTTTACTATGCTGAAGAATATCATCAACAATATCTACAAAAAAACCCTTATGGTTATTGTTCATTAAAAGGGCTTGGTATTAAATATAAAGCTTAAGGAACCAACCAAGATCCATTAAGCTTTGCTTTTTTTTCATTTCTCATAACAAAGAATTTTGCTCTAATCGATTTTGGATATATTAGCTTTAACCAATCAATTTCCTCAATGGTTATTCTGCAAACTAAAAAATTTTCAAGTCCTTTATCAATATCTTTATTATACTGGAATTTTTTATTACTTAACTTTGAGCCTGGAGCTAAAATTGTATTATAATTTAATTTTGAGAATTCTGAAAAATTTTTCCAAGATGTTTTTTTTTTCAAAATAGCAACTTTTCCATTCATCCTAATCTGAATTTTTTCAAATTTATTGTAATATAGTAAAGATACAAAATTGTTGCTCTTCATTTCTCTAATTTTACTCGAACGTGCATCCGTGAAAATTTGAATTGTATAGTCGGGAGAAAATTTTCTTAATATTACAATTCTTGAACTTGGGATATTTTTTACAGATGTAGAAAGAGTAATTTCTCTTTTATTTTTATCATGTTGAGCAAAGGATAACTCCAAATGAATATTTTTTTTTATTTCAGACAAATTAGTAAATATTTTATTTTCTTTCATTTTATTTACTTAACTCATAAAAAACAATTGAGGCCGCATTGGATACATTTAAGCTATCTATATATTGATCACTGTTTTTCATAGGAATATTTATTAAATAATCACAATTTTTCTTTATTAAGCTTCTTATTCCTTTTGATTCTGAACCTATAACAATGGCTTTTTTAATATTCTTTTGTATATCTGATACATTATTTAAACTTTTATGATCAAGTCCGACGACCCAATATTTTTTTTTTTTTAAAATTTGTATTACCTGAATAATATTAACTACCTTACAAAGTTTTACTTTTTCATAAGCTCCTGAAGCTGATTTTATTAGTACAGGGGTAATATCAAATGAATTTTTGTCATTATATATTATTAATCTAATTCCAAATAAATATGCACTTCTGATTATTGCGCCTACATTTTGTGAATCTTTAAGTGAATCTAATATAAGTATTGTTGAGTTATAATTATTAATACAAGTAATAGAATCTTCATATTGCAATTGGTTTGATAAAACTTGTATACCTTGATGAAATTTATTTTTTAAGTCTTTATCAAGTTTTTTGCGGTCTACAATAATATTTTTTTGTAAATTAATCGGAATAATTTTATCTTTAATTTTATTGAAAATATCCTGAGTACACTCCCATTTTATGATGTCTCTTTTATGGTTGTTTAGAGCAGAAAAGCAAGCGTGCAATCCAAAAATTTGTTCTTTCTTTTTCATCTTTAAATTTTTCAATATCCAAAATACTTTTTTACTTTGCAAAAATTAAAATTTCAAAGTATACATTCTTTCACGGAGAGATGGCCGAGTGGTTAAAGGCATCAGACTGTAAATCTGACGACGCAAGTCTACGTAGGTTCGAATCCTACTCTCTCCACCATTTTTTGTCACAATAATTCATTCACTTTTTCTGGTGGCCTACATACATGATATTTCATTCCATCGAAAAAAATAGGTCTTTGAATGCAATTTTGATTATCATGCAAAAATTTAATTAATTCTTTTTTGTTACTTAAATCTCTCTTATTTAACTTAAAATTTTTTTCATTAGTTCTTAAAATTGAATCTACTTCAAAGATTTTACTAATTATTTCTGATATCTGACTCATGGATAGTTTGTTTTTTGAATATTCTATCAATTCGAATTTAATCTTTTTTTGTTCTAGTATTTTTTTACAATCTCTTGATTTTGAACAATTATGGTTGTGTATTAATTTAAACATAGCCTTTGCAAAATTATTTACAATTATAACAGTACATGATACGAAAGAAAATACAAAGATTTATGCGGGTGTAGCTTAGTGGTAAAGCTCCAGCCTTCCAAGCTGATTACGAGGGTTCGATTCCCTTCACCCGCTCCAAAGTTTAAGGGGTGTAGCTCAGTTGGTAGAGCGACGGTCTCCAAAACCGTAGGTCGTGAGTTCGAGTCTCTCCGCCCCTGCCACAAAAATTATAAAAACATTTGAAAAAAAAAAACTTTCTGTTAAGAATACGGTAATTTCGAGTTTTAAATGATGATTAATTTAAAAAATCTTTATAAAGAAGTTAAGCAGGAAACTTTAAAAGTTACATGGCCTACGAAACAAGAAACAATAACCACTACAATCATGGTCTTTGTTTTTGTTTTTATATCTTCATTATTTTTTTTACTAGTTGATAAATTAGTATCTTTTATTGTTGAGTTTTTACTCTTTTTGTAGGTATCAAAAAATGAGTAATTGGTACATACTACAAGTTTATTCTGGTTTTGAAAAAAAAGTTTCTGATCAGCTTTTATTACAGGCTGAGAAAAAAGGTATTAGAAAAAACATTGAAGAAATTTTGGTGCCTTCCGAAGATGTGATTGAAATGAAAAAGGGAAAAAAAATAAATTCAGAAAGAAAATTTTTTCCTGGATATATTCTTTTAAAAGTTGTAATGAATGATGAGTTATGGCATGTTGTTAGAAAAATACCAAAGGTTAGTGGTTTTTTGGGAGGTAGGAAAGGAGAGCCTTCTCCGGTTTCTCAAAAAGAAGTCGATAGTATTATGCACCAAATCAAAGAGGGTTTAGATAGACCTAAGCCATCTGTAAGCTTTGAAGTTGGAGAACAAGTTAGAGTTTCAGACGGTCCATTTACCTCTTTTAATGGTATGGTTGAAGAAGTTGATGAAGAAAAGGCAAGATTAAAGGTTTCGGTATCTATCTTTGGAAGGTCCACACCTGTTGATCTTGATTATTCACAAGTAGAAAAGGTGTAAAGAATTATGGCAAAAAAAATTGATGGATATATAAAACTTCAAATACCTGCTGGACAAGCTAATCCTTCTCCCCCTGTAGGTCCTGCTTTAGGTCAAAAAGGCGTAAATATTATGGAATTTTGTAAAGCATTTAATGCGGCCACACAAAAAGATGAGCCAGGCATGCCTATTCCTGTAATTATTACAGTCTACCAAGATAAAAGCTTCAATTTTGAAACAAAATCACCACCTGTTTCATTTTTTATAAAGAAGTCTTTAAAACTCAAAAAAGCCTCAAAAACACCAGGAAAAGGTGTGATTGCTACAATTTCAAAGGATGAAGTAAAAAAAATTGCGGAATTAAAAATTAATGATTTAAATACTAATGATGTTGAAGCAGCATCCAAAATGGTGAGTGGTACTGCAAGATCAATGGGAGTAAGTGTAGAGTAAAATGAGTATTTCAAAAAAACAAAAAAAGATTAAAGCGGAAATTGATTTGAATAAATCCTTCGATATAAAAGAGGCCGTAAGCACATTGAAAAAATTCTCTTCTTCAAAATTTGATGAAACATTAGATGTGGCTTTGGTTTTAGGAATTGACGCAAAAAAATCAGATCAATTAGTTCGTGGTGTAGTTTCTTTACCCAAAGGAATNGGAAAAAAGGTTAAGATTGTAGCTTTTGTTGGAGAATCTGAATCAGAAAATGCAAAAAAAGCTGGTGCAGATATAATAGGAGATGAAAAGTTAATTGAAGATTTAAAAAACGGAGAAAAAATAAATTTTGATAAATGCATTGCATCCCCGGAAATGATGGCAAAGCTTGGGGTATTGGGACAAATTCTTGGTCCTAAGGGACTTATGCCTAATCCAAAACTTGGAACAGTAACCAAAGATGTGTCACAAACAATAAAAAAAATTAAGGCAGGACAAACCGAATTTAAAACTGATAAAGCCGGCATTGTTCAAGCGGCAATTGGAAAGGTAAGCTTTGAGGTTGAAGAAATTTCAAATAATATTAAATATTTCTATACAGAATTAAATAAAACAAAACCTACAACCTCAAAGGGTGTATTTATTAAGAAAATGTTTTTAAGCTCGACGATGGGACCAGGCTTGAAAATTAATTTAAATAGTGTTATTTAAACTGAAGGGATTTAGTTACCCTTTAACTGTCCTAGATTTTAGGTGGCTCTAAGCCTTAATACCCTAAATTAGACAGAGTTAATCTTTGATTTGCTCGGACAGAAATTATTTTGGAGATAAAGTGAATCGTACTGAGAAAAATGAATTTGTAACTAGTTTTAATAGTACACTAAAAGATGTTAATTTTTTATTGGTTNCACATTATAAAGGTTTAACTGTTTCGGAGATAACCGAGCTCAGAGAAAAAGTTAAAACCAATAATGCTACTTTTAAAGTTACGAAGAATAGCCTCATTAAGAGGGCCATTAAGAATACAGATTACGAGAAATTAGATAACTTTTTTGTAGGACCAACATCAGTTACTTACTCAAAAGATCCAGTCTCTGCAGC
Source organism: Rickettsiales bacterium (assembly GCA_002691145.1). Taxonomy (GTDB): domain Bacteria; phylum Pseudomonadota; class Alphaproteobacteria; order Methylaequorales; family Methylaequoraceae. Next base: position 159,080 of record NZHE01000023.1, read on the forward strand.
AAAAGCAGTTTTTGATTTTTCAAAAGAAAATGAGAAATTAAAGATTATTGCGGCTTCAATGGGTGATAAAGAATTATCCGTTGATGATATTGAAAAACTTGCAGCTCTGCCCTCTATGGACGAACTAAAAGCCAAAATATTGGGATTGTTGACCTCTCCAATGAGAAACATAGCATCAATTTTTAACGAGTCCGCATCTGGAATCGTTAGAGTGATTAATGCGAAAAATAAAAACAATAAAAATTAAAATATTAATAAAGGAAAAACATGGCAAATCTAGAAAAAATAATTGAAGACCTATCAAATTTGACTATTTTGGAGGCATCTGAATTAACAAAACTACTTGAAGAAAAATGGGGTGTATCTGCTGCTGCTCCAGTTGCGGTTGCAGCTCCAGCTGCTGGTGCTTCAGCTGACGGTGCAGGAGCTGAAGAAAAGACAGAATTTACCGTAGTTTTATCAGCTTCGGGAGATAAAAAGATCAACGTTATTAAGGAAGTAAGAACCATTACAGGGTTAGGTTTGAAAGAAGCAAAAGATCTCGTTGAAGGCGCTCCTCAAAATGTTAAGGAGGGTGTAAATAAAGAAGATGCTGAAAAGTTTAAAAAACAGCTTGAAGAAGCTGGTGCATCAGTTGAATTAAAATAATTACTTGATTCAGCACACATAAATATGAAACGTTCTTTCACACTAAAGCATAATGTTAGAAAAAGTTTTGGTAAAATTCCAGAACTTCTAGAAATGCCTAACTTATTAGAAATACAAAGAAACTCTTACGAACTTTTTCTTCAAAAGAATATTCGACCTAACGATAGAGAGGATATAGGTCTCCAAGCCGTTTTTAATAAAGTGTTTCCAATAAAAGACTTTTCAGGAAAAGCTGAACTACAATTTGTAAAATATGAACTTGAAGACCCAAAATATGATGTTGATGAATGTATTCAAAGAGGTGGCACTTATGCATCTCTTTTGAAAGTTACTCTTAGGCTAATTGTTTGGGAAGAGGACGAGGATGCCGGAACACGTTCGATAAAAGATATTAAAGAGCAAGAAGTGTATCTGGGTGATATGCCATTAATGACAAATAAAGGAACATTTGTATTTAATGGAACTACTAGAGTTGTTGTTTCACAAATGCACAGATCTCCTGGCGTATTTTTTGACCATGATAAAGGAAAAAGCCATTCTACGGGAAAGTTTTTATTTGCCTCAAGGTTGATTCCGTATAACGGCTCTTGGATAGATTTTGAGTTTGATGCTAAAGATCTTTTATACGTAAGGATTGATAAAAGAAGAAAANTTTTGGCATCCTCGTTACTACTTGCATTAGATAATGGTAAATCAAGTAAATATAGAAAAGATAATCTTGGTAAAGAATTAGATTATGAAAAAATTACTGGGATGACACACGAGCAAATATTTAAATATTTTTACAAGAAAAAATCTTTTACTTCTAAAAATAACGGTTGGGAGTTTGATTTTAATAAAGAAGATTATATTGGTTCTAAACTCGATTTTGATTTAATTGATTCTACCTCAGGTAAGGTTGTAGCAAAATCCGGAGAAAAATTTAATATCGTGTTGTCGAAAAAAATTGAAGAATTAGGATTAAGAAAATTAATTATTACAGAATCAGAACTAATAGGAAAAATTTTAGCTGAAGATATTTACGACGAAAAATCTGGGATTATATATTTTGAAGCTGGTGATGAAGTTAGCGAAGATTTATTAAAACATCTAGAAAAAAACAATCAAAAAACCATTAATCTTCTTGATATTAATGCAAATAAACAAGGTTCATATATCAGAGACACTTTTTTAGCTGACAAAAATAAGAATAGAAATGATGCTCTTTTTGAGATTTATAAAATAATGAGGCCTGGTGAGCCTCCTACCATTGAATCAGCAGATGCTCTTTTTCAAAGTCTATTTTTTGATAGAGAGAGATATGATCTTTCACCCGTTGGAAGGTTGAAGCTTAATTCAAGGCTTGGTTTGGAAACTGATTTAAACTTGAGAACTCTTGAAAATTTGGACATTATTTCTATTGTAAAATATTTAGCCGAACTAAAAGACGGCATTGGAGAAATTGACGATATTGATCACTTAGGCAATAGAAGAGTAAGATCAGTTGGAGAACTATTAGAAAATCAATATACTCTCGGTGTAATTAGAATGGAGAGAGCAATTAAGGAAAGAATGAGCAACTCAGAGATTGAAGTGGTCATGCCAAATGATCTTGTTAATCCAAAGCCTGCCTCAGCTTCAGTAAGAGAATTTTTTGGGCAAAGTCAATTATCACAATTTATGGACCAAACAAATCCTTTATCTGAAATTACTCATAAAAGAAGATTATCAGCACTTGGTCCAGGTGGACTTTCAAGAGAGAGAGCAGGATTTGAAGTAAGAGATGTTCACCCAACCCATTATGGAAGAATTTGTCCAATCGAGACTCCTGAGGGTCCAAATATTGGTTTAATTAATTCTCTCGCAACATATTCAAAAGTAAATAATTACGGTTTTATAGAAACACCTTATAGAAAAGTTGTTAAAGGTAAAGTAACCAATGATGTTTTGTATCTGTCTGCCATGGAGGAAGAAAATAAAAGTATTGCGCAAGCTAACGAACCTTTAAATCTTGATGGTTCTTTTAAAAGTGAGCTAGTAAATTGCAGGAAAGATGGAGATTTTTTCTTATTAAAACCCAGTGATATTGATTTAATAGATGTTTCTCCAAAGCAATTAGTATCTGTCGCAGCAGCGTTAATCCCCTTTTTAGAAAATGATGATGCCAATAGAGCTCTTATGGGTTCAAATATGATGCGTCAGGCGGTTCCTTTACTCAAATCCGAATCGCCCTATGTCGGTACAGGAATGGAAAGCGTAGTTGCAAGAGATTCAGGTGTTGTTCTTGTCGCAAAAAGAAGTGGAATAGTCGATCAAGTTGATTCATCTAGAATTGTTATTAAAGCTGAACAAAAAGGTGATAAGGACACTGGAGTTGATATTTATAGATTAAGTAAATTTCAAAGATCTAATCAAAATACATGCATAAATCAAAAACCGTTAGTCAAAGCTGGTGATTATGTGAATAAAAACGATATCATCGCTGATGGTCCTGCATCTAAAATTGGAGAACTTGCTTTGGGTAAAAATGTTACTGTAGCATTTATGCCTTGGAACGGATATAATTATGAGGATTCAATATTAATTTCGCAAAAGCTAGTTGTTGATGATGTGTTTACTTCAATTCATATCGAAGAGTTTGAAGTTTTATCAAGAGATACAAAATTAGGTCAGGAAGAAATCACTCGTGATATACCAAATGTAGGGGACGAAGCTCTAACAAATTTGGATGAAGCCGGCATTGTTCATATTGGGGCTAAAGTAGCACCAGGAGACATATTGGTCGGTAAAGTTACACCAAAAGGTGAGTCACCAATGACCCCTGAAGAGAAATTACTAAGGGCTATCTTTGGTGAAAAAGCTGCTGATGTGAAAGATACCTCTCTTAGGCTACCTCCGGGTGTTTCAGGAACTGTAGTCGAAGTTAGAGTTTTCTCTCGAAGGGGTATTGATAAAGATGAAAGAGCACTCTCGAATGAGCGCTCACAAATCGAGCAACTGCACAAAGACATGGAAGACGAGAAATTTATTCTTGAATCAAGTTTCAAGTCAAGCTTAGTAGATTTATTTGAAAATTCAACATATTTGAGCGGCCTAGATAAAAAACTGAAAAGTAAAAAAATAAACTCTAGTGAAATTGAAAGTTTAGGCCTTTTAAAGTTGAGAAAGATTAAAGTTAAAGAAGATAAAACTATGTCTCAAGCTGAATCTTTGTGCGAGGCCTTCGACAACAGTTTGAATTTACTTCAGAATAATTTTAAAGACAAGGTTGATAAGGTTCAATCTGGAGACGATTTACTTCCTGGAGTTATGAAATTGATTAAGGTGTTTGTTGCTGTCAAAAGACAACTAGCACCAGGCGATAAGATGGCTGGAAGACATGGAAATAAGGGAGTAATATCCAGAATAATTCCTGCTGAAGATATGCCATACATGGAAGATGGCACACCTGTCGATATAGTTTTGAACCCATTAGGAGTCCCATCTAGAATGAATGTTGGCCAAATTCTAGAAACCCACTTAGGTGCAGCTGCAGTTGATCTGGGAAGAAAGTTTGAGTATTTATCGGAGGAAGCAAGGGAAAATAGTTCAAAAATTAAAGAACTAAAAAGTNTATTTAAATCTGTATATGGTGATAATGTTTATAAAGAAAGGTTTGAAAATTGTGATAATGAGAGTTTAATAGAGCATGGAAAAAATTTAAAAGATGGTGTTCCTTTTGCAACTCCAGTTTTTGATGGGGCTAAGGAACTGGACTTAAATAATTTTTTTGAGCTTGCTGGCTCTGAAACAAGTGGGCAAAAGAGACTAATTGATGGAAGAACTGGGGATTATTTTGACAGACCAGTTACTGTTGGACAAATTTATATGCTTAAATTACATCATCTAGTTGATGACAAAATTCATGCTAGATCGATTGGTCCATATAGCTTGGTTACTCAACAACCCTTAGGTGGTAAGGCACAATTCGGTGGACAAAGATTTGGTGAGATGGAAGTTTGGGCACTAGAAGCATACGGAGCATCGTATACCTTACAAGAAATGCTTACTGTTAAATCTGATGACGTTTCAGGTAGAACAAAAGCTTACGAAACAATTGTTAGGGGTGATGATAATATAGAATCGGGAATACCAGAGTCGTTTAACGTTTTAATTATGGAACTCAAGTCTTTGGGATTAAACGTAGAACTTTTAGAAAAAAATATTTGAGGAGAAATCAATTATGAGCNATTTAATGAAGTTGATAGAAAAACCAAATTATAATGACTTTGACTCGATCAAAATTTCGATTGCTAGTCCTGAAGACATGGTTTCTTGGTCTCATGGAGAAATAAAAAAACCCGAAACAATAAATTACAGGACTTTTAAACCAGAGAGAAGTGGCCTGTTTTGCGCCAGAATATTCGGGCCAATCAAAGATTATGAGTGTATTTGTGGAAAATATAAAAGAATGAAGTTCAAGGGTATAATTTGTGAAAAATGTGGAGTTGAGGTCACAGTCGCCAAAGTCAGAAGAGAGAGAATGGGGCACATTCCCCTTGCTGCACCTGTTGCTCACATTTGGTTTTTGAAGTCATTACCAAGCAGAATTGGACTTTTACTTGATTTAACTTTAAAAGATCTTGAAAGAGTACTTTATTTTGAAAGTTTCATAGTGACAGAACCAGGAATGGTCAAATCTTTGAAAAAATATCAAGTAATTGGAGAGGAGCAAAATGCTGATCTTCGAGATGAGTTTGGAGATGAATTTGAATCTATGATAGGAGCCGAAGCTATTCAGAAACTTTTATCTGAGCTTGATCTTGAGGAACAAAGGGCAGTTGTTAAAGAAGAGCTTAAAAATACAAACTCTGAAACCAAAAAAAAGAAATTAGTAAAAAGATTGAAACTACTAGATGCATTTATTTCNTCAAAACTTAGACCTGAGTGGATGATACTAAACGTAATACCGGTTATCCCTCCAGAACTAAGACCACTTGTTCCTTTGGATGGTGGAAGATTTGCGACCTCAGATTTGAATGATTTGTATAGAAGAGTGATAAATCGTAATAATAGATTACAGAGGTTACTTACTCTTAAAGCNCCTGAAATAATTGTGAGAAATGAAAAAAGAATGTTGCAAGAAGCTGCTGATGCCTTATTCGATAATGGTAGAAGAGGGAGAGTTATTACAGGAACTAACAAAAGACCTTTGAAATCTTTATCTGATATGTTGAAAGGAAAACAAGGTAGATTTAGGCAAAATCTTCTTGGGAAAAGAGTTGATTATTCAGGAAGATCGGTAATAGTTGTTGGNCCAGAACTTAAACTACATCAATGTGGAATTCCAAAAAAAATGGCAATTGAACTTTTTAAACCTTTCATATATTCGAAATTAGAGAAGTATAACTACGCAACAACTATTAAAGCTGCTAAAAAAATGGTTGAAAAAGAAAGACCAGAAGTTTGGGACATCTTAGCAGAGGTTATCAGAGAACATCCTGTGCTTTTAAATAGAGCGCCAACACTTCATAGATTAGGTATTCAAGCTTTTGAGCCTATTTTGATTGAGGGAAAGGCAATTCAACTTCATCCTCTAGTTTGTACTGCATTTAATGCGGATTTTGACGGCGATCAAATGGCTGTTCATGTGCCTTTATCGCTTGAGGCGCAACTCGAAGCAAGAGTTTTGATGATGTCAACAAATAATATTCTTTCTCCAGCTAATGGTAAACCTATAATTGTTCCTTCTCAAGATATGATTTTAGGACTTTATTATTTAAGTCTAGCTACTGATGGTTCAAAAGGTGAGGGAATGATATTTTCAAACGTCGGTGAAATTCAAATGGCACTTGAAAATAATCATGTTTCATTACAATCCAAAATAANATCTAGATATGAGACTGTAAATGAAAATTATGAGTTAAAAACTGTAATTGTTGAAACCACACCAGGAAGAATGCTCTTAAGTGAAATATTACCGAGGCATCCTAAAGTTGATTTCAGTATAATCAATAGAACTTTAACAAAAAAAGAGATCAGTAACGCAATTGATTTAGTCTACAGACATTGTGGTCAAAAGAAAACTGTGATTTTTGCCGACAAATTAATGGACTTAGGATTTAAAGAAGCTTGTAAGGCTGGAATATCTTTTGGAAAAGATGATTTATTAATTCCAGACAGTAAAACTAAGCTTCTAGATTCAACATCTAAAATGGTTAAAAATTACGAAAANCAATATGCAGAGGGTTTGATAACTAAGGGTGAGAAATATAACAAAGTTGTAGACGCTTGGGCAAAATGTTCTGATGATGTTGCTGAAGAAATGACAAAAATTATGGTTCCAAAGGTTAGCGATGATATTGCTAATGTTAATTCAGTTTATATGATGGCTGATTCTGGGGCTAGAGGCTCAGCTGCTCAGCTTAAGCAATTAGCTGGTATGAGAGGATTAATGGCAAAACCGTCAGGAGAAATAATTGAAAATCCCATTATTTCTAATTTTAAAGAAGGTTTAACNGTACTTGAATATTTTAATTCTACTCATGGAGCAAGAAAAGGTCTTGCTGATACAGCTTTAAAGACTGCGAATTCCGGATATTTGACGCGGAGACTTGTTGATGTTGCTCAAGACTGTATTGTGACAGTAGATGATTGTTTTACCACTGAATATATTACAGTAAAAGCTTTGGTTGAGGGTGGAGAAGTTATTGATGAGTTGTCAGAAAAAATATTAGGAAGGACATTAGCTGAGAACTTAATTAATCCATCAGATAAAAAGGTTATATTAAGTGCTGGTGAGATTGTTTCAGAAGAACATCTTCCTTTGATTGACGCTAGTGGAATTGAGGAGGTTAAGATTAGATCTGTATTGAAGTGTGAGGCTAAGTTTGGAGTTTGTGCTAAATGCTATGGTAGAGATCTTGCTAGAGGTACAATTGTTAATATTGGTGAGGCTGTAGGTGTAATTGCCGCTCAATCAATTGGTGAGCCGGGAACACAATTAACCATGAGAACTTTTCATATAGGTGGAGCTGCTCAAAAAGGTTCAGAAGTCTCAAATATTGAATCTAATGTGAGCGGTGAAATCAAATTTATTAATGTAAATTTAGCAAAAGATTCTAACGGGAACTCTATCAATCTATCCAGAAGTGCTCAGCTCTGTGTTTATCAAGATGATAAGGAAAAAGCTAGGCATAGATTACCTGCAGGTTCCAAACTCAATGTTAAAGAAAAAGATAAAATTGAGAAAGGTAAGATACTTGCTGAATGGGATCCTTTTACATTGCCTATAATATCTCAAACCAAAGGATATGTAATTTTTAAAGATATTGAAGACGGAATCTCAACCAGAGAAGTTATAGATGAGTCAACCGGTTTATCAAGTAAAATGGTTGTTGATTGGAAACAACAAGCTAAATACCAGGCATTAAAACCCAGAATTGAGATTCATGATAAGATTCAGAAAGGAAAAATACTTACCNTGGAAAATGGCAGTGCAGCATCCTATGAATTGCCAGTTGATGCGATATTGGGAGTTAATTCTGGTGACAAAATAAGTGAGGGTGACTTTATTGCGAGAGTTCCTAAAGAATCATCAAAAACAAAAGATATAACTGGAGGTCTTCCAAGAGTAGCTGAGCTATTTGAGGCTCGTAAACCAAAAGATCATGCTATTATTGCAGAGATTTCTGGAACTATTAGTTTTGGTAAAGATTACAAAATGAAAAGAAAAATATCTATTGTTCCAAAGGATAAACTCCAAGAGCCAATTGAATACGTTATTTCTAAAACAAAACATCTATCTGTTCAAGAAGGTGATTTTGTTGAAATTGGTGATGTACTGGTAGAAGGTAGCGCAGTACCACACGATATTCTCAGAATAAAAGGAATCGAGGAGTTGTCAAATTACTTAACTAAGGAAGTTCAGGATGTGTATAGATTGCAAGGTGTAAAAATTAATGACAAGCATATAGAAGTTATAGTTAGGCAGATGATGCAGAAGGTTGAGGTGATTGAGACTGGAGATACCACTTTGCTAGTAGGTGAGCAGATTAGCAAAAAAGAATTTACTGACGCAAATAATAAAGCTATCGCTGAGGGACAAAAGCCTGCGAAAGCGAATCCAATATTACTTGGTATTACAAAAGCTTCTTTGCAAACAGATAGCTTTATTTCTGCTGCTTCATTCCAAGAAACCACTCGAGTTCTGACCGAAGCATCCGTTTCTGGAAAGGTTGATAGTCTTATTGGATTAAAGGAAAATGTAATTGTTGGAAGGTTGGTACCTTGTGGAACAGGTTCTTTCCTAGCCCAAGCTAAAGTAGAAGCTGCTAAAAAAGATAAAGAACTCTTAGAGGTTTCTGAGGCTGCAAATCAGGAAGCTAAATCTACAGAAATGAATTAATATTACTATTTTTTTAAAATTAATTCTTTTGTTGACTAGTTAAAAAGAAGTATTAATATGCAGGAATAATTGGTCGTGGCAATTGCTAAACACAATTTCAATATTTTTATTAGGAAACAAAAATGCCTACTATTAATCAGCTGATTCGTTCTCCAAGAGCGAAACAGTTAAAAAGAAATAAAGTCCCAGCTTTAAACGCTTGTCCTCAAAAAAGAGGTGTTTGTACTAGGGTTTATACTACAACACCAAAAAAGCCTAACTCTGCACTTAGAAAGGTTGCAAGAGTCAAGCTCACAAACGGTTTTGAGGTAACAAGTTACATTCCAGGAGAAGGTCATAATATCCAGGAACATTCAGTTGTTTTGATCAGAGGTGGTAGAGTTAAAGACTTACCTGGTGTCAGATACCATGTCTTGAGAGGTGTGCTTGACACTGAAGGNGTAAAAGATAGAAAACAAAGAAGATCTAAATACGGAACCAAAAGACCAAAGTGATTTATTATGTCAAGAAGAAGAGCAGCAGAAAAAAGAACTATATATCCTGATCCAAAATTTGGAGATTATATTTTATCTAAATTTATAAATATAATGATGCTTGATGGGAAAAAATCTTTGGCAGAAAAAGTTGTATACAAAGCTCTGGAAAAAGCGAATAAAATAATTAAAAATAAGGAACCTATTGAGATTTTTTTACAGGCTCTCAATAATGTAAAACCTGGGATTGAAGTAAGATCAAGGAGAGTAGGTGGTGCTACATATCAGGTTCCAGTTGAAGTTAGATCTGAACGTGCGCAGGCCCTAGCTATACGGTGGTTAGTTAGTGCATCTAGAAAAAGATCTGAAAAAACTATAATAGACAGACTTTCTGCAGAGTTGTTGGATGCTTACGAAAATAAGGGTATTTCTGTAAAGAAAAGAGAAGATACCCACAAAATGGCTGAAGCTAATAGAGCGTTTGCTCATTACAGGTGGTGATATGAGTAGACAGACACAACTTGAAAATTACAGAAATATTGGGATTATGGCTCATATAGATGCCGGAAAAACCACAACTACGGAAAGAATTCTTTATTACACTGGAGTTTCTCACAAAATTGGAGAGGTGCACGACGGAGCTGCGACAATGGATTGGATGGAGCAGGAACAGGAAAGAGGAATTACAATTACTTCTGCAGCAACAACTTGTTTTTGGAACAATAAAAGAATCAATATTATTGATACCCCAGGTCATGTTGATTTTACGATTGAGGTTGAGAGGTCCTTGAGAGTTCTTGATGGTTCGGTTTGTGTTTTTGATTCTGTTGCTGGAGTTGAGCCCCAGTCTGAAACAGTTTGGAGACAAGCTGATAAATATGGTGTTCCTAGAATGTGTTTTGTTAATAAAATGGATAGAACCGGAGCAAATTTTTTCAGATGTGTCGACATGATAAAGGATAGATTGGGATGTAATGCGTTAGTTATTCAACTGCCAATAGGGTCTGAAGCAGATTTTGTGGGTGTTGTTGATTTAGTTAAAATGAAAGCTATTTTGTGGCAGGATGAGTCACTTGGAGCAAAGTTTAATTATGATGATATTCCAGAAAATCTTAAAGAAGAAGCAACTAAGTACAGAGAATTAATGATCGAAAATATTGTGGAAATGGATGACGATATCATGGAAAAGTACCTGGATGGTGAACCTCCTAATGAAGAAAAAATTAAGGAATTGATAAGAAAAGGAACAATTGACTCGAAGTTTGTTCCAATTTTATGTGGAAGTGCTTTCAAAAATAAAGGTGTCCAGCCGATGCTTGATGCTGTTGTTGATTATTTACCATCTCCACTAGATGTGCCCCCAATTAAAGGTGTAAAACATGGTGATGAGAAAGAAGAAATTGTGAGAAAAAGTTCAGATTCAGAGCCTTTTTCTGCGTTAGCATTCAAAATAGCGAATGATCCTTTCGTAGGTAGCTTAACTTTTATGCGCGTTTATTCCGGTTCTATTGAGGCTGGATCATCCGTTTTAAACTCTGTAAAAGATAAAAGAGAAAGATTTGGAAGGATGCTTCAAATGCATTCTAATTCAAGAGAAGATATTAAACATGCTTATGCGGGAGACATAATAGCAGTTGCTGGTTTAAAAGATACCACTACAGGTGATACTTTATGTAAACCAGAAGACGCGGTCATACTTGAAAGGATGGAATTTCCTGATCCCGTTATTGAAGTTGCAGTTGAACCTAAAACAAAGGCTGATCAAGAAAAAATGGGNGTTGCCTTACAAAGACTTGCGGCTGAAGACCCGTCCTTTAAGGTTAGTGTTGATCATGAATCCGGTCAAACTGTAATGAAAGGAATGGGAGAATTACATTTAGAGATTTTAGTTGATAGNATGCAAAGAGAATTTAAGGTTGATGCTACAGTTGGTGCACCTCAAGTTGCTTACAGAGAAACTATAACACAATCAACTAAAGTTGATTACACGCACAAAAAACAATCTGGTGGAGCAGGTCAATTCGCCAGAATTATTCTCGAATTCGTACCCCTTGATCCAGGTAAAGGTATTATTTTTGAAAGTAAGATTGTTGGTGGTAGGGTTCCAAAGGAATATATTCCAGGTGTTGAAAAAGGCATAAAACTTTCAACTGAATCTGGGTTTTTAGCTGGCTTTCCAGTTATAGATTTTAAATGTACATTGATCGACGGTGCATTTCATGACGTTGATTCTAGTGTTATGGCCTTTGAAATAGCTGCAAGAGCAGCTTTTCGAGAAGCAATGCCTAAAGCAAAAGCTGTTTTGTTAGAACCTATGATGAAAATTGAGGTAGTGACTCCAGAAGATTATATGGGTGATGTAATTGGTGATCTTAATTCTAGAAGGGGACAAGTTTCTGGAATGGAACAAAGAGGTGTTAACCATGTGGTTAATGGAATGGTACCCCTCGCTAACATGTTTGGTTATGTAAATAATCTCCGATCAATGAGTCAAGGAAGAGCAAGTTATACAATGACCTTTGATCATTATGAACAAGTTCCTAATAATGTTGCAGAGGAAGTTAAAGAAAAAGTTTCGGGTTAATTATAAAAGGAGAAAATAATGGCTAAAGAAAAATTTGATAGATCAAAACCGCACTGTAATATTGGTACAATTGGTCATGTAGACCATGGAAAAACCACTCTTACTGCTGCAATTACTAAGATTCTTTCTGAGACNGGGGGTGCAACTGCAATGGATTATTCACAAATTGATAAAGCTCCTGAAGAAAAAGAGAGAGGTATAACTATATCTACAGCACATGTTGAATATGAAACTGAAAAGAGGCACTACGCCCACGTTGATTGTCCAGGTCATGCAGACTATGTAAAAAATATGATTACAGGTGCAGCGCAAATGGACGGAGCAATTCTAGTAGTCAATGCAGCAGATGGTCCTATGCCTCAAACAAGAGAGCATATCCTTCTTGCCAGACAGGTAGGTGTTCCATCTTTAGTAGTTTACATGAATAAAATTGATCAAGTTGATGATCCAGAATTAGTTGACCTTGTTGAGATGGAAGTTAGAGAATTATTGTCAAAGTATGAGTTCGATGGTGATAATATTCCAATTGTCAAAGGGTCTGCATTAGCTGCTATTGAGAATACTAATGAGGAAACAGGAAAAAAATCAATTTTAGAGCTTATGTCTAAGATTGATGAACATATTCCACAGCCTGCACGACCTTTAGATCAACCCTTCCTTATGCCGATAGAAGATGTTTTTTCAATCTCTGGAAGAGGAACAGTTGTGACCGGTAGAGTAGAAAAGGGAGTTATAAATGTTAATGAGGAGATTGAAATTATCGGAATCAAGGATACCACCAAAACGGTTTGTACAGGAGTTGAGATGTTCAGAAAGCTTCTTGACAGCGGTCAAGCCGGAGATAATGTGGGTGTTCTTCTTAGGGGAACTAAAAGAGAAGAAGTTGAAAGAGGACAAGTTTTAGCTAAACCTGGTTCAATCAAACCTCACAAAAAATTTAAGGCTGAAGCTTATGTGCTAAATAAAGATGAGGGTGGAAGGCACACTCCTTTTTTTAAAAATTATAGACCTCAGTTTTACTTTAGAACTACAGACGTAACAGGAACAATTGAATTACCTTCTGGTACTGAAATGGTAATGCCAGGTGATAATGTTGCGATGACGGTTGAATTATTAACCCCAATTGCAATGGATAAAGGTCTAAGATTCGCCATAAGAGAAGGTGGAAGGACAGTAGGAGCGGGCGTTGTATCCGAGATAATGGAGTAATCTATGGCNAACCAAAATATTAGAATCAGACTCAAAGCGTATGACCACAGGGTATTGGATCAAAGTACTCTTGAAATATTGAATACTGCAAAAAGAACTGGTGCTAACGTTAGTGGTCCAATTCCACTCCCAACGAGGATTGAAAAGTATACAATTTTAAGTTCGCCTCATGTTGATAAGAAAGCTAGGACTCAACTTGAAATGAGAACTCATAAGAGAATGATGGATATAACCGATTGGACTCCCCAGACTGTTGATGCCTTAATGAAGTTAGAGTTAGCTTCAGGCGTTGATGTTGAAATTAAATTATAGGATAGAAATGAGAACAGGTTTAGTTGCAAAAAAAATTGGTATGTCACGTTTGTTCCAAAGCAATGGTACGAATATACCAGTTACCATATTAAAAGTTGATAATCTTAAAGTAATTGATAAAAGAACAGTTACTAAACACGGTTATAACGCTTTAAAACTTTCATATGGAGGAAAAAATAAAATAAATAAACCACAAATTGGTTTTTTCAAAAAGGCCAAATTGGATTCCTCATGTAATACAGTTGAGTTCCGAGTATCTGAAGATGGTTTTATGGAAATTGGAACTGAGATTTCAGTAAATCATTTATTAAATGGTCAGTATGTTGATGTTACAGGTCATACCATAGGAAAAGGTTTTGCGGGAGGTATGAAAAGGCACAATTTTGCTGGGAATCGTGCCACCCATGGCGTTTCTATCTCACATAGATCTCATGGTTCTACTGGGCAATGCCAAGATCCNGGTAAAGTTTTTAAGGGAAAAAAAATGGCTGGCAGACTAGGAAACGTTAAGAGAACTATGCAAAATCTTAAAGTAATGCAAACCAACATTAATGAAGGCTTAATTATTTTAAAAGGAAGTATTCCAGGTCCAAAAGGTCTTACTGTTCTTATTAATGATTCAGTAAAGAAAAAAAATAAAGACTTACCTTATCCCACAAACAACAATGCTGATTCAATAAAACAAAATACTACTGATGTGAATTTTGAAAGTCCAAATGATATTTCTAATAAANATAATACTTCACCTCCAAAAACTGATAATTCCGAAACAAATGTGAAAGATAATAGTGAAGCAAATGCTGATAAGAAATCACTAAAAACAAAAGATGATATAAACTCTAATGCAAAAAATAATTTATTAGATAATGATAATAAAGGTAAAGAATCAAATGAAACAAAAAATTAACTCATTAGATAATAAATATTTAAAAGATATTGATTTGGATAAGGATATTTTTAGTGTTCCATATAGAAAAGATATCATCCATAGCATGATAAGATACCAAATGGCAAAAAAACAAAGTGGTAATCATAAAACTAAAGGTATTTCAGAGATATCTGGCACTACAAAAAAACCTTTCAAACAAAAAGGCACTGGGAGTGCAAGACAAGGAAGTAAGCGTTCTCCTCAAATGAGAGGCGGCGCTGTTATATTTGGTCCCCAAGTGAGATCCCATTCTCACAAGTTGCCAAAGAAAGTTAGATCACTTGCTCTTAAAATCGCTTTATCTAAGAAATTAGCTGATGGTAAATTGAAATTAGTTGATGACTTAAGTTTGTCTAAATGTAAAACTTCTTTATTGGCATCTAAAATTTCAAAATTAGGAATAAAATCAGCGCTTTTTATCTCATCAAAAGACTTGGATGATAATTTTAGGAAAGCATCAAGAAATATACCTAATCTAGACGTTTTACCCATAGACGGCTTAAATGTTTATACAATAGTAAAAAGAGATTTTTTGGTTTTGACTGAAGAAGTTATTAAGCAAATTCATAAAAGGTTTGAAAAATGAGTATCTCACAAGAAAGAATATTTGAAATCATTAGATCTCCTGTCATTTCGGAGAAATCGACCTTGATTAGCCAATTTAATCAATATGTGTTTAAAGTTTCGAAAACTTCGACTAAGGAAGAAATTAAAAGTTCAATAGAAAAAATTTTTAATGTAAAAGTAACATCAGTTAATACTTTAAATCAAAACGGAAAAATAAAAAGATTTAAAGGCAAGTTAGGGAAAAGAGCGAGTACAAAGAAAGCCATTGTAACCTTGGCCGAGGGTAATTCAATCGATTTAACAACAGGAATTAAATAATCATGGNTTTAAAAAATTTTAAACCAATGACACCAGGTCAAAGAGGGTTAGTCTTAACTGAAAAAAGTGAACTATTTAAAGGCAAACCAATTAAATCCTTGGTATCAGGACTTTCAAGTAGCGGGGGTAGAAATAATCATGGACATATTACGGCTAGAAGAAAAGGTGGAGGACATAAACGAAAGTATAGAATAGTTGATTTTAAGAGAAAAAAAATTGATGTTCAAGGAAAAGTTGAAAGGATAGAATATGATCCTAATAGGTCTGCCTTTATTGCTCTCATCAAGTATACTGATAATGATGTAAGTTATATTATTTGTCCTCAAAAATTATCTGTTGGAGATACTATAGTTTCTGCTGAAAGTGCTGATATTAAACCGGGAAATTGCCTTTCTCTTAAAAATATTCCAGTTGGTACTTTAATTCACAACCTAGAACTTAAACCTGGAAAAGGTGGACAAATGATAAGGTCTGCAGGTACATTCGGACAATTAGCAAGTAAAGACTCAGATTACGCTCAGGTTAAACTGACCTCTGGTGAAATAAGAGCTGTTCGAATTGAGTGTAAAGCTACCGTTGGAATGGTCTCTAACCCAGATCAAAAAAATATCAAACTCGGAAAAGCTGGAAGAAAAAGGTGGCTTGGTGTAAGACCATCAGTTAGAGGCGTGGCAATGAATCCAGTAGATCACCCACATGGTGGTGGTGAAGGAAGAACTTCGGGAGGTAGAAACCCAGTTTCTCCATGGGGTCTCTCTGCTAAGGGAAAAAGAACAAGAAATAATAAAAGAACTGATAGGTTTATTTTGAAAAGTAGGCATAAAAAATAGGTATATATTATGACAAGATCAATTTGGAAAGGACCATTTGTAGATTCATATTTACTGAAGAAAGCTGATGCTGTTCGTAATTCAGGCAGAAATGACGTAATTAAGATTTGGTCAAGGAGGTCAACTATACTTCCACAATTTGTTGGTCTAACTTTTGGTGTTTATAACGGTAAAAAGCATATACCAGTTTCAGTAAGTGAAAATATGGTCGGTCATAAGTTTGGAGAGTTTTCTCCTACCAGAACCTACAAAGGGCACAATGCTGATAAAAAAACAGGGGGTAGTNAGTAGTGTCTAGTTCAGAAAATAAATATGAAAATTGTGCTAAGGCCTCAATAAAGTCTTTGAAGATTAGTCCACAGAAAGCTAACTTATTATTGCAAATGATAAGAGGACAAAAAGCTGACCGTGCCCTTAATATGCTGCAATTTTCAAAAAAAAGAATTTCTCATGATATACAAAAAATTCTTAAGGCGGCTATATCAAATGCGGAAAACAATCATCAACTTGATATTGATAAACTTTTTGTTGAAGAGGCAACAGTAGGTCGTTCAATGGTGATGAAAAGGTTTAGACCCAGAGCTCGAGGTAGATCAGGGAAAATCCTTAAAACATTTTCCAAAATTAGAATTATTGTCAAAGAAAAAGATGAAAAAAAAGCTGAAAAAGATAATATTAAATCTGAGCAAAAAAAGGATAAAGATGGGACAAAAAGCTAACGCAATAGGATTAAGACTTGGTGTAAATAGGTCATGGGAGTCAAGATGGTTCTCAGAAAAAAATTACGCAAAACTACTTGAAGAGGATCTGATGTTAAGAGAATTTTTGAAAAAGAGATTGTCTGTTGCTGGAGTCTCTAAAATATTAATTGAAAGACCAGCTAAGCTTGCAAAAATTACTGTATATACAGCAAGACCTGGAGTAATCATTGGGAAAAAAGGTTCTGATATTGAAAGGTTAAGAACAGATATTGTAAAAATGGTGGGTGGTGATGCAAGCCTCAATATTGTTGAAATAAAAAAACCTGAGATTGATGCTAAGCTTGTTGCTGATAATATTGCTCAACAACTTGAAAGAAGAATTGCATTTAGAAGAGCTATGAANAGAGCTGTTCAGTCAGCCATCCGTTTAGGAGCACAGGGAATAAGAGTAAATTGTAGTGGGAGATTGGGTGGAGCAGAAATTGCGAGAATGGAATGGTNCAGAGAAGGAAGAGTTCCGTTACATACTCTAAGAGCTAACATAGACTATGGTGTCGCTCGAGCGAATACAACTTATGGAATATGCGGTATAAAAGTATGGATTTTTAAAGGTGAAATTCTTGAACATGATCCTATGGCTTCCGAAAATAACGTAGATGTAAAAAAAACAGAATCAACTAATTTATAAAGGTCAAAAATGTTACAACCAAAAAAACCTAAGTATAGAAAGCAGTTTAAAGGGAGAATGCACGGAAATTCAAAAGGTGGAAATTTTTTAAACTTCGGAGCTTTTGGTCTTAAAGCATTAAGCCCTGCAAGAATTACATCAAGACAAATAGAAGCGGCAAGAAGAACAATATCAAGACATCTCAAAAGATCAGGTAGGGTGTGGATTCGAATTTTTCCAGATGTACCTGTAACAAAAAAACCAGCAGAAGTAAGGCAAGGAAAAGGTAAAGGTGCAGTTGAATTTTGGGCTGCAAAAGTTAAACCTGGAAAAATAATGTTTGAGATAGACGGAGTTTCCGTTGAATTAGCTCGAGAGGCTCTTACGCTAGCAACCGCTAAACTACCTAATCAAACAAAATTTGTAACCAGAATAGGTAGTTAGCGATGAAAAATTTAGAAGAGCTGAGAAAAATGGACAAAATAGAACTTCAAAAGAAAGTAAATGAGTATAGAAAAGAAGCTTTTAATTTGAGATTTCAAAAATCAAGCGGTCAACTTGAAAATGTATCTCGTATTTCCAAAGTTAAAAAAGAAATTGCTAGAATAAAAACTATTATGAACAAAAAAAGAAAAGAGAAATAAAATATGCCAAAAAGAATTTTAACTGGAACGGTTGTCTCAAATAAGATGGATAAGACTATATCAGTATCTGTAGTTAGAAAAATTATGCATCCAGTTTACAAAAAGTATATTAAAAGAACAAAAAAATATGCCGCACATGATGAGAAAAATTTGTGTAAAATAGGAGAAATTGTAAAGATTCAAGAGAACAAACCAATTTCTAAGACAAAAAAATGGACATTGATAAAATAGGGTAAATTTTATGATTCAAATGCAAAGTAAATTATTTGTAGCTGATAATTCAGGAGCTAAACAAGTTCAGTGTATAAAAGTTCTAGGTGGTTCAAAAAGAAGGTTTGCAACTATTGGTGACGTTATTGTAATCACTGTTAAAGACGCTATACCAAGAGGAAAAGTAAAAAAAGGTGAAATACACAAAGCAGTAATTGTAAGAACATCAAAAGAAATTTCTAGAGCTGATGGTTCATCAATAAGATTTGATAAAAACTCTGCGGTTCTTATAAATAATAATGGTGAGCCTATCGGTACTAGAATTTTTGGTCCTGTTACAAGAGAGTTACGTTCCAAAAAATATATGAAAATAATATCTTTAGCTCCAGAGGTTTTGTAATGAAAATAAAAAAAGGTGATACTGTGATTGTAACTTGTGGAAAAGACAAAGGAAAAGACGGGCAGGTAATCAAGGTTTTCCCACAAAAAAATAAAGCTTTAGTTCAAGGAATCAATATGGTTAAAAAACATACCAAACCTTCAGCAAATTCAAAAGGTGGAATCGAATCAATTGAAATGCCAATTAATGTTTCAAATTTATTATACTTGGATCCAAAAACGAATAAAGGGTCAAAGATTGGGTACAAATTTTTAGATGATGGTAAAAAGGTTAGATTCTTAAAGAAATCCGGTGAAACAATAACATAGGTGAGTAATGTCAAGACTTAAAGATTTATACGATAGCAAATTAAAAAATGAGTTAAAGGAAAAACTAAGCTTTAGTAATTATTATGAAGTTCCCAAACTTAAAAAAATTGTTTTAAATATGGGAGTCGGTGAGTCCGTTACCGATTCAAAAAAAATAAATGCAGCAATTGAAGACCTTACTTTAATTTCTGGACAAAAACCTATAGTGACCAGAGCTAAGCAATCCATTGCAGGCTTTAAGTTAAGAAAAGGAATGAGCATAGGTTGCAAGGTAACACTCAGAAAAGAGATGATGTACGAATTTTTAGATAGACTTATAACAATTGCTTTACCCAGAGTTCGTGATTTTAAAGGGTTGTCCAGAAAATCTTTTGATGGAAATGGGAACTATTCTTTAGGTTTAAAAGAACAGATTATTTTTCCGGAAATAAATTATGATAAAATAGATAAGGTTAGGGGTTTAGATATATNTATTGTTACCTCTTCTGCAAAGGATGATTTTGCTTTTGAATTATTAAAGGGTTTTAATTTTCCNTTTAACAACTAAATAAGGAACTTATATGTCAAAAAAAAGTATTGTTGAAAGAAATAAGAAAAGAATAAGATTATTTGCTAAATATAAAAATAAGCATGACAAACTATTAAAGTTAGCAAATAATAAAAAACTAAGTGCTGATGAACAATTTCAGGCCAGATTAAAACTTTCTTCAATTCCAAGAAACGCATCAAAAGTTAGAATTAGAAATAGATGTGTTGTTTCTGGAAGAGGTAGAGGAGTTTATAGAAAATTTAATTTGTCAAGAATCGCATTTAGGGATTTGGCAGCTATTGGTCAAGTTCCTGGCGTAACAAAATCAAGTTGGTAGAAAGGTTAAATAGGGAGTAAATCATGAGTTTATCAGATCCATTAGGAGACATGTTAACTAGAATAAGAAATGGGCAAATGAGAAAGAAAAACTGTGTATCTATGCCCGCTTCTAGGTTCCGTGGAAATGTTCTTGACGTTTTAAGACGAGANGGATTTATAAGAGGTTTTGAAAAAGTGAATTCTAGCGATANAAAAGATGAGTTTAAGATTGAATTAAAATATTCTGAAGGTGAGCCTGTTATAAAAAATATTTCAAGAGTATCTACGCCAGGCAGGAGAGTTTATTCAAATATCAAGAGTTTACCAAGACATTATGATGGATTAGGTATATCAATTTTGTCGACTTCGAAAGGGGTTATGTCTGATGAAGAGGCAAGACAAGAAAACGTAGGTGGAGAAATATTATGCAAAGTATTTTAGGATTTTAGTCATGTCTAGAAGTGGAAGAATACCAATAAATATTCCTGAATCAGTTGAGGTAAAAATNGATTCTGGTAATTTTATTGCTAAAGGAAAACTAGGAGAATTAAATTTTAAATTTGATAATAAAGCATTAGTATCTTTAAAAGATAATAGTGTAATTATAAATGCGAAGGATAGTTCAAAAACATCAATGGTTATGTGGGGAACAGTGAGATCAAGAATTTTTAATGTAATTCAAGGAGTAAATTTTGGATTCAAAAAAGAATTACTTTTAAATGGAGTGGGCTATAAAGCGGCATTAAAGGGAAAAAATCTTGAGTTGCTATTAGGTTTTTCTCATCCGATAAATTTTGCTGTACCTGATGATGTTAAGATTGACGTTCCAAAACCTACTGAGATTACTATTTCAGGAATTTGCAAACAAAAAGTTGGTCAAATTGCAGCAAATATAAGAGCTTTTAGAAAACCAGAGCCTTACAAAGGAAAAGGGGTTAAATATAAAGATGAAATAATTAGAAGAAAAGAAGGAAAAAAGAAATGATTAAAAAAATTCTTTCAAGAGGTAAGAGAGCCGCTAAAAATAGGTATAGCTTAAAGAAAAAAAGTAAATCTAATTTTAGATTATCCGTATTTAGATCTAACAAACATATTTATGCTCAAATCATCGATGACATAAATCATAAAACTTTATTTTTTGCCTCATCTATTCAAAAAGTTTTATCTTTAAAGAAAGGTTCAGATAAACAGGCTGCATTTAAAGTTGGTGAATATATAGCTGAGGAAGCAATTAAAAAAGGTTTTAAAGAAAAGATTAGTTTTGATAGAGGAGGTTATTTATACCATGGAAGAATAAAACAAGTTGCTGACGGAGCAAGATCAAAAGGGTTAAAGTTATAATATTATAGGATATAAAATGATTGATAAAAATAAAGATAAAGATACAGATACAGATACAGAAATAAAAGTAAAAGAGTCTGAAAAATTGGTTGATTCTAAAAAAAAGTCGTCTGAAGATAAAACTTCCGATGTTAATGATATTAATGCTAAGCCTTTGAATGAAGAGAAAGCGAAAAAAAATATCCTTAAAAAAGCTATAATAGACAAAAATGAGAATAAAGTAATTTCAACAGACTCAAAGAAAAATGCTAATGGTAAAAATGATGTGGATTTAAAAACATCTCAAAAAAAACACCCAAAGTCTAATTCAAATAATAAACAAACAAAAAGTAGTTCTAATCAAAATGAAGAAAACGAGTATATCGAAAAATTGGTAAGTATTAATCGGGTGGCGAAAGTTGTAAAAGGTGGAAGAAGATTTAGTTTCGCAGCGTTGGTTGTTGTTGGTGATGGCAATGGTCTTGTTGGACACGGAAAAGGGAAAGCAAAGGAAGTTCCTGAAGCGATAAAAAAAGCGACAGATGAGGCCAAAATTAATATGATTCGTGTGCCTCTGAGGCAAGCGAGAACTTTGCATCACGATATTACCGGCAGATTTGATTCTGGAAAAGTTTACTTAAGGAGCGCTCCATCAGGAACAGGAGTGATCGCTGGGGGCCCAATGAGAGCAGTTTTTGAAGCCTTAGGTGTAAAAGATATTGTAGCAAAGTCTGTCGGCAGTTCAAATCCTCATAATATGATAAGGGCTACATTTCAGGCTTTATCATCTGCTTCATCTCCTAAATTGATTTCGATAAGAAGAGGATTAAAAGTTAATGAAATTACGAAAAGAAGAAAAAGTTCCTCAAGTTTAATTGAAGGAGCGTCAGATGGTTAAAGTTAAAGTTACTCAAATAAAAAGTCCAATTGGAAGGAATATAACTCAGAAAAAAACTCTCATTGGGATGGGGTTAAATAAAATCAATAGAACAAAAATTTATGATGATAGCCCCTCCATGAGGGGAATGATAGAAAAAGTCAAACATCTTTTAAAGATAGAGCAAAAGTAGGTGATTTATGAAATTAAATGAAATTACAGTTGATAATAAAAATCTTTTTAAGAAATCAAAAAGAGTTGGAAGAGGCATAGGCTCAGGAAAAGGAAAAACATGTGGTCGTGGTATGAAAGGCCAAAAGTCAAGAACAGGNGTAAGTATTAATGGTTTTGAGGGTGGACAAATGCCACTTCATATGAGGATGCCTAAGCATGGATTTAAAAACCCATTTAAAAAAAAATATAAGATTATTGACACTGATTTTTTAAATTTTTTATTTAACAAAAAGCAGATAGTTGAAAATAAAATGATTGTTGTTGAAGATTTTAATAAATTAAATATTGTTATTCCTAAAAATTCGTCTGGTCTAAAAATTTTAATGAACGGAAAACTAAAAGCAAAAATAAATATTCAAGCTCATGCTGTTTCAAAATCTGCTCTCAAAGAATTTGAGAGAGCTGGAGGTAAAGTTGAATTAGTAAAGTTTAAACCTAAATTAAAAAAATCTAATTCNGATGAACAAACTAAATTAAAAGTGACGAATAATAAAAGTAAGAAAATAAGTAAACCATCAACAAAAAAGAAAAGCATCGAAAAAAACATTAATAAGCCTGTTAAAGAAAAAATAAACAAAAAAAAGAAATGAAATATAAATCAATAATAATNATAAATAATTAAATAACTATGGTATCAGCAGCTGAACAATTAGCATCAAACATAAATTTTAGCTCAATTGGCAAAGCAAAAGATCTTAAACAGAGGATTCTTTTCACCATTTTAGCTCTAATTGTATATAGAATAGGGACATATATCCCAATCCCTGGAATAGATCCTGTNGCATTAAAACAAATTTTCGAACAAAATGTTGGAGGTATTCTTGGTATGTTTGATATGTTTGCAGGAGGTGCGCTTGGAAGAATGACAATTTTTGCNCTAAACATTATGCCATACATATCTGCCAGTATAATAATGCAATTATTAACAGTAATTTCACCTCAATTAGAACAGTTAAAAAAAGAAGGTGAGGTTGGCAGAAAAAAAATAAATCAATACGCTAGATACGGAACTGTTCTTTTAGCCACTGTACAAGGATATGGTGTAGCAGTTGGAATAGAAAATATGTCTTCACAAGGTATGCAAGCGGTAATGGATCCTGGTTTGTTTTTTAGATTTGTAACCGTTGTCACATTAGTTAGCGGAACTCTTTTTTTGATGTGGCTTGGAGAACAGATAACACAAAGAGGTATAGGAAATGGAATATCATTAATAATATTTACTGGAATAGTCTCACAACTTCCAATTGCATTAAGCACTACATTTGAATTAGGAAGAACCGGTGCTTTGTCTGCTTTATTTATTGTTTTTCTTCTAGTTATGTCAGTTTCTGTCATTACTTTTATGGTATTTATAGAAAGAGCTCAAAGAAGAATATTAATACAATATCCTAAAAGACAAATAGGTTCGGGAGGAAAAACTGCTGACTCAAGTCATTTACCTTTAAAGATTAATACCTCAGGTGTGATTCCTCCAATTTTTGCGAGTTCACTTTTGTTACTCCCCGTTACATTCGTAAGTTTTAACTCTGGTTCAGGTCCAGAATGGTTAAATACTCTAAGTATTTTTTTAAGTCGAGGACATCCTGTATATCTAACTTTTTACATTTCTATGATAGTATTTTTTGCGTTTTTTTATACAGCTATTGTTTTTAACCCCAAAGATACGGCAGAAAATTTAAAAAAATATGGTGGTTTTATTCCAGGCATAAGACCTGGCGAAAATACTGCTAATTATCTTGATTACGTTTTAACAAGATTAACAGTAGTAGGTGCTATTTATTTGTCTGCAATTTGTTTATTACCTGAGTTATTAATTTCTAAGTATAAAGTTCCTTTTTATTTTGGTGGTACAAGTTTACTTATTGTTGTAAGCGTAACAATGGATACTGTTACTCAAATTCAGTCTTATTTATTAGCTCATCAATATGAGGGTCTTTTAAAAAAATCTAGTCTTCGAAATAGGAGAAGATGACAAACGTAATTCTTTTAGGTCCACCTGGTTCAGGAAAAGGAACGCAGGCAAAAATACTTGTGGAGCAAAAAGATTTTTATCAATTATCTACTGGAGATATCTTGAGAGAATCAGTAAACTCTGGTTCATCTGATGGTAAAAAAATAAAAAAAATAATGGAAGATGGTCAACTTGTACCGGACAATTTAGTTATAAAGATAATTATTGATTCAATAAATTCTTTGACACTTAAGAATATTATTTTTGATGGATTTCCACGAAATCTTGTTCAGGCGAAAGAGTTAGATAAAGCTCTTTTACAGAAAAAATTACAAATTGATTTTGTTATTTTACTAGATGTAAAATTTTCCGAACTTGAGAAAAGAATTAGACAAAGAATCTTACAATCAAGTAAAAAAAATATCAGAGGCGATGATAATTTAGAGACCTTAAATAAAAGACTCAAAGTTTATAAAGAATCTACTGAACCAATAATAAATTTTTATCAAAATAAAAACAGATTTTTTAGAATTGATGGCATGATGGACATAAAGGAAATTAGCGAAAAAATAAATATGTTAATTAATTAGAACTTTATTGACTAAATTTAAAAAAAAACTATAATCCAAATTCATTAATTATTCTCTTGGTAAGGTAAAATGGCAAGAATAGCAGGGGTAAATATACCTTCTAATAAAAGATTGCAGATTGCACTAACATATATTTTTGGAATTGGTCCTAAGTTTTCTAAAATTATTTGTGAAAATACAAATGTAGATGGAAATAAGAGAGTTAATGAGCTAGTTGAATCAGAAGTTATTAAGGTTAGAGAATATATAGATAGTAATTACACAGTAGAGGGTGATTTAAGAAGAGAGATATCTTCAAATATTAAAAGATTAACTGATCTCGGTTGTTACAGAGGATTAAGACATAGAAATAAATTACCCGTAAGGGGACAAAGAACTCACACTAATGCTAGAACTCGNAAGGGCAAAGCTATTCCAATTGCTGGAAAAAAGAAAGCTAGTTAACTATGGTAAGTAAAGCGAATAAATCTAAAAAGAAAGTAAAAAAAAAACATTCCTTCTGGGATAGCTTACATCAATTCAACCTTTAACAATACAATCATTACTATAACCGATCCAAGTGGTAATACTGTTTCTTGGTCATCTTCTGGGAATAAAGGATTTAAAGGTTCAAGAAAGTCTACACCGTTTGCTGCACAACTTGCTGCTGAGGAGGCCGCAAAAAAAGCAGTTGAAAACGGGATGAAGTATCTAGAAGTTATTATCAAAGGCCCAGGCTCAGGTAGAGAATCTGCTATTCGAGCACTGGGTTCATCCGGACTAAATATTACGATTATTAAAGATATTACTCCAATACCTCATAATGGTTGTAGACCTCCAAAAAGAAGAAGAGTTTAATATTAAATTTTAGTAAAGGAAAAAGTAAGTGATTAATAAAAACTGGAAAGAATTAATTAAACCAAATAAAATTAGTTTTCTTAAGGGTAAGAATGAGATGACAAAAGCCGAATTGATTGCAGAACCTTTGGAGAGTGGTTATGGGCAAACCCTAGGGAATCTTCTTAGAAGAGTTTTACTATCTTCTATTAGGGGAGCAGCTGTCACTTCAATTAAGATTGAGGGAGTTACTCATGAGTTTTCTTCAATTCCAGGGGTAATAGAAGATGTTACAGAAATAATATTAAATATAAAACAACTAGCTCTTAAACTAAGCGATGTTGATAAAACTAAAATATCACTTAAAGCTTCTGGGCCAAAAGAAGTTAAGGGTTCGGACATTGAGTGCGGTGCTCATGTTGAAGTATTAAATAAGGATCTNTTAATTTGTACTCTTGACTCCAAAGCAAGTATTAATATCGAGATGAACGTTTCTGAAGGTAAAGGTTTTGTTCCAGCTTCTGAAAATAGTAGTGACGGTTTACCCGTTGGCTACATACCAATTGATTCTTTTTTTTCTCCTGTAAAAAGAGTATCATTTAAGGTTGAAAACTCTAGAGTTGGTCAGGTTACCGACTACGATAAACTTATAATGAATATCGAGACTAATGGTTCAGTTGTGCCAGAAGATTCAGTAGCATATGCTGCAAGAATTATGGACGAACAACTTAAATTGTTCATAAATTTCGATGAACCTGCTGAAGAAATTGAAACACCGGTAGCCGAAGAATCAAGTTTAAATATAAATTTATTAAGAAAGGTTGAAGAACTAGAACTCTCGGTAAGATCTGCTAATTGTTTAAAGAATGATGAAATTGTTTATATTGGAGATTTGGTTCAAAAATCTGAATCAGAGATGTTGAGAACACCTAATTTTGGAAGAAAGTCGTTGAATGAAATCAAAGAAGTTTTAACTACTATGAGCCTTGAGCTTGGAATGAAAATCGAGGGGTGGCCGCCTGAGAACATTGAAGATATAAGAAGAAAATTAGAAGAACCCTATTAATTTATAAAAATTTATCATGAAACACTTAATTACAGGTAGAAAATTAAATAGAAAATCTAGTCATAGAAAAGCTTTATTCAAAAATCTTTCTAATTCATTGATTATTCACGAACAAATTAAAACAACGCTTCCAAAGGCCAAAGATTTAAGATCTTTCGTAGAAAAAATAATTACACTTGGTAAAAAGGATTCATTACATTCTAAAAGAAAGGTTTATTCAATATTAAGAGATAATAATTCGGTAAATAAAGTATTTAATATTTTGTCAAAAAGGTACATGAAAAGAAATGGAGGATATACAAGAGTCCTAAAGGCTGGATTTAGATATGGAGATTCCTCACCTATGGCTGTAATAGAATTCATTGATAGGGACACTAATGCAAAGGGATTAATTGATAAAGAAAGAATTAAAAGAAACGAAGAGGAATTAAACACCACTGACTTGAAAAATAAAAAGGATGAACAAGTAAATTCAGATAAAAATGCTCAAAAAAAAATAGAAACTGGCTCTAAAGAAAAAACAAAAGATAAAGCAACTACGAATAAAAATAAAGAAGAAAAAAAAAGTTCAATTTCACAAACTGATAATTCGATTAAATCAGATTAACATATTATCAAGAGTATTTTTTTTAGGATGGATTCTGATGATCAATTTAAAAGGGTAGTAACTCAAAGTTTTGACAAATTAAGAATAGATTATTGGTTAAAAAAAAAATTTCCTGACACCTCATATATAACTATTTGTAAGCTTTTAAGAAAAGGTTCAATCAGGGTAAATGGCGTAAGAGTTAAAAATACCAAAATAATAAAAACTAATGATATTATAAAAATTCCAAGATATCTTATTAACTCATCACACATTAAAGATAAAAAGAAAATTCCTGATGTCTTGAAATCAAAAATTCGTAGTTGGGTAACTTTTCTAAATGACGATTTTATAATACTTAATAAGCCCTCTGGTATTCCTGTGCAGGGGGGCACTAAGATAAAATATAGTTTAGATGATTTGTTATCGATTTTTGAACATGATAATAAAATTAAGCCAAAACTTGTTCATAGAATTGATAAAGATACTTCAGGTCTTTTAATAGTTTCAAGAAATTTAAAATCAGCACAATTTTTTACAAAATTATTTAAGGAGAGAGAAATCCTAAAGACGTATTTGGCTATTGTGAATGGAAAACTTATTCATAAACATGGGATAATAAACTTTCCGATAAAAACAAAGAATAAAAATCTTGATGCGAAAACATTTTTTAAGAGGATCCATACTTATGATAACTTTTCATTTATCGCTTTGAGACCTAAAACAGGTCGTAAAAATCAGATAAGAAAGCATTTATTACAATTNAACTTACCAATTCTTGGGGAAAAAAAATTCGTTGTTAATAGAAATTTACAGAATTTTGATAAAAACCAAAATTTAAATTTGCATGCTTACAAAGTTTCCTTTAGGGACATGAATGGAAAGTTTTGGGAGTTTAAATCAACCATAACAAAACAAATGAAAGATAATTTAAGAAAAATGAATTTTGATTTCATGCAATTAGAACAAGATTTTTTTCTTAATGCGAAAAATTGGAAAAATATTAATGAAATTTAGCTTTAAAAAAATTGACGATAATATTTTTATTTATAACAATAATAAAAAATTCAAATTATTAAAAAATAAGAATTTTATTGTTAAGGATAAAAAAATTGCAAAGATAGTCATCTATGAGCTTAATAAATTTGGAATCAAAAATTTTGTAAAATTACCAGTTACTTCCATATCAATGGCTATTTCAAGTTTAGTTGAGCATGATAGAAAGCAATTAAAAAAAGAAGTAATAAAAATTTTAAATTTTGATTCATCGTTATACAGACATCATAAAAATAGTGCGCTAAATAAGATGTTAGAAAAAAATCTCAATGATTCTATAGATTATTTTAATTTAAAGTTTAGCACGAAACTAAAGAAAATATATACTTCACTAGGTGAGCAGAAAAATATTAATACTAATAATTTTTCCACATATTTACAAAATTTAAAATTACAAAACTTATACATTTTTTATAGAATCTCAAAATTAAATAATAGTGTAGTTTTAACTTACAATTATTTTTCAAATTGTTATGGTATTACAAAACTTTTTAACTTAGGTAATATTGAGAGTANATATCAACGATCAATATGGGGTAGTACGATGGAGCAAAAAAAAATTGACGATGAAGAAAAAAGAATTTTAAAAAGTTTTTCTATTTTTTTTTAGATATTATTTTGTAATAATTTATAATATTAAACTGTTAAACATTAAAGAATTAAAAATATGCACGAAATTTTAAAAAAACTTGAAAAAAAAAGATCTTTAGCCATTGACGGGGGAGGAAAAAAAAGAAGAGACAGTCAGCATAAAAAGGGAAAATTAACCGCGAGAGAGAGAATTGAAGTTTTACTAGATCCTGGGACATTTGAAGAGTGGGATATGTTTGTGGAACATAGGTGTTCAGAATTTGATATGCAAAAACAAAAAATTCCAGGAGATGGAGTAGTAACTGGGTATGGTACCATTAATGGAAAATTGACTTTTGTTTTTAGTCAAGATTTTACTGTTTTTGGAGGTTCTTTATCCGAATCACATGCTGAGAAAATTTGTAAAATTATGGATAAAGCTCTACAAGTAGGAGCCCCTGTAATTGGCTTAAATGATTCTGGTGGTGCAAGAATACAAGAAGGAGTAGCCTCTTTAGCTGGTTATGCTGAAGTCTTTCAAAGAAATGTTCTCTCATCTGGAGTCATACCACAAATTTCTGTTATAATGGGGCCTTGCGCTGGTGGAGCAGTTTATAGTCCAGCAATGACTGATTTCATATTCATGGTTAAGGATACTTCTTATATGTTTGTTACAGGACCTGATGTAGTCAAAACTGTTACGCATGAGGAAGTAAGTCATGAACAATTAGGTGGTGCCTCAACTCATACTAAAACCTCAGGTGTGGCAGATTTAGCATTTGAAAATGATCTTGAAGCATTGTTTCAATTGAGAAGGTTTATGGGATTTTTGCCTTCCTCAAATAAAGAGTTACCTCCATTACGGAACTGTGACGATCCTTCGGATAGATTAGAACTTTCTCTCGATAGCCTCATTCCTAATAATCCAAATAAGTCATATGATATGAAAGAACTAATAACAAAAGTTGTTGATGATAGGGATTTCTTTGAACTTCAACCAGAATATGCTGGTAATATTCTAACCGGTTTTGCAAGAATGTCAGGCTCTCCCGTTGGAATAGTGGCGAATCAACCTATGGTTCTTGCCGGATGTTTAGATAATAATTCAGCTCGAAAGGCGGCCAGATTTGTTAGATTCTGCGATTGTTTTAATATTCCTATAATTACATTTGTNGATGTTCCAGGATTTTTACCTGGAACCTCGCAAGAATACAATGGAATCATAAAACATGGCGCAAAACTACTGTTTGCTTTTGCTGAAGCAACTGTCCCAAAAATTACTGTTATAACAAGAAAAGCATACGGAGGTGCGTATGATGTAATGAGTTCAAAACATTTAAGAGGAGATGTAAATTTTGCTTGGCCTGATGCTGAGATAGCTGTCATGGGTCCAAAAGGCGCAGTAGAAATTATATTTAGAGCTGAATTAAATGATGAGACCAAAATTGAAAAAAGAACTAATGAATACCGTGAGAGATTTGCAAATCCATTTATTGCCGGCAGCAGAGGATTTATCGATGATGTGATTAATCCAAACTCTACAAGAAAAAGAATCTGCAGATCATTGGTGATGCTTAGAAATAAATCACTCAAGAATCCTTGGAAGAAACATGATAACATTCCACTATAAATTAAGATGGTATGATAAAAAAATTATTAATTGCTAATAGAGGAGAAATAGCGTGCAGAATAATAAAAACTGCAAAAAGATTGGGCATAAAAACAGTTGCAGTTTGTTCTGAAGTTGATCTAAATTCTTCACATGTAATTGCTGCTGATGAGTTTGTGAATCTTGGAGGCAGTACCTCTGCAGAAAGCTATTTAGATATAAAAAAAATAATTAATGCGATTAAAACATCGAACGCCGATGCCGTTCATCCAGGATATGGTTTTCTATCCGAAAATGTAAATTTTTCATCTGAAGTTACAAAAGCTGGCAAAATATTTGTGGGACCACCAGATAAGGCAATTTCANTTATGGGAGATAAAATTGCGTCTAAGAAATTAGCTTTTAATTCTGGAGTATCAGTAGTGCCTGGTGGTTTGGAAATCCTTAAAAATAAAGATGAAGCACTAAAAGAGGCAAAGAGAATAAAATTTCCTGTAATTATTAAAGCATCAGCAGGTGGCGGTGGAAAGGGAATGAGGGTGGTTTATGATGAATCAAACTTTCAGGAAAATTATAATTCTGCAATAAGTGAAGCTAAATCAAGCTTTGGGGATTCTAGAGTATTTGTAGAAAAGTTTGTTGAAGAACCTAGGCATATTGAAATTCAAGTTTTCGGAGATAAGTTTGGTAATATCATACATCTGGGTGAGAGAGAGTGCTCAATTCAAAGACGACATCAAAAAGTTATTGAAGAGGCACCTAGTAAGTTTGTAGATGAAAATTTACGAAAGAAAATGGCAAAGCAATCTATAAAACTTGCTAAAGCAGTGAATTATTATTCGGCAGGTACTGTTGAATTTGTAGTAGATAAGAATAAACAATTTTACTTTCTTGAAATGAACACAAGACTTCAGGTTGAACATCCAGTAACTGAACTAATTACAAAAATAGATTTAGTTGAACTTATGATTANAGCTGCAGCTGGAGAAAAATTGTCAATTAAACAGGATGATGTTAAGTTTAGTGGTTGGGCAATAGAGTCAAGAATTTACGCTGAGGACTCAGCGAGAAAATTTCTTCCATCCATTGGTAGACTTACAAGGTACATTGAACCAAAAAGTAAATCAATTAGAGTAGATTCTGGTGTAGTAGAGGGTTCTGAAATTAGTATGTACTATGACCCTATGATTTCAAAATTATGTGTTTTTTCTAATACGAGGAGCGATGCTATTATTAATATGATAAATGCTTTGGATAGATATCTTGTTAATGGCGTACAAACAAATAAACATTTTCTTTCAAATATCTTTCAGCATAAAGATTTTAAAAGCGGAAATTTTACAACTAAATTTATTGAAGAAAACTATATTAATGGTTTTGACTCCAGAAAATCAAAGATTATAAATTTTGACGAGATGATGGCTGTTGCAACTTTTGTTCATTTCAAATATATGATGCGCGCCTCCTCAATATCAAATCAAGTCAAAGGATTTACAAGAAGAATTGGTTCCAAATGGAATGTTATTGTCAATGACAAAACAGTTATAACTGAAATTAATTACAATAATTATAATCAAAACTTTGATATATTCGTAAATAAAAAATATATTAAATTTAAAAGTGACTGGAAAATTGGTTTTCCTTTGCTGTCAGCTTTGATCGATAATAATGTCCTATATTTTGAGATTAATAGGGAAGGACCAAGGTATTCGATAAGTCATAAGAGCTCAATTATTGATGTAAATGTGCTTTCAGATAGACATGCAGAATTAAATGCTATTATGGTTCCTAGAAAAAAACCAGATACATCTAAGTTTTTATTATCGCCAATGCCGGGTTTATTATCTTCTATTTTCGTAAAAAAGGGACAAAAGGTTCAGGAGGGAGAATCGTTAGTAATTATTGAAGCAATGAAAATGGAAAATATTATTAAAGCGGAGAAAGANGTTATTATAAAAGAAATTTTTTGTAAAGAAAAAGATAGTTTGCTTGTAGATCAAAGCATCATTGAGTTTGAATAGATTTGCGGTCGTGGCGGAACTGGTAGACGCGCAACGTTGAGGTCGTTGTAGGTGAATAACCTGTGGAAGTTCGAGTCTTCTCGACCGCACCAAAATTTAGTAATGTGTATTTGAATTTATAATAAAGGATAAAAATGTTACTATTAAATCAATTAATTTTGGTCACTTAGTTCTGTTACTGTTACTGAGACAGTGGAACCGATTAACGTATTAGAAAAAATTTGAATAGAGGCTAATCTTTCGCCATTTGTATAGTTTAGTAGACTATAGTTTGCTCTTACTTCTGACAGTTTTCTCCATCCAAACTTAGGTAATTCATTTCTAAAAAAATCAAATATAATTAATTGTTTTTTATTTGAGTCAAACACTAATCTACCTAACCAACCATTTTTCTTTGAAATTATAATTGAATCTTCTGAATTGAGTGATGAACCCATTGGAATTGGAATATCATCAAANTGAGCAAAATTTAGTTCACTTCCAGGCTCTCCCTCCGGACCTTTTGTTGGAACAAGTCTTTCACCAACACAAGATGATAAGAATAAAAGTGATATAAAAAAAATCAATTTATTTAAAATAACTCTCATTTTTTAATAATAAAAATAAAACTTTTTTTTTCAATAAGATTTATTATTTATATTATATGAAAATATTAATTTTGCTAATAACTATGTTTTTTTTCTCAACAAAAACTTATTCTTCAGATAAAACTTTTCATGATTTTAAAATAGACTCAATTGAGGGTAGTGAAATTATTTTGTCTTCCTACAAAGATAAAGTTACTTTATTGGTAAATACAGCATCAAAATGTGGTTTTACTCCTCAGTATGCAGGTCTTCAAAAATTATATGATAGATATAAAGATGATGGACTCATAGTTTTGGGTGTTCCTTCCAACGAGTTCAATCAAGAACTTCACAAAGATTCAGATGTTAAAGAATTTTGTGAAATAAGATTTGGTGTAAACTTCCCCTTAACTAAAATACAAAAGCTTAAAGGTGAAAATGCACATCCTATTTACAAATGGATATCAGAAAATGTTTCATTAATCGGAACACCTAGATGGAATTTTCATAAGTATTTGATTGGTAAAGACGGGAATATTATTAATTGGTACTCATCGATGACAAGTCCATCGTCAGAGGGTTTAATAAATGATATTGAGAAAGCACTTTACTAAACTTTAAGTTTATTATGATTATCGAAGAGTCGAACTGTTTTTTATTAATAGTTGATGTTCAGAAAAAACTTTTGAAAAACATCTATAATAAAGATAGATTAGTTAATAATATTAAAAAGGTTGTTGAAGTATTTGATATTTTAAATTTACCCATAGTAACGACTGAGCAATACCCTAAAGGATTAGGAGAAACAGACGATTCAATAACAAATAATACAAAGAGGTTTTCAAAGATTGAAAAAACCTCTTTTTCATGTTTCCAAAACAAAGACTTTTGTAAAGTACTAGAAAATCTAAAGAAATCTCAGATAATCATCTGTGGTTTAGAAACTCACATTTGTGTTTATCAAACCTCATATGAATTATCAAAAAATTCATATGAAGTATTTGTGTTGAAAGATTGTGTAAGCTCTAGAAATAATGACAATCACATAGATGGTTTAAATAGAATGAGGAGTGAAAATATAGGCATTGTCAACACAGAAATGCTTATATTTGATATCCTAAAAGATTCAAAACACTCTAAGTTTAAAGAGCTATCCAAACTAATTAAATAACTCTTTGAATTTATACAGAATAATACATTTTAAATTCTACTGGATGTGGCATATGTTCAAATTGATGTACTTCATCCATTTTTAATGAAATATAAGAATCAATAAGGTTATCTGTAAATACATTACCTGCCTTTAAAAATTCTCTATCTTTGTCTAATGCATCAAGTGCCTCTCTTAGACTACCACATACGGTAGGTACACCNTTGAGCTCTTCTTCAGATAAGGCATAAAGGTCTTTATCCATTGCATCACCAGGATGAATTTTATTTTTTATACCATCCAATCCAGCCATAAGCATTGACGCAAATGTAAAATAAGGGTTTCCGGATGCATCTCCGAATCTAACCTCAAATCTTGCTGCCTTAGGACTACTTACATATGGAACCCTGCATGCAGCAGATCTATTTCTAAATGAATATGCTAATAGTACTGGTGCCTCAAACCCAGGAATAAGCCTTTTATAACTGTTCGTTGTTGCGTTTGAAAAAGCGTTCAATGCTTTAGCATGTTTAATAATTCCACCGATATAGTACAAGCATTCCTCGGATAATCCATTATAACCGCTTCCTGCAAATACTGAGTCACTGCCTTTCCAAATAGATTGATGAACATGCATACCTGAACCGTTATCATTGTAAACTGGTTTTGGCATAAACGTAGCCGTCTTTCCGTATGCTTGTGCAACCATATGAACACAATATTTATATTTTTGTAGGTCATCAGCACTCTTTATAAGTGGACCAAATTTCATTCCCAACTCATGTTGAGATGGTGCTACTTCATGATGATGTTTTTCCATCTCTAAACCCATTTCCATCATTGTAGATACCATTTCAGCTCTTATATCCGTNGCAGAATCAACTGGAGGAACTGGGAAATATCCTCCCTTGTCTTTTGGTCTATGTCCCATATTACCACCGTCCATTTCTGCTTTTGTATTATACGCACCTTCCTCAGAATCTATACTATAAAAAGTATAATCTTGATCAGTTCCAAATTTCACATCATCAAATATAAAAAATTCAGCTTCAGGACCAAAAAATGCTGTATCGCCAATACCTGTTTCTTTGAGGTATGCTTCTGCTTTTTTTCCTGTACTTCTTGGATCTAGTTCGTAGGGTTTACCATCATCAGGTTCTATCACATCACAAAAAAGTATTAACTGTGGTTGAGCTGTAAAAGGGTCCATAATTGCAGTTGATGCATCAGGTTTGAGAATCATATCAGCCTTGTCAATGCTTTTCCAACCAGCTATTGATGATCCGTCAAACATAATTCCGTCTTCGAACATCTTTTCATCTACCGTTTGAACTGTTTGCGCAGTATGTTGCCATTTACCTTTCGTGTCAGTAAAACGTAAATCAACATACTTTACTTCTTTTTCTTTAATTAATTTTAGTACTTTTTCAACTTCAGACATAATATACTCCTTTTATTTAAATTGCGTCTTTTCCAGTTTCACCAGTTCTTATTCTTATNGCTTGTTCGATATTATAAATAAATATTTTTCCATCTCCAATTCTGCCAGTCTCAGCTTTCGATTTAATAACCTCGATTGTATCATCTAATAACTTATCTTCGATAACAATCTCAATTTTTATTTTCGGCAAAAAGTCTACAGCATATTCAGCTCCTCTATAAAGCTCAGTATGTCCTTTTTGCCTACCAAAACCCTTTACCTCAGAAACAGTTATACCCAATACTCCAATATCATTTAGTGCTTCTTTTACTTCATCCAATTTGAATGGCTTAATAATGGCTTCAACTTTTTTCATATAGTCTATATGCAGGAAACATGCCAACTAAGATTCTCTAGTTTTCCTGAGAAATATTCAAAATAGCTAAAAATTTTGCATAAAATATATACAGTATGCCTAAAATTTATTCATTCATATATTCTTTTAGCAAAACAATTGATTTTTTTAAATTTTCTAAATCACTTGCATACGATATTCTCAGAAAACCCTCTCCTAAATCCCCAAATGATGAGCCTGGAACTGTAGCAAGAAATTTTTTTTCTAAAAGCTCAGAACATATTAACTTAGAATCAAAATTTTTTTTATTAATTTTTGGAAAAACATAAAATGCTCCTTTCGGATCACAACATTCAACATTTTTTATTTTATTTAATTCAGAAACCATAAAATTTTTTCTTTCTTGAAATTTTTCAACCATATGTTTAACAAACACTTCGCTAGACTTNCTTTCCAGGGCCTCAATTCCAGCAATTTGTGTTGCTGTATTCACGCACGAATGACAATTTATTGCTAGTTTTTCAGCAAACGGAAACAACTTTTTAGGATAAACTCCGTATCCGAGTCTCCATCCTGTCATAGCATAGCTTTTGGACCAACCATCCATCATTATTACTTGTTCCTGTATTTGTGGATAAGCAAGAAGACTTTTGTGTTTGCTGTTATCAAAAGTAATTTTGCTGTATATTTCATCTGACAATATATAGATATTAGGATATTTAGAAAGTTCATTTGCTAATTTGTCGAATTCTTTTTCTGGAACAACTCCTCCCGTTGGATTTCCTGGAGAATTTAAAATTATAAGTTTAGTTTTACTTGTAATAAGTGAAAGCAATTCATCAACATTAAAAGAGAAATTTTGTTCTTTTCTATGAGGAAGAAATACCGCTTTTGCCCCAGTGTAATCAATTAAGGATTTGTAAGCCATAAATCCAGGA
This sequence comes from Rickettsiales bacterium, assembly GCA_002691145.1. Classification (GTDB taxonomy): domain Bacteria; phylum Pseudomonadota; class Alphaproteobacteria; order Methylaequorales; family Methylaequoraceae. Next base: position 196,216 of record NZHE01000023.1, read on the forward strand.
TCAGGTGTAATAACCTCAGCCCCTGGTTGACCAAACATTAGTAAAGTATAAAAGATTATAGCTTTTGCACCAGGTGAAATTAAAATTTGCCCTGGTTCAACTATCACATTATTTCTTCTAAATAAATCATTAGCTACAGCCTCTCTTAACCCCAGAATACCACTTGAAGAAGTATAGCCATGATGACCATCTTTTAATGCTTTGCAAGCCGCCTCAACTATATTTTTAGGTGTCGGAAAATCAGGTTGACCAATACATAGATTAATAACTTCATTACCTTTACTTTTTAATTCATTTGTTCTTGCTAAAATAGAGAATGCACTATCACTAGCAATATCATACATTGATTTATTGATTCCATCCATAGCAAGAATATATAAGAAAAAAATTATTATGCAAATTTGAAATTAGAATCAGAATTAATTTCTAAAGACATCGTTAAATTTTTAAACTTAATAAATTTGACTTAAATGATAAAATCTCGTAGTTATATGATTTTGGTGGTTGTAGCTCAGTTGGTTAGAGCGCTGGTTTGTGGTACCGGAGGCCGGGGGTTCAAGTCCCCTCAACCACCCCAGAGTTATTCAGCAATCGAGTAAAAGGTTTCTGTCGTTCCTGAGGAATATCCCGTATCTGGATTAAACTCAACCTCTCCTTTACCATATCCTGTAACCCCCTTATAGATACCAGTGCCACCAGTAATAGTAATGGTGGTATTTACAAACCCATTTTGAGACAGATCTTCAGGAGTCTTTGCTATACCTTCTACTTTTGAGTAAATTTTGCTTCCATCGTCATATGTAGCAATCGAATAACCAGTTACTTTTCCATTTTTTTTTNATGTAGTCACTAAATCCAAAGAAATCAGTTTTTAATATTTTTAAACCTTCACAATTTTTCTTTGGATTTTGATGGTTTGTTTCGGTTTTAAATACTCTAATGGTATGACCGCTAATATCGTTCACATTTATAGATTTTTGGGAAGTATATTTAACCTCGTCACTTGATGTTACGTTTTTGAATTCACAAAGTGAATATGCATCGTTGTAAAAAAAAATAACAATTAATGCGAGAAGTACTTTCATTTGATATACATTATAACAGATATTATTATAATACAACTTACAATTTTTTTAACAAATTCTATAGCAATCAATATGAAATTTTTAATATTTTCAGATTTAGATGGTACTTTTTTAAACCATGATTCTTATTCTTTCGGGACATTAAGAGAATATGTAAGAAATTTTAAGTTTGATTATGAATTAATTTTTGTTTCAAGTAAAACTTATGAAGAGATTTTAGAAATACAGAAAATGATAAGTATTAATTTTCCATTTATTGCAGAGAATGGTGCATGTATTTTTTTTCCAAAAGGTTACCTTAAAAAACATCAAAAAAATGAAGAGATTTTAAAATATAAACAACATTTTTTAATCAGTTTGACAAATCTTAATTCTTCAAAAATTTCAAAGAAATTTTCTTTTTTAAAAAAAAAATATATGTTTCAATTTTATGCTGAACTATCAGAAAATAAATTATCAAAGATAACAAATTTATGTAGTAACTCTGCAAAGTTAAGTAAAGTAAGAAATTTCACAAATCCTATTTTCTGGGAAGATTCTTTGGAAAAAAAAAAAAAAATTTAAAGATGAGATTAAAACCATTGATAGTTCTTATACTATTCTTGATGGAGGAAGATTTGTGCATATTTCTGATAAATATGATAAAGGTATAGCTCTAAAAAAGTTTTTAGATATAAAAAACTATTTAAAAAAAAATTACAGGACAATTTCACTGGGTGATAGTGAGAATGATTTACCAATGCTTGAACTAACTGATTTTAGCTGTATTATTAAATCAAAGTCAAAAATAAATTTAAAAAAAAAGAAAAATATTGTGTACAGAAGTAAAATGTCCGCTCCAGATGGCTGGAAAGAGTCATTAGATTTTATTTTCAAAAAGGAGATTTAAGATTTCTGATTTTTATCAAAATGGTATAATAGCAACTCTTCACAACTTTTCAGAAAAAACGATTGGAAACCTAGAAAATGAAATTTTAGAATTTTCAAAATTTAGACCTATTACTTTAATTTTACCATCACTTTACTCTGAGCTAAAAGGTGAAGCTCTTCCAAACATAGTGAAAGAAATAAGTAAAATAAAATACTTGCAGAACATCGTTATNGGTTTAGACAAAGCTAACGAAAATGAATTTTTAGATGCAAAAATTTTTTTCTCTAAACTTCCTCAAAAACACAAAATTTTATGGCATGATGGCCCTAATCTAACTAAATTAGATAAGAAATTATCTGATAATAATTTGGCCCCACAAGAGATGGGTAAGGGGAGAAATGTTTGGTATTGTATGGGATATATTCTTGCGTTAGGTAATACCGAGGCTGTTGCATTGCATGATTGTGATATAGTAACCTATAATAAAGACCTGCTTACAAGGTTAGTTTATCCTGTTACAAACCCAAAGTTTAATTTTGACTTTTGTAAAGGATATTACCCTAGAATTTCTAATAACAAAGTAAAAGGAAGAGTCTCGAGATTACTAATAACGCCTCTATTAAGGGCGTTAGAAAAAACAATAGGTCATAACGAATTTATTTCTTTCATTGATTCATTTCGTTATCCACTAGCTGGAGAATTTTCCTTCAGAAGAAGAGTTTTAAAAGACATCAGAATTCCTTATGATTGGGGTTTAGAAATTGGGGTTTTATCTGAGATGTTCAGAAATTATGCTGGAAATAGAATATGTCAGGTTGATATTGCAGATAACTATGATCATAAACATCAAGATATTTCAATAAATGACAAAAGCACAGGATTATCAAAGATGTCTATTGATATAGCAAAAGTAATAATAAGAAAACTTGCATCTCAAGGAGAAATATTTTCAATGTCGATTTTTAGATCGTTAAAAGCTACGTATTTTCGAGAAGCATTAGATTTTGTTCAAATTTATAAAAAAGATGCAATGATGAATTTATTTGAACTTGATGTTCACGAAGAAGAGTCTGCTGTGGAATTATTTGCAANAAACATAATGGAGGCTGGCCAAGTTTTTTTAGATTCACCTATGGAATCACCTAATATACCCACATGGAATAGAGTTGATACTGCTTTCCCAAATTTTTTAGATGAGTTGAAATCTGCAGTAGAGTTAGATAATAAAGGCTAATCTCTTCTATGAAAAAATCTGACTTCAACATTTTAAAAAATTTTATCAGTAGTATTTACAAAAATCTTTCATATAAGGAAACTAATTCATTGCTTAGAGAGATTGAAGAAATTTTTGAAAAAAAATCAAATAAACAAACTCAGAATGTTTTGTGGAGTCAGAGTGATTTTTTTTTAATTACATATGCGGACTCTGTTATAAAAAAAAATCAAAAAAATTTTAAAACATTAAATTATTTTTTAAATAAATATTGCAAAGATTTTAATTTTTTACATATCCTTCCATTTTTTCCATCCTCCTCTGACGATGGCTTTGCTGTAACTAATTATAAAAAGATTCATGATGAACATGGAGATTGGGATGATTTTAAGAGAATTACTACGACTTTTAAAGTAATGATTGATCTAGTTATTAACCATTGTTCATCCTCAAATGATCTATTCAAAAATTTTTTAAATAGCGATAAGCCTGGTCTAGATTTTTTTATTTATAGTAAAAAAAAATTTAATAGTTTATCTAAAGTAGTTAGACCAAGAACATCTCCATTAATTAAAGAGATAAAAAGTAAAGCAAAAAAAGGGTTTGTTTGGTGTACCTTTAGTCATGATCAAGTGGATTTTAATTTCAAAAATCCTAAAGTTTTAATTTTTTTTTTTAAAAATTATTAAGTTTTACTTAGATAATGGAGCAATCGCACTCAGATTAGATGCAGTTGCTTTTTTATGGAAAGAGCTAGGAACTAAGTGTATAAATCTACCCGAAACACACAGTATCGTAAGATTGATTAGATTATTAGTTGAGAATTATTCTACAAAATGTATTTTAATTACAGAAACTAACATTCCAAGCGATGAAAATTTAAGTTACTTTGGTAATAATAATGAAGCCCATTGTATTTACAATTTTTCTCTTGCTCCACTTTTAATACATGCAATTATTTCTGGAAATAGTTCTTATTTGAAAAGATGGTCGAGAAGTATGCCACCAGCTCAGATCGGTAACGCTTATCTTAATTTTCTATCTACCCATGACGGGATCGGAATGAGACCGTTAGAAGGTATAATACCAAATGACGAATTGATTAAATTTTTTAGAACTCTTCAAAAATCTGGTGCATTTCTCTCTTACAGATCATCTAATAAAGAAGAAAATGTTTATGAAGTAAATACCACACTTTTGGATGCATTTAGCCAAACTTTTGATGGTAAAGACAATTTTAAAATACGAAGATTTACTTTAGCGCATCAAATTTTATTTTCTATGGAAGGTATCCCCGCAGTATATTTTCAAAATCTTGTTGGTTCAAAAAATGATTTCAAAAAATTTAAAAAAACTAAATCGGTTAGAGCTATAAATAGAAAAAATTGGGATTTTGATGATCTTATAAAAAAAATAAACACTAAAACATCTGCTAATTTTAAAATCTATAAAGAACTTTTAAGATTAATTTCCATAAGAAAAAAACAACCAGCATTTCATCCAAACGCTACTCAATTTACTTTACAGTTAGAAGACCATTTCTTTGGTATTTGGCGACAAAGTATTGATAGAAGTCAGAGTATTTTTTGCATCAGTAACCTAACTAAATTTAAAAAAACTTTTTTCTTACATGATATTAATCTAATTTCTACGGATAAATGGTTTGATATTTTAAAAAACAAAAAAATTAGTAATATAGATAGTGAAATAGTGTTGTTACCTTATCAAAGTATATGGATTACAAATAAAAAAATTTGAGAGTTANACTTTTGTGAACTAAATTGTCACTGACTGCTTTCTATNCGAACTTCTGTATTTAATTTTTCATCACCGTTATAATCAGTTTTAACTCCTTTAATAGTAGAAGCATCTAAAAAGTCAAATCCTGCACTTATCCTGATATAATTTTCGTCAATACATTTTTGATGAGATGGGTCAAATCCCACCCAACCTAGATCTTTAATAAATATNTCTACCCAAGCATGAGTTGTATTTCCCTCTGCATTCATTTCCTCTAATAAAAAACCATTGATATATCTAGCTGGGAGATTATTATATCTTGCTGCGCTTATAAGTATATGTGCAAAGTCCTGACAAACTCCTTTCTTTTGTTTTAAAGCGTCCTTAGAGCTAGTCGATATTGTTGTCGAACCACTAGTATAATCAATAGATTTTGAAACAATGGAATTAAGTTTATGAGCAAACTCAATTTCATTTCTTTGTTTTTTTTTGGCCTGTCTAGTTATTTCTTTTATTCCTTGGCATGGTTTAGTTAATGTGGTTTTTCTTAAAAAACAAAGTGGATTTACTTTTTCTTTTAACCCTTTGATTATTCCACAAAAATCTTTTGTATCAAGCACTCCTTTAGATGTAATTTTTAATTTACCAATGAAATTATTTATAAAAATATTTTGTACTCTATGTCCTAAGGCATCAGTATGAGACTCTAGCAGTTTTCCATGGCTTAAGGATATATTCCATTCTAATATTTTTTGATTTTTGCAAATTGAAGGATAAAGTTTTAAACATTGAATTATTTTTGGGACTGTCAAATTATAATTATATATTGTTGAGTGAATNATTTTAATTTTCACGATTCATTACCCAAAAAGTATTTTTGTTCAAATTTTTTGTAAACAAAATTAATTTCCTCAATAAAAGACTTTAGAAATTCATGCAATCCAATTTCTGATATCTTATTTGCATTTAAGTTTTTAAGACGTTTATAAACCTTATCTATTTTTTTTTTTTGAAATAGATGTTTGTTTATAAAAATTAGATAATCTATTTAAATGATGATATATTTTTTCAACTGAAAATATTAATGATCTGGGACAGGTCATGTTAAGAATTAAAAAATCTATAATCTTTATGTATGTTATATCTTGTCCTCCGTATGCCCACTTAAATGCTCTAAATGAAGAAATTGATCTTAACATTAGGCTCCATTGAAAATTGTCAATTTCTCCTCCGACATAATTTATACTTGGAAGTAAGATAAAATATTTTACGTTTACTATTCTAGCTGTAAAATCTGCTCTCTCAAAATAAGTTCCTAATATTAAAAAATCGTATCCATCGTTTATTAATTGAGTGTTGAGTATGGTTCCTCTTATTAAGTTGACTTGCTTTTTTATCCATTCAATGATTTCAGGTAATTCTTTCAAAATATTTTTCGTATTCTTTATATTATTATCCATATCGTGAAAGGATGAATTAACTGCATTCCATACCTCTAATGTAACGGCAGTTCTAACCATTCTAATGTTTTCTCTAGCAGAGGTTATACAGTTCCTTACCGATGACGAATTTTCCGGATCAAAAAGTAAAAAAGAAATTATTTTTTCTTTTGAAATTTTATTAAACTTGTTTAAGTATTCATCTTTGATGCCAGAAGTTTCTAAAATTGATTCCCATTCATTATTGTATCCAGTTTCAGTATTAGGAATTAAAGATATTCTGTATCCAACTTCTAAAAGTCTTGCCAAAGAGTCAGCTCTTTCAATGTATCTAGCTGACCAAAATAGATTTTCTGCAGTTTTACTAAGCATGATTAATCACTCGTTTAATACCCATGTATCCTTAACTCCTCCACCTTGTGATGAGTTTACAATTAATGAACCCTCTTTAAGAGCTACCCTGGTAAGACCTCCACTTACTAATTTTGTCTTATTAGCACCAACTAGACAAAACGGCCTCAAATCAACATGTCTTGGCGATAATTTTTTTTTGTCAAATATTGGAACTGATGATAGTTTAATGATGGGTTGAGCAATATAGTTCTCAGGACTTGATAAAATTTTATTTCTAAAAATTTCTATTTCCTTTTTAGTAGATTTACTTCCAATCATTAAACCATATCCTCCCGAACTGTGAACTTCTTTGACAACTAATTTTTTTAGATTATTTAAAACATATTTTTTTTCATCATTTTTATAACATCTCCAAGTTTTAACATTTTCTAAAACTGCCTCTTCACCAAGATAAAATTTTATAATTTCAGGTAAGTATGTATAAATTGCCTTATCATCAGCAATTCCAGAACCAGGCGCAGAGCAAATATTTACATTTCCAGACTTATAAGAATCAAATAAACCAGGGATACCAATTAACGAAGAACTATCAAAAGAAATGGGATCAATAAATTTATCATCAATTCTTCTGTAGATGATATCTACTCTTTCTGGTCCTCTGGTAGTTTTCATATATGTAATTAATTGATCAACAAATAAATCTGTACCTTGAACAAGTTCTACTCCCATAAGGTCAGCAAGAAAACTGTGTTCATAATAAGCACTATTAAAAGAACCTGGGGTAAGAATTACAACTTTTGGATCTTTATTACACTTCTGAGGAGCGAGACTCTTGAGCACATCTAATAAATAATTTGGATAGTTTTCTACAGTCTCAATTTTTAATTTTTCAAATAATTCAGGAAACATACGCATCATTATTTCCCTGTTTTCAATCATATATGATACGCCGGATGGAGTTCGACAATTATCTTCAAGAACCTTAAAAGTTTTTTCGTCGACTCTTATTATATCGGAACCAATTATAGGACTGTAAATTCTTTTTGGAACTTTGAATCCAACCATCTTGATTTCGTATGCTGGATTTTTATATATTAAATTTTCAGGTATTATTTTTGCTTTAATAATTTCGCCTGAATTATAGATATCATTTAAAAAAGCATTTATTGCTAAAGCTCTTTGTGTAACTCCTTTTTTAATTTTTTTCCATTCAATACTAGAAATTATTCTTGGAAACATATCGAATGGTATTAGCCTTTCAGTGGAATCAAAGTTATTATAAACTGAAAATGTAATACCAATTTTTTTAAAAAGATTCTCTGCTTCATTTTTTTTTTTTACAATTACATTCTCGGGTAAGGATTTTGCCCAATCATAAATTTTACAATAAAAATTCCTTACTTTAGCGTTTCTATAAATTTCATTATACATTTAATTTATTTTATATACTTCAATAGGAGAAGCAGGAGGACAGATGGATGCGTTCCTTCGGTGTCATACCTACTTCCGACCTAAAAGGTTGAACGTTTAATTTAGGTTATAACTAATATTTTTTTAAATCAAGATATTTTCTCAAGTGATATACAAAAAACATATAATTTTTGATATTTAATTTAAGTTTAAAGCATTTATTATGAAATTTAAATAATCTATCGTATCTTAATAAAAATTAGACTCAGATAAAATAGCAAAACTGAGCTAAAAAAATGCCACACAAAATGTGTTCCTATGTTTAGAAAACCACAAACTAAGTTATCAATTGTTCTAAAAAAAAGAGCTGTATTAAAAATCAAGAATGATTTAATTAATATTTTTTTTATTTCATCTTGGTTTTTAATATTTAAAATATAAAAAAATAAGATCAGGTAATTTGTTAGATAGAATTGGGACCCATTTAGAAAACTGAATTTTATCAATGCTGGAAGAGTAAGTGATGAAAAGATAAAAATAAAAAGTATAATATAATTTTTAATTAAACTTAATTGCATAATAAATTTGTTTGTGAAAAATATAAAAGAAATACAAAAAATAAATATTGGAACAACATCACACATTAGTGTGAACCTATTAGGTAGGGTATGAAAAAGTGCGCTTCCAATACTCAGAAAAAATATACTAGTTGGAAATATAAAAAATTTAGTATCTATTTTTTCACTTTTAAATTTTTTAAAAACTATTATAGAAGTTATTAGAAAGAAAATATTTGACACAATATTTAATGGTTCATTAAAAACATCAAGATTAATTCTCTCGCAGTAAAAATCCATAGTACACCTTAATTATTTTTGATCCTAAATTTTAATTTTAATTTAGGTTAATTTGGTAAATATGTGAATTATCAATTAAAAAGTATTCTTTGTTTTGTTTAAAAATTTTTTTAAAAATATCACTTTCTACATTAAGCCCGCCTGTAAATACACCAAAAGCAGGCATACAAATTTTTGTACTTGATACAATAAAACATTTTTTAAATATTCTTTTTCCATTTAATTTAAGAAGTATTTTAGGATGAAAGTGTCCAAAAACTTGGTGTGAATTTAAATTGCTTGGTTTGTGTGAGAAATTTATTCCATCAATTGTGATGTCTTCATATGTTTTGATATTTGGTATATTTATATCCTGATCATGATTTCCAACAACGAATAATAAATTGTACTTATTGTTTATCTTATTAAAAATTAGCTTAGCTCTCCTATCTAATCGATCGTATCCATCATTATCATGAAATACGTCACCTAATAAAATAACCGTTTTTACTTTGTGCTGTTTTAAAATTTCATCTAAAAGATTAAGCGTTTCAATGCTATCATAAGGTGGTAGGAATTGCCCAAATTTTGCAAAGTATGATGACTTCTCTAAATGTAAATCAGAAACGACTAGTACAAAATTTTTTGGCCAATATAAAATTCCTTGCTCAACTAAAAAAAAGGTATTTTTGTTAAAAACTATTTTTTTCAACTTATTCCGACCTCATTTAATAAATCATTTTCAAAGGTTTTAAGATAATATTCGTCAACAATTCTATGGTCAAAAACTTCGTTATTTATTTGTAGCATGAGAGGAATAGATAGGGGTGATGGTTTTTTTAATTTTTTAAGTTTGATTTTAGAGGAAATTTTCTTCAAATATATTTCAAGTCTATTTAATTCAATTAAATCCTTTTTTGATTCTTCAATTGTAGCTTCGATCAAGATATGTTTTTTTTCATATTTGTTAAGAACCTTTAAAATAAGTTCAGAATTTATTGACATTTGGTTCAATCTTTTAGGTTGATTCGGAAAACCTTTATTTATTAAACCAGAAATTATTGCTACTTTATTAAAGTTTCTTTTGTAAAGAGAAGAATTTTCTAGCCACTTATTAATACTATTTTTGAATGAATTTAATTCAAATAATAAATCAAGATTTTCAATTTCTTTGTCTACCCAAATAGCCAACACATAATCTGTGCATACAAATCCTAAGGGTTTTATTCCTAATTTCCTTATTCTGTTAGATAAGACAAAACCAAGTGTATTATTTACATTATACCCTTGAAACGTATAAAAAAGATAATAATACTGCTTTATTTTTTTTTCCTTATAAGGAAAAAATTCTATTAGAAGTTCGTTGCTTGTTGGAAGTTTCGACCTTTTTTTTTGTAATTTTAACCATTCAATAATTAGTTTTGGGAATGTCTGCCATTCCTTTTCGTTATTAATTATATTTATTACCTTATCGGCAAGCTTTGTTGAAATTGGCATTTTACCACCAGCATAAGACGGAATTTTCGGTCTTTTGTCTTTAATTTTTTCGACCTTAACAATATTCATATTTATTGAATTAAATTTTAAAACTTCACCTCCGAATATAAATGTATCTCCTGATTCTAACTTTTGAACAAACCATTCTTCGATTTTTCCCAACTTTTTATTTCTAAGTTTAACTTCTAGCATTTGTCCTTCGATTATTGTACCAACATTCATTTTATATTGTCTGATAAACTTTTCAGAACTAATTACGTAATTGCCATTTTTAGTTTTCTTTAATTTTTTAAATTGATCATATTTTTCAAGTGAGTAACCTCCATTTTCTAGAAAACTTATAATTTTTTGTATTTTTTCTTTTTTATACTTCCTGTAAGGCCAAGTACTTAAAATTTCATCATACAACTTATTTATATTTATTTCAGATGAACATGCTATACCGATTATATGTTGAGCAAGTACATCCATTGAACCGTATGTAGTTGAGATTTCTTCAATTTCATTTTTTTTAATCGCTGTTATTGCTGCTTTGCACTCAAGGAACTCAAATCTATTAGTTGGTACTAGATAGGCAACTGAATTTGATTTTAGGTTATGATTACTCCTTCCAATTCTTTGAAGAAGTCTGGTTATACCTTTAGGTGCACCGATCTGTATAACAACTTTTATGTTAGACCAGTCAATTCCTAGTTCCAAGGAACTTGTTGCTATCACACAATCTAGTTCATTATTTATCATTTTACTCTCGACATTCATTCTTATTTTTTTTTCTAAACTGCCGTGATGTAAAGCAATTTTAAGATTTTCTGAATTAAAGGCCCAAAGACTCTGAAATAATAGCTCAGCTTGAGCCCTCGTATTGACGTATATAATTGAAACATTTTTTTTAATGATTTTATAAATGTCCTTGATAGCAAAAGTAGCATTATGTCCTGACCAAGGAATATTTAGATGCTCTCCTAATATTTTGATTACAGGTTGTTTCTTAATATTTGATTTGATTATTTTAATATTTTCTGAACAGAAATATTTCTTTGAGTCTATATTTTCTGAAATAGTAGCAGAAAGTAAGATTTTTTGATTAATGTTAAAATTATTTAGTCTAGTTAAATTTAATGTTAACAATTCTCCTCTTTTTGTATTTATTAGTGAGTGAATTTCATCTATTATAACAAATTTTAAATTTCGAAAAAAATTATTTGAGTTTTTTTCAGACATCAAAATTGCGAATGATTCGATTGTGGTCATCAAGATGTTTGGAGGATTCAAAAGTTGCTTTTTTTTTTTTTCAAAGCTTGTATCTCCGGTTCGTGAAGCGATTGAAATATTTAAACTTATGTCCTTTATTGTATCAATTATATTTTTTTCAATGTTGTAAGTAAGCGATTTAAGAGGAGAAATATATAGGGTATGAAGGATATTAAGATTCAGGGATTTATTAGATAAATCAATTATTGACGGGAAAAAAGCTGACAGGGTTTTACCTGTTCCAGTTGGAGAAATTAATAAAACATTACTTCCTTTTGATATATCATGAATTATTTTCTTTTGATGTTCATAAAGGTTCCAGTTTTTTTTTTTTAACCAATTTGATATAATTTTATTTTCTACCATATTAAATTTATGAATTTACTTAATAATAAACTTAATATAATACCTTTAAATATATTTATCGACCCTCAATATCCTGTAGACAAAGCGATAATCACTCATGCACATGCAGATCATGCTGTTCCTGGACATAGAAAAGTATTAGCTACAAGACAAACCGTTGAAATCATGAAATTAAGATTTGGTGAAGGTTGTGCCAAGGAATTTCAAATTTTAGAATATGGAAAAAAAATAAACATAAACAATGTTTTTATTTCACTTCTCCCATCTGGTCACATACTTGGAAGTGCTCAAGTACTAATTGAAAATAAAAATGAAAAAATAGTAGTCACGGGAGATTATAAAACTGTGAAAGATCCCACAGTTTATAATTTTGAACTTCAAAAATGTGATACAATTGTATCTGAAGCCACATTTGGACTTCCTATATTTAAACATCCAAATCCAAATGAAGAAATCTATAAACTTCTTGAATCTCTAAAAAAAAATAAAAATACAACTCATTTAATTGGTGCTTACGCACTTGGTAAAGCACAAAGAATTATTAAATTACTTAGAAATAACGGATTTGACCAAAAAATTTTTATTCATCGATCATTAGAAAAAATTTGCAATTATTATCAACATGAAGGGATACAACTAGGAAAATTTGAAGTAATTACTAAAAATAGTGAAGAGACTGATTATAAAATTGTTTTTTGCCCACCTTCAGCATTAAAGGATAGATGGTCAAGAAGGTTTGAAGACAAAATTATTTCTCAAGCCTCAGGATGGATGAGAATTAAACAAAGAGTAAAACAAAGTTTAATAGAGTTACCATTAATTATCTCAGATCACTCAGATTGGCGCGAACTAACTAATACAATCAAAGCATCTAATGCTGAAAATGTTTGGGTAACTCACGGAAGGGAGGATGCTTTAGTTCATTGGTCGATACAGAATGGATTAAATTCTAAACCTTTATCTTTTCAAAGAGAAGAGGAAGATACCTAGGTATGAAAAAGTTTTCTAAGTTACTTGAAGAAATTATACTAACTCCATCAAGAAATAAAAAGATAGATGTTATGGTAGATTATTTAAAAACAACAAGTGATCCGAGCAGAGGGTTTACTTTAGCTTTAATCTCTTCAAATCTAAAATTCAACACTATTAAAACAAACGAATTAAAAGACATTATTAAATCAAGAATAGATCCAGTTTTATTCGATTTGTCTTATGATTACGTGGGTGATTTGGCAGAAACAATTTCTTTGATTTGGCCAACTGAAAAAAAAGGAAAAACTCCAAAATTAAATTTTTTTGTAGAATTTCTATCTAATACAAATAAAAATAAAATTAAAGACTTTTTGACTTCTCAGCTTGACATTGCTTCACCGACTGAAAGATGGGCGATCATAAAATTATTTACAGGAGGGTATAGGATTGGTCTGTCTGAAAAAATTATGAAAATCGCTCTTGCCAAATATGGTGCAAAAGAATTAGAAGAAATAGAGAATATTTGGCATGGACTAAAAATCCCATATTTTGAACTATTTAATTGGCTGGATGGCAAAGGAACAAAGCCAAAAATTGATCATCTAAAGACCTTTCATCCATTAATGTTATCTCATCCAATAAATGAAATTACCGATTTTAAAAAACTTGTTGCAAATGACTTTGCCGCTGAATGGAAATGGGACGGGATAAGAGTTCAAATAATTATTTCAGGAAATAATACCACAATTTTCTCTAGAAACGGTGAAAATATTACTCAATCGTTCCCTGATTTAAAATCAAAATCAAATTGTGAGGTTGTACTTGATGGAGAACTTTTAGTTGGAAAAAATTTCGAACCATCATCATTCAGTGATTTACAAAAAAGACTAAATAGAAAAAAAGTTAATAAAAAGCATCTCATAGAGTATCCAGCCTTTATTAGATTATATGATATTTTATTTTTAAATTCCATTGACCTTAGGAAACTACAGTTCAAAGAAAGAAGAAAAAAACTTGAAGAGTGGCACTCTCAAAATTTCCAAGAAAGTCTAGATTTATCCGAGCAAATACTTTTTAAAAATTGGCCAGATTTAAAAAGGCAAAGAGAAGTAAACCTCTCAAAGTCTGATATTTATGAGGGTATAATGCTGAAAAGAAAGGATAGTTTTTACTATAATGGTAGACCAAAGGGCATGTGGTTTAAATGGAAAAGAAATCCAAAATATATTGATACAATTTTAATGTACGCTCAAAGAGGACACGGGAAAAGAAGTTCATTTTATTCAGACTTTACTTTTGGGATTTGGGATAATGAAAATAGACTTGTACCTATTGGCAAAGCATATTCTGGATTTTCAAATCAAGAATTAAATAAAATAGATAAGTTTGTAAGAAGTAATACAATTCAAAAATTTGGACCAGTAAGAGAGGTCAAGAAAAAAATAGTCTTTGAGGTTGCTTTTGACTCAATATCAAAAAGTCCAAGACATAAGTCAGGTATATCATTAAGATTTCCGAGAATTTCAAAAATTAGATGGGATAAGTCAATAAATGAAATCGATAAGTTAGCTATGATAAAATCGTTTTACAAGCTCGATTAGCTAGCAAAATTTAATTTTATTTAAATAAATTTCGAAATCTTTACAGCTGAGATAGAACCAAACTTAACAATTGAACCCCAAAGTTTATGTACAACATTGAATTTTTCAATATTCAAAAATGCTTCATCCTTGTGTTCAATTTCATCATCCATAAGTTTTTTTATAAAAAGTATCAACTCTTTACTATTTTTTTTTTTTTTTAAAAGATCTATTTGTACCTGATAATGTGTTTCGACAAAAGATTCAACGGAATATATGGTTGCGTAAATAAACTTTTTGCCAAGTATTGACGGAATAAAACCAGTCATAAAACCAAAAAATTTCCATAAAAAAATAAGTTTACTTCTTTCATTACTTGGAAGAATTTTCTCAATTTTTTTTAAATGTTGAGATTCAGTGTGAAGATGTTTCTTTGAAAATAAGATTATATCTTTATGTTTGGAAAAAGTTAAAATTGCTCTATAAATGTAAACAGCTCCCATTTCACCAGCATGGTTTGTTCTAAAATGTGGTATCAAAAAATCTGGTATATGTAACATTTAGGAAAAAAAATATGATTATAAATCTTAATAAAATATTTTTAAATGTAATAATTTTGATGTTTCTATCAAGTAATTTATTTTCTGAGGAATTTTGCAGATTAAATATTTTTGAAACTTACCAAAAAAAAAATATTACTTGTAGCAAAAATCAATCCATTCTGGGTATTTTAAAATTTAACACTATGACTAGAAACTATCCTTTTGATTTTAATCCTGGTTTGAATATATATATTCCTAAGACTTTTAAGAAAGAAGTATTAAACTTTATTGAGAATTTGTGTAATAAAAAAAAGGTTATTAGATTGAAAACAATAACCAACTTCGATAAAAATAATGAAAGTTTTACAAACAAATTACTAGTTTCATGCAAAAAAAAATAAATGATACAAATGTTGAATTAAGAGTATGTAAAGATTGTGATGCTCCATTACCCTTTATTCCTAGAGAACTTAGTTATTTTACTAAAGATGAGGAAATTTGTGACGAATGTTTGAGTCTAAAAAAAAGATGATTTTTTTTTAAAATTACATACATTAAATTAATGACTTTTTTAAGTTCTTTATTCAGTGCATTTCCAACAAATAAAGTAGATCAAGAAGATATTATAAAATTTAGTAAAAAAATATTTTCATTAAATCAAAACTTTAAAAAAATGTTAAATGTATACAAAAACTCTGGTGTAAAAACAAGATTTCTAGTAGAAGAATTAGAATGGTATAAAAGCAAACATTTTTGGAAAGAATCAAATCTTGCCTTTAAAAAACATGCAATTAATCTCATCCAAATTTGTGTTGAAAAAACTTTGAAACATAGCAAAAAAAGACCCGATCAAATCGGAGCAATTGTAGTAATAAATACTACAGGCATTTCTACACCATCTTTAGACGTTGAACTTTTTAACGTTTTTAATTTTAAAAATACTATTAAAAGACTGCCTCTCTTCGGGTATGGTTGCGCTGGGGGTGTGCTAGGAATGAACAGAGCAGTTGAGCTGTATGAACATATTAAAGAGCCAGTATTAGTTTGTAATGTAGAGTTATGCAGTCTTACTTTTAGACCACATATATTTTCAAAAGAAAATATAGTGAGTACTGCTTTATTTGGAGATGGAGCTTGTTCTTACCTCATTGATAAAACCGGTGACTGTAAAATTGAAGATTCAATTGATTATACTTGGAAAAATTCTACTGAATTAATGGGGTGGGGAGTCGAGGATGATGGTTTTTCAGTTATATTTGATAAGTCTATTCCCGATTTTATTAATAAAAACTTGTATAATATTGTAAAACCTCTCATAAAAAATAAAAATACTGGATACATCTTACACCCTGGAGGTATGAAGATTATTAATGCTTACAAAAAAATTTTTAATAATCATGAGTCAATAAATATTTCTCAAGAAGCACTATCAGAGTTCGGGAATGTTTCATCTACATCCGTCTTATTGGTATTAGCAAAAATTCTCGAGAGAAAAATGAGTGGACAATTTTTATTATCTGGTTTAGGCCCAGGTTTTTCTGCTGGTGTAACTAAAGTCTCTTTGGATTATGCAAATTGATATTCTAATTATTATTTACATCATTTGCTCAAGAATTTTTGAGTTATGTTTAAGCTCTAGAAATGTAAAAATTTTAAAAAAAGAGGGTGCTGAAGAATTTTATTCACAACATTATAAGTTTTTAGTATTATTTCATTTAATTTTTGTAATCTACTTTTTAAAAAAATCATTAATATTTGAGGATATTCAATTTTTATATTTATTTCTTTTTTGTTTACTTCAAATAGTCAGATACAAAATAATCTTTGATTTAGGAAAATATTGGACAACTAGAATTTATGTATTAAAGAAGGTGCCTTTAGTAAAAAAGGGTATGTATAGATATATTAATCATCCTAATTATTTAGTGGTTTTTTTCGAAGTTTTGTTAGTTTGTCTGATTTTTCAAGATTATTTAGCTTTATTATATTTTTCTAATATAAACCTTGTTCTTATATTCATAAGAATTTATTTTGAAGAAAAAGCTAATCGTTCTAGAAGGGCTTTAAAATAACCCTGTTATTTTTTTATATTTTTATCCACCATTTATTTTTAAACTTTGGTTTAAATATTTCGGGATAAAGTATTTCGCTCAAAATATTAAGACTTTCAATTATACTTGTTCCCGGTCTATTAAAAAAACGATTGCCGTCCACAATATATTTCTTTTTGTTTTTAAATATTTTTTTAAACTCGAAGTTGTTTTTTTTTATTTCACTAAAAGTGGTGTTGATATCATATCCACACGGCATAAATATTATCATATCAATAGTATCAACTTTTATATCCTTCGGATTGGAAAATACTGTGTGTTCTCCTGAGATTGAATTTACACTCTGACTATTTAAAATTTTTAGAAGATCTGGGATCCAATTGCCAGAAACCATGAATGGTTCAAGCCATTCGACGCATAATACTTTTTTTTCTTTCTTGTGTTTGTTAAGTAAAGTTTTTATATTTCTAATTTCATTTTTAAAATTCTTAATTATTTGTTGAGCTCTCTCTTTTTTTCCTACTTTAATCCCCACATTTTTAATATCCTGCAATACTTGTTTTAAATTATTTCCTTTCAAATCAATAAGTGTAGGCTTTTTTGATAACCATTTATGCAAACATTTTCTCACATCATTAATTGATACAGCGCAATAAGAACACTGTGACTGAGTTATAATTACATCAGGCTTAAGTTCCTTAAGTTTTACGGCATTTACCTCATAAATTGAAAGACTCTTTTTTAAAATTTCTTTAATATTTTCATTTATATCAGATGAAGTTTTTTTTTTTTTAATATTGCTAAATGTAACTTTAGGTAATTTAATAATACTCTTTGGAAAATCACATTCATGAGAAACTCCTACAAGATTACTTTGAAGACCTAATGATACAACTATTTCAGTCGCGCTTGGAACAAGGGATATAATTCTCATTTTAAATAAATGCAATATTAAATTTGATTAATATCATTAAGGGAAAACGAAATAACAAAATACAAAATTTTACAAAAAATTTACATAAGCTTCATAGATAAAACCGTGGTAATAATTGTATAGATCAAAATAGCAAAAATAATTAAAATTACCTGACTTCCTCTAAAGTAACTTTCTTTAGCCACTTCTTTTACTTGATAAAGTAAATTCGGCCAAGTGTAAGAAACAAAGTCACCTTGTGACATTACGTTAATGATTTTACCAGATTTATCAACCACTGGTACGTGACGAAATCTCTCATTTGACATCTGTCTTAGCCATACAAGCAGGTTGTCGTCTTTGTCAGCAACTTTTACTGGAGTAGTCATTATATCCTTGAGTTTTGTTGTTTTTGGATTCATGGAGTTATTTAAAAGTTTTTTCATTAAATCTCTCTCAGTTACTATTCCTTTTACAACCCTACTTTTGTCAGTTATTACTACTGAGCCAAAATTATTTTTTGACATAATTTTGATAGCATCCATAACTTTGTCAGATTCACTAAAAGTTACAGGTGGTTTCTTACTTTTAAATTCAGGTCTGTCACAAATTTTCATAATATCCCCTTTAATAATTATATAGTAAATTCTATAAGACAAAATTATAGAAAAATCAAAAAAATTCTTAATAATCTATTAATAAAATAAACTGACAGTTGAATTTTTCATAAAACCACAAATATTTCGAAAATGATTAATTCAATAATGTGGTTCAGATACGATTTAAGAATAAAGGATAATATTGCCTTATTTGAATCTTCAAAATCAAAAAATTGCATCCCACTTTATATTTTAGATGAAGATTTTTTAAAGTTGGAGACAACAAGTGATTTTCATCAAACATTTATTAATGATTCTTTGTTTGATTTGTCTCAAAATTTAAAATGCTTTGATGCTCATTTGAATTTATTCAAAGGAAAAACAATTGAAGTCTTAAAATTTTTGATAAGCAAATATTCGATTGAATATATTTTTAGTAATAGAATTTTCAAAAATAAGTTTTTTTCAAATTTAGATAAAGATGTATCAAATCTTTTTGAACTTTATAATGTTGAATGGAAACAATATCAACAAACGGGTATTCAGTTAAATAATAGAGTGCGTGGAACATGGTCATATGAATGGAAAAAATTTATTAATACTTCAATTTCAGATTTGCCATTAAAAACTAATTATCTAAAAATTAGGGAGTGTAATTTTATCAAACAGAAAACTTTACGTCCTATTCAAAAAGGAGGAGAAAATAGGGCGGAAAATCTTTTAAATACGTTTTTAGTAGATAGGCATTCAAACTATTCTAAAAAAATGTCAAGTCCAATTACTGCTGAAAATTCATGTTCTAGACTTAGTCCTCATTTGACGTTTGGAACTATTTCTTTAAAGAAAATTTTTAAAGAAGTAAACATGAAAATGAAAACTGAACAAATTATTGATAAATTTTCTATTAATTCTTTTAAAAAAAGACTTGCTTGGCATTGTCATTTTATCCAAAAGCTATATGACGAACCACGAATGGAATACGAAAATTTACACCCATCTTACAATCAAATTAGAGAAAACAATTTTAATGATGAAAAATTTTTACGGTGGAAGAACGGTGTTACAGGTTTCCCATTTTTAGACGCGTGTATGAGATTTTTAAAACAAAAAGGTTGGTTAAACTTTAGAATGAGAGCAATGATAGTTTCATTTGCATCATATCAATTATGGTTAGACTGGAGGCCTGTATCAAAATATCTTGCTAGAAACTTTACAGACTATGAGCCAGGAATCCACTATTCTCAAATACAGATGCAGTCAGGAACAACTGGTATCAACTCAATAAGAATTTATAATATCATTAAACAATCTTATGATCATGATCCAAGCGGAGTTTTTATCCGAAAATGGGTTCCAGAGTTAAGTAAATTACCTGATTATTTAATCCACGAACCTTGGAAGATAAATTTTTTAGAGGAAAAAGAATTTAATTTTTATTTAAAAAGAGATTATTTTGAACCATTGGTTGATAATAGAATTAAAACAAATGAAGCTAAACAAAAAATATGGAGTATAAAAAAAACTAACGAGGCAAAGATAATTTCAAAAGAAATTATAAAAAAACATGCGAGTTTAAATATAAGGTGAAAATAATAAAAAAAAAATTACATCCATTTCCTAGCATCCTCTTTTTTTATTAATTTGTGTTGCTCTTGATCTAACCCTTTTTTCCAATAACTTGAAAAGTATATCTTTTCCTTATCAGTATTATTTTTCTTCAGCAAAAAAGCCCGAATTTTCTTCATCAGTGAAAATTCAGTGGCAACCCAAATTGATGGTTGATTATCTATCCATTTTAATCTTTGAATTTTATTTAGCACAATTGAATGACTGCGATCTGAATTCAATATCCAAAAAATCTGCATATTTTTGGGTTTCAAAAGTTTTTGTTTATCATTGTTATTTGATATTTCAATTATTGCATATCCTCTTGAATTTTTCGGCATTTGCTCTAGATTTACACTTATTGCAGGAAGTGAAGCCATATCTCCAATCAATAAAAACCAATTTGAATTAAAATTAATTATTTTTTTGGGTCCCGGTCCAGTAAATTGTAAAGTATCTCCAATTGTTGCATTAATAACCCAATTTGAAGCTAACCCCTCTTCTTCGTTATGGACTGCGAAGTCTACATCAAGTTCAAGTTTAGCTTTTCTAAAATTTCTGACCGTGAAAGGTCGAACTAAATCTTTATTATTCTTCTTAAAAATGAATTTGACATACCCGCCAATTTCATCAGACGGAAAAGAAGCTAAATCTTTATGATAGAAAGTTACTCTTATCATGTTTTTCGTGACATTAATAATTTTTTTAACGATCAATCTTTTTTTTTTTTTATTATAATCAATCATATAATTTTTATTTTTTTGTTTTAATTGGTTTTTTTCTATTTGGGAAGCAAGTTTTACATATTTTACATTCTAATCCATAACAGGCTCTAGCTTTGCAAAATTCTCTTCCATAAAAAATAATTTGTAAATGCAATTTATTCCATGAGTTTTTGGGAAAAATTTTTTTTAAATCATTTTCAGTTTGAATAACATTCTTGCCATTTGTAAGGCCCCATCTTTGAGCTAGTCTATGAATATGTGTATCTACTGGAAAGGCTGGTTGACCAAAGCTTTGAGACATAAGAACACTTGCTGTTTTATGTCCAACACCGGGTAGTTCTTCAAGACTTTTAATATTATTTGGTACTTTTCCATTATATTTTTTTAGTAATATTTTCGATAAGATAGAAATGGCTTTTGATTTTTTTGGTCCTAATCCGCAGGGTTTGATAATTTCGTAAATTTCTTTTGTGGACAATTTAGTCATTTCTAGAGGGTTTTCTGCTTTAGCAAACAAGAGTGGAGTAATTCTATTTACTCTTTCATCAGTGCATTGCGCACTGAGTAGAACAGCAACTAAGAATTGAAAATTATTATTATGATTAAGAGGAATAGGAGTCTTTGGATATAACTTATTCAAATAATTTGAAATAAATATAGCTCTTTCTTTTTTTAACATTTTTTAAACTAGTTAATATACTAATACGCAGATAACGTAAAATTAAAAAAATAAAAGGTGGAAACTATATCAGTGAAGAATTTGAATATATGCTCATTGTTTATTACAATGAGCATATAATAAGTTATTGTTCAGATGTATCTTTTGTCTCTTTAGTTTCCTTAGTAGTAGTACTTGTTTCTTTGGCCTTATCATGCCCACCAGCACAGTGTGCAGCAATAACAGCATTACCACTCAAACATAAAACAAAGGCGAATAACATTGATAATTTTTTCATAATAACTCCTTTTTTAGATTAAATAATTTAGTTTTTTTTTTTTTCAAGAAAATTAATATATATATTATTTTTTTTTTTGATTATTTACCATATATATTATTAATGATGACAAGTTACTTAAAAGGTGAATACATTTTTTATTGTGGTTTCGGACTAATTTTAAATGACCTTTTCATTTGTTATATACTTTAAAAATCATAATTTTACTCAAATTTAAATTGCATGATAGAATATAGAAAACTTAAAAGAAAATTTAAAGAGTATGGTTTGCTTAACGATATAAGTGGAATACTGAGCTGGGATATGGCTACCATGATGCCTTTACTTTCAAGAAAACACAGGATTGCCCAGATTAATATAATCAATGAGAATAAAAAAAAAATTTTTGATGAATTCAAGAGGTCAGAATTATTTAGAAAAATTGATAAAAATAAATTAAATACTGAGGAAGAAAAAAACTTTTCATTAATGAAAAAAAAATTCGATTATTTTGACGCAATTCCAATTGAATTAATTAACAAAAAGTCTTTATTGTCGATTGAATGTGAAGGTTTCTGGAGAAATGCCCGAAAGGACGGTTCATTTAAAGTTGTTTCAAGAAAATTTTCTCAATTAGTTGATGTTGTCAAAGAAGAGTCTAAGATTTTATCTGAAAGATGGGAAAAATCAAAATATGATGCATTAGTTTATAAATATGATTCATCACTAAATTATAAGTTATTAAAAAGTATCTTTACAGATCTTGAAGATTTTTTAAAAAAAAATCTCAAAAAGATAATTAAAATTCAAAATAGTGAAAGTCATATTGAAATAAAGAAAAAGTTAAATGAAAAGGAACAATTCCAAATTTCAAAATTTTTCATGAGAAAACTCGGCTTCAATTTCAAAAAAGGGAGAATCGATAAAAGTTTACATCCTTTTTGTGGAGGAAGCACTGAAGATGTAAGAATAACAACAAGATTCACAGAATCAGATTCTTTTTCGTGTTTTGATGCTCTCATGCATGAGACAGGACATGCTTTGTATGAGTTAGGTCTTCCAAAAAAATGGTTTTATCAACCAATAGGCGAGGCTGGGGGAATGTCTCTTCATGAGAGTCAATCGCTATTCATTGAGATGCAACTAGTAAAATCATTACATGTCAGTAAATTTATTGAGAAATATTTAAGAGAAAAATTTTATAGAAATGAATCTTGCTGGAACTTCAAAAATATATATAACTCTAGAATAAAAGTTGAAAAAAATTTTATAAGAGTGGACGCTGATGAAGTTCAATACCCATTGCATATAATACACAGATTTAATATTGAATATGAGATAATTGAAAATAACGAAAAAGTAGAAAATTTGCCTGACATATGGAATTATAATTTTAAAAAACTGTTTAACTTTGACGTTAAAAATGACAACGTTGGTTGTCTTCAAGATATTCACTGGTATTCAGGAGATTTTGGGTATTTTCCCACATACACAATTGGGGCTCTAATCGCTGCTCAATTGAGACATACCATCGAAAGAGAAATCCCTGACTTTAGAAAACTCATTCAAATTGGTGAATTTAACAAAGTTATTAATTGGCTGAAAAAAAAATTCCATAGTAAAGGAAGTTTGTATAAAATTGATGAACTACTGGATAATATAACAGGAGAAAAACTAAATACTAAATTTTTCAAAAATCATATCATTGAGAGATATATAAATAAAAGTTTTTAAAAAACTTTAGTTTATGAAAAAAAAACAAATAATTTTTAAAACCTCAAATTCATCATGGTGGAAAAATAAAAAAATAAGAAAATCAACGGCTCTAAAATTATTGTTATTAAGAAAATCAGGGTGGAAATTTAAAAAAAAAGAGTTGTCTTTAAAAAATCAAGAAATTGTTAATACCAACACTTTTTATACATATTTTTTTTATAAAGAATAAATTTTAACTTCAAAAATTTTAAGTTGTGAGAAAATTTGAAAATATTTAATAAAAAAATAATTTTTATTTTTATAGGAATAATAGGATTTGTTTTTTTATTTCAATTAGAACCTCCTGAAAAACTTAATCAAGATGCATGGCTAGTTGCATCTTTACTTTTTTTAATGACATTTTGGTGGTTAACTGAAACAATTCCTATGTCTGTGACGGCTTTACTCCCTCTGATAATTGTACCTGTATTCACAACATTTAGTGTTTCAGAGGTTGTTCAACCTTATTCTAGTCCGATCATATTTTTATTATTAGGAGGTTTTGTTATCGGTTTGGGTTTTCAAAAAAGTAAATTACATAAAAGACTCGCTATGTACATACTATCAAAAATTGGAAATAATAAAAAAAGCATTCTTGCTGCTTTTATAATTTCAACATCATTTTTAAGCATGTGGATTTCTAATACTGCGACTTGCCTACTTATGTTGCCAATTCTGATTTCCATAATATCTAAATTAAAAATAGAAAAAAAAAACTTTTACAGAAAAATAATAATTTTATCGATAGCTTATTCATCATCAATTGGAGGCATGGCAACATTAATTGGCACAGCTCCGAATGCCATTTTTGCGGGTTTTTTGAAACAAAATTATGACATTCAGATTGATTTCTTAGAATGGTTTCTTTTTAGCTTTCCCCTAGTTTTCATTTTAATTTTATTATTTTGGATATTTGCAAATTATTTAACAAAAAACGTATCTCTGCAAAATTTAAATAATAAAATTTTTGTAAACGAATATAAAAAACTTGGTAAAATTTCATCGCAGGAAAAGGTGACAATCTTGATTATGTGTTTTACAATCTTTTTATGGGTTTTTAAGTCACATGTAAATAGCATTTTTACGATAAACTTAACAGATGCGAATGTTGCTATATTAGGTGCTTTTCTTTTTTTTATAGTCCCAACAAAAAATCAAGATTTCATTCTTGAAAAAGACTGGTTTACAAAAATCCCTTGGAATATTCTTGTTTTATTCGGAGGAGGGTTAAGTCTTGCAAATTTAGTCACAAAATCCGGTATATCAGAATGGATTGGGACAAGCTTATTTGTTTTTTCGACATTAAATATCTTATTATTGATATTACTGATATCAATACTGATTTCATTTTTAACTGAGATAACAAGCAATACCGCAACCACAATCTTGTTTTTACCAATATTAGCATCATTTTCTGAAATACATAGTTTTGAAATATTAAAGGTATTACTACCTGTTGTTTTGACAGCAAGTTGTGCGTTTATGATGCCAATTGCTACTCCACCAAATGCTATTGTATTTTCTACCAATGAGTTGAAGATTACTTTTATGGCATCAGTTGGATTTTTTATGAATGTAACAGCTGTCGTTTTTTCATCACTTTGGATTTATTATTTTAGTAAAATGTTAATATAAAAAAGTGTATTAGCGTATTAATTTAACTTACTTTATTTTGCATAATTTTTAATTAATACGCTAAATTATATCAGATTTTATCTCTTTTTTAATATTTTGTAACCCCACCTATTTTCTGAAAGATCTTTTAATCTTTTCGTTTCTTTTGGTATTTTAATAAAAAAATTATTAAATTTGATTATTGAATTAGTCACTAACATACACCTCTCCTTGTTTTAAAAGTTATAATGTATGTACTTTTGACGCATGTACTATGCGCCACTTTATATCCATGTGGATGGAAAATTTACAATATATCTTTTAATAGGGAAAATCAAATTTGTTGTACAGATACAACGGGAATCATTTAAAAGAATTAATATTAATAATTATTATTAATAAAGCTTGACTTAATATTAATAATCATTATTAAGTACAATGAATATATTAATATTAATAATTATTATCAATATTAGATTGTATATATAAATGAAAATCTGAAAGGTTTGTATGAAAAACAGTAAATGGTTGGTACCTAAATATACTCGTGGAGGTTCATGGTTAAACCTTCATATTTTAACTGCAGTTTTGGTAAGTACCTCAGTTATGAGTCAGGACGATGTGTATCTTGCTCCTGACGTAAATATATTTGAGACACCTGCGCAAGTATTTGAAATCCCTGGAGCTGGAGATTATATTGGGCCTGATGAAATCAAGAAGTACAATTTCAACAACATAAATGATATATTAAGAAATTCCACTGGTATATATTCCAGAGAAGAGACAGGTAAAGGAATCGTTCCTAATATCAGTCTAAGAGGTACAGCAACATTAAGATCAGCTCAAGTTAATTTGTTAGAGGATGGAATTAATATTGCTCCTGCTCCATATTCTGCACCTGACTCATACTATGCACCTATTACTGGTAAAATGCATGCATTAGAAATATTAAAAGGTTCAAGTCAATATAGATTTGGTCCACATAACACAGGTGGTAGTTTAAATTATGTTACAACACCAATCGAGTTTGGTGAGAGATATTACGGAAGCGTATCTTATGGTTCAGGCGATGATTTTGTAACACATGATTACTTTAACTATGGATATTCATCAAATAGCCTTGGTGCTGTCGCAATACTTGGAGAGATGTACTACAGAAAAGGGGGAGGAAGAAGAGACTTTAACATTGAGCCTGGCACTTTAACTAATACTGCAAGAAAAAATTATGGAAGTGATGAATTAGGAGATGTGCACAGGATAGCACCAATGGTAAAAGTTCTATGGCAACTTCCAACTCAGAAAAATATTGTTGTTGAGTTGAAGGCTGCGTGGCATGATATGAATTATAATCAGAGTTATTCAGGTATTTCTACTGCTGATTTTGGTTTAGATCCAATGCAACAGTATGTCGCTCTTCAAATGGGAGAGTACAATACTGAGCAATTTACGTATTATGGCAAAGTTAGAGCAGAGTTAAATAATAATATTAAAAACACAACTACTCTTTATTATAACTATTTTATCAGAGATTGGTTTAAATTCGATAAAGCTGATAGCGTAAGTGGAGAGGTTTTTAATGCAAAGGGTTACACTGGAGATGCAAGACTTATAGCAAAAGGTTTACGTGCTGGTACTGTGACATATGTTAATAACGATAGACAGTATGGAGCTTATGGTGTCATGAACGAGACAGACTATAAGTTCGAGACAAATTTATTAGGTAAAAATATAGAACATGAATTGAAAGTTGGATATAAAGCCCATATGGACTACATTCATGCTGATCAACAAACTCATTCATTTAGTATGGCCGTTGGTGGAGCTATGACTGGAACTACAGTTGCTGCAAAGAGCGATTATGTATATCGTGCAAAAGGTCATGTTGGATATTTTGAAGAAAAAATGAAAATTGATAATTTCGATGTTATGTTTGGTGCTAGATATGAATACATTGATAATTTCTACAGAAGTGGTTCTACAACTTCTAAAGAAAAAATGTTTGCTTTTGCCCCTGGTGGTGGTTTAGTCTACAATCATAATGACAATTGGCAGTTCTTTGGAGGAGCTTACAAAGGATTCAACATTCCAGGCCCTTCAGCTGCTAGAGATGATGGCAGTCCTGTTGAGCAGGAAACAAGTCTTCAAAAAGAAGTTGGTATGAGATACAACGACCCTAATTTAGCGTTATCTTTAGTTGGATTTCACACCTACTTTTCAAATTTGATCGTTCTTGATAACTCAAACTCTGATAGCGCACCTGATAATGCGGGTAACGTTATAACCAAAGGTATAGAATTAAATATAGATTATTTACCTCCGGAGAAGTATCAGTTTGTTCCAGCTGGTGAAGTTTCATATTTCTTAAATTATACATTTACCAATGCAAACCTGGATGGTGCCGCCTCAAGTACGAATAGTAAGACATCTTTATTTAGTGGCGGTGTTGACGGCTCTAATGTTCCGTATATTCCTGATCACAGATTGGGTTTAGGCGCTGACTATGAGCTTGGAAACTTTGATTTTGGTATTAACATGACATACCAGTCAGAATCTTACGGAACAGCTACTGAAACAGAAACTGAAATGTTTAATGGTGCAAATAATGCAAGAGCAGGTAGAATTGATAGTTACACTCTACTTCATCTTAGAGCGGGATATCAAGTCAATGATAACATCAGATTACGAGCTGGTGCTAACAACATCACTGATCTTGAGTATATAGCTACAAGACATCCTTCTGGTGCTAGAGCTGGAGCACCGTTAACTGCTTATCTAACAGCAACGGCGTCCTTTTAATAATTAATGACATAATTAGCTGTTTAGCTCTCATTTTTTTGAGAGCTAACGCTCTTAGATAAGCTATGAAAAATATAACACATAAAAATAAGTTTAATAATTCTGAAGAATTAGATTCATTTAATGAATTATTGATTGAAATCATAGATAACGTTTTTAAACAAAAGAAAGATGCTCACAATCATTATTTTTATTTAATTCAAAATTTATGGAATTCTAAAAGGAGTAATGCTAAGAAAGTTAAAATAGCTAAATATTTAATTGCAAGTTTATTACGTGAATCTCATATTATATTGGAAAATTCGTCTAGATTAGCAAAAAGATTGTGCCCATGTTGCAATAAGCAAAGAGAATCAAAAGTTAGTCTAAAAAAGGTACTACACTAGGACTGTTTAATTTAAGTTTTTGTTTGTTGACGCCGAGTTGTTCCTCTTAAGAGTGATTTTTTTTATTTTGTCAGTGATTTTTTTTTTATTAGCCCCAATTAAAATTCCACTAACAAATGCTCCTGTAGTCAAACTTGTCAAAATAGCTCCTGATATTATAAATTTTACCATTTAATAACCTATAAGTTAATATCATTTATTTATAATTTATAAATATAAAAAATCAACTATACTAAAATTAAATGTTAGAAAATTTTATTGCAAATCTTATTAACTTTAAGATAAGTAAAATTTACACTCAAAATGTAAAAAAACTTGGATTTACCGCGCATGGTGTTTTTTGGAATTCAAAATTTAATCAAACCAAAAGATTTCAAGAACTTTTGAAATTTATTAATTATAAAAAAAATGAAAAACTAAAAATAGCTGATATTGGATGTGGATATGGGGCATTATACGAGTTTCTTGTTGAAGAAAAAATAATTAATAATTTTAAATATTATGGGTATGATATTAATAAGATTTTTGTGAACTTTTGTAAATCCAGATTTAAAGGTGATCTTTTTTTTGAAGGTAATAAGCCTAATAAGATTGTTGATTTTTGCTTAATGTCAGGAACATATAATTTTGCAATAGGTAACAGCATTAGACTTTGGAACAGTTACATAATAAATAACATTAAAGAGTGTCTTAATTTTTCAAAAATTGGAATAATTTTCAATATACAGTATTCTAATCATGAATGTATAGTAAACAATATTTATTACTCAAATCCAAATAATTTAAAGAAAAAACTTCAAAAACTAAATTTAGTTGTAAATGTGTATGATTCGAATTTCTTTAAGAGAGATAAAATCTTTGTTTTAATTAAGAAAAGCTAATTTGTCTCCAAGCTTCGTATAAGCATATCGAAACAGCATTACTAAGATTTAAACTCCTATTTTTAGGAAGCATAGGAATATATAGTTTATTTTTTTCATTTTGTATTTTTAAAAAATTTTCTGGTAATCCACTGATTTCAGAGCCAAACACAAGATTGTCTCCTTGTGAAAAACTTACTGATGAGTACAAAGTATTACCAAATTTTGTTATAAAGTATGATTTTTTTTTATTTAAATATTTGAGACATTTTTCTAAAGATGGATATGTTTGAATTTTTACATTTGATACATAATCTAAACTTGCTCTTCTCAAAGATTTCTCATCAAGTTTGAATCCTAAAGGCTCAATCAAATGGAGATCGGAACCAGTATTTGAGCATAATCTTATAATGTTTCCTGTATTTGGAGGAATCTGTGGATTGAACAATATTATATTAAATTTACTACGCATTTTAAATACATCGTTAAAATTTGTTAAAAATTACAAGTTAATTATGAAAATTTTTCCTACTTAGTTTTTTAAGGAGTGTAATTCTTCCACATTATTTTTAGATTTCTCTTTATCTCTTTCTTCCAGATTATATATCCTAATATTCTTGTCTTCTTGAGTAAATACTTCAATTAATCTTTTGTCTTCAGACATCGAATTATTTTCCGTTGTGAGAAGATTATCTCCATAAAAAATAGAATTTGCTCCAGATAATAAACATAAAATTTGTGTATCTTTAGAAAAGTTTTTCCTCCCTGCTGACAATCTAATTCGTGATTTTGGCATTATAATTCTGGCGGTTGCAATCACTCTAATTATATCCAACGATTCAACTAATTTCATGTTCTCTAAAGGAGTACCATTTACAGGAACTAAAGCGTTTATTGGTACACTTTCTGGATGCGGTTTCATGTCATGAAGAATTTTTAACATTTTAGCTCTATCTATCCAACTTTCGCCCATACCAATTATTCCACCTGAACAAACGTTTATACCAGCTTTTCTAACTTTTTCTAAAGTAGAAATTCTTTCATCAAACGTTCTCGTCGAAATTATTCGTCTGTAGAATTCCGGAGAGGTATCGATATTGTGATTATATGCATCAAGACCCGCTTCCTTAAGTTTGTGAGCTTGATCTTCAGTTATATTTCCAAGTGTTACGCAAGCTTCAAGATTAATCTTTTTTACAATTTTTATCATTTTAATTATGGTTTGCAAATCGTTGCCATCATTTAGTTTTTTCCAGGCAGCACCCATACAAAATCTCTGCGCACCATTTTTTTTTGCATTGATAGCTGCATTTTCCAGTGCTAAAAGGCTGATTAGTTTTTCTTTTTTTAAATCAACATTATAATGAGCAGATTGTGGACAATATTTGCAGTCTTCAGGACAGGAACCAGTTTTTATTGAAATTAATGATGCTAATTGAATATTACTCTTTTGAAAATTTTTTCTATGCAAATGCTGGGCTTTGTATAAAAGTTCTCCAATCGGCAAGGCCATAATTTTATTGATTTCATTTAAATTATAATTTTTCATTTTTCGTATTTTGGATGATACATTTCACCAGTGCAAAAAAGATACTCTAATCTTACTTTTGAATCAATTGGTCCAGATATTTTATAACTATTACTACCAATTATTAAATCACCGCCGCTTATTAAAAGCTCTTGAAAAAAGCTAGTAGTCCCTTTTTTATTCATAATGTCTTTTTGAAGGTCAAGATTATCGGTTTTAATATTTAGCTTTTCCATAATTGCATTTTTATTTTTCTTCAAAATATATAAATTGTAGACACTGTCGTTGGTTGTTTTTTTTATACTCACGACCACTTCAATATCATTTTTTTCATCAATCATAAACTTAATACCACACTCTTTAGGAATATTTTCATCCAAAATAATAACTGATTCAATTTTTATTTCATTAGCAAACAAAAAATTTATGAAATAAATATTATAACATGTTAAAAAAATGAATACTTTGATAAATTTATAATATGTCATGTTTAAGTATACTTACAAAAAAGCAAATACTACAATCAGAAAAAAAATTTATAAAGAGATTTCCTAATAAAGATCTAATTAGAATTGCTAGTCAAAAGTTATGGAACAATTTATCTTCAAAAATCAAAAAAAAAAAAGTCTTTATTTTATCTGGACCAGGCAACAATGGTGAGGACGGGAGACAATTATTCAAAATTGCCCAGGATTCTTCTGAAAACTTATTAGAAATCTTTTCCTTTAGCAAAGCTCTCTCAAATCAATTGGAGATAAGTAAAAAAGTTAACAAATTAATCCAATCCTCGGATATAATTATTGATTCTATCTTCGGTATTGGTTTAAACAGAAAGGTTAATAATTTTTACAAATATATATTTAAAATTGTTAATGAATCAAAAAAATATGTGATATCAATTGATGTGCCTAGCGGCGTATTTTGTGATAACGGAACTTATAACGAGACTTGTGTTTGCGCAGATGAGACTTACGTTATGGGATATTTTAAACCATGTCACTTTTTGCTTCCCGCCAAACAAAAATGCGGGAAAAAAACTCTTGTTAAATTAGGGCTTAAAATTCCTCCAAAACTTAACCCAAAAATACAATTAATAACAGATAAATTTGTTTTAAAAAATTTTCCAAAAAATAAAATTGATGATCATAAATATAAAAGAGGCAGTGTTTTGGTTTTAGGCGGAAAAATGGCTGGTGCTTCTAGACTAGTTGCTTTAGCTTCAAGAAAAATCGGTGCAGGTTTATCAACGATAAAAATTTCATCTAATCAAATACCTCTTTATTCAGGAGCCGAGCCAGGAACTATAATTAATTATAACAATGAAATAAATTTGCAAAATTACTCAGCTGTTGTTATTGGTCCTGGCTTAGGAAAAGATTTTGAAAAAGAAAAAATTATTCAAATACTAAAAGATCAAAAAATAAAAATGATTTTAGATGCAGATGGTTTTTCGATGCATGAAAAGGATAATAAAAAAATATTAGCACTATTGAGAAAAAGAAAAAAAACAATATTGACACCTCATGATGGGGAATTTAAAAAATTTTTTAAAATGGAAAACAATAGTAAAATTGAAGCTTCACTTAAAGCAGCAAAATTATCAAATTCTATAGTTATTTACAAAGGAAATGATACAGTAATTGCTACACCAGAGGGCAAGGTTTGGGTTAATGATAACGCTTTTGAAAATTTGGCAACAGCTGGAAGCGGGGATATTTTGTGTGGTTTGATAGCTGGTATTCTAAGTAGAAATAAAGATTTAATAATCTCATCAATTATAGGGGTTTGGTTTCAAGGAAAATTATCTCAAAATTCGAATAATCTTATTGCTGAGGATTTTATTTATGATATTCCTTATGTGATGAATAAACTTGTTAATGAATAAATATTGTATTTTTACCAAATATTAGATAATATGCGGGCGTGGCGGAATTGGTAGACGCGCTGGTTTTAGGTACCAGTGACTTCGGTCGTGTGGGTTCAAGTCCCTCCGCCCGTACCACCTTAAATAGATTGTTATGAAGCTGAAAGAAATAAAAACAAAAAACTTGGACATTGAATGGGAAATTCTGATTAATGCTGATTTAATAGATGAGAAAGTCGATGCCAAATGTAGAGGAATCTCTGGTGATGCAAAGTTACCCGGATTTAGGCCTGGAAAGGTTCCTTTAAATGTTATAAAACAAAGATACTCAAAAACAGTAATTCCAGAAGTATTAGATGAAGTAGTAAATTCTTCTGTAAAAGATTTCGTTGTAAAAAAAAAATTAAGACCAGCTGTTCAACCAAAAATTGAAATAAAAAAATATGAAGAGGGAAGTGATTTACTTTTTAAAGTTTCATTCCAAATTATGCCAGAAATAGAGAATTATGAAATAAAAAAAATTTCAATTGAAAAATCAGAACTTGAATATAAAGAAGATGATTTAAACAGATCGTTAGAGGAAATTGCAAAAAAACATGAGAGATTTTTACCTTTGAAACAAAAACGTAAAGCAAAACTAACTGATTTAATCTTATTTGATTATGAAGGATCTATAAAAGGAAAACCTTTCAAAGGTAGTAGTGGCAAGGACGAATCAGTTGTTCTCGGGTCAAACAAGTACATACCCGGTTATGAAGAGCAAATGATTGGAACTCATATAGATGAAGAAAAAATTATTTTTGTTACCTTTCCTGAAGATTATAGATTAGCCGAGATTGCTAATAAAGAAGCTCAATTCAAGCTTAAAATAAAAGATATTCAAGAAAAAGCAGAAAATATTTTAATTGATGATCAACTTGCACAAGAAGTTGGAGAAAAGGATCTGAATAGTTTAAAGGATAAAATTAAAGAGAGAATGCTAGCAGACTTTAACAAGTTTTCTATGCTAAAAGCGAGGAGAGAAGTTACTGATTATCTATTAGAAAGATCTAAATTTGAATTGCCCTCAAGAATGATCGATGATGAAATTAATTTTTTAAAAGCTCAAAATGAAAATAGCAAAGAAAAAATGAAAGATACTGAAATTAAAAAAAGTGCCGAAAGAAGAGTTAAACTTGGTTTAATACTAAACAAAATTGGTTCTGAAAATAAAATAGAGGTTTCTGATGAAGATTTAACAAAATCAGTTGTTAACGAGGCTCAAAAATATCCAGGTGAAGAAAAAAAAGTAGTTGATTTTTATAAAAAAAACCCACAGATGATGAACAATCTTAGAGGTATTGCTTTTGAGGAAAAAGTTATAAATTTTATTTTAAATTCCTGTTCAACGAAACTAAAAAAGTGTACTTTTGACCAATTATTTAATTCTGATGTGTTAAAATCTGAAAAAGAACTTGTAAAAAATAAAAATAAGGAAATAAAAAATGAGTAGTTTAATTCCAATGGTTGTAGAACAAACTAATCGCGGTGAGAGATCTTATGATATCTTCTCAAGATTATTAAAAGAACGAATTATTTTTTTGACTGGTGAGGTTAACGATATGGTATCCAGTTTGGTAAGCGCACAACTTCTTTTCTTAGAATCTGAAAACCCGAATAAAGATATTTTTTTTTACATAAACTCACCTGGAGGCTCAGTATCTTCAGGCCTTGCAATTTATGACACTATGCAGTACATAAAGCCTAATGTGTCGACTGTTTGTATAGGCCAAGCTGCTAGCATGGGTTCATTGTTATTAACCGCAGGTCAAAAAGGTAAAAGATTCTGTCTTCCTCATTCTAGAATTATGACTCATCAACCATCTGGTGGTGTTCAAGGGCAGGCAACAGACATTGAAATACACGCTAAAGAGATTCTTAATTTAAGGAAAAGACTAAACAACATTTATGTAAAACACACTGGTCAAGCTCTATCATTTGTAGAAAAAATTATGGAAAGAGATTATTTTATGTCTGCTGAGGAAGCAAAAAAAATTGGTTTAATAGATAAAGTTGTTACTGAGAGACCAATTCAAGAAAAAAAAGATACAAAATAAAAAAAATGGAATAAAGGTTGCAGTATTATATTTACACTGAGAATATAATTATATAAGTTATTCATATGGAAGAAAATAAAAATACTAAAAATACATTGTTTTGCTCCTTTTGCGGCAAAAGTCAACATGAGGTTAGAAAACTCATTGCTGGTCCAACTGTGTTCATTTGTGATGAATGCGTAGAGTTGTGTATGGATATCATTAAGGAAGAAAATAAGTCAAGCAATACAAAAAGAGGTTCTACCTTAGAAACTCCAAGAGAATTATATAAATTACTCAATGATTATGTGATAGGCCAGAATGATGCAAAAAAAATACTTTCCGTTGCAGTACACAATCATTACAAGAGAATTGATAGTCCAAAAAAAAATAACGGTGTTGAATTATCTAAATCAAATATTCTTTTAGTTGGTCCAACAGGTTCTGGGAAAACACTTCTTGCTGAAACACTTGCTAAAATTATTGATGTTCCATTTACTATGGCTGATGCTACTACTCTTACTGAGGCAGGCTATGTTGGTGAAGACGTTGAGAATATTATACTAAAACTCTTGCAGGCCTCAGATTATAATGTTGAACGTGCTCAAAGAGGAATAGTTTATATTGATGAAGTAGATAAAATAAGTAGAAAATCTGACAACCCTTCTATTACAAGGGATGTATCTGGTGAAGGTGTTCAACAAGCACTTTTGAAAATAATGGAGGGAACTGTAGCCTCTGTACCTCCGCAAGGAGGTAGAAAACATCCTCAGCAAGAATTTTTGCAAGTTGACACAACAAATATATTATTTATTTGTGGTGGGGCATTTGCCGGGGTAGATAAAATAATTTCGCAAAGAGGTGATAACTCTTCAATTGGTTTTGAAGCCGAGGTAAAAGATAAAAACAATCTTCAAACAGGCGAGCTTTTGAAAAAAATTGAGCCTGAAGATCTTTTAAAGTTTGGTTTAATTCCTGAGTTCGTTGGAAGGTTGCCAGTTGTTGCCACACTTGATGATCTAAATAAAGAGGCTCTTATTGAGATTTTAACTAAACCAAAAAATGCTTTAATTAAACAATATCAAGCTCTCTTTGGTTTTGAAAATGTAAAGTTAGATTTTACAGATGAGGCACTAGGAATGGTTGCAGATAAAGCACTTCAGAGAAATACTGGTGCTCGAGGTCTAAGATCAATTCTTGAAAATATTTTATTAGACACTATGTTTGAATTACCAGGTATTGAAGGAGTTAATGAAATTATGGTTAATGCTGAAGTTGTTCAAAAAAATTCGAAACCCTTACATATTTACGAAAAAGCAAATAAATCATTAAGTAAAAAAGCTTGAACATGAATGAACTTTCCCCCGAAACAAGTTTTTCTGTTTTACCCTTAAGAGATATAGTTGTTTTTCCTAACATGATAGTTCCTTTATTCGTTGGTAGAAATAAATCTATTTCCGCATTAGAAAACGCTGACAAAGATCAGAAAGATATCATGCTTGTTGCACAAAAAGACGCTAATGTAGATGAGCCTAATGAGAACGATATGTATAAAGTCGGAACAATCGCAAACATACTTCAACTTTTAAAGCTTCCAGATGGAACAGTAAAAGTTCTAGTTGAAGGTATTGATCGAGCTGAAATTACTAGATTTGAAGATAACAATGATTTTTATCAGGCTCATACCATCCCATTATTTGAAAAAAAAGACGAAAAAAAAAAAGAAATTGACGCTTTAACTAGAACTGCTGTTAGCCAATTTGAAAATTATATAAAACTCAATAGAAAGATACCTCCGGAAATCTTAGTCACTATAAATCAAATTAATGAACCATCTAAGTTAGCAGATACGATTTGCGCTCATTTAAATCTTAAGATTCCAGAGAAACAAAAACTTTTAGAATTACTCTCTATTAAGGATAGATTAGAAAGTGTTATAAAATTTATGGATGATGAGATAGGGGTTTTACAAGTAGAGAAGAAAATCAGAAATAGAGTAAAACGTCAAATGGATAAAACACAAAAGGAATATTATCTAAACGAACAGATGAAAGCAATCCAGAAAGAGTTGGGTGATTCTGGAGATTCAAAAGATGAAATTTATGAAATTGAGCAGAAAATAAAAAAAATAAAATTTACGACAGAGGCAAAGGAAAAAGTTCAATCTGAGCTTAAAAAATTAAAAAGCATGAGTCATATGTCAGCTGAAGCTGCAGTTGTCAGAAACTATCTCGATTGGATGATTTCAGTTCCTTGGAACATGAATAAAAAAATAGATACTGACTTAGTTAAAGCCAAGAAAGTGCTTGACGACGACCATTATGGTTTAAGTAAAATTAAAGAGAGAATAATTGAGTTTTTAGCAGTACAATCAAGGGTAACTAAACCTAAAGGTCCGATTTTATGTTTTGTGGGTCCTCCGGGTGTTGGTAAAACCTCTCTAGGAAAATCTATAGCAAAGGCTACTGGAAGACCATTTTTAAAATTTTCGTTAGGTGGTGTAAGAGACGAGTCTGAAATAAGGGGTCATAGAAAAACTTACATCGGTTCAATGCCAGGAAAAATTATACAAAGTATGAAAAAATCTAAATTTTCAAATCCTCTTTTTCTTTTGGACGAAATTGATAAAGTTGGTTCTGATTACAGAGGTGATCCTGCTTCCGCATTACTTGAAGTTCTTGATCCAGAACAAAACACTTCATTTAATGACCATTACTTAGAAGTTGATTATGATCTTTCAAATATTATGTTTGTTACCACAGCCAATACTTTGAATATCCCTCAAGCTCTTTTAGACAGAATGGAGGTTATTAGATTACCTGGTTACACTGAAAATGAAAAACTTATGATAGCAAAAAAGTATTTAGTACCAAAACAAATTAAAGAAACAGGTCTTAAAACCAGGGAAATCAAAATTGCAGATAGCGCAGTTCAAGATTTGATTCGATACCACACAAGAGAAGCTGGTGTTAGGAACTTAGAAAGAGAGATCTCTAAGTTGTCTAGAAAGACACTTAAATCGATTTTGGTGGATAAAAAAAGGTCAATTTCAATATCGAAAAGAAATCTTGAAAAATTTTCCGGTGTAAAAAAGTTTACTTTTGGAGAGATAGAAAGAAAAAATTTGGTTGGAATATGCACTGGTTTAGCTTGGACAGAAGTTGGGGGTGAAATTCTTCAGATTGAGGCTGTAGTTATGCCCGGGAAAGGAAAAACTAACTACACTGGAAAATTAGGAGACGTTATGAAAGAATCAGTTCAAGCTGCTCAGAGCTTTGTTCATTCTAACGCTGCTAAGTTTGGAATTTCTCCTTTAATTTTTCAAAAAAAAGATATACATATCCATGTGCCCGAAGGTGCCACTCCTAAGGATGGACCATCAGCAGGAATAGGTATGTTTACGGCTATTGTTTCAGCATTAACTGGTATACCAATTGTAAATACCGTTGCTATGACAGGAGAAATAACCCTTAGAGGAAGAGTATTACCAATTGGCGGTTTAAAAGAAAAACTTCTTGCCGCAATTCGCTGTGGTATTAAAACAGTTATCATACCAAAAGAAAATAAAAAAGATTTAACGGAAATATCTGAAGAAGAATTATTGTCTAAATTAAAAATTGTTTTTGTTGAAAATGCTGTTGATGTATTAAAAACAGCTTTGATTTCAAAAATAAGTCCTATTAAATGGAATGAAAACGATATTTCTATGAATGAAAAGCCTATTATTAACAAGGAAACAGGTTTAAGACACTAATATTTGTTGACTCCATAGAATCGATGGCTATGATATAATAATAAATCTATATTCTAAAGGGGGTAACGTGAATAAAAATGAACTAATCACAAAGATTTCTGATGATACGGACGTATCAAAATCTGATACGGCTAAAATTGTTGATTCCCTGTTTGATTCTATAACTTCTGAATTAAAATCTGGTGGTGATGTAAGACTAGTTGGGTTTGGGACTTTTCTTGTTACAAAAAGAAAAGCAACTACTGGAAGAAACCCACAAACTGGAGCTGCAATTCAAATACCCGCTGCAAACGTACCAAAGTTTCGTGCTGGTAAGGCTTTGAAAGAATCGGTAAACTAAAACATATTTGTGTTCATGGATCACTATTTAATGTGATCCATGAACCTTTTAATTTCATTTAAAACCCTTTTCATTTCTTTAAAATCAATTTTTTTTGTATTTACATTTCTTGGACTAGGATGATAGCAAGCGACCAGTGTTATCTTTTTTGAAATACTATAAAAGTTAGAATGTTTAAATATGTAATTTTTTTTTTTCAAATTGAATAATGATATGCATGAATCAAAAGCAATCTTTCCTAATGCTAAAATGACTTTCAAATTTTTTAGGTAAAAAAGCTCTTGTTTGAAAAAACTAATGCAGTTTTTTAACTCTTCAGATTTTGGTTTATCCTCAGGTGGAACGCATTTTAATGCAAGAGTAATATACGTATCATTTAGTTTTAAATTATCGTTTTTATAGTCCGATCTTTCAATATTAGAAATTTTTGCGCTGTGTAAACATTTAAATAAAAAATCCGCAGACTTGTCTCCAGTAAATACTCTTCCAGTCCTATTTGCACCATGAGCAGCTGGAGCCAAACCTACAATTAATAATTTAGCTTTATATGAACCAAACCCAGGAACCCCTTTTCCCCAATATTTTTCTTCAATATACTGTTTTCTTTTTTTTGTTGCTATTTGATTCCTAAATTTTACTAGTCTGTCACATTTATTGCAATTTATAATCTTTTGATTTAAATATTCTATTTCTTTTTTCATAATTCTTGAATAAATTTTAATCACAAGTAAAAGTTTAGCAATTGTAAAGTAAATTAAATTATTCAAATATTTTGTTTGAAAAAAATCATATCTGTATTATAAAATTACAAGTATTCAAATAAAAATTGTTTTGATTGAGTTTGAATGGGCGGTTAGCTCAGCTGGGAGAGCGCCATGTTTACACCGTGGATGTCGGGGGTTCGATCCCCTCACCGCCCACCATTTTGTCAATGGGGGTGTAGTTCAGTTGGTTAGAACGCCTGCCTGTCACGCAGGAGGCCGCGAGTTCGA
Organism: Rickettsiales bacterium; assembly: GCA_002691145.1. GTDB lineage: Bacteria > Pseudomonadota > Alphaproteobacteria > Methylaequorales > Methylaequoraceae. The sequence goes on from NZHE01000023.1 coordinate 236,164, forward strand.
GTCTCGTCACTCCCGCCATTTTGTCTAAATTAAGTAATAAATATATTACAAACTTTATTTCTGATGTATAATTAAATATCCATGAATAAAATTAGTATGAATAAGAAGATTTCAGCCCTGTTAATTATTTTTTTCTTTTCTAGTAAATTAGTTCTAGCTCAAGTGGAAGACGATCAAATAGATTTTGGCACACCGGGAGAAAAAAAAGTGGAAGTAGATGAGTCTTGTAATTTATCCTCAGATCAAGAACTTTTGAAACTCCTTAATTTCCCTTTAAAAAAATTTGATCCAAACCCTCAAGGTGATTCCGAAATTGGTTCTGCAGAAATGTCTCCTCAAGATGTGAAACAAAATACAATAAGATTTTATAATGAACAACTGAGTGAAGTTAACATGGTTAAACTAAAAATAGAAACGTTTGTTTCTCTGGGTGGTGACACACTATCTTCTTTAATCAACAGATCGTCAAAGATTTCACTAAAACATCCCGAAAAATGCGAATTTTTTTCATTATACGGAGATCAGATTATAGGTTCATATGAGATGGCCTTTGAGAGAATTTTAAAGTTATATGCAAGTGCAGTTAATAAAAAAAATAATATTGCTCAAGAATTTGTCAGAACTCAACTAACTCCCTCAAAAATGTCTGTTGATGATGCTATCAAAGCTCTATACGACGACTACGGTTATCAACAAAATGTAATTGAATCATTGTTACCAGAGGATGTAAGAGTATTATTTTTTGGAGAAAATCAACTTTTGAATATTGCAGATGTTGCTGAATCTAAACTTTTAGCTTTTTCTTTGTTAGGAGGAGAAATTTTTGGAAACAGCAACGAAGAACTTTTTGTTTTTGCTCCAGAATCGAAAAAAGGCTTGCTTGGAAGTAATGAGACAATCATTTTTACAAGCACGGGAAAACTCTATGAGGTACCGCTACTAAATATACCTCTTGCCTTAAATGTGATGAGATCGCTTGGTTTTAATGCAAAAATTATAATTTTAAATCATATTTATATAGATGAAAAAAGTTATTGTAAGGTCGGTGAGGCAGGAATGTGGTATCATTTTAATGGTGATCAAAAACAAATGGGATGTGATTTTTTATCTAATGCTGTAAAATCGATTCGTGAAAAAACCCTAGAAAAAAGTGAGGGTTATGAACTTTTTAAGGAAAGTATTGATAGAGTGACTAGTTTTGTAAATAAAAAACTGTAAAAAAAATTAATTAACACTATATTAGGACATATGACAATATTAGAAGAATATATCCCTATACTAATTTTTTTAATTCTAGCGCTAGTAATTTCCTTTGGTGCTATATTTGCTTCATTTGTAGTAGGAGAGAAAGATGATTATCAAGAAAAATTATCTACATATGAATGTGGATTCGAACCTTTTTCTGATACAAGAGGTAAGTTTGATGTCAAATTTTATCTCGTTGCGATACTCTTTATAATATTTGATTTAGAAATCATGTTTCTTTTTCCTTGGGCAGTTGCTTTGGGTGAGATTGGTTTTTTCGGTTTTTGGTCTATGATGTTGTTTTTGACCATTTTGACTATTGGATTTATATATGAATGGATAAAAGGAGCTTTAGATTGGACATAAGCAATGAAAATAAATCTTTTGAAAAATTTGCAAATCACATAAATGAAAAAGGGTTTATAGTTACAAAATATAATGATCTCATTAACTGGGCTCGTTCGGGCTCCTTGTGGCCAATGAGTTTCGGGTTAGCGTGCTGTGCTGTAGAAATGATGCAGTCTGCAGCGAGTAGATATGACTTCGACAGATTTGGAGTAGTTTTTAGACCAAGTCCAAGACAGTCCGATGTTATGATTGTAGCAGGAACGCTTACGAACAAAATGGCTCCTGCTCTAAGAAAAGTTTATGATCAAATGCCTGAACCAAGATGGGTAATCTCAATGGGTAGTTGTGCTAATGGCGGGGGGTACTATCATTACTCATATTCTGTGGTTAGAGGTTGTGACAAAATTGTACCTGTTGATATATATGTTCCAGGCTGTCCTCCAACTGCTGAAGCACTTTTATATGGTATTCTTCAACTTCAAAAAAAGATTACAAGAAACTTAACAATTTCAAGATAATGCAAGAGACAAATCAACAGCATATACTTGATTCTTTTGAACTCATAAAAGATTCCATGCAACAATTCAAATGCAAAGTAAATATGTTAAATAATGAATTAGCGGTTTTGTCAGAAAAAGAAGATTTTATAAAAATTATCCATTTCTTCAAGGATCACCCTACTACCAATTTTGACGTCCTTATTGATATATCTGCAGTTGATTACCCAGAAAGGAATAAGAGATTTGAGATGGTGTACCAGTTTCTAAGTATACCACAAAATCTAAGAATTAAATTGAAATTAATGATAAAAGAAAATGAAACAGTAACCTCGATTTCTAAAGTTTATCCTGCTGCAAATTGGTATGAAAGAGAAATTTGGGATCTTTTTGGTATTAGTTTTGAAGAGCACCCAGATTTGAGAAGAATTTTGACTGATTATGATTTTGAGGGTTTTCCTTTAAGAAAAGATTTTCCGATGACTGGCTTTGTTCAAGTAAGGTACGACGAAGAAAAAAAAAAAGTTATTCAAGAGAAAGTAAAATTAGATCAAGAATACAGACAATTTGATAATTTGAGCCCTTGGGAGGGAATAATGAAAGAACTTCCTGGAGATGAAAAAAGTGGTAAATAAAAGAAAAATTGAGAACTACTCTATGAATTTTGGTCCTCAACATCCGGCAGCTCATGGTGTGTTGAGATTAGTACTTGAACTTGATGGTGAGATTGTAGAGAGAGCTGACCCACATATTGGGTTGCTTCATAGAGGTACTGAAAAACTAATTGAAAATAAAACGTATCTTCAAGCAATACCTTATTTTGATAGATTAGATTATGTCTCACCTATGTGTCAAGAACATGCCTTTGCACTTGCTGTCGAGAAGCTTTTAAAGATTGATGTTCCTATTAGAGGTCAACACTTAAGAGTAATTTTTTCAGAAATTACAAGAATTTTAAATCATATTCTTAATCTTACTACTTTTGCGTTAGATGTTGGTGCAATGACTCCTTTTCTTTGGTTGTTTGAGGAGAGAGAAGTACTTATGGAATTTTATGAGAGAGCTTCTGGCTCTCGATTGCACGCAGCTTACTTTAGGCCAGGGGGTGTTCACAGAGATATACCTGAGAATTTGCTAGATGATATAAAAAGATTTTGTAATTCTTTTCCCAGAAAGATCGATGATCTCGAGAGAATATTGGAAAAAAATAGAATTTTTAGGCAAAGGAGTGTTGACATCGGAAAAATTAATACAAAAGATGCTCTTGACAGAGGTTTTACTGGACCGTGTTTAAGAGCCACAGGTTTGCCCTGGGATTTAAGAAAGTCTCAGCCCTATGATACATACAATGAAATTAACTTTAAAATACCAACAGGAACAAATGGTGATTGTTTTGAACGTTTTTTAGTTAGAGTTGAAGAAATGAGACAATCAGTTTCAATAATTGAACAATGTATTGATAAGATTTCGCCAGGCGAATGTATGAGTCTAGATCCAAAGATTACACCACCAAAAAGGGATGATATGAAACTATCAATGGAATCTTTGATCAATCATTTCAAATTATTTACTGAGGGGTACCATGTTCCAAAGGGCGAAACTTATACATGTGTAGAGGCTCCTAAGGGAGAATTTGGAGTTTATATTGTTTCAGACGGAACAAACAGACCATATCGTTGTAAAATTCGAGCACCCGGTTTTCCTTTGCTTCAAGCTACAGAGTTTTTATCAAAAGGTCATTTGCTAGCTGACTTGGTAGCAATCATAGGGAGTCTTGACATTGTTTTTGGAGAAATAGATAGATGAGCTCCTCTTTTAAAAAATTCGCTGAAGAAAATTTGCAACCCTCTTCATTTGTATTCACTAAAGAAAACTTGATTCAAGCTGAGAAGATAATCAAAAGGTATCCTGCAGCTTACAAAGAAAGTTCTATTATGCCTTTACTTACTCTGGCTCAAGAACAATTCAATGGTTGGTTACCAAAGAAAGCCATAGAATATATAGCACAGTTTTTAAAAGTGTCAGAAATCAGAGTTCTTGAGCTCGCGACTTTTTATTCTATGTATAATTTATCTCCTGTAGGTAAGTACCATATTGAAGTTTGCTCAACAACACCGTGTATGTTAAGAGGTTCACAAAAAATTCTTGAAACTTGTAAAAAAAACCTAAATTTAAATGTTGGTGACATTTCTGAAGATAAATTAGTTTCTTTAGGTGAAGTAGAATGTCTTGGTGCCTGTGTAAACGCCCCATTGGTAAGAATTGGAAAGCATTATTATGAAGATTTAGATGAAAAAAGTACTGAAGAATTGTTAAACAATATAATAACTGGTAAAAAAATTAAAAAAGGTTCTCAAATTTTTAGAAAAGGTTCTGAACCAGTGGAGAAAAAATTATGATTAGCAAAAAAGATTTAATTTTTACAAATTTGTATAGAAAATTTAGTCCTGATATATCATCTGCCAAAAAAAGAGGTGATTGGAATAATACTATTGGTTTACTCAATGCGGGAAGAGATGAAATCATAAACAGTATTAAATTATCTGGTTTAAGAGGTAGAGGAGGTGCAGGATTTTCAACTGGAATGAAGTTTAGCTTTATGCCAAAAGATTTAAATAGAGAGCATTATCTGGTTATAAATGCTGATGAGGGAGAGCCCGGAACCTGCAAAGATAGAGATATAATTAGAAACGAACCTCATAAGTTAATAGAGGGATGTTTAATCTCAGGTTACGCAATTGGAGCTAAAGTGTGTTACATATATATAAGAGGTGAGTTTTTAGATGAAATAGAAATACTTAATAAAGCGATTAATGACGCTTATGAAAACAATTTAATTGGAAAAAATGCCTGTGGTTCTGGTTGGGATTTTGATATTTATTTGCACTTAGGTGCTGGTGCCTATATTTGTGGTGAAGAGACTGCATTAATTGAAAGTATTGAAGGTAAAAAAGGACAACCAAGATTAAAGCCTCCATTTCCTGCTAATGTTGGTTTGTTTGGCATGCCGACTACAGTAAATAATGTTGAAACGATTTCAGTAATACCAACTATTTTAAGAAGAGGGCATAAATGGTTTTCTTCCCTAGGAAAAGAAAATAATACAGGTACAAAAATATTTTGTATTTCTGGGCATGTAAATAAACCATGTAATGTAGAGGAGGAAATGGGTGTTCCTCTAAAGTACTTAATACAACATTATGCCGGAGATGTAGTTGGTGGTTGGGATAATTTGCTCGCGATTATACCAGGGGGTTCCTCTGTGCCTTTAATTCCAAAAGATATTTGCGACAATATAACTATGGACTTTGACTCTTTAAAAAATGTAGGATCTGGCTTGGGTACTGCGGGCATAATTGTAATGAATAAACAAACAGACATAGTGAAGTCGATAGCTCGACTTTCAGCCTTTTATAAGCATGAATCTTGTGGACAATGCACACCTTGTAGGGAAGGAACTGGGTGGTTGATGAGAATGATGAATAAAATAGCATCTAATAATTTTTCTCCTTACGATTTAGAACTTCTTGAGGAAGTTACTCATCAAATTGAAGGGCATACTATTTGTGCCTTAGGAGATGCTGCAGCATGGCCAATTCAAGGTTTATTGAGGCATTTTAAAAATGATATCCTCGAAAGAATTAACCATAAAACAAAGTTTGTAGCTTAATGCCAAAAATAAAAATTGATAATATTGAAACCGATGTCGATAGTGGGCTAACAGTACTACAAGCATGTGAATCTATTGGCGTTGAAATTCCAAGGTTCTGTTATCATGAGAGGTTATCCATTGCTGGAAATTGCAGAATGTGTCTTGTTGAGATGGAAAACTCACCTAAGCCAGTTGCCTCTTGTGCAATGCCAGTTGCGGAAGGAATGGTTATAAAAACTAAAAGTGAATTAGTTAAAAAGGCAAGAAAAGGTGTAATGGAATTTCTCTTAATAAACCATCCGCTTGATTGTCCAATTTGTGATCAAGGAGGTGAATGTGATCTTCAGGATCAAGCTATGGCTTTCGGTAAGGGTTTTAGCAGATTTGACGAATCAAAAAGAGCTGTAAAGAATAAAAATTTAGGTCCTTTGATTAAAACTCATATGACCAGATGCATTCATTGTACCAGGTGTGTTAGATTTATCGAAGAGGTTGCAGGAACTGAGCAACTTGGATTACTAGGGAGAGGTGAGGAATCTGAGATCTCATCATTCTTAGAAAAAACTATAGATACAGAGTTATCGGGTAATATTATTGACCTTTGTCCAGTGGGAGCACTTACTTCTAAACCCTACGCTTTTATTGCAAGACCATGGGAATTAAAAAAAACTGATAGTATTGACCTAATGGATGCGGTTGGAAGTAATGTTAGATTTGATACTAAGGCTAACAAAATAATGAGGGTGCTTCCAAGGGTTAATGATGAGATTAACGAAGAATGGATATCAGATAAAGCAAGATTTGCATATGATGGATTGTTAAGTCAAAGATTGCAAAGTGGATATGTAAGAAAAAATAATAAATTAGTTAAAATATCTAACAATGAGATTGCAGACATAGTTGCAGAAAAAGTTAATAAAACGGATAAAAAGAAAATTGCCGGATTAATTGGAAATACTCTTGATTGTGAGAACATTTTTGCATTTAAGCTATTTTTAGAGAAAATTGAATGCAACAATTTTGAATGTAGACAAGATAATTCATTTTTTATACCTGGAGATAGAACTTCATATTTATTCAATTCGAAAATCGTAGGAGTTGATGATTGTGATTTATGTTTTTTAATAGGGTGTGATTTGAAAAAAGAAGCTCCAATAATTAATGCAAGATTAAGGAAGAAATATAAGAATAGTGACAAAAATTTTGTTATAGCAAATCTTGGTGAAAAGTTTGATGATAATTTAAACCTATTACAGCTTGGAGAAAATCCTAAATTACTTACTGATTTGCTCAATGAAAAACATTTATTTTTTAAAAAACTTAAGTCTTCTAAAAAGCCTTTATTCATAATAGGTCAATCAGCAATGTGTAGAGAAGATTCAAAAGATATTTTTAATATCACAAAGAAAATTTACGAAAAATACTGTAATGATACAGAGTGGAATGGTTTTAACGTTCTACAAAATTTTTCTGGAAGAACTGGTGCTTTGGATATTGGTTTTGTGTCAAAAACAAATACTTCTAATACTAATTTTGAAAATGATTTTTTAAAAAAGGATATTGACTTATTATATGTTTTTGGGGCTGATGATTTTGATTTCTCTAAAATATCAGAAAAAACGTTTGTTATTTATCATGGTCACCACGGAGACCGAACTGCTCAAAAAGCTAACATAATAATTCCATGTCCGTGTTTTACTGAGCAGGAAGGTATATATATAAATACTGAAGGTAGACCACAGATTTCTGCTCAATTAAGTACTCCACTACCAAAGGTTAATTTTGCATGGAGATTTTTTTTAGAAGTATCTAAAAAATTAAACATGGATATGAAATTTTCAAACTTTATTGAACTTAGAAAACTACTTTTTAGTAGTTTTCCCCATTTTGAAAAAATTGATTTTATTAAAACCTCTAACTTCACTAAATCCAAGAAATTTCATGAAAATCTTGTTGACGATAATTTTGTTCCTACTATTAAAAATTATTACATGACAGATTCAGTTAGTAGATTATCTGTTGTTATGGCAGATTGTTCCAGGAATAAACAACTAAGATGATAATAGATTTTTTAATAATAGTCTTTAAAATAATATTAATTATTATTCCACTCTTATTTTTTATTGCTTACTTAACTTTTTTTGAAAGAAAAGTTATTGGAGCCATTCAATTAAGAAAAGGACCTAATGTTGTTGGTCCATTTGGATTGTTACAACCAATTGCTGATGGTATCAAGTTACTTACAAAAGAGACAATAATACCTACAAATTCAAATAAGCTAATTTTTTTATTTTCTCCCATATTAACATTCACATTAGCACTTATCGCTTGGGCAGTTATACCTGTGGATTATGGTATGGTTCTTTCAAATATAAATGTAGGAATCTTATATGTATTAGCTGTTTCTTCACTAGGTGTTTATGGAATTATTATGGCAGGTTGGTCAAGCAACTCTAGGTATGCCTTTTTGGGTGCACTTAGATCTGCTGCACAGATGATTTCGTATGAAGTCTCCATAGGATTAATAATAATCAGTATACTTTTGTCTGTAGGTTCATTAAATCTGACTGACATTGTTATGGCTCAGGAAAACTTATGGTATATCATTCCCCATTTCCCGATATTTTTAATTTTTTTTATTTCTACATTAGCTGAAACTAATAGAGCCCCATTTGACTTGCCAGAAGCAGAAGCAGAATTAGTCGCAGGATACAACGTTGAATATTCAGCTTTGACCTTTGGCTTATTTTTTTTAGGAGAATATGGTAACATGATACTTATGAGTTCTATGACAACAATTCTATTTTTGGGTGGTTGGCATGCTCCATTTGACATTAACTTTTTAACAATTATACCAGGTTTCTTTTGGTTTTTTATCAAGGTATGTGCACTACTCTTTGCGTTTTTGTGGATAAGGGCAACTTTACCTAGATACAGATATGATCAACTAATGCGCTTAGGTTGGAAAGTTTTTTTACCGATAACATTAGTGTGGATTGTAATTACTTCAGGTTACCTATATTATTTTGAGAAATTATAATTATGAACAAGCTTAAATTATTTATCAATTTTTTTAAAAAAACTTTACTTATCGAAATCTTTGATGGTCTCATTTTGACTTTAAAATATTTTTTTAAAAAAAAAGTTACAATTAATTATCCTTTTGAAAAAGGTGCTCTAAGCTCAAGATTCAGAGGGGAACATGTGTTAAGAAGATATGAATCTGGCGAAGAAAGATGCATAGCTTGCAAATTGTGTGAAGCAGTTTGTCCGGCACAAGCTATAATTATTGAAGCTGAACCAAGAGATGACGGTTCTAGAAAGACAACAAGATACGATATTGATATGACTAAATGTATTTATTGTGGATTTTGTCAAGAATCCTGCCCTGTTGATGCAATTGTAGAGGGACCTAATTTTGAATTTGCAACAGAGACTAGGGAAGAGTTAATTTATAATAAACAAAAGTTGCTAGATAATGGTGATAGGTGGGAATTAGAAATTTCTAAAAATTTAGAAAAAGAGTCAAAATATTTATAGTTTATGTTTTCCATTTTTTCAATTTTCTCCGCAATTTTAATCTTTTCAAGCTTAATGGTTATAGTTTCTAAAAATCCAGTGTACTCTGTACTATATTTAATTTTATGCTTTTTTAATGCTGCTATAATATTTTTAATTTCTAATGCAGAATTTCTTGCTATGACATTATTGATTGTGTACGTGGGAGCCGTTGCGGTTCTTTTTTTATTTGTGGTGATGATGCTGAACATAAATATTGTAAAAATTAAAGAGGGATTTCTGAAATATCTTCCTTTTGGTATTATGTTAATTTTAATTTTTTTAGCAGAGTTAATTTTTGTATTTTCAGAAATCGATATAGTACCATTAAACACTGCTAAAATTAATATGACTACATTATATGATTCAGGCTTTTCAAATACAAAAATGCTTGGTCTATTTTTGTATACTGACTATTTTATAATTTTTCAAATTTCGTCAATCGTTTTGCTCGTTGCTATGATTGGGGCTATAGTATTAGCTTTTAGAAAGGCAGATAATTCTTTAAGTCAAAATATCGATTATCAAGAAAATGTAAAAAAAAGAGATTTAATAAAACTTCATGATATAAAGAGTAATTCAAAAATAAATTAAAATGAACATATTTTATTATCTAGCTCTATCCTCTTGTGTTTTTTCTATAGGATTGATTGGTCTGTTCATAAACAGAAAAAATATAATTACAATTCTAATGTCAATAGAGCTTATGTTATTGGCTGTAAATATAAATTTCATAGGCTTCTCTTATCACTTAAATGATTTATCAGGACAAATTTTTTCATTGTTTATTTTAGTTGTTGCAGCAGCTGAAGCTGCTGTAGGACTTGCAATTTTGACTATTTATTTCAGAAAGAGTGGTTCTATTTCAGTTGATAGCTTAAATAAAATGAAAGGCTAATATAATGTTTTCTTTTGCTGTCTTTCTTCCTCTTTTAAGTTATTTTTTTTGTATTATAGCGAATGGGAAAATAAAAGATCAAAATATTGAGTATTTTGCAAGCTGTCTGATTTTATTATCAACCATTATTTCAATTTTTTGTTTTTTTGCTGTAAGTGATGAAAATCCGCAAATAAACATTCAGTTGGCTGAGTGGCTAAGTTCTGGAAGTCTCTATATAGATTGGTCACTAAGTTTTAATAGGCTTTCAAGTCTTATGGTCTTGCTTGTAAATTTTATTTCCTGCCTAGTACATTTTTATTCAATAGGCTATATGAGCAATGATCAAAAAAAAATTATTTTTATTGGCTATCTTGGTCTTTTTACATTTTTCATGCTCATTTTAGTTACTTCTTCTAATTTGATTCAGCTATTTTTAGGTTGGGAAGGAGTTGGGCTTACTTCTTATTTGTTAATTGGTTTCTGGAATTTTAAGGATGTAGCAAATAAAGCTGCTATTAAAGCATTTATAGTTAATAGAGTTGGAGATTTTAGTTTCTTAATTGGAATTTTAGTAATTTTTATTTTATTTGGCACGTTAAATTTCAACGAAATATTTATTCTGGTTCAATCACAAAAAAATACTTATTTTGAACTTTTTGATATCAATTTTCATGCATTAACATTAATTTCTGTTTTATTATTTATTGGTTGTATGGGTAAATCGGCACAACTTGGCCTACATACTTGGTTGCCAGACGCTATGGAAGGTCCTACTCCTGTTTCTGCATTAATTCATGCTGCGACTATGGTAACAGCGGGTGTTTTTCTTTTAGTGTTGATGTCACCTATTATAGAGGAGTCACAACTTGCGCAAAATATGATAATGATTGTAGGAGCTCTAACTTCTTTTTTTGCTGCAACAGTCGCTATAACTCAAGATGATATAAAAAGAATAATTGCTTATTCTACATGTAGTCAACTTGGTTACATGTTTGTAGCAATTGGTGCGTCAGCTTACGGAGCTGCAATGTTTCACCTTGTGACGCACGCATTTTTCAAAGCCTTATTATTTTTGGGTGCAGGCTCTGTTATGCATGCAATGTCAGATGAGCAGAATATAAAAAAAATGGGCGGATTGTATAAAAAAATTCCTGTAACTTATCTTCTGATGTTAATAGGCACGCTATCTATTACTGGTTTCCCATTTTTTAGTGGTTACTTTTCTAAGGATTTAATAATTGAAATTTTATATTTTGATAAATCTATTTTTAGAGAATTTGCTTTTTTTACATCTGTTTTTGTGGTTTTTTTAACCTCATTTTATTCTTTTAGATTATTAATTTATGTTTTTCATGGTAAAAATAATTCTGATGAGAAAGTTCTTGCTCACGTTCATGAGTCTCCAAACGTGATGCTCATACCCTTAATTATACTATCAATTTTTGCTATTTTTTCAGGAATATTATTAAATAAGTATTTTTTTGGTATTAATTCAATTTTATTTTGGAAAGATTCTCTTTATAATATATCAACAACTAATTTGCCAACTTTAATCTTTGAAATGCCTTTTATAATTAAAAAAATTCCTTTTTTTATGGCACTTTTAGGTTTATTTATTTGTATTTTGTTTTACAGATTTTTTCCAAATATTACTTATTTTTTAAAAAAAAGATTTTCTCTTGTTTATATTTTTTTGAAAAACAAATGGTATTTTGACGAATTCTACGATTTTCTATTTGTAAAACCTTTAAGATATATTGGTAATGGTTTTTGGAAATCTATTGATATTGAACTTATAGATAACGTTGGACCAAACGGGATATCTAAACTCATTAAAAAGTTTGGTATGCTAATCTCAATTTTTCATACCGGTTATTTGTATCATTATGCGATGTCGATAATTATTGGTCTAACTGTCTTTATAAGTATATATTTTTATATATTTTAATATGCTTAATATTCCCATATTGCCAATTTTAATCTTAATACCTTTGATAGGGCTTATATTTGTTTTAGTGTCTGTTGAGGATGATAATACCTATAAGCAAGCGAAAAAATCGGCATTGTGGACTTCAATAATTAATTTTCTTTTGTCAATTTATCTTCCATTTAATTTTGACAAAGATGTTCCTCATTTCCAGTTTGTTAATTCTTTTTCGTGGTTAAATAATGAAAATATAAAATTTTCACTTGGTATAGATGGTATCTCCTTACCTTTTGTAATGTTGTCTACATTCCTGATTCCTATTTGTATATTTTATTTTTGGAATACAAAGACAGAAAAAATAAAGTCTTATTTATCTTGTTTCTTATTAATAGAAAGTTTTTTGATTGGTGCATTTAGCTCAATTGATCTTTTTTCATTTTATATTTTTTTTGAGAGCATCTTAATTCCTATGTACTTAATAATAGGTATATGGGGTGGAAATAGAAGAGTTTATTCAGCTTATAAATTTTTTCTTTATACACTCTTAGGCTCAGTTCTTATGTTAATAGCTATAATATTTTTATACCAAGAATTTGGAACTACTGACATTCCAAGTATTTTAAATTTAAGTTTGCCATTTTATATTCAAATATGGCTTTGGCTAGCATTTTTCTCGTCATTCGCTGTCAAAATTCCAATGTGGCCTTTTCATACATGGTTACCTGATGCACATGTAGAAGCACCGACCGAAGGCTCAGTAATTTTGGCTGGTATACTATTGAAATTAGGCGGATATGGCTTTATTAGATTTAACTTATCAATGTTACCTGATGCCTCAATTTTTTTTACTCCATTTGTTTTTGTATTATCGCTTGTTGCAATAATTTACACCTCTTTAGTGGCTTTAGTTCAAGATGACATGAAAAAAATGATTGCTTATTCTTCAGTAGCGCATATGGGTTTTGTTACATTAGCAATTTTTTCTACCAATCTTCAAGGATTACATGGAGCTATTATTCAAATGATTTCTCATGGGTTAATTTCTGCAGCATTATTTTTCTCTATAGGTTCTATTTATAATAGGTATAAGACTAAAGAGATTAAATATTTTAGTGGATTAGGAAATATAATGCCAAAGTTATCTATTTTTTTTCTAATTTTTTGTCTGGGTTCAATCGGTTTTCCTGGAACAAGTGCATTCGTGAGTGAATTTTTAACGCTTGTTGCTGTTTTTAGTCAAAATACATTAGTTGCAAGCATTGCTGCTTTAGGTATCATATTAAGCGCTGCTTATATGTTGTTACTCTACAGAAAAGTTTTTTTAGGTGAGGTAAACAAAAACGTTTTACAAATTAAAAATGAATTAAATTTAAATGAAATTATAGCATTTTCCATTCTAGTTTTATTAATTGTTCTAATTGGGATAAAACCAAATTATTTACTGGATTTCTCAACTGCTTCAATTGAGAGAATAATTTTATTATATCCAATAACTATTTTTTAGGGAGCTTACTTGATCTTTATTCCAGAAATATTTTTGTTCACAGTTGTTCTTTTAAGTATGCTTGTTGGACCTTTTTTAAAGAAAAATGATTATAAAATCATTGGTTACTTGTCATTAATGTCAATCATAATTGCTCAATTTTTAGTCTTTAGAGATATCTTTCACTTTGAAGAAATATTTAATAATTTTTTCGTTGTAGATTCATTCGGTTCATTCATGAAATCTTTATTACTAATTGGTTCAGGCATAATTATTTATATTTTTCTCATTAATGAAAAAAATCAAACACTCAATAAAATTGAGTTTCCGATTCTAATAGTGATCTCATTAATTGGTATGATGTTAATGGTTTCAGCAAATGATCTTCTATCATTGTTTCTTTCTATTGAATTACAAAGTCTTGCACTTTATATTTTAGTTTCTTTTGATAGAAAAAATTTATTTTCTTCAGAAGCAGGCGTTAAGTACTTTGTAATTGGAAGTTTATCAACTTGTATTTTTTTATTTGGTTGCAGCCTAATTTATGGAAGTTTTGGAACTACAAACTTTTCTGAAATTGCTGACTTAATCAGTCAGTTAAGTGAAATTCCTTTATTACTAATTATTGGTGTAGTATTTATCCTAGTATCTTTATCTTTAAAAGTATCCGCAGCTCCTTTTCATATGTGGACTCCTGATGTTTATGAGGGAGCCCCGACTATCATTACATCTTTTTTATCTGTTGTCCCAAAAATAGCAGTATTTGCGGTCATTATAAGATTTTTAGTTTTTCCTTTTGGTGAAATATCAGTTGACTGGGGTAAAATCATATTAATCTTATCAATAACCTCAATGATTATAGGTTCTTTGGGAGCGATCAACCAAACTGATATTAAAAGATTAATGGCATATAGCACAATAAATCATGTTGGATTTATACTTATTGGTTTAGTTGCTGGCACTGAGGATGGAATAATTGCAATTTGTATTTATTTAATATTGTACTTATTAATGAATATTGGTGTTTTTGTAATAATTTTAAATCTTAAAAGAGACGGAATAAATGTTTCTATGATAAAAGATTTATCTGGTTACTTTTCTAATAACCAGTTTATGGCTTGTTGTATGGCAATTTTTATGTTTTCTATGGCAGGTATACCGCCCTTATCAGGCTTTTTAGGTAAATTGATTGTATTAAATGTTGCAATTGATAATAATTTATACTTTTTAGCAATTACAGGTGTTTTATCCTCAGTAATAGCTGCATTTTATTATCTAAGAATAGTAAAATTAATGTTTTTTGATAAATCTTTAGAAGAAATTGACACTGGAATAGGATCAGAAACTAAAATTTTACTTACAGCGCTAGCTTTTTTAAATGTAACAATTCTTATGTATCCAAAATTTTTTTTAGATCTATCTGCCTCAATTACATTTTCCCTTTTTTCTGTAAATTAAAATGTTTGAAAAATGCGAAAATTTCTTCTTTTCATGTGTAGAGAATACTAATCGCGAAATAAAAAAAATTTTTCAAGTAAATAAGGATATTGACTTCATAAGTTTACACACAAAAAAACAAATTATTGGTAAAGGTAGAAAATTAAATAAATGGATCAGTAAAGAAGGTGATTTCACATGCTCATATTTGATAAATAAGTCTTTCAAAATATCTATGTTAGGACAATTAAATATTATAATAAGTATATCTATTTTAGAATGCTTAAAAAGATATTACCCGAATATAAATTTTTATCTAAAATGGCCAAATGATATACTTATTGATGATAAAAAAATAGGTGGTGTTTTAATTGAGACTAATATTAGTAAAGGTGTAATTACACATTTAGTTGTCGGTATTGGAATAAATTTTGTCTCTAACCCAACTCTTGAAAATTATAAAACAGCGAAAATTTTGGATTTTACAAATAAAATAGATACTGTAAAAATTTTTCATTGTTTATCAAAAAAAATAAAAGATAATATAGTTTTATGGAATGAAAAAAATTTCACTTCTTTCAAAAAAAAATGGATGAAAAGTTGCAAAGATATTGGAAATGAAGTTTTAATTAAAATGGGTGGAAAACATTTTATTGGCGTTTTAAAAGAAATAGATGATTCTGCATTGTTGGTTTTAAAAACTAAAAATAATAACATTATTAAAGTTTCCTATGGAGACATAATATGAAGGTTCTATGCTTTTAACTATCGATATAGGGAACACAAATATAATGTTTTCATTATTTAAAGATTTCAAAATAAAAAAAATAAAAAGATTTAAAAAAGATTTAATATTATCAAGAGACGATTTGATGATTTTTTTTAAACTTTTATTTAAAATAAAAAACTTGGAAGCCATTATGATCAGTAGTGTTGTTCCCGAGTTAAACAATTTATTCAAGCATTTCTTTTTAAAAGAATTCAAAATTAGTCCAATTTTTATTAATGAACACCTTAATTCTTTAGATTTTAAAACAAACATTAAGGATAAAAGGTCAATAGGTGCAGATAGAATTGTAAATGTAATTTACTCCAAAAGTTTGGTAAAATGTCCAATAATGATTATTGATTTTGGCACCGCAACAACGGTAGATTATGTTAATAGCGAAGGAGTATATGAAGGTGGAATAATATCTCCTGGAATTGATTTATCATTAAAAAGCTTGCATCAATTTACATCAAAACTACCTTTAGTTAAATTTGAAGAAACAAAAAATATAATTGGTAATACAACTAAATCAGCTATACAATCAGGGTTTTTTTGGGGGTATGTGTCTATGATTAATGGATTTATAAAACTGATTAATAAGGAAAAAAATATTAAATCTAATTTAATTTTGACTGGTGGTAACTGTAGTGTTTTTACACCATATATAAAAAATATTTTTTTACTTGATGAACATTTATCAATGAGAGGTTTAAATTTTTTATTTGGAGAGTTAAAAAAAAGTGGAAAATAATTTTAAAGATCTAAATTTTGAAAATAAAAATCTAATATTCCTTCCTTTAGGTGGTTCTGGTGAAATTGGAATGAATTGTAATTTATATCACTTTAAAGATCAGTGGTTGGTTGTTGATTTAGGTATTACTTTTAAAGATGAAAGGGTGCCATCTGCAGAAATCTTAATGCCTAATATAGATTTTTTGATCTCAATAAAAAAAAAAAATAAAGGCTATTATTCTTACTCATGCTCATGAAGATCATATAGGAGCAATGCCCTATTTATACAAATATCTTGATGATTGCCCAATCTATACGACTTCTTTTACGGCTTCTGTTTTAGAAAAAAAGTTTCTAAATAATAATATTCACAATAAAAAAATAAATATTCTAGAATATGAAAAAAACATAAATATTGGTGAATTTAACATTGAAATAGTTGCAATGACTCATTCTATTCCAGAGCCTAATGCTATAGTAATAAGAACAAAGAAAGGAAATATTTTTCATACTGGTGATTGGAAGATTGATCCTACTCCATTAGTTGGTAATCCAATTAATGTAAAGAAAATTCAAAAAATTTCTAAAGAAAAAATTCATGCAATGATTTGTGATTCTACAAATGTTTTTGAAAAAATTCCATCTGGTTCCGAAAACGATGTAAGAAATACACTGGAAAAAATATTTTCAGAAAAAAAACAAGGAAAGATTATTATTTCGTGTTTTGCTTCAAATATTGCAAGGTTAGATACAATTGCACAAGTTGCTAGAAATAACAATAGAAGTTGTATTTTACTAGGAAGATCTTTAAAGAGAATTTATGAGTCCGCCTTAGAAAATAATTATTTAACAAAACAAAAACCATTTATTAATGAAAAAGATGGAAAACACATATCAGACGAAAATGTAGTTTTAATATGTACTGGAAGTCAGGGAGAAAAAAGAGCTGCTCTGCACAAGTTGATAAATGGAGACAACAAAAACTTTTTTATTAATAATAATGATTTAGTAATATTTTCCTCAAGAGAAATTCCAGGTAATGAACAACAAATTAATAACATAAAAAATATTTTAAGAAAGATTAATTGTAAGTACATTGACGATAAGTCAGATATGGTCCATGTTTCAGGACATCCCTCCAAGCAAGAATTGGCAAAAATGTATGATTGGGTTAAACCAGATATTCTTATCCCTGTACATGGTGAATTTCAACACCTTTCAGAGCATTTTGATTTTGCTAAAAACTCTGGTATCAAGAATCCAATACTTATTGAAAATGGAGACTGTGTTTTGTTAGATAATGATGAGAATAATAAGATTGTTGATAAAGTTTTTACTAGTAGAAATGTTCTTTTAGGAAATAGAATACTTCCTATTGAACGAAGACTTTTTGATAATTCAAGAATAATAAATAATGAAGGTGAAATTTTGATAGTATTGATTTTAAATTTAGATGACATGCTAGTTGTTAGACCGATAATATCATGTTTAACTATTTTTGATGATAAAGATGTTAATGAGTTTGAAAAAATTAAAAATTTTATTGAATTATTTGTATCTGAGCAACTTTTAAAATCTCCAAATGATGAAATGTTTGTAGATCTTTTGATTAAAAAAATAAGAAATTATATAAAAAAAGACTATGGGATTAAACCCATGGTAGACTTAAAAATAATAAGGTTGCAACAAAAATGATTACAAAATTTAATCATGTCGCAATTGCAGTCCCTGACCTTGAAAAAGCATCACAATTATATAAAGATATTCTGGGAGCAAAAGTTTCTAAAGTTTTCAATTACAAGGAACACGGTGTGAGTGTTGTATTTGTTGAATTAAGTAATACGAAGATAGAACTAATGCAACCTTATGGAGATAATTCTCCAATCAAGAATTTTTTAGATAAAAATTCATTTGGTGGTATACATCATATTTGTTTAGAGGTTAAAGATATAATTAAAATGAGAGAAAAGTTAGTAAGCAATAATTTAAAGATTCTTGGAGACGGAGAGCCAAAGCTCGGTGCTCATAATAAGTTAGTGCTTTTCTTGCATCCCAAAGATTTTTATGGAACCTTAATTGAAATTGAACAGGAATAAATTTGTCAATATTTAGTGCTATAGTTCTTTATTTTGTAATTTGGTGGATTTCTCTATTTCTTTTTTTACCTTTAAATATAAAAAAGCAAAAAATCATTGAAAAAGGAAATGATCCAGGTGCCCCAGATAAACCTGAATTAAAAAAAAAGTTTTTTTTAAATAGTATTTTCTCATTATTAGTTCTTATTATTATAATTATTATTAAAAATGTTTTTTTATGAAATTGTCAAAATTTTTTATCCCTGCAAAAAAAGAAATTCCATCAGATGTAAAACTGAATTCTCATATATTAATGCTAAGAAGCGGTATGATACATTTGGAAGTTTCTGGTATTTATTCCTGGCTACCCTTTGGTTTTAGGGTTTTAAAAAAAATTCAAAACATAATTGAAGAAGAACATATTCGAAATGATATTAATCAAATGTTAATGCCAACTATCCAACCTTCAGAAATTTGGATAAAAAGCAATAGATTTGATAGTTATGGATTAGAAATGTTAAAAATAACGGATAGAAATAAAAAAAAATTACTTTACGGACCAACTAATGAAGAAATGGTTACAGTGATTGGTAATGATTACATCAATAGCTATAAACAACTACCTGTAAATTTATTTCATATTCAAACAAAATTCAGAGACGAGATAAGGCCAAGGCATGGAGTAATGAGAGCTAGAGAATTTATAATGAAAGATGCATATAGTTTTGATAAAAATAAAAATGATTCTTATGACACCTACAAGATGTATTTTAAAATGTATATTCAAATTTTTAAAAAATTAGGAATAGATATAATTCCTGTTAAAGCATTAAGTGGTGAAATTGGGGGAGAAATTTCTCATGAATTTCATATGATCTGTGAATCTGGAGAATCTAGAATTATTTATACAGATTTACCAAATGAAAAATCTGTGTTTGATTATTTTGATTTTTATAAGAAGAATTATTCTTCGACGGACGAATATTTTAATAAGGACGAAAAAAAACCAAAAACGTATCATGTTGCTAATAGTATTGAGCTAGGCCATATTTTTTTATTTGGTGAAAAATATTCAAAACCTTTCAATTTTAAAATAGATACTCCTGAAGGAAGTGTAAATCCATATATGGGTTCATACGGCATTGGGATTTCAAGACTTCCAGCTGCAATTATTGAGAAAAATTATGATAAAAAAGGAATCATATGGCCCAAGGAAATTTCACCTTTTGACTTAATGTTAATAAATTTAAAAATAGAGAATGAAGGTTGCTTAAGTTTTTGTGAGGGACTTTATAAAGAACTTAAAAAATACAACATAGAAGTTTTATATGACGACACAAATGAGAGAGTAGGGATTAAATTTAATAAATCTGATCTATTCGGCATTCCTTACCAAATAATAGTTGGGAATAAATATACTGAGAACAAAATGGTACAGATAAAAAATAGAAAAACACACTTAGAAGTTGAATGTTCAGCAGGACAAATTTTAAAAAAGATATTAAGTATTATAAAAGATGATTAGTTTTTTCGAATTTTTCATATCTAAAAGATATTTAATTTCTAATAAGAAAGAAGGTTTTTTTTCATTAATTACTTTCTTTTCTTTTCTTGGTATTTCTCTGGGTGTTGCGACATTAATAATCGTTATGTCTGTTATGAATGGATTTAGAGAGGAACTTACTTCTAAAGTTTTGGGTGTAAACGGACATATGAAAATTCAAAATATGAGAAACCTAAAAATCAATGATTATGAAATTCTTAAAAAAGATATTCTAGATCAAACTACCCAGATTAAAGTTGAGCCTACAATTGTTAGTCAAGGTCTTCTTTCTGCAAATAATAACTCTCGTGGTGTTTTTTTAAAAGGACTTGATTTTGAAAATTTCACCGAAAGAAATTTGTTTTCAAATCTATCTTCCTCTGAATCCTTAAGACTATTCAAAAATGGTAAAGGTGTCATAATAGGAAAAAGGTTGCAAGAAAAGTTGGGCATTAAAAAAGGACAGAAAATTAAAATAATATCAGCAAATGGAATTACAACACCCTTTGGAAAGATAACAAATTCAGCAACATTTAGAGTTATTGATTTTTTTGAAACAGGGATGTATGAATATGATGTTTCTTTGATTTTATTTCCTTTAAAACTTATCCAAAGTTTTTTAGATATGAATGATAAAGTTGATAACATCGAGATTTTTTTAGACGATTTTGATAAGTACGAAGAAGTCTTTTTGAAAATTAAAAATACAATTCCAGATTACTATAAGTTAATTGATTGGAGATCTTTGAATCCTTCTCTTTTTAATGCAATTGAAATCGAAAGAAATGTGATGTTTTTAATATTGGTTTTAATAATTATTGTAGCAGCGTTTAACTTAGTTTCTTCCATGATAATGCTTGTCAAAAATAAAACAAAAGATATTGGGGTTTTGAGAACAATGGGAGCAAGTAAATCTCAACTACTAAAAATTTTTATACTTAACGGTTTTTTTATAGGCTTAGTTGGAACTTTGTTAGGCCTGCTATTAGGAATTACTTTTTGTTATAATATAAATAATATTAAAGACTTTATAGAGATTTTTACAAATGCTGAGTTGTTTGCTAAAGA
The DNA here is from genome assembly GCA_002691145.1 of Rickettsiales bacterium. Classification (GTDB taxonomy): domain Bacteria; phylum Pseudomonadota; class Alphaproteobacteria; order Methylaequorales; family Methylaequoraceae. Next base: position 257,378 of record NZHE01000023.1, read on the forward strand.
AATTTATTTTTTCTCAAATTTGCCAGTAATCATTAATTATTCCGAGATATTTTTAATATGTATGTTTTCCATAATTTGTTCTTTGGTTGCAACAATTTATCCTGCATATAAAGCATCTCTAATAGAACCTATTAATTTAATTAGGTGGGAATAAATTGCTTTTAAGTATTGAAAATATTGTTAAAAATTTTGAACAAGGAAAAGATACCTTACAAGTTCTTAATAATATTTGTTTGAGAGTTGATGAAAAAAAAAATATTGGTTTGATTGGTCCCTCGGGCTCTGGTAAAAGTACACTCTTAAATATCATTGGATTAATAGATGCTCCAACTAGAGGAACATTAAAAATAGATAATATTAATTGTGATATTTTGGACCAAGATCAAAGAACTGCATTTAGAAGAAAGAACATTGGTTTTATTTTTCAAAACAATCAATTATTGCATGATTTTAATTGTCAAGAAAATATTGCTCTTCCGTTAATATTAAATGGAACAGGTTATAATGCTGCAGTATTAAAGGCGCAAGAGATGTTAGAGAAACTTAATTTGCAAGAAAAGTTCAAGTCAAAGATTTCAATACTTTCAGGAGGTGAGAAGCAGAGAGTATCAGTCTTAAGAGCATTAATTAAAAAACCATATATATTATTAGCTGATGAACCTACAGGTAGTTTGGATGAAAATAATTCTATTAAAGTATTTAATGAGATCCTCAAATTAGCTAACTCACAGAATACATTGACAATTACAGCAACGCATAATCTGAACTTAATAAAAAAATTTGATTCTTGTTATAAGTTAGAAAAAGGGCGGTTAATTGAATACACATAATTTTATACATTTAAGAAATTACACACAGTATTCATTATCACAGGGTGCTCTGAAAATTAATGAGCTAGTTAGTCATTGCATTCAAAATAAAGTTCCTGCCATCGGAATAAGTGATAAGGGAAATTTATTTGGAAGTATGGAATTTAGTTCAGAATGTTCCAAAAATGGCATTCAGCCAATCATTTGCTGTGATGTGCATATAGTGGAAAATAATTTTTTCCCTGGAAGTTTGCTGTTAATAGCGTCAAATTTGAAAGGTTATCAAAACTTATCAAAATTAATTTCATTGTCTTATTTAGAAAATGAGCATAATAACAAACCCTGGGTCTCTTTTCAAAATCTTATTGATCATAGAGAGGGTATTATATGCTTATCTGGAGGAATTGATGGGCTTCTTCGATCTAATTATAATCAATATGGAAAAGATAGATTAATTGAAATTGAAAGATATATTTCATCGATATTTAACAATAATTTTTTTTTTGAAATTCAAAGAACTAAAAAAAATGATATCGATGAGTATAACGATTTTTTAATTGATTATTCTATCGAAAAAAAAGTTCCATTAGTTGCTACAAATGAAAATTATTTTTTAAACAAAGATTATTACGAATCTCATGACGTATTATTATGTATATCACAACAAACGTATGTGGATTCAGAAAATAGAAAAAAAATTAGTGATGAAAGTTATTTAAAATCTCCTCATGAAATGAATGATCTATTTTTAGATCTACCTGATGCTTTGAATAATACTTTGCTTTTAGCACAAAAGTGCTCATTTTTTTTAGAGGAAACAAAACCAAAGCTTCCAAAAACAACCTTAAACTTAGATGAAAATGATTTTTTAAAAAAATCAGCTAAAGCAGGGTTGACCGAAAGATTAAAATCGTTAAATCTTTCAGAGAATGAATCTCAAAACTACTATAATAGATTAGAATTTGAATTAAACATAATTATGAAAATGGGTTATTCTGGGTACTTTATTATTGTGGCAGATTTTATTCAATGGGCAAAAAAAAATAAGATACCAGTTGGTCCCGGTAGAGGGTCAGGTGCAGGTTCTTTAGTGGCTTGGGNACTAACTATCACAGATTTAGATCCCATTAAATTTGGCTTAATATTTGAGAGGTTTCTTAATCCAGAAAGAGTCTCTATGCCTGATTTTGATATAGATTTTTGCATGGAAAAAAGAGATGAAGTAATAAAGTATGTTCAAACTCGATATAACAAAAATAATGTTGCGCAAATTATCACTTTTGGTTCATTTCAAGCTAGAGCAGCATTGAGAGACGTGGGGAGAGTTCTTCAGATACCTTATGATCAAGTTGACAAACTCTGTAAAATGATTCCTTTTAATCCTGCAAAACCAATAAGTATAGATGACGCAATTAATAATGATTCAAAAATTAAAAAAATTATTGAAGGAGAAAAAAGAATAGAAAAATTGTTTAATATATCAAAAAATCTTGAAGGATTATTGAGGCATGCTTCTACACATGCGGCTGGGGTGGTAATTTCAGAAAAACCATTGATAGATATACTCCCTTTGTATAGAGATCCAAGATCAGAATTTCCCGTTACTCAATTTTCTATGAAATATGTCGAGAAAGTCGGTTTAATTAAATTTGATTTTCTAGGTCTTAAAACACTTACCGTGATTAATAAAACAATAAAGTTACTTAATGAGAGAGGTGTAATCATAGATTTAGAGAATGTTGATTTAAATGATGAAAAAACCTTCAAATTAATAAGGAGTGGAAAAACAATAGGAGTTTTCCAATTTGATGGTAAAGGGATGAGAGAGACGATAGTAAAAATTAAACCTGATAGATTTGAGGATTTAATTGCAATAGTTTCATTATATAGGCCAGGACCTATGGATAATATTCCACTTTACGTAAAAAGAAAAAATTCAAAAGAAAAAATTAATTATGTTCATAAAGATCTTAAAAATATTCTAGATGAGACTTATGGTATTATGGTTTACCAAGAACAAGTTATGCAAATTGCTCAAAAAGTTGCGGGTTTTAGTCTAGCTAAAGCTGATCTTTTAAGAAGAGCAATGGGAAAAAAAATTAAAAAAGAAATGGATGACCAAAAATCTAATTTTATTGAAGGATGTAAAATTAATAATCTTTCAGAAGTAAAAGCAAAAAAATTATTTGACGAAGTTGAAAAATTTGCTGGTTATGGTTTTAACAAAAGTCATGCAGCAGCTTATGCACTAATATCTTTTCAAACTGCTTACCTAAAAGCAAATTTTCCTATGGAGTTTTTATGTGCCTCCATGGAGTATGATATTAATAATGTGGATAAACTGTCAATTTTTGTAAAAGAAGTTAAAGATTTAGGTTTTGAGATTGTAAAACCAGATATTAACTCTTCATTTGAATCGTTCAAAGTTAAATATTCTGATAAAGTTCCAGTTGGAATATTTTACGCTTTAGGAGCAATAAAAAATATTGGAGAATCCTCGATAAAAGTTTTAGTCGAAGATAGAGAAAAAAAGGGTAAATACTTAAATCTTCCAGATTTAATCAGAAGAATTGATGGTTCAGTTTTAAACAAACGACAATTTGAGAGTTTGATTTTTTCAGGTGCTTTGGAGTCAATTGAAAAAAATCAATTATTTCTAAATGAAAACTTAGAAAAAATATTAAAATATAATTCATTTTTTCATAAAAATTGTAATAAATTACAGGAAAATTTATTTAATCTAGAATCATCTTTTGACGATAAAGAATTAATATCTAATAAAAAAAAATCTTGGGATATCCTGATTAAATTAAAAAAAGAATATGAATCAATTGGATTTTTTATTTCAAAACACCCAGTTGAATATTTCGAGAAGAATTTCTTAAAAGATAATTTTAAAAAACTAATTGATTTATTTTCTAGAAAANATGCATCAAGCGATCATGAATATCTTGTCATAGTTTCAAGTATAACAACAAAAAAGTCTAAGAATGGAACTAAATATGCTTTTTTTACTGTTTCAGATAATACAATCGAAATTGAATTAATATGTTTTAGTGACGTTCTGGATAATNTAAGATATCTTCCGAATTTTGGTGAGCTTTGTAAAATAAAAATTGATGCTATTACAAAAGGAGATTCAACTAGATATGTACTCTCGAATTTAGAACAAATAGATCCACAAAATAAATTATTTAATTCTTTGATATCAATAAACCTTGATGCTCAGAATTTAAATTTAGATACATTAGAAACAATTTTTAAAGATATTAAATTAGGTACAAACTCACTTAAGATAACGGTAAATTATAAAAATTATGCACTAAACATTAAGTCAGAAAAAAAATTTTCATTAGATTCTAAATTTTTAGATAATTTAAAACAAATAAAAGGTATTACAAACGTTAAAAGAATAAATTAAATTTTTATTCTTGAATTNTTGAGATTAAAAATGTAGCTTNATTCTGTATTTAATGATTAAGATATAGGCTGTTAACAATAATGGATGTAAATAAAGTAACAATAAAAAATTTGCTAGATGCAGGAATTCATTTTGGTCATAAAACAAAAAGATGGAACCCTAAAATGTCCCCTTTTATTTTTGGAGAAAGAAATGGCATTCATATCATTGATCTTCAACAAACGGTTGGCAAGTTTATTNATGCCCTAAAAATAATTAGCACTTTTGCTGCACAAAATAAAAATATTCTTTTTGTGGGCACAAAGCGTCAAGCGTCAGAAATTATAACAAAAGCTGCAATTGATTGCGAACAATACTATATTAATAATCGGTGGCTTGGCGGAATGCTAACCAACTGGGATACAATTCAAAATTCCATAAAAAGATTAAAAAATCTTGAAGCTTTGATTGAGGAAAAAGGAAATACATACACTAAAAAAGAATCTCTCCAATTTGAAAAGACTGCAAATAAGTTAAACAGAGCTCTGGGAGGGATAAAAAATATGAACGGAAAACCNGATTTATTATTTGTGATTGATACTAATAAAGAGTTTTTAGCTGTGCAAGAAGCTAACAAAATTGGAATCCCAATCGTAGCAGTTGTAGACTCCAACTCTAATCCTGAAGGAATTGAATATCCCATCCCTGGAAATGACGATGCAATGCGCTCTATAGAATATTACTGTACCATGGTTTCAAGTACGATAAATGAGGCTAGAAAGAGTTTTGAGTCAGTTTCTTCGTCTAAATAAAATGAAATTTCTAAAACAAGATAGAGTTTTCTAACAAATTATTGGAGTAAATAATGATTACATCTGAAAAAATTAAGAATTTGAGGACGATCACTGGTGCAGGGATGCTAGATTGTAAAAAAGCTCTCGAAGAAATGGATGGTGATGTTGAAAAGTCAATTGATTGGTTGAGAAAGAAAGGAGTAAACACTGCTCAAAAAAAATCTTCAAGAGATGCTTCGGAGGGTTTAATTACAATCTCTATTAGTGGAAATTATGCTTCAATAACTGAGATTAACTCAGAAACTGATTTTGTCTCTAGAAATGATGACTTCAAAACATTTTGCAGTAAAATTAGTCTTATTGCTTTGGAAAATAAAGTCTCTAGCCTGGAAAATCTTCTAGAAAAAAAATTTGACGAAAGTAAAAATGTTAAAGATGAGCTTACAAGTATGATCTCAAAAATTGGTGAAAATATAGTTTTAAAAAGAGTTAACGTAAGAAGTAGTTTGGAAGGTTCTTTTCAAAAATACTTACATAATTCAGTTGATGATAATTCAGGAAAAATAGGAGTTATTCTAGAGTTTAAGTGTGATAAAAAATTTGCTGAATTAGATAATATCTCAAAAAATATATGTATGCATATAGCCGCTATGGATCCAAAATCTATTACTCATGAAGCACTTGACGAAGAGATTAAAAATAGGGAAATGGAAATTTTTAGGGAGCAACTAAAGAATTCAAATAAACCTGACGATATAAAACAAAAAATTATTGAAGGAAAAATGAACAAATTTTTTGAAGAAGTTTGTCTGCTCGATCAGTACTTTGTGATTGACAATAAGCAAAAGGTTAAAGCGTTTTTATCAGATTGTGAAAATAAGTTTAATTGTAAATTAGAAATATTAAGCTTTGTTCTTTTCAGAGTTGGAGAAGATAACTTTTAAAAATTGATAGTAAGTGAACAAACCTCTTTACAAGCATATATTATTAAAACTATCTGGTGAAGCTTTGATGGGGAACAAAGAATTTGGAATTGATTTAAAAACTATTAGTCAGATAACTGAGCAAATATCTTCAATATTTAAAGATGGAATAAAGATTTCGATTGTAGTTGGAGGTGGTAATATATTTAGAGGTATTTCTGCTGAAACTATAGGGATGGATCGAACATCGGCTGATTATACAGGAATGATGGCTACAGTTATTAATGCATTGTTACTTCAAAATTCACTTGAAAAATTAAATTTACCAACAAGAGTTTTATCTGCAATTAAGATGGATACCATTTGCGAACCTTACATAAAAAGAAGAGCGATAAGGCATATTGAAAAAAATAGAATTGTTATATTTGCAGCAGGAACTGGAAATCCCTTTTTTACAACAGACACTGCAGCAGCATTAAGAGCATCCGAAATGAAGTGTGATGTAATTTTTAAAGCAACAAAAGTTGATGGCATATATGACTCTGATCCGTTCAAAAATAAAAATGCGAAAAGATTCAAAGAAATTAGCTTTGGTGATGTTATAAAAAAAGATTTAAAAATTATGGATACTTCAGCAATTTCACTGTCTAAAGAAAATAATATATCAATAATTGTTTTTTCTTTGCTTGAAAAGAATTCATTGGTTAAAGTATCAAGAGGGTTGGGGGAATTTACAAAAATAAGTTGAAATGAGCTTTGATTTAACAGAAATAACAGAAAAAATGAATAAAGCAAAAGATGTTCTTAAAAAAGAATTCTCTGGACTTAGAACTGGGCGAGCATCTGTTGGTCTTATTGAACCATTAAACGTAGATGCTTATGGTTCTAGTGTTCCTATTACTCAAGTTTCTAATATAAGTATTCCTGAACCTAGAGTGATTAGTATTCAGGTTTGGGATGCGTCTCTTGTCCCGAATGTAGAAAATGCAATAAGAACATCAAGCTTAGGATTGAATCCAATAACGGAAGGTACTTTGATAAGATTACCAATTCCCGAGCTGACCCAAGAGAGAAGNAAAGAGATAATTAAAGTAGCGGCTAAATATGCTGAAGAATCAAAGGTAGTTATTAGAAACTTGAGGAGAGATGCAATGGATATGATTAAAAACATGGAAAAAGATAAGGAAATTTCAAAAGATGAGCAGTTCAAGTTTTCAGATGACATTCAGGGTTTAACCGATAAGNTTATTTTAGAAATTGAAAATTTATTCATTGAGAAGGAAAAAGATATTATACAAATTTGATGCTAAAAACAGAACGTAAAAAAAACATTCCAAAACACGTCGCTTTTATTATGGATGGAAATAGAAGATGGGCTAAAAATAAAAAATTACCAATTATCGAAGGGCACAGACAAGGTATTATTACAATAAAAAAAATCTTAAGAAAATCTATTAAACTAAATATCAAATATTTAACCTTTTATGGTTTTTCAACTGAAAACTGGAAAAGATCCCCCAGAGAAATTAATGATTTAAAAGAATTATTACTTTTCTATCTAGAGTCTGAAATTGAAAACTTTGTAAAAAATAAAATAAATTTTTCTTTTATAGGGGACTTGTCAAAGTTTAATAATGCAATAAAAAAAAAATTAAATGAATTGACAGAGATGACACAAAAATTCAGTAATACATATTTTATTTTAGCATTGGGCTATGGTTCAAGAAATGAAATTATAAAAGCCATAAATAACTGTAAGAAAGATTTATCAGAGGTTAAAATAACAGAAAAAAGATTTTCTCAATACTTAATGACTAAAAAATTTCCTGATCCAGATTTTGTCATTAGAACTTCTGGTGAAATGAGGTTATCAAACTTCCTTTTATGGCAAATAGCCTATTCAGAGCTTTATTTTACAAAAACTTTTTGGCCAGATTTTAACACAAATAGTTATAATTTAGCTATTGAAAGTTACATTAAAAGAAAAAGAAGATTTGGAAGAGACATAAAGTAATAAAATCAATGACTTATACTAGGTTTTTATCATCTATTCCTCTGTTTTTTTTATTATTAGTTTGTTATCATAGTTTGTTTTTTTTTAACCTAATCATTATACATATTTTCTCATTTATAACTATGTGGGAATTTCTAAGAATTAAAAAATTCAGTGAATCTTCTATAAATCTAAGTTCAAATTTAATTGAAAATAATAATCTTTTAACAAGAAAAAAAATCTGCGGTTTCAGTTACCTTGTAATTTTTTTTACTCAACTAATCTTATTTTTTAGTGAAAAAGGTAATTTTTTTTTTTTAGNATTTCTGATTGGTTGTTTAATATACTTTCTGTACAAAATTAAAATCTATATTGTAAATTTTTTTTTTTTAATTTTCTTGTATTTAATGTTGCCGTTTTACACTCTAGTTTCGCTCACTTTTTTACCATATTTTGGTGATCTTTTATTACTAATATTAGTAGTTGTAATATCTACAGATATAGGTGCTTATTTTTCTGGAAACGCTTTAGGAGGTCCAAAAATACTTAAGAAGATTAGTCCAAATAAGACAGTTTCAGGTGTTTTAGGTGGTTTTTTATTAGCAATTTGTAGTTCCCTCTTTTTTTTTCCTCAGGATAGTAATTTAATTTTTAATTTTATTATACTAATTTTTCTTTTATCATTGTGTTCGCAAGTAGGAGATTTTCTAGAATCATATTTCAAAAGAAGATATAAATTAAAAGAAAGCAGTAATTTAATCCCTGGTCATGGTGGTCTGCTAGATAGAATAGATGGCTTTTTGCTTATTTTGAATGNTATTTTTCTTCTAAACCTGATAAATTTTGAATTTATTTTTTTTTTTGATGTATAATAATTTATGAAAAAAAAAATTACTATCTATGGATCAACAGGTTCAGTTGGTAACTCTACACTAGATATTTACGAGAAACATAATGATAAGTTTGAATTAGTTGGTTTGACTGTAAATAAAAATTATGAAAAACTTTTAGAACAAGTTAAGAAATATAAACCAAAAGTCGTCGCAATAAAAAATGAAAGCGCGTACCAAAAATTTAAAAAAGAAAATAATGATTTAGATTTAATCATTTTAGGTGGTGACCAATGTTTAATTGATATTCTTGATTTTAGGCCTGATTTGATAATTGCATCTATAGTTGGCTCGGCTGGTTTATTGCCTGTTATCAAAGCAGCTGAGCTAGGGATTAATATAGGACTTGCAAATAAAGAAAGTTTAGTTTGTTCAGGTGAAATTCTAAAGTCAATTGTGCGTGTTAATAATGTAAAGTTACTTCCAATTGATTCTGAACATAATGCTATATTTCAAGTTTTTGAAAATTCAAATAAAAACGAGATTGAAAAGATAATTTTAACTGCATCAGGTGGTCCATTTATTGGACTAAAAAGACATGAGTTAAAATGTATAAAACCTGAGGAGGCAATTTCACATCCAAATTGGAATATGGGAAGAAAAATTTCGGTTGATTCAGCTACTTTAATGAATAAAGGGTTAGAATTTATAGAGGCTTATTATTTATTTGATATGAAAATTAACCAAATAGATGTTTTAATTCATCCTCAATCAATAGTTCATTCTTGTGTTCAATATTCTGACGGCTCTGTTCTAGCCCAATTAGGTACTCCAGATATGAGAACGCCTATTGCTTACGCAATGGGTTATCCAGAAAGAATTTCTGCTCCGATTAAGAAGTTAAACCTTGCAGATATTTCAGATTTATCTTTTTCTAAACCTGATCATGATACTTTCCCTGCATTAAATCTTGCTATAAATGCACTTAAAGTAGGAAAAAATGCACCAACAATATTGAATGCAGCAAATGAAATAGCAGTTGAGGCGTTTTTAAAAAAAAGCATTCCTTTTTTATCAATTACAAAAATAGTTGATTTAACACTCAATAAGGCTAATATCTGTGAATTAGAAAGCGTTGATGAAATTATATCTGAAGATATTAAAGCTAGACAAATTGCTTTAGATTTTTTATCAAAGTTAACCTAAAACAATGGAGATGAATTTGGATTTTATTTTTACTATCATTGATAATGTTTTACCTTTTTTAGTTATACTTACAATACTTGTTTTTGTGCACGAACTAGGTCACTACAGCATTGCGAGATATAACAAGGTTAAAGTTGAAGTTTTTTCAATAGGCTTTGGAAAAGAAATCTTTGGATATACCGATAAAGATGGAACTAGATGGAAATTTTCTTTAATTCCTTTAGGTGGATATGTAAAGATGCATGGTGATCAAGATGAGGCTAGTAGCAAAGCCAAGGACGAAACTAAGATTAATAAAGAAATATCTTTTCACCATAAAACAATTGGGCAACGTTCAGCAATTTTATTTGCGGGTCCTGCAGCAAACTATATTTTTTCTCTTTTACTTTTGATCTTTATAAATTGTTTTTATGGCGCACCCTCTATTAAACCAATAATCTCAGAGCTTGTTGAAAATAGTTCTGCAGAAGTTGCTGGTTTAAAGAAAGATGATATTATTTTAGATATTGATGGTAATTCTATCCAAAAGTTTTCAGATATTAAATTTCATTTAAATAATAGAGATAGTGATTCTGTTTTTCTGACAATTAGTAGAGATAATAAAATCTTAAATTTTGAGGTGATTGTCCAAAATGGAATTTTAGGAATAAAAGGAGAACAACAAGAGTTGATTCCCATTTCATTCTTTGAATCTGTCTTTTTTTCATCGAAACAAATTGCAGATTTCACAACAAGTACTTTAAAAGGTATCTACGAAATTTTTTCAGGAACCAGAGGCACAGAAGATTTAGGGGGACCAATAAGAATAGCTGAATTATCGGCTGACTTTTGGGAAAAAGGCATTCAAAGTACGCTCTGGTTTATGGTATTAATTTCTTTAAATTTAGGTCTTATCAATTTATTTCCTATTCCCTTATTAGACGGAGGACACTTACTTTTAAATTTTGTTGAATTAATAAAAGGAAAACCAATAAATCAAAAATCTCTGGAAGTTATTCATACTGTAGGTTTTTTCTTGTTGATTTCGTTGATGATATTTGCGACTTTTAATGATGTGTCAAGATTTTTAAAATAAAACATATTGAAATGTTATTTTTAAAATATAAAGAATTGATTTTATTTTTAATTATTTATTTTTTTTGTAATACGGCCTCATCTCAAAATATTGATAAATACCCAGGAACGCCTTCTTCGACATATAAATCAGAATATTATTTTTCTGGGAACAAAAAGTTTAATAATGAGATTCAAAAAAGAGAAAAATTAAAAATACCCAACGAAAACCCTGAAAAAAAAAAACAATTAACTTTTATTATATCTGGAAACAATAGAATTGATAACGCAGTAATAATAAGAGACTCAAAAATTGATACATTTGATGTTATTGATCAAAAGGCTTTGAGTAAAATTGTAAAAAATCTTTACTCTACGGGATATTTTAATGATGTAAAAATTTTTAAGGACAATAATGTTATTAATATTGTAATTAAGGAAAACCCAATTATTAATGAAATAGCTTTTGAAGGTAATTCAGAGATTAAAGATATAACTTTAAGTGATGAGGTTACACTTAAACCCAGAAATGTCTATTCTCCAGAACAGGTTAAGTCAGATGTTTTAAAAATTCAAAATATTTATAAAAGAATGGGTTTTTTCTCCACATACATTGAACCTAAAATCATAAGATTAGATCAAAATAGAATAAACCTTGTTTTTGAAATTGCGGAGGGTTTAGAAGCAAAAATAAAAAAAATTAATTTTATTGGAAATAAGATTTTCTCAGACAGTACTCTAAAGGATGTAATATATTCTGAAGAAACTAGATGGTATAAGTTTTGGGGTTCAGGTGATAAATTTGATCAAGACAGACTAAATTATGACAAAGACCTTCTAAAAAAATACTACTTTGAAAATGGTTACATTGATTTCAAAATACTATCATCTACCTCTCAATTAATAAGCTCAACAAAAAATTTTGTAATAAATTTTAAAATCTCAGAGGGTGAAAGATATAAATTAAGTAAAGTTGATATAATTACAGGGGTAAAGGATTTTAAAATGGATGATCTTTATTCACTTTTATCTGTTGAAACTGACGACTGGTTCGATTCAACCGAAGTAGATAGGTCAATAGAAAGAATAACCGAGAAAGCTTCTGAACTTGGTTTTGCTTTTGTAGATATAAGGCCTAAAGTAAGAAAACTCAAAGATAATAAAATTGATTTAAGTTTTGAAATTTTTGAGGGACAAAAGATATTTGTTAATAGAATAAATATTTTTGGTAATCTTAAAACGTCAGATAAGGTAATTAGAAGAGAAATTCCAGTTAGTGAGGGAGACGCCTTCAATTTATCAAAAGTTAAAAGAAGTGAGAGACTACTAAGAACACTCGGACTTTTCGAAAAGGTAAATGTTACATATAATCAGGTTCCTAATACAAATAAAACTGATATAGATTTTGAGATTACAGAGCAATCTACAGGTGAATTTTCAGTTGGTGCAGGTTTTTCATCACTTGATGGAGCATTGGGTAATATAGGAATAAAAGAAAATAATTTATTTGGTGAGGCAAAAGAATTATCTTTAAATCTAGGTCTNTCAACTAGACGTTCAAGTATAGATCTTTCTTATACCGAACCGTATTTTTTAGATAAGGATCTGGCTGCAGGTTTTGACATTTTTAATGTTAGAAGAAACAATAAGGCTTATAGTGGATATAAGCATAATATTCTTGGTTTTAAATTAAGGTCTGGCTATGAAATATTGGATGATTTTAGACATTTTTCAAGTTATGAGTTAAGAAGAGATAAAATTCATGATATAGATAGCACTACTTCAAGATATATAAAAGCACAAGAGGGTAAATCAGTAACTTCAGTAATAGGTCAGGGATTTCAATATGACACACTGAATGACAGATTAAATCCTACTGATGGTTATAGAATAAAATTAGATTTTGATTATTATGGTTTAGGCGGGAACACTAAACATCTTCAAACTGAACTAAAAGCATCAAAATTTTATAGACTCATTGATGGTGTAACGGCAGCAAATATTTTAGAAATTGGATATATATTGCCACTAAAGGATGTTAAAATTAATAACAGATTTTTCTTAAATGGTGATCAACTTAGAGGATTTAAGAATTCTGGTATAGGACCTAGAGATAATGCAACCGGAGATGCACTAGGAGGAGAACAATATGCTGTGATTAGAAATGAAATAAACTTTCCGGTTGGTTTGCCTGAAGAGCTTGGTATAAATGCAATTGCGTTTGCAGATGCTGGATTATTAAGTAAAAATGTTGAAATGGGTTCTACTATCGCGGATGATTATAAAATTAGAGCTTCAGCTGGGTTGGGGGTNTCATGGCTATCTCCTTTTGGCCCAGTAAAAGTTTATTTGTCTAAACCATTTATGAAAGAAAATTACGATAAAGTTGAGATTTTCAGATTTAGTTTTGGTACAACATATTAAATAAAGGAGAAAAATATGAATGTAAATAAATTTTTGATTTTTATGGTAGCAAGCTTTTTTATGATTTCTTTTAATGTAAAAGTGCAAGCACAAGATTCTAAGCCTGATACAAGTAAAGCTTTTGTCGGTAAAATAGGGGTTGTTGATATGCAAAAAATTTTAAATGACTCTAAAGCTTATCAAGGTATCGTAGAGCAATTTGAAAATATTAGAAGAAAACACAGAAATAAAATTACTAAAATTGAGGACCAAATTAGGGATGACGAAAATAATTTGTTTAAACAAAAAAATATTATATCAAAAGAAGCGTACTCAGAAAAGGTTCAACTTATTAGTAAAAAAATAAATGAATTAAAATTACAAAAAAATCAAGATGCAAAAAAATTTGAATTAGCTTTTGAAAAGTCAACAAATAAAATACAAAATGCGTTAGTTGATGTTTTGTCAATAATTGCCAAGAAAAAACAACTCAGTGTTGTGATGGCAAAGAGTCAAGTTTTATTAGTTGGAAAAGATATTGATTTAACGGATGAAGCGAGTAAAGAACTAAATAATATTCTNCCTAAAGTTAAATTAGAACTTAATTGACAAAGGAGCTTTTAACTTGGCGGATTCAGATTTTTACGAAAATAAAGGTCCTTTTTCTATTAAAGAAATTATAAAACAATTTAATTGTAAATTTATTGGCGATAAAAATTTTTTGGCACATGACATTTCAACTTTAGAGTTGTCNTGTGAAAAAGATTTAACTTTTTTAAGTAATAAAAAGTATATTAATGAATTTAATAAAACTAATGCTGGTGTTATTATTATCGAAGAAAAGTTTGCAACAAAAAAAAAAAGAAACTTTATAATATCAAAAACACCCTATTTCACTTTTGCTCAAATAGTAAATAAATTTTATCCAAATGCTGCGTATCCCGATCTATCTTTTAAAGATAGTGAGAAAAAAACAAAAATTTCTGAAACAAACAAAGTATCGTTTAGTGCCTTTATTCATAAGAATGCATCTTTAGGAAAAAATATTACAGTGGGTTTAAATTCGGTCATAGGACCAGGAGTGAAAATAGGAGACGATTGCAAAATTGCTGATAACGTGTCAATTTATTTTTCAAAAATTGCGAATAATGTCAAAATTAATTCAGGAACACGAATTGGTTCAGATGGTTTTGGTTTTGCTGTAAAAGGGACAACTTTTTTGAAGATTCCACAGATTGGTAGAGTTCTCATTGATGAGAATGTTGAAATTGGTGCCAATGTTACTATTGATAGAGGCTCTGCTGGCGACACAATTATAAAAAGAAATTCTATGATTGATAATTTAGTCCATATTGCTCATAATGTTGAAATTGGAAATAATTGTATAATAGCAGCAATGACAGGCATATCTGGGAGTACTATAATTGGAAATAACGTTGTAATTGGTGGTCAAGCTGGGTTTTCAGGTCATATAACTATTGGCGATAACGCAAAAATAGCAGCGAAAAGCGGGGTTTTTAAAGATATTCCTACAAATGCACGTGTTGGTGGCTTTCCTGCACAGCCTATAAGAGATTGGCATAAAGCTAGCTTGTATTTAAAAAATAAAATCAGAAAATGACAGATATATTTGAACTAAAAATTGAAGATATAAAAAATTTAATTCCGCACAGATATCCTTTTTTACTTGTTGATAAAATACTTGATATTGTTCCATTCGAAAGTGCAACTGGAATAAAAAATGTAACAATTAACGAGAATTTTTTTCAAGGACATTTTGCTGATAATCCTGTAATGCCAGGTGCTTTGATACTAGAGTCAATGGCCCAATCCGCTGGCTCTCTTGTTTTGTATAGTCATAAAAAAACTGCAAGCGAAGTGAATGTTTTTTTATTATCAGTAAATAAAGCTAAATTCAGAAAACCTGTTGTCCCGGGAGATGTTCTAAGACATGTAGTCAAAAAAAAAAAACTGCATTAAAAATATTTGGAAATTTTCTTGTAAGTCTTATGTAGAAAATAATTTAGTAGCGCAAGCAGAACTATCTGCAATATTCTCCGATAAAGTATAAACTAATTTGAAATAAAATGAAATTTTTTGTTATTTGATTTTATTGCTTTTTATTAATAAATTTAACCATGGTTGATAAATTGTCTGTCATTCATCCGAAAGCAGAACTTGGTCGTAACGTTACTGTAGGCCCATTTTCAATAATAGGTGAAAATGTCAAGTTGGGTGAGAACTGTAAAATTCATAGTCATGTCGTCATCGATGGTTATACAGAAATAAACAATGATACAGAAATATATCCATTTTCAATAATAGGATCAAATCCTCAAGATTTGAAGTATAAGGGTGAAAAAAGTTATATTTCTATAGGNTCTAGCAACATAATCAGAGAGCATGTTACAATTAACCCAGGCACCAAAGGAGGTGGGGGAATAACTAAGATTGGGAACAATTGTTTGTTAATGGTTGGAACTCATATTGCTCATGACTGTAACGTTGGAAACAATGTTATTTTTGCTAATAATGCGACTTTAGCAGGGCATGTGGAAATTCAAAATTCCGCTGTGATTGGCGGTTTAAGCGCAATTCACCAATTTGTGAGAGTTGGTGAAGGAGCAATGATTGGGGGTATGACAGGTGTAATTGCTGATGTAATACCATTCGGTTCTGTTATGGGAAATAGAGCAAAATTAAATGGCTTGAATCTAGTTGGGCTTAAAAGAAGTAATATTGATAAGAAAGAGATAAAAATCCTAAGAAATTTTTATAAAATTATTTTCAAATCTAAAGATAATAATTTTAAAGAAAGACTAGCTAATTTTCCTGAGACCGAAAGTAGCTACAATACAGTTCAAAAGATAATTAGATTTTTGAATGAGNATTCTTCACGTTCATTTTGCATGCCAGATTAATGGATAATTTAATTATCCTTGCAGGTAATGGAAAATTACCAGTAAATATAATTGACTCTCTCAAAAATAAAAATTATTTTGTTTTAATAATCTCCAATTCAGGATGGGATAAAAAATTAGAAAGAAAAAATTTTAAAATTGTAAAACTTGGTTCCGTTATCACTGAATTATTAAAACTTAAAAAATATGGATTTCATAACATAGTTTTAGCAGGAGCATTGACTAGACCAACTATTTTAGAAATAAGACCTGACTTTAATACTTTAAAATTTTTACCTAAGTTTGCAAAGGTATTATTAGATGGAGGTGATAATAAATTACTGACTTCAGTTATTTTAGAGCTAGAAAAATTTAATTTTAAAGTCTTAAGTATCAAAGATATATTACCAGAACTATTTCTTGGAAAGGGTGTGCTTTCAAATTATAAACCCTGTAATATTACAAATAAGGATATAAAAAGGGGACAGTTAATTTTAAAGACCTTGTCGAACTTAGATGTTGGTCAATCTTTAATAATTCAAGAGGGTAATATTTTGGGAATTGAGGCTATTGAGGGAACAGATTCTTTAATCAAAAGAGTAAAAAAATATATAAAAAAAGGTGTAAAACCTACTTTAGTAAAATTATTGAAAGAAAATCAGGATTTACGAGCAGATCTGCCTACAATAGGTATAAAAACTGTACATTTATGTTCAAAATTTGGTATAGGAGGTATTGCATATTCTTCTAATAAAACCATTTTTATAAATCATAAAAAATTGATAAATGAAATTAATAAAAATAAATTATTTCTATTAGGTTTGTAATGAAAAAAAAAATTTTTATTATTGCCACGGAACCTTCAGGAGATTTATTGGGTTCTAAATTAATTAGCTCGTTAAAGAAAAAAGATAATAATATTCAATTTTTTGGAGTTGGTGGAGATATGATGAAAAGTGTTGGCTTCAAATCAATAGTTCCAATAAAAGCAATTGCGGTTAACGGTATAATTGAAGTTATTTCAAAATTATCCATTATTTATTCATATTTTAATCTAATAATTAACTCCATAAAAAATGTAAAACCTGATATTTTAATAACTATTGACTCACCAAGTTTTAATCTGAGATTAATAAAAAAAATACAATTTTTAAGAAAAAAAANCCAATTTGTTCATTATGTTGCTCCTACTGTATGGGCTTGGAAAAATTACAGAGCGAAACAATTTTCTAAATATTATGATAAACTGTTAGTCCTATTTGAATTTGAGAAAAAATACTTTCCTTCAGATGGAGCAAAAATAATGTTTGTTGGGCATCCAGTCTTTTACGAAAAAAAAGAATGTAATAATATTGAAAGTAAAAAGAAAATTCTGAGTTTTTTTCCAGGCTCAAGATTAAATGAAATCAAAAAAGCTTTACCTATATTTTACGATGTTATTTCTAATTTAAAATTAAAAAATCAAGAAATTGATTTTAGAATTCTTACTATACCTGCTTTAAAAAATGATGTTAAAAATTTACTACCGTCAGTTGATATTCAAATAATTTCTGATCTCAAAGAAAAAAAAAAAATTATGTCTGGCACTTATCTAGCGATAGCAATGTCTGGAACGATTTCAATGGAGNTAGCACATCAAAGGATTCCTATGATAGTTGTTTATAAAACTAATCTGTTAACCTACTTACTAATAAAGTTTTTGGTAAAGGTAAAATGGTGCAGTTTGATTAATATTATCTTTGATAAGGAAATAATTCCAGAGTTGTTATTTAATGATTTTAACTCAGCTAGTTTATACAAAAAGATTGATGAATACTTAAAAAATAAAGAGTTAATTTTTAATCAAATAGAATTTTTTAATGATTTGCCAAAAAAGTTTTTAAAACAAAATAAGAATCCTTCAAAAATAGCGGCTAACTTTATTCTTGATTGAAACTCAAAACTTTATTAGGGTACATATCTTTTTTAACAGTCTTTTCTCTGTCCTCTATTTTTTTAAATTCCCTTTGTTTTTTACCCACATACAGTTGCCTTGGTCTACTTATTTTATTAGGGTCTATTTCATTCATTTCTTTCCATTGAGAAATCCAGCCAACCGTTCTTGCCACTGCAAATATGACCGTAAACATAGATTCCGGTAAACCCAATGCTTTTAAAATTATTCCTGAATAAAAATCTACGTTTGGGTAAAGTTTTTTTGAAATAAAGTAGTCATCATTTAAAGCTATTTTCTCTAATTTTGTAGCTAAATTCAGTAACGGAGAATTCATAGTATTTATTTCATTTAACAAGTTATGACAGTATTTTCGAAGAACATTGGCTCGAGGATCATAGTTTTTATAAACTCTATGCCCAAAACCCATAAGTCTAAAAGGATCATTTTTATCTTTTGCTTTTTCAATAAATTGAGAAATATTTCTTTCATCTCCTATTTGATATAACATCCTGATTACTGATTCGTTCGCACCTCCGTGTGCTGGTCCCCATAATGAGGCTACGCCAGCTGCCACACATGCAAATGGATTTGCACCTGACGAACCTGCTATCTTAACTGTAGAAGTTGATGCATTTTGTTCATGGTCAGCATGAAGTATCAAAAGTTTGTCTAGAGCTTCGATCCTTGCCTTTGATGGTTTATATTCTCCACATGGTGTAGAGAACAACATATGCAAAAAATTTTCACTATAATTTAAGTTATTCTTTGGATAAATAAATGGTTGACCTAGTGAATATTTATATGCCATTGCTGCAATTGTTGGAAGTTTAGCCAGTAGCCTACTTACTGCCACCCATTGACCTTCAAGGGAAGAAAAATCATGAGTTTTTTCTGAATAAAATGATGACAATGCCCCAACTATTCCCACCATCACTGCCATTGGGTGAGAATCTCTTCTAAATCCACTATAAAACCTTAAGATTTGCTCATGTAACATAGTGTGATGAGTGAGGATATCTGTAAATTTTTGTTTTTTTGATTTATTAGGTAACTCACCGTTAAGAAGTAAATAGCAGACTTCAACATAATCTGATTTCTCTGCCAACTCTTCAATACTGTATCCTCTATGAAGCAATTTTCCTTTTTCTCCATCAATAAAAGTGATGTGAGACTTACAGCTAGCCGTCGATGTGAAACCTGGATCAAATATGAACATGCCAGTTTTTGAGTAGAAAGAAGAAAAATCAGCAACACTAGGGCCACATGTGCCGTCAGTAATAGGAAAACTATATTTTTTTCCATCAAGGTTATTTATTATTGTTATAGTTTTTTTCTTTTTCATTTTAACTATCAACTAACTCAATTCTTTTTATTACTTCATCTTTACCTAAAGCCTCCATAATCAAAGGGACAGGAGGGCTATTTAACTTGTAAGTAAGTAATAATCTCAAAGGTTGTCCTATGAACTTATAATTTATTTTTTTTTTATCAATAAATTTTTTTATTCCATTATTGATACCCTCTGAATTCCAGGTTTTTAAATTTTTAAAAATTTGAATAATTTCTTTTTCAAGAACTTTAAACTCCTGAATTATCTCTTTCTCATATGAAGAAAATTTTTTTTCTTTTGAGGAAAATATAAATAATGAAGAAGTAAAAAGATCATTTAAGGTAGTACATCGTTCAATTAGCGTTTCCAGTAGTTTGAAAATAATTTGTTTTTGAGAGTCATTAATAACAAATTTATTCTCATCAATTTTTTTTAACAATAATTTAAAAACATAATCTTTACTAAGATTTTTTAAATAATAATTATTTAAAAAGTTAAGTTTTTTAATATCAGTTTTTGCTGGAGACTTTCCAATATTTTTGATATTGAACAACTTTATAGCCTCTTTTAAACTAAAAATTTCTTTGTTTTTATGAGACCAACCTAATCTTAATAAATAATTTATTAGTGATTCTCTTAAATATCCAGCGTTTCTAAAATCTTCAATAGAAGTGATTTCATTTCTTTTTGAAAGTTTTTTACCCTCTGAGTCTAAAATAAGAGATATATGACCAAAAAATGGTAGCTTGTCTGATAAAAACTTAAAAATATAAAATTGTCTAAATGTATTTGTTAGGTGATCATCTCCTCTAATTATATGACTAATTTTCATATCATGATCATCAATTGCTGAAGAGAGAAGAAACGTTGGTTGTAAGTCACTTCTT
Organism: Rickettsiales bacterium; assembly: GCA_002691145.1. GTDB lineage: Bacteria > Pseudomonadota > Alphaproteobacteria > Methylaequorales > Methylaequoraceae. The sequence continues at coordinate 277,842 of NZHE01000023.1, forward strand.
AGGATAATAAAATCATCAATCTCAGAACTATTTACAGTAATTTTACCTTGAATCATGTCATTAATTTCAATTTTATTACTTTTCGGAATCTTCATTCTTATTACATATTTTTTACTCTCAGGATGTTCTGTTTTTTTTTTATTTCTCCAAATACTAGAGATTTTTGAATTTTTTTTTTTTTTAATATTTTTAATTCTTCTTCTGTATGAAAACATTTATACGCAAGATCTTTGTCTAATAATTTGAAAGCGACAGATCTATGTCTTTTAATATTATCACTCTGTAAAATGATTTTTTCACTGGTTTTTAATCCTAGCCAATTTAGGCTGTCAAGTATAGATACTATTGATTCTTCAGTTGTTCTCAATTTATCAGTATTTTCAATTCTGAGTTTAAAAATTCCATTACACGATTGAGCGAACAAATAATTTAACATGGCTGTCCTTGCTCCTCCAAGATGAAGTTTACCTGACGGTGATGGTGCAAATCTTGTAATGATTGACATTGTCTAAGATTTTCTTATCAGACCTACCATAATTCCCTGAACTTCAACTCTTTCAGGTCCAAAAATCCTGGTTTTGTAGTAAGGATTTGCGGGCTCAAGTGCAATAGAATTTTTAAAAGATCTAAACCTTTTTAAAGTAACCTCATTTTGATCAATTAAAGCAACCACAACTTCTCCAGTGGTTGCTGTACTATTTTTTTTTATTACTACAATATCACCATTCAAAATTCCGTCATCTTTCATTGAATCACCAACAACTTCCAGGGCGAAATGTTCACTGTCAGAACTTACCAGGAAATCCGGAACGCTTATTTTTTCAAAACTATTGGTTATTGCTTCAATAGGATTTCCAGCTGCAATTCGTCCAAGAAAGGGTAGTTTTTGACTTTTATCTTTAATTTGTTTACTGAGTTCAAGAGCTCTGGCTTTATGTGGGATTCTTCTTATAAATCCTCTTTCTTCTATACTTGAGATTAACTTATGAATACTTGATTTAGATTTAATGTTAAGTGCATCTTTCATTTCCTCATAAGTTGGAAATACAGAACTCGACTTATAGTAACTTTCTATAAAGTCTAAAAGTTCTTTTTGTTTTATAGTTAACATACAAATGTTCTACATAAGTTCTTTATTTGTGTCAATAACTAGATTAAATATGTGAAAAAATCTTTAAAGAGAATAATATTACAATATTGACCTGATTTAATGCTTTTTTCAAATGGTTTCCTGATAATAATACCGTCAGATTGCGTCAGAAGGTATTGCATTGAACTATCTTGATTANTTATTAAGTTAAAGTATTTTTTATTATTTTTAGAAATAATTTTTATTCTAAAAAATTTGGTTAGCTCATTATTTTTTGGAATGTAACAATTACTTTTTAAAAGACTCTCTTGAAAAAGCAACTCTTTTGTACCTTTTAATTTTTTTAATATTAAACTTATGAAAAATAAGCTACCAACAAAACACGAAACAGGATTTCCNGGAAGACCTAAAAAATAATTGTTTGCATTAAAAAGTCCAAATGAAATTGGTTTTCCAGGTCGAATTGCTACTTTTTCAAATTTAAGCTTTAATCCAAGTTTAAAAAGTGTTTTCTTAACTAAGTCATACTTTCCTTCGGACAATCCGCCGGTAGTAATAAGCAAGTCAACATTTTTTGATTTTTTATATATTTTTGATATCGCTTTTTCAGAGTCTCCAACAGTTTTTAAAAAAACTAGTTCTGCTCCGTAAAAATTTAAAAAGTTTCTTAAAAATTCAGAATTTGATGAAGGAATATATTCGGTATTATCAAAGTCTTTTTTTTTTATTATTTCGTCTCCGGTTACAATTATTCCTACTTTTGGTTTTCTTTTTACTTTCAAGATATCTTTTTCAAGTGTTTTTAACAATCCAATGATTCTTATATTTATGACGCTNTTTCTTTTCACACAGAGTTGTCCATCCTTAAAGTCTTTTCCTTTTTTTCTAATATAATTTTCAGGGATTAAGTTTTTTCTTACTTCAACTGTGTTATCTTTGTTGAAATTGCAATTTTCTTTTAATATTACAATTTTTTTTTTTTTACCAGGTATGCTTGCTCCAGTATAAATTAATGCGGCTTCTTTTGAAGACAGCTCAAAATTTCTTTTATGTCCGGTTTTTAATTCACCCTTTAATTTGAAAATTTTATTAATATTAAAATCTTTTTCTAGTATAACTATTCCATCCATAGAGGATTTATCAGTTTTAGGACAATCAAATCTAGAACTTATGTCCTCAGATAGTACTCTACCTAGAGAATTTGAAATCTTACAAACTTCAGATCGTTTTATTTCTTTTACAAGATTATTTATTATTTTAATAGATGTCTCATAACTTATCATTTTTATAAATCCCCGATTTGCCACCAGATTTAAATTTAAGAGAAATATTTTTGATGCTTATATTTTTATCTAATGACTTACACATATCATAAATCGTAAGTGCTGCAATACTCGTTGCAGTTAATGCTTCCATTTCGACTCCAGTATTCTCTGTCGTTTTTACTTTCGATAAAATAAGAATGCTCTGTTTTTTTTCTGAAAATTCAAACTCTATATCAATATTATCAATTTTTAAATTATGACAAAGTGGAATTAACTCACTTGTTCTTTTTACTGCTTGAATTGCTGCAATTTTTGAAACTGAAAGTAATTCACCTTTAGGCGAGCCTTTTTTCTTGATTATCTTAAATGTTTCATTTGTAAACTTAACTTCACCAAATGAATGAGCTTCTCTAATTGTTTTACTTTTCTTTGATATATCTACCATAGAAATTTTTTTTTTTTTTATGTGTGTGAATTTATTCATGTTTAGCAATTAAATTTTTTGTAGCTAAAAAAAGATCTTTTTCTTTCATTAAACTTTCTCCAACTAAAAAAGCATTTGCCCCATAGTTATTAATTTCTCTTAATTGAGAATTATATTTTAGTCCACTTTCGCAAATAATCAATGTCTCATCATCAACCTTTGGTGCTAATCTTTTAAAGGTATTAATATCTATTTCTAGAGTTTTTAAATTTCTATTATTAATTCCAATACAATCAAATTTTAAATCACATGCTCTACCGAGTTCTAATTCGTCATGAACTTCTACTATAGCGGACATACCTAATAATTTAATTATTTTATAAAAATGCTCAATTTCCTTATCTTCTAAAATAGCCATAATCAATAATATACAATCTGCGCCATAAAATAGACTTTCATAAATTTGCCACTCATCGATAATAAAATCTTTTCGCAATATTGGGATATTAACTTTTTTTTTTATTAATGTTAAAAATTCAACTTCACCTTTAAAATAATTTTTTTCTGTTAATATGGAAAGACATTTAGCTCCCGCTGACTCATAAATTTTTGCAATTTGCAAAGGATTAAAATCTTTTCTTATTAGTCCCGCACTTGGAGAGGCCTTTTTTATTTCAGCAATTAAGTTATAATTATCATTTGATTTTTTTTTTATAGAAGCAAGAAAATCTTTTGGGACAAATTTATTTCTTTGTAAAAAAAAAATCTTTTGAAAATTTTTTTTTCTTTTGAAAAATTTCTTTTTTTTTATCTATACAAATTTTTTCTAGAATATTCACTTTAATTTTTTTTTTCAATCAGTTGCTCTAATTTTTTTTTTGCTGAATAATCGTCAATTTTATTAGATGCATATTCGATACCCTCAACAATTGTTTTTACCTTACCTGCTATCATAAGGCATGCTGCAGTATTTAGTAAAACGCAATCTCTTATGCCTCCCGTTTCACCTTCAAAAAGCCTGAACATGATATACGAGTTTTCTTTAGCATTCCCTCCCTGTAATTCACCAATTGTGGCTAATTTAAATCCAAGATCTTTTGGATTTAAAATCATTTTTTTTGAAACTTTTTTATTTTTAATTTTGTAAATCATATTAGGTGCAGTTGTCGTTAATTCGTCATATCCAGCACTATGAATTACCCAAGCTGATCTAATACTTGATTGACTTAAATATCTTGCATGAGTCAACAAATTACTTGGATTGCCAACACCTAACAATTGATATTTGAGTTTCGCTGGATTCAAAAGTGGACCAATGAGATTAAAAATTGTTTTAAAGGGTAGTAATTTTCTTATATTGCTCACAATTCTTAGAGATTTATGAAAATTAGGAGCAAACAGAAAACAAATATTATTTTTTTTGAAAAANTTTTTTAATTGAACATCACTTAAAAAAATATTTATTCCAAGTGATTCTAAAATATCAGAACTTCCAGTTTTTGAAGTTACTGATCTATTCCCGTGCTTTGCAACTTTTAGTCCGCACGCAGATGCTAATATCGAAGTTGCAGTTGAAATATTAAAACTTCCTTTGTTATCTCCACCTGTTCCACAGGTATCAATTAAATCAGAACAATTAAGATCTATTTTTCTTTTGTATTTTTTTAGAACTTCAACTGCTCCATAAATATTTTCAAAGGATTCACCTTGTAAATTTAAAAATGTTAATAAACTAGATATTTCAATTTCACTAAGTTTTTCAGTAAAAATTAAATCAAATAAAGTTACTGAATCATGCTTTGTAAGAAATTCTCCATTGTTTAGTTTAAAAAATAGTTCTTTAATTTTATTCATTTTTTCGCAAATCTTAAGAAGTTTTCTAAAAGCTTATGTCCATGTTCAGTTGCTATGCTNTCAGGATGAAATTGGAGTCCAAAGTATGGAAGTTTTTTGTGTTTTATACCCATAATCGTTCCGTTTTCTGTTGTTGAAGATATATCAAAGCACTTTGGTAATGTCTCCTTTTCTATAATAAGAGAATGATATCTCGTTGCGTTAAAAGGATTGGATATTTCAGAATAAATTTCACTTTTATCATGCATAATCTTACTTATTTTTCCATGTACAGGATTCCCGCTCTCAATAACCTTTGCTCCAAAAGCTTCTCCTATTGCTTGATGTCCTAAACAAACTCCTAAAACAGGAGTTGGATTTTTTAATTTTGCGTTTGCTTTCAATAATTCTAAACAAATCCCTGATTTTTTTGGTTCACTTGGGCCAGGAGATATAACCAAAAAGTTTGCGTTTTGCTTTAAAATTTGTTGAACAGTTTGTTGATCGTTTCTGAATGTTTTTACAGTTTGGCCTAATTCTTCAAAATAATGAACTAAATTATAAGTAAAACTATCATAATTATCTATTAAAACTAACATATCAATATTTAAAGTTCTTGGCATNTAGTGTTGCTTCCAGTAATGCAAGAGCCTTATTTTCTGTTTCCAAAAATTCATTTTTAGGATGACTATCAGCCACAATACCTGCACCTGCCTGAATATAAATAAAACTATCTTTTATCACGGCTGTTCTGAGAGCTATGCAACTATCAAGATTACCATTTGCAGACAAATAACCAATACCACCCGCATAAATACTTCTTTTTTTACTTTCAATTTCTTCTATTATTTCCATAGCTCTAATTTTAGGTGCTCCAGTTACAGTTCCGGCTGGAAATCCACCAAATAAAGCATCAACATTATCACAATTTTTTTTAAGAATGCCATTTATGTTAGATACAATGTGCATTACGTGAGAGAAATATTCAATATACATTTTTTCTGTTACTTCTACTGAACCTGCTTTTGTAACTCTACTAATATCATTTCTACCAAGATCTAGAAGCATAAGGTGCTCAGAAATTTCTTTGGGATCTTTAAGAAGATCTTGTTCTAGAACTTTGTCTTCATTATAGTCTTTTCCTCTTTTCCTTGTTCCAGCTATAGGCCTAATTGTTACAAGTTTGTCTGTTAATCTTACTAAAACTTCAGGGCTTGAGCCAACAATCTGAAAATTTTTAAAATTGATATAAAATAAATAGGGTGATGGATTCAAAAATCTCAAAGCTCTATAAATTGATATTGGTTTGTCAAAGATTTTTTTTTTAAATACTCTAGAAATAACTACCTGAAATATATCACCTGAAAAGATGTANTTTTTTGCTTTTTCTACCATTTTTTTAAACTCTTTATATGATACATTTGAAATAACATTATTCATTAATTCTTTTTTATCTGATTTTTTTTTAAAAGTTTCAATTTTCCTGTTTAAGGTTTTATTGATTTTATGTAATATCCCTTTTATTTCATTTTGAGTTTCATAAAGAACGTCTTTATAATTTCCTTTTGATGGCCATATAGTTTTTATTACAAAAAGTTTATCTGAGACATTATCAAAAATAATCATTATTGATGGCCTTATAAAAATAGAGTCGGGAAGCTTTAAATCATCCTGATTGTTAAACTCAATATTTTCGAAATGACTAATCATGTCATACCCAAGGTATCCAAATAAACCAGATGACATTGGGGGTAAGTTTTTAGGAATATTAAACTTATTTTCACTAAACAGCTTTTTTAAGCTTTCGATTGGAGTAAATGTATCATCTATTTTTTTTTTTTTTCTTTCCAAAACTTTTTCAATTGTACAAACGTTATTTTTACATTCCCAAATTAAATCTGGCTTTAAACCTATAACTGAGTATCTGCCTCTTTTATTACCTTTTTCAACTGATTCAAATAAAAAAGAGTATTTCTCATGTCTGAATTTTAGTAAGGTTGAAACCGGCGTATGAAGATCAGCTGAAAAATCTGTATATAATAATTGAGGTATACCTTTATTATATTTTTTCTTAAATTCTTCATTTTTTGGATTAAATATGTCCATTGAATTTAGTTTAATTGATCAATCACATCATCATTGATTGAGATCTTATATTTTTTTCTCAAAATCTCAGAAAATTGGGCTAGAAGATCAATGCTCATATCGTCTTCAATTCTTTTAATAAAGCTTTTGATTTCTTTATTATCAAAATTTTTATTTTTAGAGATATTTGCTACCTGTGCTACAAAAATTTCCGATGTACCTGACTTAAAAACTACTACTTCTTTTTCACTCTTTTTAAAAATTTCAGAAATTAATTGAAGAGGTAACTCGCTGTCATCGGGCTTAATTCTATTAAAAGGTGAAACTCCTCTTAAATCTAGTTTGTGCTTTTTAGCAAGTTTCTCGAAAGTTTTCTCTTTGTCAAGTTCAGATTTAATCATGTCTGCAAAATTAGAGGCCTCTGCAAACTTTTTATTTTCAACAACTCTTTCATAAACAAGATTTTTAGACTCAGAAAAATTCATTTGTTTAGAAGGTATGATTTTTTCTACTATGCTTACAGCGAGACCCTGATCTTCATCAATATCTATTAAATTTCCCTCTTCATTTTCTTTTTGATTAAAAATTGCTCTTAATATTCTTGTGTCTTGAAAAAAATTATTTTTCGTTCCATCCTGATTATTCCCATTTTTATCAATCGCATCGGCATGTATGAAGTTTAACTCTAGTTTTTCTGAAATTTCTCTAAGCGAGTCTCCAGACGCTAACAGATCTTCAACGTCGTCTTGAAGTTCGTAGACAGCATCTTTGCCCTTTTCAAGAAGAAGCTCATTTTTTATACTTTTTTCTACTTGGTCAAATGTGAGTTCCTCTCTTTCATCAATATCTAAAACAATTATAATATGATACCCAAAAGCAGATTTTATAGGCGAGGAAATTTGATTTTTATTTAATTTGAAAACGTCAGTGACAATTTCTTCAGGAAGTTCATCTTTTGTATTCCAACCTAAATTAATATCTTCTTCTTTTTGACCAAAATTATCAANCGCAATCTTTTCAAAATTATCCTTGCTAATTTTTTTCGAAAACTCTTTCGCGATTTTTTCATCTTGAATTAAAATTTGTTTTAGGAATCTTCTTTCTGGTTTTATCAAATTCTCTTTTCTTTCTTCATAAAGTAATTTGATTTCATCTTCAGTTACAATAATATTTTCAGCATATTTTTTTGCATCTAGGAGAATAGTATCNACAGTTCTGAATTCTTCAGTTAAGAAAAGTTCTTTATTATTATTATAAAATTCAGAAAGTTCAGATTCTGATACATCACCTGAATCAAAATTTTTTGGACTAATTGTAACGTAATTTACAGATCTTTCTTGCATATTGTATTCAGTAAAATTTTTCTTCATTACATCTGGCAAAATTAAACTTGACCTTATCGTATCAACCATTTGCTCACGGGCAAGATCTTGTCTTGTTCCTTCTACATATGTGTCTTCAGTGTAACCTGATTCTGAAATTAATTGACGAAATAAAAGTTCACTGAATTGATCTAGATCATCCTTAAATGCTTGATCTTTTACAATTTTATCCCTTACATTTAAATTACTTACAGACAAACCTAGTTCACTAGCTTGATTATTAAATAACGCTCTATTTATCAGAGCACTCAATGCTCTATCAACATAACCAAATTGTCTCCCTTTTTCGATATTTAAAGATGCACCAAGTAATTTTCTTATTTCTTCAGTCTGTCTTGTATATAATGACATAAATTCTTGATTAGATATGTTTATGTTACCAACAGAGGCTACAGTATTTTGTTTGTTTGTTGCTCCAATTAGGTCTTCAGTCCCCCACATCGCAAAGCTTAAAATTAAAACAGTCAAAAGGCTTCCAAGTGTTATTTTAACAAATGAGTTTTTTGATGTATTTCTTAATTTATTTAGCATTTATTTTTTTTTAAAAATAATTATTATTATTTTTAGAGATATAAAACATTTTTATGCAAAAAGAAACTTTTATTGTAGCAAATTGGAAAATGAATTTAAACTTTACTATAGCCAATGATTACGTGGTTAAGTTAAATTCTTTTTTAAAAAATGAAAAGATTAACATTAATGTCATAGTTTGTCCTCAATTTTTGCTTTTATATTTTATTTCCAAATTAAAATTAAATAGTAACATTAACTTGGGAGCTCAGAATTGTCATCACATGGAGTCAGGCGCATTTACTGGAGAAACTAGCATAAAAATATTAGAAGACATGAAATGTAAATANATAATTGCTGGGCATTCCGAGAGAAGAACTTACTGTAAAGAAACAGATGCTGAAGTTTTAAAAAAAGCTTTGATTAGTTTTAAGCATAATATTTCTCCAATTATTTGCATTGGTGAATCACTTGAAATAAGGAAAAAAAATGAATATTTGAGTTTTTTAAGTTCGCAAATAATAAACTCAATTCCAGATGTATCTAATGATTTACTCATTGCGTATGAACCCGTCTGGTCAATAGGAACAGGTATTATACCGACAATTGAAGAAATTAAAGAGATTTCTGAGTTCATTTTTTATTTTATAAAAAAAAAAAAACCAAATATTAAAAAGTTAAATATTTTGTACGGTGGTTCTGTTAATTCTAAAAATTCAAAAAAAATTTTAGACATAAAAAATATTGATGGATTATTAGTTGGCGGAGCAAGTCTAGATATTAATGAATTTATAAAAATTTTAAGGAATAAATGATTTAGATTGAATTATTTTTAATTTACTAATATTGTAAATTAAAATAATTAATATTATGTTGGCTATTGTTTTATCTTTACACTTAATTGTAAGCTTTTTCCTTGTCTTTGTAGTTCTCTTACAAAGATCAGAGGGTGGAGGACTAGGAATTGGTCAGTCAGGCGGGATTGGTGATTTTATGAGTAGCAGGGGCACAGCAACTTTTCTGTCAAAATCCACAACTTTTCTTGCAACTCTTTTTTTTATTACTAGTTTCAGCTTAGCAGTCATAGCTAATAAAACTTATAATAAAGAATCAATTATTGATTCAAGCGAAGATTCTATTATTGATAGACTTGATCTGATACCAGAGGAGTTTGATGTGGAACAAGAAAGTAAAACTAAGAATTTAGACGTGCCAATTGAGTAAAAAATTTCATATTTTTAAAATCTTTTACAAATATATCAGTATCAATGCCTAGGTTTATCTTTATTACTGGTGGTGTTGTTTCTTCGCTAGGAAAAGGTATTGTTTCATCTTCAATAGCATCATTACTTCAACTGGGAAGTTATAATGTTAGAGTTAGGAAATTAGATCCTTACTTAAACATTGATCCCGGCACAATGAATCCATCGCAACACGGAGAAGTTTTTGTTACGCAAGATGGAGCTGAAACAGATATGGATTTGGGTCATTATGAGAGGTTTACAGGAATAATTTCGAAAAAAAGTGATAATATTACATCTGGAAAAATCTACTCTGAAGTCCTTAGAAAAGAGAGAAAAGGAGATTATCTCGGCTCAACTGTCCAAGTCATTCCACATGTTACAAATGAAATTAAAAAATTTATTAAAGCAGATTTGAAAAAAGAGGATTTTGTAATTTGCGAAATTGGTGGGACAGTTGGAGATATTGAAGGACTTCCTTTTTTAGAGGCAATAAGACAATTGAGAAATGAATTAGGAAGATCAAGGACATTATTTATACACTTAACACTAATTCCATTTATAAGAGCAGCGAATGAATTTAAAACTAAACCTACACAACACTCTGTTAAAGAGTTATTAAGTGTGGGTATTCAACCAGATTTACTGGTTTGCAGAACCATAGAAAACATTAGTAAAGATTCAAAAAAAAAAATATCATTGTTTTGCAATATACCCATTGATTCAGTTGTAAATTCAGTGGATGTTGATTCTATTTATGAAGTTCCATCTTCTCTATTTAATGAAAAAATTCATTTGAGAATTTTTGATTTTTTCAACTTAAAATATGAGAATAAAATAAATTTATCTAAATGGAATAAATTTAATAAAAAAATTGGAAAGTTAAATAAAACTATAAAAATAGCAATAGTTGGAAAATATGTGAATCTATCAGAATCATATAAATCTCTTAACGAGGCCTTATTTCACAGCGGGGTATTCAACAATGTGAAAGTAAATTTAAGTTGGATAGATGCTGTTGGTTTGAAAGATCAATCTATTTGTAAAAAAAATCTATCAATTTATGATGGAATTTTAGTTCCTGGAGGATTTGGAGAAAGAGGAGCATTAGGAAAAATTAATGCGATTAAGTTTTCCAGACTAAATAAAAAACCTTTTCTTGGCATTTGCTTCGGAATGCAGTTAGCTGTAATCGAATCTGCAAGAAATATCAAAGGATACGAAAAGGCAAGTTCTACCGAATTTGGCAAATCAGATTTACCAATAATCGCATTGATAAGTGAATGGACTGGAAACTCTAAGATTTATAAACTAGATAAATCTAAAATAGGGGGTAGTATGAGGTTGGGTTCATATGAATCAGTTCTTTTACCAAATACAAGGATATTTGATATTTATAAAAAGAAGAGAATCAGTGAGAGGCATAGACATAGATACGAAGTAAACTATGAATACATAAATATTCTAGAGAAAAATGGTATCACCTTCTCTGGAATGTCTCCTGATATGAAATTAGCTGAAGCAATGGAAATTAAAAATCATCCGTGGTTTCTAGGAGTTCAATTTCATCCAGAACTAAAATCCACTCCTTTTAATCCTCATCCTATTTTTAATTCTTTCATAAAAAAAATTTCCCAACTTTCAAAATAAAATGAAAAATAAATCAGTAAAAATCAGAGATTTAGAGTTCAATAATTCCCTGGAGATGATTTTAATCGCTGGTCCTTGTCAAATTGAGAGTGAATCCCACGCTTTTTTTATTTGTGAAAAAATTAAAAAAATATCTGAAAATTTAAAAATTAAATTTGTTTTTAAAAGCTCATACGANAAAGCTAACAGAAGTAGTCATAAATCCTCCAGGGGTATTGGTATGAAAAAAGGGTTAAAAATTTTAGAAAATGTAAAAAAGAAATTTAATTGCCCAGTTTTAACTGATGTTCATGAGACTAAGCAATGTGATGAGGTTAGTAAAGTTGTTGATATAATTCAGATTCCTGCATTTTTATGTAGACAAACAGACTTATTAATTGCAGCTGGAAAGACAAATCGCGTTATAAATATAAAAAAAGGACAATTTATGTCTCCTTGGGAGATGAATAATGCTATAGAAAAAGTTCGTTCTACTGGGAATAATAAGATTTTAATAACTGAGAGAGGAACAATGTTTGGATATAATAACCTGATAACGGATATAAGATCAATATCAATATTAAAAAAAACTGGTTTTCCAATAATTTTTGATGCCACCCACTCGGTACAATTACCAGGAGCTAACAGCAGCAGTTCAGGTGGACAAAGAGAATTTGCTGAAATATTAGCAAAAGCGTCTGTAACTGTTGGTATCTCTGCTATTTTCTTAGAAACCCATCAGGATCCAAATAATGCACCTTCAGATGGACTTAACATGATTCCTCTGTCTGATTTATCTAGAATACTGGAGGAAATTAAGTTATATGATAAACTTACAAAATCAATTAGGAAAAAAAATGTCCGAAATAAAAAGCATTAAAGCTAGACAAATTTTTGATAGTAGGGGCTATCCAACTATAGAAGTTGAAGTCGAATTAATTTCAGGAGATAAAGGCATTGCAGCAGTTCCATCAGGAGCTTCTACAGGTTCATTTGAGGCTCATGAGCTAAGAGATAATGATAAGTCCAAATTCTCTGGTAAAGGTGTTTTAAAAGCAGTACGATTAGTAAATTCTGAAATTAACGAGACCTTAACTGGGTTTGATTCGAAAAATCAAAAATCTTTAGATAGTACACTTACAGAACTTGACGGCACTAAAAATAAATCAAGACTTGGAGCAAATTCAATTCTTGGTGTTTCACTAGCAAATGCAAGAGCAGCCTCTAATTTTTTAAAAATTCCCTTGTATAAATACGTTGGAGGAATTCATAACTCTTTACCAACTCCAATGATAAATATTATTAATGGAGGTTGTCACGCAAATAATGATTTAGATTTTCAAGAGTTCATGATTATTCCGTTAAATTTCACATCATTTAGGAAAGCATTAAATGCTAGTTCTGAAATTTTTCATTTATTAAAAAATAATCTTAATTCAAAAGGTTTATCTACTTCTGTGGGTGATGAGGGAGGTTTTTCTCCAAATCTAAAATCAAACAGAGAATGTTTGGATTTAATTGTTAAATCAGTTGAAGACTCTAATTACAAAATAGGTAAAGATATTTTTTTAGGATTAGATGTAGCATCTTCTGAGTTTTTTAAAAATAATAAATACCTATTGAAAGGTGAGGGACTATCTTTAAGATCAGATGAACTCATAAAATATTATGAAGAATTAATTAGAAACTATCCAATAATTTCTATTGAAGATGGAATTTCAGAGGACGATTGGGAAGGATGGAAAAATCTTTCACAACAAATTGGAAAAAAATGTCAATTAGTTGGAGATGACCTTTTTGTGACTAATGTAGAAAGATTAACAAAAGGTATTGAAATGGGTTGTGGAAATGCAATCTTAATTAAACTTAATCAAATCGGAACATTAAGTGAAACTCTTGAAACTATAAATTTAGCAAAGGCAAACTCGTACAATACAATAATTTCACATCGGTCGGGCGAGACCGAAGATACCTTTATAGCTGATCTTTCAGTAGGAGTTTCGGCTGGTCAAATTAAAACTGGTTCTATGTCAAGAAGCGAAAGAATTTCAAAATATAATCAAATTCTTAGAATTGAAGAAATAGATTTTGATAATTTAAAATATTCTGCCAATATGCCATTTTCGTTTTTAAATATTAAGTAAGCAGATGTTCCATCTTATTTTTAAATATTCACTGTTATTTAGTTCCTTATTTATTTTTATAAGCTTATTTTTTGGTGATAGTAGTTATTTTGATTTATCTAAAAAAAAGAATGCAATAATAGTTTTAAATGATAANATTAAAAAGCTTGATTCAAAAATATTAGATGTGAAAGAGCTAATTGATTTATACAATAATTCTAATAATTTAGATTTTAAAAGTAGCTTAATAAAACAAGAATTATTTATGAAGTCAGAAAACGAAAAAGTGATTTTTTACTAAATATTTTTAATAATGTTAATTAGTGATTCTATCATTAGAAATACGGTTTTAACCTGAAATTGTTTTCTTGTGAGGTTTTTATAATTTTTTTTAAAGACATAACTATCTGCATTCGATGCAATCGAGATAAAAAGTGTTCCTACTGGCTTCGTGCTTGTTCCACCTTTAGGTCCAGCTATTCCGGTGCAGGCTATAGATAAACATTTTTTCGATAAAGATGATTTTANGATGTTCCTAGACATAGCGAGGCAAACTTTTTCGCTAACAGCTCCAAAATCATCAAGATCTTTTTTAGAAACTTTTGCAAATTTCATTTTGGAGTGATTAGAATATGTAACTAAGCCAAATTCAAAAAAATCTGATGCTCCAGGTATAGAAGTTATCGTGTTTGCAAATAAACCTCCAGTACAGGACTCGATAGAACACAACATAATATTTTTTTTTTTTAGTAAATTAAATAGTAATTTAGTTTTTAATTTTAAATCCATATAAAAAAATAAATAATTAAACCAGAAAATATTCCAGCTAGAATGTCATCAAATATAACACCAAAAGAGTTTTTATGTAAATCAATCAAATTTATTGGAAACGGTTTAACAATATCAAATATTCTAAAAAGAAGAAATGCAAAAAAATATTGCAGTAAATTCTCATCACAAAAAATTAAAGCGTAGCTTTGTCCAAGATACTCGTCAATTATAATAAATTTTGGATCTTTATCTTCTAAATTTTCAATTGCCTTACTTACTACATATAAAAACACAATTGTTAGTAAAAAAATAAAAAAGATAAAAGAGTAAAGTGAAAATATTTGCTTAAGATACCAAATTGGAACTAGAATAATCAAAGATGCTATTGTTCCAGGAAAATAAGGGAAAAAACCAACTCCAAAAGATGAGGCACATAATTGATAAAAATTATTTATTTTATTACTTTTCACACTTTATTAGTACAATGGATTGAGCAGCTATACCTTCTTCTCTGCCAGTAAATCCAAGTTTTTCTGAGGTTGTCGCTTTAATGTTAATAGTTTCTATACTTAAATCTAAAACTGAGGATATTTTTTTTTTCATTTCTTTTTTATATATTCCTATCTTTGGTTTTTCACAAATTATAGTAAGGTCAAGGTTTTGTATTTCAGCATTATTTTCAATAAGTTTTTTTTTGGCAAAAATCATAAAAATTTTTGAATCCGCATTTTTCCATTTTTTTTGACTAGGTGGAAAGTGATCTCCAATATCTCCTAATGATAATGATCCAAGAATAGCATCAACTATAGAATGATAACAAACATCTGCATCAGAATGTCCTATTAGCTTTTTATCAAAAGGTATGGTAACACCGCATAAAGTTATTTTGTCTCCTTTTTCAAATTTGTGAACATCATAACCAAGTCCCACTTTAATCATTGTATTTCCAGCATAATATGAATTATATATCATCTTAGAAAAAGATAAATCATTATTAGACGTAATTTTTATATTTTTTCTTGAACCGTTAATTATTTTTATTGGAAAATTGAATTTTTTTACTAATGACGAATCGTCTGTAAATGAAACAGATTTTATATTTTTATGAGCATTATAAATTACTCTAAATGGAAAACATTGAGGTGTTTGTATTGCAAATAGGTGTTCTCTATTAATTATCTCAGATTTTGTTGGAGTGATTCTTTCAACCGAATCAACAATTTTTACTGTAGGAATGACTGCATTTTTTAAAGAAGCATTTTTTACGATTTTATTTATTAAATTTTGACTTACAAATGGTCGAGCGCAGTCATGAATTAAAACNAACATTGGAGGATTTTTCTCTAATTCTTTAAGGCCTTTAAAAACTGATTGCTGCCTTGTATCACCTCCGATTACAATTTGGGAAGTAAAATTTTTTGAAATTTCTGTTGTTTCTTTTAAATACTTTTTTGAGCTTACTACTACTATTTCATCAACAAATTTATTTTCAGAAAAGTTTTCTAGATTAATTTGTAGTAACGATTTTTGATTTATTTTATAAAGTTGTTTAGGAACTTTGCTTTTAAATCTCGCACTAATTCCCGCACATAGAACAATAACTGAAACTTTCTTTGACATTTTTTTATTTGATTATAACAATTTTCAATTTATATTATGTTAATTTATATGAGTCAAAAATATTTAATTAATATCCAACCCTTTTTATTATTTGTTCTTTTTGTAGGAATATCTTTTCTAGATATCAATAGAAAAAATAAATTTACCAAAAATTTATTTTTGTATTCTTTATTAAGTACTTTTTGTGCATATTTTTTTATCGTTTTAAACTTAACTTTTGAAAAAAATTATAATTATTTGACTCTAATTTTATATCTTACATTTTCTATTATATTATTAATATATTTTTTCTCTTGTCTAATTGATTTTAGATTTATTAGACTTAGGTTATTATTTGTTCCCTATTTTTGCATTGTTTTGTTAATATGTTGCTTTACTTTTTATGGAGTGAACAGTCTGGATAAGAATACAATTCTTTTTGAGAATAAACTTTTAACTATTCATATTATTACTTCTCTTCTTGCATACTCATTTTTAACAAATTCTGCGATATCATCAATTGCAGTTTTTGCACAAGAAAAAAATTTAAAAAATTCTTATAGTAAAAAGAGCATTTTTTATCAACTTTTACCTTCAATTTACGAAAGTGAGATAATAACCATTCGATTATTGTATGCAACACAAATGTTTTTATTATTATCACTAATTTCTGGTTTCTTTTATAGCAATGAGCTTTCACTTTCGCTCTATATCATGAATGAAAAATCAATAATAAGTATATTTACTTTCATTTTAATATGGGCTCTCTTAATTATACGAAAAATATTTGGTTTAAGCGGTAAAAAAATTTTTAATTTAGTTTTACTTTCATATCTTCTTATTAATTTTGGATATTTTGGTTATAAATTAATTAATTAAAGTATATAAATAGATTATTATGTTCGTAGGAAAAATTAAATTGGAAAATAATGTTTTGCTTGCCCCTATGTCAGGAGTGAGTGATTTACCTTTTAGAAAAATTGTTAAAAAATTTAAACCAGGTCTCGTTTTTTCAGAAATGATTGCAAGTAGAGCCTTAATCAAGAAAAATAAAAAAACGTTGAAGATGGCAAAGAAAAATAAAAATGAACTTCTTGCAATCCAAATTGCTGGCTGTGAAAGTGATGTTATGTCCGATGCCGCAAAATTATGTGAAGATATTGGAGCAGATATTGTTGATATTAATATGGGATGTCCTGTTAAAAAAGTAGTTAATGGTTTTGCCGGCTCAGCTTTAATGAAAAAAGAACAGCTCGCGGAGAATATAATTAAAAGTATAACAAGATCTGTAAAAATACCTGTAACGCTAAAAATGCGAACGGGATGGAACTCAGAAAATAGGAATGCTCCTAAATTAGCCAAAATTGCTGAGGATAATGGTATTAAAATGATAACAGTTCATGGAAGAACAAGATGTCAGATGTTCAAAGGTAAACCAGATTGGAAGTTTATTAAAGAAGTAAAGAAAGTTGTCAAAATCCCACTTGTTGCAAATGGAGATATAATTACAGTAGGTGACGTACATAAAGTTTTAAAACAATCTAGTGCGGACGCAATTATGATTGGCAGAGCCTCATATGGAAAACCTTGGATTTTTGGAGAAGTGAGGTCTTTTTTAGATNACAAAGAATTTATTAAGCCTGATATTAAAATTATTAAATCTATAATCTTAGAACATTTTGAATTATCTTTATCACATTATGGTGTTTTTCCTGGGATTAAAAATTTCAGAAAACATCTTGGTTGGTACTCAAAGTCATTCAAGAATTCGAATTCATTTAGAAATATGATNAATTCAACAACTAACAAATCTGAAGTTCTAGATTTGATTAATAGTTTTTTTGTAATAGAAAACCAATATATCAATAATGTATAATTTTCAAATTACTGATTACATATCCGATGGCATCTTAATAATTGAAAAGAAAACTTTTGAAATAAAATATGTTAACTATGAATTTGAAAATTTAATAAAAAAAAGTAAAAATAAACTTATTGGAAAAAAACTAGAAGATATCTTTAATAAAACATCAATAATTTATGACTGCATTTTAAATTCGAAAAAAAAAAATGGTAAATTTATATATGATGATTTAAAACTTAAAATCTTTAAGGAAGAAGTTAAATCCAAACTAGAAATTATAAGTATGGATGAGAAAAATTTATTAATTTTTTTTAAAACTGAAAATCAAAAAATTAAAAATAAAAATGAGACCTTCGAAAATTTTATCTATTTGAATAATGTAATAGCCAATGTTGTTGATCGCATAAGAAACCCGTTAAATAATATAAGGGGTTCAGTTTACTTATTAAAAAAAGAAAAAAAGAATGATTTTGAGATCATAGAAATCATAGAACAGGAAACCAAGAAAGTATTGAATCTGTTAAAATTTTTTGAAAATGAAAAAATCAATGTACTCCAACCCACCAAAAATAATATTCATGAAATTTTAAGAAACATTATTGATCAGTATGAAAATAAACAAAAATATAAAATAATTGAAAAGTTTGACCCATCTATACCAGTTTTTTATTTTCATAAAATAGAAATTAAGAAAGCACTAAATCTTATAATTCAAAACTCCGTCAATATTTTAGATGAGCATCAAGGATATATAGAAATTCAAACCTCTTTTTTATTAGGGTTTAAAAAAAAAGTAAGTCACTTGAATGAAAAAAAAAAACAAAGCTTTTTATCTATTTCAATAAAAGATAATAAATCGTTTGATGATAAAAATATTAATGATATTTTTCTTCCTTTGTATACAAATAACCCAAAAAAAAGAGGTTACAATTTTTATTTGTTAAAAAAAATTATAATTGAAAATGATGGTGATATTTCGGTTAAATTTGAAAATGGAATAGTTGAATATATAATAACCTTACCTATTTTATGATGGAAAATAAAATTCTCATAATTGATAGTGATATTTCTTTAAAAAAAATTCTGGTAAAAGCTTTAAAGAATTCAAATACTTTAATTGATACCGTATCAACACTATCAGAAGCATGGATTGAGATTAGTAAAAAACATTTTGATTTAGTTATTACTGATGTCGAGTTGTCAGACGGGGATGGACTTGAATTAGTTGAAAAAATTAAAAAAAAAAAACTTGTNACTAAAATAATCGTTATTAGTAAAAAAAATAATTTATTGACCGCAGTCAGAGCTAATGAATTAGATGTATATGAATATCTAACAAAGCCTATTGACTTAAACGATCTTACTATTGTAGTGAATAGAGCTTTTCAAAAAGTAAAAAAGTTTGTAATCTCGCAAGATATAATAGACGAGGGAAAACTACCAATCATTGGAAATTCAATAGCTATGCAAAATGTATATAAAACAATTGCAAAGTTAATGAAAACTGATTTGACAGTATTAATTTCAGGAGAATCTGGTACTGGCAAAGAACTTGTTGCTAAGGCTATTCACGATTTTAGCCCAAGATCTAAAGAAGAATTTATAGTTTTAAATATGGCAGCTATCCCAAAAGAATTAATTGAAAGTGAACTTTTTGGATATGAGAAAGGTGCATTTACTGGAGCAGATAAGACTACTATTGGCTTTTTTGAAAAAGCTGAGGGTGGAACTCTTTTTTTGGATGAAATTGGAGACATGCCTTTTGATATCCAAGCCAGATTACTGAGAGTACTTCAAATTGGTGAATTTACCAGAGTAGGTGGGAGGTCTATATTAAAATCTAATGTTAGAATTATTTCAGCAACAAATAAAAATTTAAAAGAGGATGTTGAGGCTGGTCTATTTAGAGAAGATCTTTTTTATAGATTGAATGTAGTTAATATAAATGTACCTTCATTAAGAAAAAGAAAATCAGACATTTTACTTTTATCAAATTATTTCCTAAATAAGTTTAGTAAAAGTATGAAAAAATTAGATATTTCTTCGAATGATATTCTTGAAAATTACAGTTGGCCTGGTAATGTAAGAGAATTAGAAAACTTATTTAAAAAAATTTCTGTTCTTTATTCTGAATCTGTAATTACAAAATCTATTATAAGTGAGGAATTAGAAAACCATTATGATGCAAAAAAGGAAATTACCTCGCCCTCAAAACAATCTATTTCAAAAACTATAGATGAACATTTAGAGGATTTTTTCTCTGCTTTTGATAAAAACGAAAATGACACTCAACTAAATTTATATAATAAATTAATGATGGAATTTGAAAAACCTTTGATAAAAAAAACACTAGAATTTTGTGGTGGAAATCAAATTAAAGCTTCCATGATTTTGGGTATCAACAGAAATACATTGAGAAAAAAAATAAAAACTTTAAAAATTATTTACAAGTAGGACATTTTTTGAATACAACTTTTATTATCAAAATATCCAACTATTTAAAAAGCAGGAAGAATTCTATCTTGTTTTTATTGTTTGCCTCTTCTTTTTTGCTTAGTTTCTTTATTTTTCTTATCTTATCAGGATACATAAAGAATCAATTTTTTCTATTTGATCTATCTCATTTACTGATAATGAATTTATTTATCATATTGATAATTGTTTTTATTATTGCTTACAGGATAAAGATTCTTTGGTCTTATAAAAAAACTAAAAATTCTGGTTCAAATTTACATATTCAACTAAGTGCACTCTTTGCTTTTTTAACTTTGATTCCCTCAGTCTTAGTTACTTTATTTTCTCTAATTTTTTTTGATCAAGGAGTCAAAAATTGGTTTAGCGGAAAAGTACAGACTGCTCTACTTGGTTCCAAGTATATTTCTGAATCATATTTTAAAGAACATAGTAACAATCTAAGAAATGACTTAGTGTTTTTAAGTAAAGAAATTAATAATGAAAAAGTTGCATTCTTCACAGATAAAGACAGGTTAACTAACTTACTAGAATCTCTTATTTCTATAAAATTATTAGATGAAGTGATTATTTTCGAGAGAAGTGGGCAGCTTTTAGCAAAAATAGGTAATAGTTTCATAATTGATAAAGAACCACCTCCACCTCTTTGGACTATTTTTAGGGCAGATGACGGAGATATATCGATTTTCACCAACAAAGAAAATAATAAAGTAAGAGGTCTTATTAAACTAGACAGAGTTATTCCTACTTATCTTTATGCAGGAAAAAATGTTGACAGCTTGGTGTTAAATAGACTGGATAATGTAAATACAGCAGCTAACGAATACTTCGATTTAGAAAAAAAAATCAAAAATTTTCAATTTCAATTCTATCAATTATTCATCGCAGTAAATCTTTTAGTAATTTCCTTGTCAATATGGTTTGGTTTATTATTTGCTAATAAAATTATTTTTCCAATTAAAACAATTATTAGTGCTTCAAAAAAAATAAGTCAGGGAAATTTAAAAACAAGAATACAAAATTTTTCAGAATTTCAAGATTTTAATGTATTAAGTAAATCCCTTAATTTAATGGTCGATAAATTTCTTGAACAAAAAAATAATCTTTTTAAAGCCAAACAGACATTGGATTTAAGAAGAAAATTTACTGAAGCTGTTATTGAAGGAGTTAGCGCAGGAATTTTGTACATAGATTTTAAATCATTTGTTTTATTATATAATAAAAGGTCACAAGAAATTTTAGAAAAGAATGTAAAAGAAAAAAATCTAATAAAACTATTTCCTGAAATGAATCCTCTAATTATTGAGGCCTCAAAATCTCAAAGACTTTTAGAGAGAGAATTTAATATTCTTATTAATGATAAAGTAAAAACTTTAAGTTTAAAAATAAGTCCTCAATTACAAAAAGAAAAATTAGTAGGTTTTATTTTAACATTTGATGATATATCTGAATTAATTTCAGCACAAAAAAAAGCTGCCTGGTCAAATGTAGCTCGCTACCTTGCTCATGAAATTAAGAACCCGTTAACACCAATTAAAATTTCAACACAAAGATTGCAGTCAAATTTTAAAAAAGAATTACTTAACAAGGATATTTTTGAAAAATGTTCCCAAACCATAATTAGGCAAGTAAATGATATTGAAAAATTAGTTACGGAATTTTCAGAATTTGCAAGAATGCCTATTAGTGTATTTTCCAGGGTAGACCTTAGTAAAATTTTAATAAAGGAATTTNATAACTTAGAAGTTATCCATAAAAATATTGCATTTAAGTGTGAAAGTAAATTTCAAAACTTATTTATTAAAGCAGATAAAAGTCAAATAATGAGAGTATTTAACAATATTCTTAAAAATGCTATTGAATCTAATGTAGTAAAAAAGAAAAAAAAAATTCATGCAATAATAAAAAAAAATAATACTAGTATCTCAGTTTTAATTGAAGACAATGGTGAAGGTTTCCCAAAAAATAAAGAAAACCTTTTCGATCCATATATTACGAATAAAAAAAATGGTACAGGTCTCGGATTATCAATTTGCAAAAAAATTATAGAGGAGCATTATGGACAGATTAAATTATCAAATAGCAAGTCATTAGGAGGAGCATCAGTTGAAATTATTTTACCCCTAAAACCTGATATACCTAACTAATATGAATGAAAAACTAAAGATTTTAATAATAGATGACGAAGTAGATATTTGTGAACAAATAAATGGGCTGCTAGGCGATAACTCTTTAAAAAGTGTTTCTGCAAATACAAGCGATGAAGCATTTAAAATTCTTGCGAATGAAAATATCTGTTTAGTTATACTTGATATATGGCTAAATAATTCGAAATTGGATGGATTTGAAACAATGAAAAGAATTAAAGAATTTAATGAGAATTTACCTGTAATAATGATTAGTGGTCATGGAAATGTAGAAACTGCAGTAAGTGCAATCAAAAATGGAGCTTATGACTATTTAGAAAAACCATTTGAAAGTGAACTTCTGATTTTTAAAGTTAATAAGGCTATAGAAAACGTAACTTTAAAATTAAAATTAAATGAATTGACTAACACGGATCTTAAATCAGAGTTTGTTTATGAATCAAAAAAAACTGAAAGNATNTTTAATTTGATAAAAAAAGTTTCGAAAACTGAATCATCTATTTTATTAACTGGACCTGCAGGATCAGGTAAGGAAATTATAGCAAAAACAATTCACAGGCTTTCAAACAGATCAAAAAAGCTTTTTTATGTAATAAGCTGTGCCAATTTAAGCTCAGAAAATTTTGAGAAAGAACTATTTGGAATTGAAAAAGAGGATGGCTTTTTTGAAAAAGGAGTCTTAGAGAAAATTAATGGTGGAACCATAGTTTTTGATCAAATTGAAGATTTATCTCTAAAAATCCAGGGTAAATTAACAAGATTTTTAGAAACTCAGAGTTTTACAAAACTAAATAGCATTAAAATTCAAAAAACTAATTTAAGAATTATTGCGACTTCAAAATCAAATTTAACGAGATTAATAAATGATGGAAAGTTTAGAGAAGATTTATTTTTTAANCTCAATGTTCTTCCAATAGAAATTCCGTCATTAAAAGATCGATCTGATGATATTAAAAGTCTTTGTAATATTTTTTTAAATGATTTTATTGTTAAAAATAACTTAAAAAGAAAAGAATTTAACCTTGGGTGTATAGAATATTTTAAGTCTTTGAATTTAAGAGGTAATGTTAGAGAATTAAAAAACTTAGTTGAATGGATTTTGATTACGTTATCTGATGATAATAACAAGATAATAACTTTTGATTTGATACCTGAAGAAATAAAATTATATCTAGACTCTTCAAAATCAAATTATATAATTCCACTTGATCTATTGGATAAACCCTTTAAACAATCAAAAGAAATGTTTGAAAAAAATTATATAGAATTTCAACTTAAAAAAAATAAAAATAATATTTTCAAAACCTCTGAGTTTATTGGTATGGAGCGGACAGCACTATATAGAAAAATAAAGAATTTAAATATAAAAATAAACGAAAATAAATGAAAATAATAGTATGCGGAGCTGGCGAGGTAGGTTCTAATATAGCAAAACAATTGGTCTCTGAAGATAATGATGTAACGATTATTGATGAGTCCGAGGATTTGTTGAGAACAATTAATCAAAATTTAGACGTTAAGAGTATTTGTGGTAAACATTCATATCCAAGTGTTTTAGAAAAAGCTGGAGCGGATGAGGCTGATATGCTTATAGCGGTAACAAACAATGACGAATTAAATATATTAACTTGCCAAGTTTCAGAATATATTTTTAAGCTCCCAGTAAAAATAGCACGAATAAAGGAAGCGAATTATCTTGATGATAAGTGGTCAGAACTTTTTTCTAAATCAAATTTATCAATTGATGTAGTAATTTCACCAGAATTAGAAATTGCTAANTCTATATCAAGAAAATTAAATACACCTGGGGCTTTTGATTCAATATTGTTAGGAAATGACATGCTTAGGATTATCGGTTTGTCCATAAAGAAAGATTGTCCTGTTATCAATACTCCTTTAAGAATGTTCCCTGGTATTTTTGCTGGTTTAGAGATAAAGATTTTTGTTATCTTTAGAAATAACGAAATTGTTGTTCCCACTGGAAAAACTGAAATTTATCCTAACGATGATATTTATTTTTCAGTTAGAAACTCGGACTTAAATAGAGCACTTAGAGTTTTTGGAATAAAAATTCTCGAAACTAGAAAAGTTGTTATAATTGGCGCAGGTAATATAGGTTTGAATTTGATAAAGATTATAGAAGAAAATTTTCCAGATGTAATCTGCAAGGTTATAGAAAGCAATTTAAAAAGGTCTGAAGAAATTGTAAATTTATTACAAGAACAAAATGTTATACTGTATGGAGATGCACTTGATGTTGGGCTTTTGGAAGAAGCCGGGGTATCTAACTCAGAAGCTATTATAGCTGTAACTGATGATGACGAGGTTAACGTTTTTGCAACTTTATTAGCAAAAGAACTTGGCTGCCCAAGGTCAATGGCTATTGTAAATAATTCGGTTTATAGACAACTATCAAAAAAATTAAATTTAGATGTACTAGTAAGTCCAAAAAATATTACAACGTCCGCAATTTTGCAATATGTAAGACGAGGAAAGGTCACGGAAATTCACGATTTTGGAGATAATAGGGGAGAGATAATGGAGATCGAAGTTTTACAGACTTCAAAATTTGCAGATAAAAAAATTAATGAGCTTGAGTTGCCAAAAGCTATTGTTATTGGTGGAATAATAAGAAATAAAAAAGTTATTTTTCCAGATGATAATACTGAAATACTTATAAATGATAAAATTATTTTATACACTGATCCTAAATCTATAAAGGAAGTTGAAAAATTTTCTGAAGTAAAAATTGAGTTCTTCTCATGAGTATCAGTTATGTTAATGGGAGATATTTGCCAAAAAAGAATGCAAAAATTTCGATCGAAGACAGAGGTTTTAATTTTTCTGACGGAGTCTATGAATTAATAAAATTTTCAAATCTTTTCTTACTAAATTTTGAAGATCATACTCAAAGACTTGAAAATTCTTTGTCTTCTATTGAAATAGTTTTTCCCTTTAGTAATAAAATATCGCTGAAAATAATTATTAATAATCTGATCAAGCTAAATAATTTTGAAANTGGATACGTTTATGTTCAAGTGACAAGAGGAACTGCTAAGAGGGATCATAAATTTCCATTGAATGTAAAATCCAATGTTATAATTTCAATTTTTCCAGAAAAAGACTATAAGGATTTATTAAAAGGAATTAAAGTCAAAATTTTTCCAGATTTAAGATGGAGCAGATGTGATATAAAATCTATATCTTTGTTACCCAATGTTCTAGGAAAAGAAAAAGCACATAAACTAGGCGTCTATGAGATATGGCAAAAAAATATAAATTCTGAGATCACTGAGGGTACAACCTCAAATTCATTTATCGTAAATCATAATGACGAAATTCAAACCCATCCAAAAAATAACAACATTTTAGGAGGGGTAACAAGAAATTTGGTAATTGCGCTAGCAAAAAAGAATGACTTAAAAGTTAAAGAAAAACCCTTCAATGTAAAAGAAGCATACAACTGCAAAGAGGCTTTTTTAACAAGTACAACTGTTGGCATTTTACCTGTTTTATCAATTGATGAAATGAGAATTTCTTCAGGCAAACCNGGTGAAATAACTAAGTTACTAATTGCAATTTTTCAAAAGTATCAAAGAAAGCAATCTATAAAAAATGGATAATAGTGTCATTATTATTCATCCATATTTAAAACTAAATAGGAATAACAAAGAAGCAGATTTAAACGAAGCAATAAAGCTTAGTGAAGCTATAAATTTAAAGACAGTTTATAAAAGAAGTATTGGAATAGAAAAAATAAATTCAAAGACATACATAAACACTGGTATAGTTTATGAGTTGAGAGAATTGATTGTAAAAAATAGGAGTGATTTATTATTTANTAATTGTAATTTAGCTCCTATTCAACAACGAAATCTAGAAAAAGATTTAAACTGTAAAATTATTGACAGAACAGGCCTAATTCTTGAAATTTTTGGTGCACGCGCAAAGTCAAATGAAGGAAAATTACAAGTTAAATTAGCTAGCTTAGAATATCAAAAAAGTAGGCTTGTAAGGTCATGGACACACCTTGAAAGACAAAGAGGAGGAGCTGGTTTCATGGGTGGTCCTGGCGAAAGGCAAATTGAATCTGATAGAAGGCAGATAACTGATCAAATAAATAGGATTAAAAAAAAAATAAAAATTATCAATAAAACAAGAAATTTACAAAGATATAGAAGAAAGAAGAATAATGTTCCTATTATTTCTTTAGTTGGATATACAAATTCAGGAAAGTCGACTCTTTTCAATAATTTAACTAATTCAAATATTCTTTCAAAAGATATGTTGTTTGCTTCTTTAGATTCGACAATTAGAAAGATAAATATTAATGGTAAACTCTTTCTTTTTATTGATACAGTTGGTTTTATAAAACAACTACCTACCCATTTAATTGCAGCATTTAAATCTACTTTGGATGAGATCATAAACTCTGATATCATTCTACACGTGCGTGATATATCAAATCCTGAATATTTAAATCATAAGTCAGATGTGCTAAAAATTTTATATGAATTAGGTATTGAAAGCGATGATCCAAGGATTATTGACATAATTAATAAAATTGATTTAATGGAAATGAAACAACGAGTAAAGTTTTNCTCAAGTAATAATACCTTTATATCGGCTCTGTCTGGTGAAGGTGTAAACGATTTGATCATGAAAATTTATGGAATTATCTATAACTAGTTCTCATTAAGAAGTTTAATTAAGCTAGAAGTATCAAAATTCTTGTAACCTAATTTTATTAATTTTTCATAATTCTTTAAAATTTTCTTTGTATTATCTAATTTAACCCCAGTTTTTTTGGCCACATTTATAGCTATATTAAGATCTTTTTTCATCCATTTATTCATAAACCCAAATTCAAATTTATCATTCCACATTGTTTTTGATCTATTATCCATTTGCCAAGATTGTGCTGCGCCGTTTTTAATTGCAGAAAATAATTTTTCATAATCTAAACCAACTAATCTTGCAAAGTTCAAACCCTCAGCAAGACCTTGCAATACTCCACTTACACAAATCTGATTAACCATCTTCGCCAACTGACCATTTCCTGACTTGCCCATATATGTTATNGATTTTGCATATAAACCAATTACTTCTTCAATTTCTTTTAATTTTTTCCTATCACCTCCAACCATTATTGATAACTTCCCTTCTTTAGCACCTATTTCTCCTCCACTTACAGGAGCATCCAAAAAAAAAGATTTTTTACTTTTAAATTTTTCNAAGCAGGAAATCGCAGTGTGAGAGGAAACAGTAGTATGATCTATTACAAAGCTATTTTCTTTAATCTTCTGAAATAGGCCTTTTTTTGAGAAAAAAATTTCTCTCAAACTTGAATCATTTCCAACACAAGAAATGAAAATTTGATTTTCAAGAATTATTTCTTTTGGTTCATTAACGATTATTACTTCAAATTTTTTGTGTTTTTTTTTAAATTCGTGACTTTTTTTAATATTTCTATTAAAGATTGTAATTTTACCATACCTCTTCACAATATGTGAAGCAATATTACTACCCATAATNCCTAAACCTAAAAAAGCGATATTTTTCATAATTTTTCTATTATTAATTTATCATTTTTTAAAAATATTTCAAAAACTAAGCTTTTTGTTGTGTTCAAAGATAATATTTTTTTTGCTAATTCATCAATCAAATATTTTTGAATTACTCTTTTTAAAGGTCGAGCACCAAAAGCAGGATTAAAACCTTTATCAGCTAACCAATTTTTTACATTATCTTTAATTTTAATTTTAATATTTTTTTCTAAAAGTTGGTTTTTTAATTTAGAAATTTGTATATCCACAATTTTAATGAGATCATTTTCACTTAGATTATCAAAAATTACAATTTCATCAATTCTATTTATAAACTCTGGCTTAAATGATTTGTTAATTTCTGTTAAAATTTTATTTCTTGTAAGTAATTTGTTTTTTTCTGAATCTTCGAACTCAAAGTGCTCAGCACCAATATTGGAAGTCATAATTATAATGGTATTTTTAAAATTAACAGTTTTTCCCTTATTATCNGTTAATCTTCCATCATCAAAAACTTGTAACAGAAGATTAAATACATCTAAATGGGCCTTTTCAATTTCATCCANCAATATAACTTGATAGGGTCTTCTTCTTATTGGTTCCGTTAAAATTCCAGCATCTTCGTANCCTATATAGCCTGGTGGTGAGCCAATGAGCTTGGATATTGAATGTTTTTCCATATATTCTGACATATCAATCCTTAAAAAAGCATTCTCCTCATTAAATAAAAATCTTGACAAAGCCTTTGAAAGCTCTGTTTTTCCAACGCCCGTAGGGCCTAAAAACATAAAAACACCTATTGGTTTATCAGGATCTTGTATGCCAGCACTGGACCTTTGAACCGCTGAAGAAATAAATTTTATTGCATCATCTTGTCCAATAATCTTTTTTTTTAATTCTGAGTGAATATTTAAAATTTTTTCATTCTTACTTTCTAACATTTTATTAATTGGGATTCCTGTCCATTTTGCAACAACTTCTGTAATTTCTTTTTCGGAAACAGATTCTTTTAAAAATAACATTTGGTTTTCATTTTTTTTTTCAAAATTTTTGAGTTGACTTTCAAGAGATGGTATTATTGAGTATATTATCTCCCCTGCTTCTGTTAATTTGCCATCTCTTTGTAGTATGCTGAGTTTATTTTTTTCCTGCTCAATATTCGACTTAAGTTTTTGAATTTGATTGATTTTATTTTTTTCTTCTTTCCACTGCTTGTCCAATTCTTGGTACTGATTTTCTAGTTTTTTTGTTTCATTCTTCAATACTAAAAATCTCTCATTAGAGAGATCATCATTTTCTTTTTTTATACTCTCAGATTCAATCTTATTTTGTAAGATTTTTCTTTCAATTACGTCGAGTTCTTCTGGCTTTGAATCTACCTCAATTCTTAAACTAGATGCAGCTTCATCGACTAAATCAATTGCTTTATCAGGTAAAAATCTGTCATTGATATATCTTTTTGAAAGTTTAACAGCAGAAATTAAAGCAGAATCAAGTATCTTTATTCCATGGTGAATTTCATATTTTTCTTTTAATCCTCTTAAAATAGAAATTGAATCGTTGATTGATGGCTCATTAATTAATACTTGTTGAAATCTTCTAGCAAGTGCAGCATCTTTTTCTATATTTTCTCTATATTCATTTAATGTCGTTGCTCCGATGCAACGAAGCTCACCTCTTGCAAGAGCGGGTTTAAGTAAGTTGGAGGCATCCATCGAACCCTCTGACTTTCCTGCCCCAACTAAAGTATGAATTTCATCTATAAAAAGGATTATTCCATCAATATTATTTGTAATTTCATTTAAAATTATTTTTAACCTTTCTTCAAATTCTCCTCTAAATTTTGCCCCCGCTATTAATGCTCCAAGATCAAGGGAAATAATATCTTTATTAATTAAAGATTCTGGAACATCATTGTTAATGATTCTAAGCGCAAGACCTTCTGCAACTGCTGTTTTCCCAACACCGGGTTCACCAATCAAAATGGGATTATTTTTGGTTCGCCTTGATAAAACTTGAGCGCATCTTCTAATCTCATCCTCTCTTCCAATAACAGGGTCCAACTTACCCTCTCTTGCTGATTGATTCAAATTGATAGAGAATTTTTCTAGAAAATTGGTTTTATTTTTTTCAGATTTCATTACGTTTCTGGTATTAAATTTTTTGAAGTTTATTTATAATAATAACTCAATAAATTATTTATAAAAGAAATTTAGCTTTGTATTTGAATTTAAAAATTTTAAACTTTTTATAATAATAAAGTAAAATAAAAATATAAGATAATTACTATTAACTTTTTAAAAAAATTTTGAAAAAGAGATTAAAAATGAAAAATACGCTTACTAAAAAATTACCATTAGAAGGAATTAATGTGATTGATTTGACAAAAGTTTTATCTGGTCCTTTTGCCTCATCAATTTTACGTGATCTGGGAGCAAATATAATTAAAGTTGAACAGCCTCATGGGGACGATTCAAGAGGGTATGGACCATTTATTAATAGTAAATCTAGTTATTTTATATCTTTAAATCATGGAAAAAAAAGTATTGTTCTTAATTTAAAAAAAAGGAAAGATAAGCATTATCTTTTAAAATTATTAGAAAGAGCAGATGTTTTAATTGAAAACTTTAAGCCTAAAACTTTACATAAATTAGGTTTTTCATGGAAAATGATTTCAAAGCAATTTCCTAAGTTGATCTATGCTAAGATAAGTGGTTTTGGTGAATCTGGACCACTAAGTAACCTTCCAGCTTATGATATGATTGTACAAGCTATGGGCGGTTTAATGAGTATCACTGGTCAGTCCGATAATAATTTTTCGAGAGTAGGAACTTCCATTGGAGATATTGCTGCTGGATTATTTTGTGTTAGTGGGATACTAGCATCGCTTTATAAAAGAAATTTTACCGGACTGGGTGAAAAAATTGATATCAGTATGCTTGATTGTCAAATAGCTATTCTTGAGAATGCTATTACTAGGTGCTCCGTTCTTAATAAGAATCCTATCCCTATGGCAACAGATCATCCTTCTATTGCTCCTTTTGGCTCTTTTAGAACTAAAGATAATTCTATTATTATTGCTGCTGGTAATGATAAAATTTTTACTGATCTTTGTCGTTGTCTCTCTCGTTTAGATATTCTTAAAGATAAAAAATTTTCTAATAATCTTAATAGAAATAATAACATTAAAGATTTAAGAATTAAATTAGAGGAATCTTTGATGAAAGAAAAAACTAAGTATTGGATAAGTCTTTTTAGAAAGAACAATGTTCCTTGCAGTGAAATCAACAAAATTAAAGATGTTCTCAAAAATTCACAATTACTAAAAAGAAATATGTTTTTGGACTACATTGAATCTCCTAAACACAAATTTAAAGTTTCAGGTAACCCCATAAAATTTAATAGTGTTAATGATTCTAAATCTGTTGTTAAAGCACCTGAGTTAAATCAACATAAGGATGAGATTTTAAATTTTTTTAACATAGATAAATAATTTTTAAAAATAAATAAAAATATCTTTAAAATGTTCTACTTATGTTCTATAAGTATAAGAATGAATAAAATTGACAAGATACCTATTCAATTACATAAAGTAGAAGCTGGTTTTCCTTCGCCTGCTGATAATTACATTGAAAAAGAATTAAATATTCAAGAATATTTAGTAAAAAACAAAGAAGCGACATTTTTAGTAAGAGCCACTGGAGAATCAATGATTAATGCTGGAATATTTCCAGGTGATATATTAGTAGTAGATCGTAGTTTAGAGCCTAAAAATAATTCTATAATAATTGCCTCAATAGACGGAGAGTTGACAGTTAAAACCTTTATAAAAGATAATTTTAATTGTTTAAAATATTTACAGTCTGAAAATAATAATTATCCTAAAATCAATTTAGATCAAAATTCTGATGTGGTGATATGGGGTGTGGTTACTCATTCTATTCACCATTTGATTTAATTATGATCGCTCTATTGGATTGTAATAATTTTTATGTTTCTTGTGAAAGGCTCTTCAATCCTAAATTAATAAATAGACCTGTTATTGTATTATCTAATAATGATGGATGTATAATATCTCGTTCAAATGAAGCTAAGGAATTAGGTATAAAAATGGGAGAACCTTTCTTTATGATAAAAAAAAAAATCGACTCTATGAATATTAAAGTGTGTTCTTCTAATTACTCTTTATATGCAAATCTTTCTAACAGAGTAATGAATATTATTAAAAATAATTTTTCAAAGGTTGAGGTTTATTCAATCGATGAAGCTTTTATCGATCTAAGGGGATTAAAAGATGAAGAAAATATTTGCTTTAAGCTTAGAAAAAGAATTTTAAAATGGACTGGCATACCTGTAAGTATAGGTATATCTAAAACTAAAACTTTGTCTAAAGTTGCAAATAAAGTTGCAAAAAAAAATGTATATAATATTCCATCAAATTACAATGGTGTTTTTATGATTTCTTGTTCTAAAGAACTAGATTATATTTTGAAAGAAATAGATACCAAAGAAATCTGGGGAATAGGTTCGAGGCTATCTAAATATTTTAAAACTAAAAATATTAACTCTGCATTTGAACTCAAAAATATAAATGAGAAAATTATCAAGCAAACTAAAGGTGTTCTAATTGAAAAAACGGTTTTAGAACTAAAAGGAATAAAATGTTTTGATGTAAATGATGAGAATAAAATTAAAAAAAGTATTTGTGTTTCTAGATCTTTTAGAAAAAAAGTATCTTCTTATGAAGAAGTTAAATGTGCACTGATTAATTATACAGAAAAGGTATCTGAAAAATTAAGGCAGAGTAAACTGTATTGTAAATCTATTTACGTTTTTTTACAGACGTCTAAATACGATGATACAAATTATTTAAGTGACTCTGAGAAATTTTCATTTGTAGAAGAAACTAATGATTCATTAAAAATTTGGAAAGTAGCAAATAACTTATTAAAAGTTATTTTTAAAAGAGGCTTGAAATATAGTAAAGTCGGAATCGTACTTTATGATTTATGTGAGTATAGCAATATTCAAAATTCAGTATTTGACTTAAATTATCAAAAAAAAAAAAATTTCAAATGACGAAGAGTTAATGAAAAAAATAGATTACTTGAATAGAAAATTTGGAGAGGGCAAGGTTAGAATTTCGTCTAATGTAAAAAGTTGTTTTAATAATACTAAAAAGAATAATATTGACAAAAAGCTTAGATGGACTATGAAGTCTGATTTTTGTTCACCTTGCTATACGACTCGATGGTATGATATACCAAAAGTAAATATGGAGTAAAGTTATGGGAGAGATTGAAGATAAAAAAAAAGCTTCTTTATTGGTTCTTGAAGCAATGATGAAAATGCGAAACGAAAAAATTAATCCTTATATAGCGATAGGTGCATTTATTGATGAAGTCATAAGAGAATTAGCAAAACAAAATGATGACAATAAAATAGCGTTATTTTTGGAGAATATAGCAGAAAAAGTTAGACAAGGAATTTATAGTAAGAAAAAAAATTAATTTAAGATTTTATTAATTTTCAATTTATGAATTAATACATCAATATGCTGATACCTATTCTGATCTTTATTAATTTTGTTTAGTAGTAATTTTGAACTTTTGGATATAGGCT
The DNA here is from genome assembly GCA_002691145.1 of Rickettsiales bacterium. Lineage (GTDB taxonomy): Bacteria > Pseudomonadota > Alphaproteobacteria > Methylaequorales > Methylaequoraceae. The sequence continues at coordinate 311,445 of NZHE01000023.1, forward strand.
TTTTTTTATAATTCGGCTTCGTATTAAGTTGAGATATTAGACCATTTTTGTCTTTTTCGTATTTTTCAGATAACCTGTGTAAGGTCATTGTTGCTCGAGGAGAAATATTTTTTAGTACTTTCGGATTCCAATTTTTTGGACTGGCAAAATCTAGTGTTTCTTGTTTTGCTTTATTAAGAANAATAAGTTTTCGCAAGATTTCGTAAGCCTTAAAAGAAATGTTGTGTTTTTTTGAAAATAAAGATAACGTAGTTTTGTTCTTTTTATTATTATTTTTAAAACTAAATAATGCCATAAGAACAATATACAGTATAAAATTAAAATGTAAACACAATATCTTGTTTTAAAGATGATTAACTTAAATTTAAATGGTGTTTTTTCTTTTGTTCAATCTATAGATTACAATAACCAAAATATTTTAATTTTAGCTTTGATTTTCTGCTCAGTAATTTTTTTATTTATTTGCCTTAGAATAGTAAGAAAAAAAAAAAGTAATTAGAAAGGCAGAACATAAAAAACCAACCGTAGACGGAATAATTCATGACGANGTTGAGTATAAGACTGGAATTGAAAAGAACAATAATGAATATGTTGATGTTCTTGTTGCTATAGAAGAAGAAATGGCGGCGATAAGAGAGCTTTATATTGGAGGTTATATTACAAAAGGGATATATATTTCAGAAACTGACAAATTATATGAAAAAGCAAAAATATTTGGTTTGTAAATTATTCGTTATAATCTTCTGCCCAAGCAGCAGCCAGAAGTTGTCTAATTCTGGTTATGTTATCCTTGGCTGATTCAGGAGTAATCACTTCAGTTTTTCTTCTTTGAATGTCAGCATTTATCCAGAACATTTCAATTGAATCGCTTATATTTGCCTTTTCTTTTTTTGAATCATCATAAAATTTTGTAATTGATAATTTAATTGATTCTATATTTTTATTCATTAGACACCCAAAGTTGTTGCAATTTCAAATAATTTTCTAGTTTCTTTTTGATACAGATCCTTGGAAATGTATGACTTTAGGTATAATTCTCTTACATTTTCCATCTCTTTTCTGATAATTTTTAATTGTAGTTCATTAGTTTCCATAATTCAAAAAATTATTTAATAACTTTAAAACTATACAAAAAATAATATTATTGTCATTATGAAAAAAAAACTTATTAAATCTTTAAAAAGAATAAAACATCAAAATCCAAATTTAAACTTTGACAAAGATGAAAGTGACAATTTAAAAAAACTCTCTCCATTGGAAATTAATATTTTTAGAAACTTAAAAGAGAAATACAATATTTCTATAAACGAAAAAATTGAAGAAGACAGTATAACTAAAGAAAAAGATATAAGTAATGAGGTAAGAGAAACTCTAAAAAGAATCAATAAAGGATTACCATTTAAATTTAAAAAATGAAACTTTTAATTGTTTTAATTTTTCTTTCCTGCTTTTTTTTGTTTATAAAAGATATCAATGCAAAGTCCTCTAAAATGCTTGTATTTGACGAAAAAAAATCTTTTTCTTTGATATTAGATATTGCTGATGATTTTAAATCCAAAAAGCTTGGTTTGATGCACAAAAAAAAATTAAAAGATTCAAATGGGATGATTTTCTTATATGATGTTAAGCAAGTGGTCAATATTTGGATGAAAAATACCCTTTTGGACCTAGATATAATCTTTATAAATTCNAATATAATTCTATCAATCAAAAACGGAAACAAATTAAGTACAAATATAATATCATCTAAAAAAATAGTTGACGCTGTTATTGAAATACCAAAAAATTGCAGTAAGAAATTAAAANTAAAAAGAGGAAAAAAAATCTTTTGGAGAAAACTAGAATATTTTGATGTTGAAACTTTAATAAATGATTTCCCACATTCTTTTCCATGCACTCAATCATAAATTATGAAAGCTAAATGAAACAAAATATATTCGAAAAAAATGTTCCATCATTGAGTTANATGAAAATAAGATGGCCAAAAAGCATTTTTGTAATTAGAAAATATTTAACTTGTGTTAAAAAAACACCAAATTTTGAGAGGATTTGCTTCTGTTTTTTAAGAGATCTGCAGTACAAAAATATTCAATTATTTAGGGGTATTTTAAAGACTCTTTCAAAAAAATGTTCCATGAACTTCACAAGTAACAAATATCATGATCAACATCATTTTAAATCTGTTTTATTAATTTCTTATATCTTAACAAAGAAAAAAAAAATAAATGATTTCGAAAAAATTCTACTTCTAATTCTCTCATTAGCTCATGACATGGACCATCAAGGGAAAAGAATAATAAAAAAACATTATTATCAAGAAGAAAAGACTCTTAAGGCATTACAGTTTATTTTATTTAAAAAACTATTAAGTTTTAAAAAGTGGCAGAGAATTAAAAAGATAATATTAAACACATTTTTCTTAATAAAACCAGCAGATTCAATGGATTTGATTGAAAAAATAATTTTGAGTTCTGATGTTGCTTCTGGAATTTTATTTGGATGTGATAGTGGTCTTAAAATGGCCAGTAAACTCAAACATGAGTCAAATTTATCAACTTCAAGCATTCAACTTTATAAAGAATTCTTAAAAAAATTAGATGAAAGAAATTTAGAATTCTTGCTGAAAAATTAAATTCACAATTTTTCTCAATTAATTTAGAGTTTTTATGAGAGCAAACAGGNTAGANTGGCACGTACTTTGCTGTTAAAGTTGTGGATAACTTCTGATATGCTTATGTTAAGATTCTATAGTTTTATTTTTTTTGTACTTATCTTTATCGATGTATTAGCCCAAGAAGGTAATAATTTTTCATTTGATTTATTAAAATCGTTAAATAATGTGCTTGATAATCATAAAATTATTAAAGCTTCCAGGATTGATATTAATGCCTCTAAACTAAGATTAAAACAGGCTAGGGGAGGTTATTATCCATCTTTTGATTTAACAGCAAGTCACGGATATGAGAATATAATTAAGTATGGTCCTGGAAACAATAGTCAACTAACTGCAAGAGATGCAACAGCAAAATTAACTCAGACTATAACTGATTTTGGATTAACCAAATCAAATGTAACAACCTCTCAACTAAATGTTCAACAATCAGTTGCTCTAAGAAATCAAATTGAAAATGATCTTTTGCTCCGAGCTCTGACTGCATATTTAAGAGTTATTCAATCAAGAGAAAGTGTAAAATATGCTATTCAGTCTGTTTCTNATATTAAAAAACAAACAGAATTAGAAGATGCCGCAGTTACAGCTGGAGGAGGATTAACTTCTGATGTCTTACAAGCAAAAACACAACTGGCAGGCGCACAAGCTAGATTAATACAGTTCGAGGGTGTTTTAGCTACTGCTAAACACGAGTTTGAGTATGTTTATGGATTTTTTCCAAAGAATTTAGATTCATTATTACTTACTAAATCTGTTTTTGACTTACTTCCAAAATCTTTGGACGAGGTCGAGGCGGTAGCCAAAAAAAATAATCCAGCTTTAATCACAGCAAATGTATCCAAAGAAATAAGTAAGGAGGCCATTAATTCTGCAAAAGCGAGTCTTTTTCCTGTTGTTAAAGGTATATTAAGTCACTCTGAGAAACAAGATTTTGGTGGAATCGTCGGTTTTAAAAGGGAAACCACTGCTAAAATTGATTTTACATACCCACTTAATTTGAGTTTTTCTGAGTATGCTGGCAGAGATGCAGCATTTGAATCTTATTTAGCTGCAGAAACAAGAATTGAAGATCAATTTGATATGACTATGCAAATGCTGAGAACCACATGGGATGGACTGAATACTGCTCAGAGAAATGCTTTATTTTTATCTAATCAAGCTAGAATTTCTNAAGAATTTTTAGAACTTGCCAGAACAGAGAGGAAAGCCGGAAACAGAACTTTATTGGATGTACTCGGCGGAGAGACAGCACTAATTAATGCTCAAGCTGACTCAATAGCAGCAAAAATAGAGGTTTTGATTAATAGTTTCACATTATTAAGTCTGATGGGAGAGTTAACTATTGACAAAATTGAACTTGTTTCGGTGGAATAGGTCAGAAATTTTAATGACTTAAATATTTGGGAATGATAAGATAGANATAANCTAAGTTCTATAAAATGGCTTTAAAAAACGTTACCAATTATTCAACACATAAAACTAGTGAAGATTATATTTACGCTGGAAATGGACTTAATATCTTTGATTCACCTGAATGGATATTAAAAGCGAATTTCAGTAGAACNCAAACTGATTTAGTTGCAATTAATAAAAATGGTGAAAAATTAATCTTTGTTGATTTCTTTAAAAATCAAGATCCTCCCGCAATAGAAACTGTTAATGGATTAATACTTAAAGGTAGTGTTGTTAAGATCCTAGCAGGACCAGTTGCACCTGCTCAGTACACACAGTTGAATAATGTCGAAGTTTTGTCAATTGGAGAAGTGTCAAATTTGTCGGGTACGGCTAAGGCTATTAGAATAGATGGAACTGTTAATGACTTGGCTAATGGTGATCCTGTTTTTCAAGGAGATACTATTGAAGTTTCGGCATCTGGTGCAGTAGGATTTGTTTTCTTAGATAAAACAACTCTCTCTTTATCTGAAGGCGGAAAAATGGTTCTTGATGAACTTGTTTATGATCCTGCGTCTGGTAGTGGGAGTATGGCGGTTGATATGATCGAAGGAGCATTTAGTTTTGTAAGTGGGGAAATTGCAAAAACAGGTCCAGATGCGATGACAGTATCAACTCCTGTTGCTACTATCGGAATTCGGGGTACAACGGTAGCTGGTAAAGCAGCTATTGAAGGAACTGAAAATTCTTTCACTTTACTTCAAGATTCTGACGGTGCGGTTGGGCAAATATCTGTAAGTAATGCTGGAGGCACACAGCTACTAGCACAAGTGGGTGCTACTACAAGTATAACAAGTTTTACCGCTCCACCACCTCCTCCGATAATTTTGAGTGCGGCTCAAATTCAGGCAAACTACGGAACTGCGCTAAATATTTTACCACCAACACCTTTGGTGGCTCCAACTCCTCAAACTGCTCAAGCATCAGAAGAACAACAACAAGAAGAAACACAAGAAGAAACACAAGATGAGGTTAGTGAAGAAGAGACTACTGAAGAGGTAATTGAAGAAGAGGAAACTCCAGATGGTGAAGAGGGACCCCTTGATGGTGAAGAGGGACCTCCNGATGGTGAAGAGGGACCNCCNGATGGTGAAGAGGGACCTCCAGATGGTGAAGAGGNACCCCCTGATGGTCAAGAGGAACCTCCTGATGGAGAAGAGGAGGGAGCTTTTAGCCCTGAAGGTGGGCTACTAGAGGATGAGGAACAATTGTCTGAGGGTTCAAGCGAAGAGGTTTTNACGCAAGATGATGAAGAAGTAGCGCCACTAGACGAATTGAGTCAGGTAGTTGGTCAAGACGGAGAACTTATTAATGAGGAGGGAAGTCCAGTAGTTGGCGATCCACCAATTGGACCAGACGAAGAATCATTGCCTCCTAGTGATTTTGGTCCTGGAGGTGATTTAACTGTAGAACAAGATTCAGCAGCTCGCGAAGCTTTTGAAACAGCTCTCGCAGACGGTTTGACGCCTGAAGAGGCTATGGCGGAAGCAGCATCTGTAGCTGGTACTCAACCTCCACCACCTGGCGGTTTTATAGATGATCCACTATCTGCAACTATTGGTGGTGAAAATTTTGCGGGAGGAACTGTTTCTAGGGGGCCAAGTGATTTTGGGTCAAATGGTCNAGTTGATTTTAGTTCAGGAGGTCCTGGAGATACAGGTGATTTTACTACAGGAGGATTGGAAAACACAAATATAGAAATGGCTATCAGTAATCAAGTAACACCAGGTACTTTTTTACCACCTGGTTCTTTTCAACCACCTGGNNCTATACAACAACCAGGAGCCTATATCCCAGCACAAGTAGGATTTGCACCAATTGCACCGGTAACTTCATCACCGGTAATAGGTTCTGGTTTTTCTGCTGACGATGGCGGAGGATTTCATGGAGGACAGGGAGTAAATTCAATTGATTCTGGCGTAGGTATCTCTAATACATTTGCAGGAAATCCGGGAGTTCCAGTTGGTCCCGGGGGTTTTGGTGGTGCAGGAGGAGGTCCGTTGGGCTCTGCAGGTTTCGTTGCAGGTGGATCTGGAATAGGCCCGATGAGTTCTGGTAGTTTTATAGGTGGACCAGGAGGATTACCAATTGGTCCCTCTGGAGGTTTTGCGGGCGGACCAGGAGGAGGCCCAATCGGTTCAAGTTTCGGTGCGCCAGTTGGTCCAAATTATGGCGGTAATTCTCAATCATATAATGATACATATTATTATGAAGATTCATCTGTTTATGAAAACACCAGCTCGAATAATAGCTCAAATACAAATAATTCCACCTCATCGGGTAATTCTACCACTATTACCGGAACAAATACTGCTGATACTTTAGATTATTCATCAAAAACTACTTCATATATTCTTAAGTCAGCTTCAGGGGCAGATACACTTGTTGGCGGTTCTGCAAATGATATATTATTCGGTGGATTAGGTGCAGACACTTTGACAGGTAATGCAGGAGCAGATAAGTTTTATTATACTAGTGGTGACGGAGGTGACTCTATAACAGATTTTTCTACTACAGATGCAGACACACTTGTTTTTCAACCGACCTTGAATACAAATTATTCTAGAACTTCTGTAGAAATAAAAAATGATAATGCCCCCCAAGGAACGGGATATAACTTATCAAGTAATTCAAATAAGTTACCGTATGTATTTAATTTTACAACATCAAACCAAAATTATGACACAGCATCAAATGTTGCAAACACATTAAGTTCATTTAAAATTACAACAGATGGATCGACAGCCCCAGCTTCAGGAGAAGCTCTAATGATTATAACGAGTGATGGAACAGATTCAAATATTTGGTTATGGGAAGACACCGGAAATGGATCCATTGAAAGTTCAGAGCTTTCATCAATTGCAAATTTATTAAATGTTGATAATTCAGATCTCACTGATACTCACTTTACAAACGAAACCTTAAGCATCTGAATTAGATATTTATTATAAACCTATGTATTTAAACAAATTTTTTTAATATTTAGTAATAATAATATTGTCAGTCTAGACCTTAGTGTATTTTGATTTCAAACCACTTCTGGCGTCTTGGAAATTTCTAATGTATGCTAATACATGATCATTTCTTGGATTTAAACTTTTTTTGCTTGTAGAAAGTTATAATGAATTATTGGTTTGAGATATTAAAAAAAAGCAATTCTCTTGGAATTATCTTATTTTTAACTTTTTTTATCACTGTGATGGGATTATTAAGTCCTATTTTCATCATACATATCTTTAATCGATACATAGCTTTTGGACTGCAGGGGACACTAATTTTTTTGCTTACAGGGGCATTAGCTGTTTCAGTTTTTGAATATGGTTTTAGAAATTTAAGAGATAAAATTTTAAATAAAATTATTACTGTTCCAATAAAAAATTTAAAATTAGAACTAATACAAAAGTTTTTTGAAAAAGAAATAAAAATAAAAAAAACTCCTCTTTTTGAGTTGCTCGATTTCAATAATAACTTTTTTCAATTTTTNTCTCCAAAAATTCAATCTAATTTATTAGATTCATTATTTGCAGTTTTAATAATTATTGTACTTTTCTTTCTCGATCTTATTTTAGGTATTACATTTTTATTTATTATTATTATTTTTTTATTAACCCAACAAAATTTAATAAGAAAAAAAGATTACTATTTGAAAAATTTCAAAATATCAAATAGNGAAAAACTAATTATTAAAGAAATTGGTATTAATGAAGATTTATTAAAAACCTCATTTGCTTTTCAATACACAGGTTTTTTTGTTGACGAATATTTTAATAAAAAAATGAAAATTGATTCCTTTATAGCTATGAACACGGCTCAGCAATTTTCAACTACTAGTTTTTTTGTTTTGATTTCTTCTATTGTAATAATCGGTTTAGGAAGCATTTTCGTTGTAAGTGGGAATTTATCCATCGGAAGTTTGATAGGATTTAATATTTTTTCAACGAGAGCTTTAGGAACCATATCGTCAGTCCAAAACTCTTATTCNACNATAGAAAAAACAAAATTGTATTTAAAAGAGTGTTCAGAATATTTCAAAAATTCAGAAAATAGAGCAAAAGGAATGCAATTAAGTAAAGTATTTGGTATTTTAAAAATAATTAATATCAATCATTTATTTCAAGATAATAAAGAATATTTAATTAAGAATTTTTCGGCAACTTTTAAACCTTCAGAAGTCTCTGTTATTTCTGGAAAAAATGGTGCTGGAAAAACAGTAGTAGCAAAAATATTAGCAGGAATTTTAAAGCCAGATTCGGGAGACATAATTTTAGACGATACAAATTTAAAAAAACTATCTCTTATTTGGTATAGAAAAATGATAGCTTATATACCTCAAAATGTGAGTGTTTTAAATTCATCAATCATGAATAATATTCTTTTATCTAATTTAGAATTAACTGAACCAGAAGTAAGTAGATTACTTCAGAACGTAGGATTAGATGAAGAACTGAAAACGTCTAATTTAACATTACTTGATCCTTTAAACAATAATATTTCTAAGGGAATTTTAAAAAAAATTCACATAGCGCGTGGAATAGCAAGAAATTTTAAAATCTATATTTTCGATGATCCAACACTGTACTTAGATAACAAAGGGAGAGAGATGGTCATAAAATTAATCACGTCTTTAAAACGATCAGAAAAAACTATTATCTGTTTCTCTGAGGATGATGATATTATAAAATTATCTGANAATTACATAAAATTAGGATGATATAGTGCATAAAAACTGGACAAAATGGAGCTTTGAAAATAACAGTCATTTTGAAAAAAATAGATTAGTGAGTAAAAGTTTAAAAATGTTTTTGTTAATTTTTTTTATTTTTTTCTTCATAATTGTAAATTTAAAAATTATAGAGGTATTAAGTTTAGCTGATGGAAAAATTATACCGCAGGGAAGAATAAAATTTGTTCAACACCTTGAGGGTGGAATTGTAGAAGAGATTCTTATAAACGAGGGTGAAATTGTTGAAATAAACCAACCCTTAGTAGTTTTATCAAAAAAAAAAGCTTCCTCAGAATATGAAGAACTTTACTCTCGATTAAAATCAATAGAACTGTCACTTTTAAGAGTGTATGCAGAAAAGAAGTCTGAAAATTTAATTTATATAAATGATGAAAATAAAAGTTTGTTTAAAAAAGAACTCGTAAAATCAGAAAATGAGCTACTTAAGAGTAGGAGAGAGGCAATTAATTCTGAAATTAAATCAAAAGAGGGTAGTATTGATAAAGGAAATAAAAATTTAAATAATTTAAAAAAAAGATTAAAACTTGTTAAAGAACAAGAATCAATTAGCCAAAAATTGTTAGAAGTTGAAGCTACAAGTAGGCTTAAACATATTGAGATTCTGAGAGAGCGCCAAGAAGTTGAAAGTCAAATAGACGAGCAAAAGTCAGTTATTCTTTTGAGTAAAAATGAACTGGAAAAGGTTAGAAATAATTATCTCGAACAACTTAATAGTGAAATATCTTCTCTTAAAAAAGAAAAAGAGGAATTAAATAAAAGAATTCAAAAGTTTTCTGATAGCTTAAATAGAACAGTTTTAAAAAGTCCTGTATCAGGAACGGTTAAACTTATATCCGTAAACTCCAAAGGTGCAATAGTAGCACCTGGTGTAACTGTCGTAGAAATTGTTCCTGAAAATGAAAAATTAATAATTGAGGCAAAACTACCTTTATCTGAAATTGGTTATGTAAAAAAAAATTTAGAGGCAAAAATTAGATTAAATACACCTGAAGGTTCAAGATTTCGTTCTATTAAAGGAAAAGTAATTTTTGTGGGTGCAGATAGAATTTCTTCAAAAGATGAAGAAGGTTTTTATCTAGTAAAGGTTGAAACATCTGAAAATTCATTTTCCAGAGATGGTGAAAATTATAAATTATCTTCGGGTGTCCCAGTTATGGTGGGTATTATAACTGGAAAAAGAAGTTTTTTTGATTATTTTTTTACNCCTTTTCAGAAAAATTTAAGTTTTGCGTTATCGGAAAGATAATTAAAACTTTCCTTTAACAATCGGAAATTGTTTATAAATAATACCTTGTTTTTTTTTATCCAATTCTAGGTATTTATAAAGTTCATCAAAAGTTTTATCACTATATTTTTCGTCTACTATCAAAGTAAGAATCTCCGACTCGCTCGAATCACCAAAATCTTGAATATCAAAAAGATCATTTGTTCTTCCATTTGCAATACCAACAGTTTTTACATGCTTATATTTTGAAAACTTTTTAATAATATCGTGTCCTAATCCTTTTTTAATCAGACCTCCAATTTCAATGAACATTAGCTTTTTACTCTCTTTAAAACATCTTTAGGTATGTGTGTAGCAACTCTATCTAATTTACTCATCCACATAATACCTTTGCCAGGTGTATCAAGTTCTCCTGCTAGAAACATAGCTTCAAATATTCTATTCGACTGTTCTTTTGAAACAATTATTCTTATTACTTCTTTTTGTTCATCGATAGTTACACCTACTAAACCCATTCTATCTCTAACGCCAGTTCCTTTTGCATAATTTATTGTTGCTCCCTGTGAACCCGACTTAGATGCTGCTTGTACTATTTTATCAGCTAGACCATTTTGAACAACACATGTTATCAGTAAAACGTCAGTTAAATATGTTATTTTTCTANCCATCNTTTAATGATACAACTTTTATTTAGTGATGTCATTTTATCTTCACTTTTTTTTTTTAAATTGCTGACTTAACCTTATAAANAGTCCCATACAAAGAACAGCCAGAATAGGACAGATACTAGCCATCGACAAAATTCCAAAACCTTCTGTCGCCGAAACTGCATTACCAAGTCCTAAACCCATAGCCAAAACTAAAGGAACAGTTACAGGTCCAGTTGTTACTCCCGCGCTATCCCAAGCAACATTTACAAATTCCTCAGTCGAAAAGTATGTTAATACAATAGCCAAAAGGTACAAAGGAATTAGAATACTGACCAAGTCAAGTGAAAATACTATTTTACCAACACCCAGAGCTATCCCGAAAGCAACACCTCCAGCAACGCTGTACATTAGCATAGATTTTTTGAAAGCTCCATTTGTTAGTTCTTGAACAGTTGCGCCTAATGCATTTAAAGCAGGTTCAGCTAAAGTAGAGCCAAATCCTAAAATCCATGCAAATAAGATGACCAAAAACATCCCTATTTTAGGAGAATATATAGGAGAAACCTCACTAATATTTATATTCATGAAAGCAGCAGGTAAAACTGTTCCAGTTTGCTCTCCAATCGCTCCAAGACCGTAAGTTAGCCCAACATTAAATATACACATTCCTATTATTGAAAGCACTAGTCCATAAGAGGTAANTAAATTGTCAGGAAGTTTTGATTTTAATACACCAAATAATACAATCATTAGAAAAATGACAAGTGGCAGTATTGATTGTATTCCAGCTAATATTTCAATAAAAGGGGTTTTGCTCCAATACGATATTTCATCAGATGTTCTAGTCGTTTCTAGAGAGTTTTCTTTCGCTAGCTCAATTATTTGATCTGGAGAAATTTGAAAAGAAACAAATAATGCTAAACTTAAAACTGCAATTATAGGAAAAATAGATGCTAGAGTTACAACTCCAAAGCCAGATAAAGATGAATCACCTTTACCAGCTGANGCAGCAATTCCAATTCCCAAAGATAAAACTAATGGCACTGTTACAGGACCGGTTGTTACTGCTCCACAATCCCAAGCGAGTCCCAAAATTGTTTTTAAGTCAGGATTTGTCCATATATAAATTGTTAGTAAAATTGCTGGAGTTAATGATAAATATATCATTGGTTTTAAAGACCATCCCTTGACAAATCTCAGTGTACCTAAAACTGCTGCCAAACCCACACCAGCTCCTACAATTAAAACAAGGGGTTGCGTCCAATTATTGAGAATTTCATACAAATATGGGGCTTTTTCTGGATTTATTCCACCGCCAAAAGCTTGAAGTGCTCCAATAGCAGGTTCTGCAAAGGTAACTCCTACTCCTAGAATTGCAATAATTACCAGTACAGTCGGCATAGTGGCTTTCTTTGGTAAATTATCTCCGATTATATTTCCAAATGGCATTAGCCCAACTTTTAATCCCTCCATAAAAATTGCAAGTCCTACTATTACGGCTATCAATCCTAAACAAATAGTTGAAGCTTCAGAAATAGGTTGTCTTAATATCAATAATTGGAATAAAAATAAATAAACAGCTAAAGGTAAAACAGCCTTAACTTGTTCTGCAATCCTAATGTAAGTGTATGGTCCTATCAGCTTAAGTGCTTTAACCGGACCAACTTTAATCTTCTTTGGAATAAGAGCTTCTGGATTATTTTTATCTGGTTTAGGCGTTAACAGGTCATAGCTAATAGAATTGTGTTGTATTCCAGATTCATGTAAATAATCAGAAAATTTCATANATTAAAATAACATAAATTATTCTAAAAAAAAATATAAACTTTAGCTAAAAATTTATGAATACAACATTTGNGATAATCTATGATGTAATTGTATTGCCAATTTGCTTATAACTGGTGGTTCATCTTCAATTAATTTGTTAAGTTCATCTAATCTTATTGGTAGCTTTTGATTTGACTTTTTTGCAATTTCTTCAGCAAGATTTTTAATTACTTTGTGTAACTCAAACTTTGAAGAAAGCAAAAGCTGATCAAGGGCTCTAGGTTTAATTTCAACTATTTCACAAGGGGTAACTGCTCTAATGCTTGCAGTCCTGTTAGCATTAAGAATTAATGATAACTCACCAAAAATCTCTCCCTCAGATATATTACCTGCGTTAATTTTATCTCTCTCAACTATAAATGTTCCAGAGATTATTAAATAAGCAGAGTCGCCTTTTTCATCTTGTTTAAAAACATATTGATCTGGTAAAATTCTTATTTTTTTAAGAGACATTTTTTTTTTCTTTTAACATAATTATTTGCTCTGTGCAATATAGACTCCATCCCAATTTGATTTCGGTGGAGTATTTTTAAATTCGTGAATTCTATCTATCATCATCTTATAATATTCCTCCATTAAATTATTACAAAGACTTTTAGCACCGTTCATTTCATTTATTGCTTTATCCCAATTTTGATCAAAATAATTTTTCAAAATTTTTCTATGCTTTGACTTTAATTTTAAAAAATCTTCACTTTTAAGCATAGAACTATCTCCAATTAATGCAAATATAGAAACAGATTCTTTTTTTCCTTTCACAGCTATTTTATCTAGTTGGAGACTTGCAAAATTATTTTTAATGTTTTCATATGTTTCCTGTCCTATCACAGTCTTAACACCATAACCTTTTGATTGTCCCTCTAATCTTGAAGCAAGATTCACTGCGTCTCCTAAGACTGAATAATCAAATCTTTGATCTGAACCCATATTTCCAACAACACAACCACCTGTATTTACTCCGATACCAATTTTAAGTTCTAGAAAATCAACTTCATTCACTTTGGCCTCTTGTTCTCTTAAATTATTTAGCTTGGCGAGAGCTTTATGCATTTCAAGCGCAGCTTCACATGCCATTTTTTCATGCGTCTTCACAATTATTGGAGCATTCCAAAAAGCCATTATGCAATCTCCCATATATTTATCAATTGTTCCATTTTTATTAATTATTTCATTGGTAAGAGGAGTTAGAAATCTATTTATAAGTTTTGTCAGTCCCTGTGGGTCAGATTTAAAGGATTCAGAAATAGTTGTAAAACCTCTCACATCACAAAATAAAAAAGTCATTTTTTTTGTTTCACCTCCAAGTACCAATTTATCTGGATCAGCTGCTAGCTGCTCAACTAAAGCTGGAGATAGGTATTGAGAGAATGCGCCCCTAATTTGTTTTTTTTCATTGGCATCTCTCAAATAATTAGCAAATGTAGTTCCAAAATAAATTAAAAAAGTTGAAAATCCCGCAAATGTTGGATCAAATAAAATATTTTTCTGTAGATATAATGTATAGCTTAGGTAAAAACCGCTAGCTAATATAAAACCTAAAAAAGATATATTAAGAACTGGACCAAATTTTAGTGCTGTAACTGTAAAAAGCAATCCTAAAACTAAAACAAAGATAGCCTCGTAGAAAGGCATGTTTACTCCAGAGGAAAGGAAAGGTGCACCGGATATTTTTATTTGNTTTGCTTTTATCAAAGCCTGTTCTTTGGATTTACCTTTTTTTATTTCAGAGTTGTAAACATCATTATACTGTTTGTTACTTGAATAGTACAAAATTGCAGAAATAATCGTATCGATTAGGTTAGCATGAATTTCAACTCCAGGCATTCTCTCATCAACTGGTGTTGGCTTAATATCCTTCAGCCCAGTCGCTGAGGTACCTAAAATGCCTAATTTACCTTTAAGCCTTTCTTTGTTAATTCGACCTTTTATTATATCAGATGCGCTTACATAATATCTTGAATTTTTAAAATTAGTGGTATCTGATTTACCAAAATGCACCCAAACTCTTCCTTTAGAATCAGTTGGAATAGCAGCTTTGCCAATAGTTTTAGTTTGTATAAGAATCTCTTCAATTCCGTTAATACTAGTTTTCGTAGCAATGCTATTTCCTTGAAATGCTATTCTTACCATCTCAAGTGCCAAAGTAGGTCTAATTTTACCTGCTATGTTAGATACAATGGGTATTCTTCGTATAACGCCATCTGGCTCTTGAGCAAGTGATATTGTTCCAGCTCCTGCAGCAGATTTCTCAAATTCTTCAACATTTGCTAAAATATCTGGATATTCTTTCAACCATTTATTTTTTGGATCTATGCCAATATTTGCTTTGACAGAACTATCTTTTACGAACTTATTATTAGTATTATTTCTAACATTTAATGCGGAATGACCAAGAACTATAGGTATTTTTGACATTGAACCAACAGCTACTTGTTCATTTGAGGGTAATTTTTTTAATTTTTGAGATAAATCTGGATATGTATTTTTTAGATTTTCAGCAATTATTGATGGCGAGGTTCTATCTTTTTCAGCAAATAAAACATCTAATCCAAGCACTAGCATTCCAGATTCACCTGCTTTTTTAAAAAGTTCTGCTAAAATAGTTCTAGGCCAGGGCCATTGACCAATTTCTTTTAGAGATTTTTCGTCAATATCAACTATTACTGAATAAGTTTGTCCATCTGTTATTCTAGGGTTTTTTTTTTGAAGAATATCAAAGTATTTCAATCGAGTGATCTCAATAATTTCAGGATCAATTACTCTTAATAATCCAAATAAAAAAGAAAATAATATTGCAAGAATTGTAACAATTATTCTAAATTTCAATCTTAAAATCACTTCATGGCTCCTCGAAACTGTTACCAATTGTTCTTACTAGAGGATAAATAAAGTAAGTTATTAATCTGCGTTTACCAACTCTAAATTTTCCGGATACTTTCATCCCAGGCATTAAATTAAAACCAGGAGGAGTATCTTTTAAATCACTTTCTATAATTTGTGCTCTTGCTCTATAAAAATTTCCTGATTTGCCATCTACATCTTTATCAACAGTATCGGCAGAAACATAAATTAGTTTTCCTTTAAGTTCACCATGTTTTTGCGCTGGGAGGGCATTTAATTGTATTTTTACTGAGGTGTCGGGTATTAATTTACTTATATCTGATGGATCTACATCAAAAACACTTAATAATTCTACTCCAGTAGGAACAAGAGTTACTACACTTTTACCTTTTGAAATAACTGCACCTGAATATAATGAATGAAGAGTAAGTATCATTCCATCTGTTGGAGCTCTAACAGTAACATCAGTTTGTTGTCTTTCAAGCTTTTTAAGATCTTCATTAAGAGTTATTTTTTGGTCCTCAAGAGAGACCAATTCATCATTAATACCACCAAACCACTGACTGTTGTATTCTTCCCGATTTGATTTTAATTCACTTAATTTGTTACTAGTTTTTGTAAATTCTTTCTCTAGGGATAACCTTTTATTTTTTTCAGCTAAAACTTGAGACTCCGCAACTAAATCCAGTTTAAATAATTCAATTTTTGATTCCTCGAGTTTTTTTTGAATATCAAGTTGTTCTTTAATAAATCTTAAATCATCTTCGGTTGAAGAAATTTGTTGATTTAAAGACGCTGTTTTTGCTAGGTATTGGTCTTTCTTATCATTAAAAATTCTACTTTGTCTCTCATCAAGTGGATTCTTAACAGAGTTAGAAGTTCTTAAAAGGGATTGTTTTTTTAATCTGTCAATTTTTGATTCTAGAACGGATAATTGATAATTAAGTTTCATTTTATCTGCTTTCTGTAAAGTAGCATCAAATTTTATCAATGATTCACCTTTTTTAACTTCTTGACCTTTTTTTACATAAATTTCTTTTACAACTGAATCGTAATTAGATTGTACTTCAACGTTCGGTACAACTGTAGTTATTTTTCCTGAAGCTGTAATTGTTGTGTCTACTTCGGATATTGTGCCCCAAAAGATTAAAAATAAAATTAAAAAGCCGAATGCATAGACAGTATATTTTACTGATTTAGGTAATTTTTTTTCTCTAATTTTATCAATATCATCCTCAAAATCGTCAAGAAGCTCATTCATTAATTTTTTTCTTTTGAGTTTATTTATTTCCTCATCTGTTGTTTTTTTTTCTTCTTGATTATTAGTATTCTTTTCATCATCCTCAGAATTGAATGCATCCACAGAAAGTTTCTCGTTAGCATTCCGAGCATAACTTGCGAGTTGTTGCATCATATTAAAAGCTGTTTGAGGTGAATTTTTCAAATATCCAATTAGGGCAGTTTGGTCAATTTCTCTTACCACAGATTCCTTAATTGCTCTCGCCATTGCACTTCTTGGTTGTTTATCTATGAGAGCCATCTCTCCAAAAAGAGCACCTTTTTCAAGGATAGCAAGTGTAACATAATCATCACCATTGAACTTACAAATTTCTATTTTTCCGCTAACAATTTGAAAAGCAAAATCGCCTACTTCTCCCTCTCTAAATAACACATCACCAGAGGCTAAGTTTCTGAGTGTATGTTTGGCTGGATTTTTTTCTACCATTTAATTTATTCTTTATTTTTAAACTGCTTTTTTTATATGTTTTGTAGGGGAATCTATACCCAAAATAGACATTTGTTTTGAATAAGTTTCACCAAAAAACCCTGGTATTTTTTTTAAATCTTCAAAAGAACCCTCTTGAGATATTTTTCCATGCTCAAGGACAAGAATTTTATTACATAGCCTAAGATGCCAGAGACGATTGGAAATTATTATGACAGTTCTACCGACAGCAATATCACTTAAAGCATCATATAATTTAATTTCACTGTCAACATCAAAACCACTGATCGCATCATCTAAAATTAAAATTCTTGGATTCCTTATTAACGCTCGAGCAATTGCAAACTTTTGTCTAAGTCCAGTTGAAATATTTGAGGCATTTTCTTCTAAATAAGTTTCATATCCGTCGACAAATGATTCGATTTCATCATGGGCAAATACTTTTTTTGCTGCCCATGTAATTCTGTCCATAGAGGAATTCGGCATGGGGCGAGCAATATTTTCTCTAATAGTTCCTGGAAAAAAATAACTTTCTGCACCAACAAGCGAAACTTGTGATCTTACATGACTCAATTCCATCAATCTTAAATCAGTATTATCTAATGCTATAATTCCAGATTGAGGTCTGTACAAACCTTGAATTAGTTTTGCCAGCGTGCTTTTTCCACATCCACTTTTTCCAGTTAAGCCTACTATTTGTCTTGGATTAATTTCAATATTAACATTATTGATTATCTTAGTATGATCTTCATAACTAAAATCAACATTCTTAAAACTTATTTGACCCATAAGTTGTGGTTTCTGTCCTCTGATAGTATTTTCAGAATTTGCATCTACTATTCCAGATATAATCTGCAGAGATTGTCTTAACTTATTTATTTCGCTCTTTAAAGTTACTAAATCTATTATTGGTCTTGAAACTCTTCCAGCTAACATGTTAAATCCAACAAGAATACCTGCAGACAGACCTCCTGTAAATACAAGATGAACTCCTACAAAAATAACCATAGCTGTCATTAGTTGATTTATTGTTGAAGAAATATTTTGAAGAATTCCTGTTTTTTTTTGCATATTTTCAGANGCTAATATATATTTGGCTTCAATATCTCTCCAAGCCTCTCTAAGTCCAGGTTCAAGAGCTAAACCTTTTACATTTTCTATTCCATTTACCGTCAAAGATATAAACTCTTGCCTGACTCCATCTGCTTTTGCAAGACTAGACATTGCTTCTCTTTGTTGTTTTGAGTAATACATTGATGCTAGTGCCCCNGTTATACTAAAGGTAAAAACAACTACAAATAAAATAGGACTGTAAAAAAAAAGAATTGGAACAAAAACCAATAGGCTTATTGAGTCTAACCCAGTTGAAAAAATTTTTTGAGTTAATAAATTCCTTATTTGAGATATTTGACTTGTAAATTTAGCAAATATTGATGATTCTCTATGAAACCTTTGCATTGGGAGAGAAAGTAGTTTCTCGAATGCTTTGACCGATAATTTTGCCTCCACTTTTTGTGAAAAAAAATCTAGTAAATATATTTTTAAATACCCTAAGATTCCATTAAAAATATATGCTACTACAACACCAGATGTAATTACATAAAGTGTAGAATATGCCTCATAATTTACAACTTTATCCAAAACAAGCATCATGAAAACGGCAGGAACAACGGCAAAAATATTCAAAATAAAGGCTACTATAATGATTTGTGTTAAAACTGTTTTATTCCTGAAAGTTTCCCCTATTAGCCATCCTAGTTTTAATTCACTAGTTTCTTCAAATAATTTCAATTTAGGTTTGAGAAGTATTATCTCGCCTTCCCAAACTTTTTCTAATTCCTTTATTGTTATTTGTTGCGGTTTTGGATTTGAAATTCCAGGATCTAAACAAATAATAGATTTTTCATTTTTTTCAGTTACAACTTCCCTCAAGGAAATTATGTATCTTCCATTTTTTAATCTTAAAATCTGCTGTCTTTTTTTTAAAAGTCTAGTTAATTCAGCTTGATTAATTTTAGTGGTCTTTGCTTTTAAATCAAAATGCTGAGCTAGCTCACACATTTCTTTTAAATTTAATTCTCTGTTATCAAGTTTTAAATGCTCTGGAATATCATTGGGTCCAATATGAACTCCAAGCTGTCTTGCAATTAAAATTAACGATTTCTGAGAACCTCTCATAAAATATCCTTACAGNTTAATAATATATAAATTAAATATTTAATCAAAAAGAAAACCCTCAAAACTTCAAAAAGCTTTGAGGGTTTAAAAATTATAAAATAATTTTTTTAGACAATATCATCAGTTCCTGGATCGTCCACAGGAGGAGGCATNTCTGGCATGTCTCCAGGATCTTGAGGCATATCACCCTCTGGCGGCAGATCTGATGGAATATTTCCAGCTTCAGCATCCATGTCAGCAGCCATAGTCCCCATGTCATTGTCCATTGGTGGAGGCATATCGCCTGACATTGGGGGTGCCGTTTCAGAACCTTGTTCCATCATNGCATCACTTGGAGGAATATCACCCTCTATTGGACCAGTTTGTGGTCCAGTATCACCAAATAATGGATCGCTTATGCTCATATCACCCTCAGTTGGAGGAGGCGCACCATCACCATCCATATCAACGTTAGGTGGAATTGTTTCTGAACCCGCATCAGTCGGTGGNGTACCAGGTTCAAACCCAGGTCCTCCTGGAGGCATANCACCTTCTGGTGGTGGTCCCATATCNCCNTCTGGTNGTGGTCCCATATCGCCNTCTGGTGGTGGTCCCATATCACCTTCTGGTGGTGGTCCCATATCGCCCTCTGGTGGAGGAGCGTAATCAGCACCTGTTTCAGTAAACTCGGTCATACCTGTTGGAAAACCGTCCATAGGTCCATATTCTGAATCCATCGTTGCCATTGCAGAGTCACCTGCAGCATCAAATGCTTCATATGGATCTGCTCCATTTGCTATTGCCTCTGAATAGCCCTCGGATGCGGATGATGCCATGCTATCAACCATGTCCGGTGGCGCTCCCATTTCGGTCATAGTAGCACCTGCTACCTCAATTGCTGAGGCGGCGGCATCAGCAGGGGAGGCACCAGATTCAATAGCATCATTATAAGCAGTTTCCGCCGCTGAACCAACTTGTTCAGCCATGTCAGCAAAAGTATAATCTTCGGCCATTTTTTATCCTTGTTTTTAAGATTTGATCTGTTTTTACAAAAGTTTTTACATTTCAATATTACAATATTTTTGTTGAAAAATCAAAAATTACTTTTATTTTCCAACCAGATACTCTAAATTTATTAAACCGCAAGTTTTCAAGAGATCATATGAAGCGGTTAATAATTGAAATCTAGCGTTAATTAAATCAGCTTCTGCTTGAGTTAATTCTTTTTCTGCATCTAAAATATTAAGTGTTGTTCGAGTTCCTACACCAGCCTCTTGTGTTACTCCCTCTAACGCAACCTCATTAGATTTTACAGATACCTTTAAGGACTCAATACTTGATTTTAAACTTAAGATTTTTTTCCATGAACTGTTAACCTTGTGAATTGTATTGATCTTTAGACTTTCAAGCTGTTCTAATGTAGCTAAAGAGGAATTTTTTGATTTTTCAATATTATAAAAATTATGTCCTTTATTAAATAAAGGTACTGACATCTCAGCAGTAATTTCATATGAATCCTTTCTATTTATGGCTCTGGTGCTTTCTAGGTCTTTTCCATAGTTTGCTGATATACTAAATTCAGGTATAAATTCAAGCTGATCTTTTTTTATATTTATTTCGCTATTTCGAAGTTTGTAATTTAGTGTAACAATATCAGGATTATTTTTAAGAGCTAATTTTTTTGAGTCTTCAATTGAATTAGGAAGTTTGGGTAATTCACCAAATTTAGCCCAATCTATGGGATTAGAGGATGTAATCTTATCATTTTTTGATGTGAACCAATTTAAATTGGGATTTCTTCCAACAACTGATTTAAATTCTGATACGGCAATTTCTAGATTATTTTCTTCTTCAATTCTTTTCGATTTTGCTGAAGCCAGTCGAGCTCTTGCTTGAAATACATCTGTTTTGGTTACATCTCTGAAATCAAATCTTTTTTCAGTTGCATCCAACTTTTGCTCCAAATTACTTTCATTTTTAAACGCAACATCTAATAAAAATCGTGTTTTTAATAAATTATAATATGCGATAGTTGCTCTATACAAAATGTCTTGTATGGTTGATTTGTTTTGAAACTTTCCAATTTCAAAGTTGTTATCTGCCTCTTTTAAATTTAAAAATCTTGTTGAGCCAATTGGTTGAGTTACAGTTAAATCAACTGAACTAGGATTTAATGCATTATAATTATAATTACTTGTATCTGGGAGTGATTTGGTTACACTTCTTCCTTGTGTTAGTGTTAAATCTATAGATGGTAAAAAATCAGTTTTTGTTTTTTTTAAGTCTATTTGTTTAGTTTCTAGTTCATATATGCTTTTCGAAATATCTGGATAAAAATTATAAGCATCTATTAAAACATCATTTAATGTTTCAGATTGAATCTTTGATGAAAGAAATAACGTAAAAAAAATGAATATTGCGTATGTGCTTAGTTTTTTTGTCATACATCTATAGTGTTATATTATTTTTTTTAAAATTAGTGAATAAGATAAAAATTATTTTTTTCTTTAAATTAATATTTTAAAGTATTATAAAGCAAAAATGACGGGGAGTAGCGCAGCCTGGTAGCGCATCTGTTTTGGGAACAGAGGGTCGCAGGTTCAAATCCTGTCTCCCCGACCATTTTTTTTGAAAGGTCTCAGATTTGCGTTTTTTCAATTATTATTATAAGGTTAAAAGTATATATAATGTTTAAATAATGAGAGTTTTTTTAGTTTTACTAATATCCCTTTTTTCTACAAACTCATTTGCTGGGTACAAACAAGCCATAGATTTTTATAATAAAAAACAATTCCGCCAATCGATAGTAGAGTTTAAAAAAGTTGCAAAAAATGACAAATTTGATCAAGATGAAAGAAACAATTCTATGTATAATCTAGCTGTAATTTACGATAATGGGTTAGGTATTCCAACAAATAAAAATGAGGCTTTAAAGTGGTATAAACTTGCGTCTGAAAATAATCATAAAATTGCTCAATTTAATTTAGGTTGGATATATTATCATGGTGAAAACACTGAAAAAAACAACTTTGAGGCTTTTAAATTTTATAAAAAATCAGCTTTGCAAGGATATAGCAAAGCACAATTTAACCTAGGAATATTATATTTCTTAGGTGAGGGGACTTTAAAAGATTATGTAGAGGCTTATAAATGGTTTAAGATTTCATCTTTAAACGGTGTCAAAGAATCTTTAAATTTTATTCAAAAAGTAAAACCACTTTTGCATCAAGAAGAATTGGTAAAATCTGAAGAGTTAGTAAAGAATTGGGTTGAAGAAAGACATACTAAGTGATATTCACATAATGAATAATTAAAATAAATATAATAAATTTTACACATATCCTTTTTTTTTATATTATAATTACGTTGTATTTCCTCCCTAAGTTTATAATAAGTACTGAATTTTAAATTCAGTACTTATTTACAGTAATATTTCACTATTTTTCTTGGGAAGTAATAAGTTATTTCCCTGATAAATAAATTATAAACTGAATAAGTTTCGTAAACATTATTTTTAAAAATTATTTCAGATGTATTAATGTGAAGAATTTCGTCATATTGAATACCTATTTGGGTCTCAATGATTTTTTTGTTTAGGTTTATTACTTTATAGATTGATTTGCTTAAAGTTTTATCAAAATCATCAATTTTTACACAATTTAGAGTTAAAATTTCTGATTTGACCTCTAAAAACAACATTTGAATTATAATAAATACTGTTGTAACTAGAAAAAATTTATTACGCATAATCAATTCGTTTGGCGATCCCGGTACGATTCGAACGTACGACCTACTGCTTAGAAGGCAGTTGCTCTATCCAGCTGAGCTACGGGACCAGATTAATTAATATTCGTTATAATGATAATACATTTACTTAATTTCAATTCAATATAAACTTAACCAATACTAAAAACATATATTTCTAACATTAAATCTTAATGGAACAATACATTACATATTTAGGTTTTTTTTCAGGTTTTTGCACGACATTTGCTTTTATACCTCAGTTGATTAAAGTATGGAAAACAAAAAGCGTGAAAGATATATCTATGAGGATGTTTTTAATTTTTTTTATTGGAGTTTTAGGATGGACAATTTACGGATTTCTTATAAATGACAAACCAATGATTTTTGCAAATTTATCTACTTTAATTTTGGCATTTGGTATAATCATAGGAATATATAAGTTTGATAATTAGAATTCAAACTAGTCTGTTTAAAGCCTTAATATGAGCAATGGTTGCTTTGGCATTTCCTTTAACATTATATCCACCCTCTAAAATTGATAAGATTCTTTTATTACAAAATTTTTCAGCCATCATCATTACTAATTTGGTAAGCTCAATGAAGCCATTATCTGTAATTTCAAAGCAACCAAGTGTATCATTTATTCTACTATCAAAACCAGCTGATATTAAAATTAATTCAGGCATGAAAGCTTCAACTTTAGGCACTAAAATTTCTTTATATGTTTTTAATATCAATTCATCGGAGGTTCCACATGGTAAATGAATATTCACATTTAATCCTTTCCCCTTACCTTCGCCAATTTTCTTTGGATCTCCGGTGCCAGGATAGGCATAGAGATCGTGTGTTGAAAAAAATAAAATATTCGGATCACTGTAAAACATATGTTCTGTTGAATTTCCATGATGATAATCCCAGTCAATAATTAAAATTTTTTTTATTTTATATTTAATTTGTGCATATTTTGCAGCGATGGCAATTGTATTGTAATAGCAAAAACCCTCCTCTCTTCCTGTATTGAGAGCATGGTGCCCAGGAGGTCTTACTGGACAAAAGATGCTTTCAACTTTTTTATCAAAAATTTTATCTAATCCACTCAAGGCTGCATTTACAGCAGAAAAGGCAACTTTGTGTGGAAGTGGATAGTTTTGTTCAATTAATCTTATGTGTTCATTTGAATGAATTTGTTTTACCCATGTGGTCAAATCATTTTTTTTTTCGAAATTTAAAATTACATTATCAAAATTGTTATTTATCAATTCTTTGTAAATATATTTCACTCTATCAGGGGATTCAGGATGTTCATTTGAGAGATGATATTTCAAAAAAATTGGATCATACATAACATTACTGGTAAATTTTACCAATTTACGCAACTTTTCTTTAGCATTTAAAAAAATATCAAAAAAAAAAAAGAAAAAAGAAAGAAAATTTTTATAAACTTTCTTTTTCTTAATATTTCTTTGTATTTCACAAACATATTATCTAGACTTTAAAGACGATTTCCAAAGATTTAATTCTTGTTCGTTTCTCATGCAACATGAAGTTATTGGAAATGATTTTTGTAGGTTTTCACTAAGTCTGTCATCTTCAATACTTGGTTGAACAAACATAACACAAGCTATGCTATGAATTACTCCGTTCTTGGCTGAATAGTCTTCATTTATAACGACCATATCCTTAACGTAAAGCTGATTTTCATTAAACAATTGTAATGGTTTATTGCTAACTGTTATCTCATTTGATATTTCATTCAAATTTTTGCTAGATTTTTTTCCAATTAAAATATGGTCCATCAATAAATTTCTTATCAACGGTATGTTATCAAATAAATTTTTATTTACTTTTTTTAGTTCATCAAAAGCTTCATTATTAGGAGCAAATATAGTCCAATTCCACGCTGTATTTTTATCAAGTATTTGATCAAGTTGGGATAATTTAAGGTACTTGTTAAATTCACTTAAATTTTGGTTTTTTCTAATGACATCAATAATAGTTATATTATTTATATTTTCAGATTTAGAAAAATTAAAATTTAATAATAATATAAAAAATAAAATGAACGCCCTAATCATTAAATTTTATTCTAAATTTTATATAAAAAATGTAAATAATTTTAAATTTTTTTTTTCTCTATCCATGCTAAATACTTTTCGTTGGTATTTTTGGTCTCTAGTTTTGTAATAAATGGAATTTTATAAGGGTGGTGTTCTTCTAAAAAATTCATAATTCTTAAAGAAGAAACTGTGGTTTTAATAAAGATTCCGACTTCTTTACTTTCAATTACTTTTTTTTCTTCTAAATAGAAACTTTCAATATTATTTATAAAATTAATGCAAACAGCTAAATTATTTTCTAATAAGGTAATTGCTAGATTTTTTGCTTCTTCACGTGTGGAACATAGGGTATAAAAAATTGATATTTGTTTTTTCATATGTTTAAGATTTTATTTATATTTGATTTTTCAAATTTTTAAACAAATATATATAATATGTAACTTAAATTCATTTTTAAATTTTGATATATGAAATTTGCTATAGAAATAAAAGATGTGAGTAAAACATATGAAAATGGGTTTAAGGCACTAACATCTATCAATCTCAATGTTAAAAGTGGCGAGATTTTCGCACTTCTAGGACCTAATGGGGCTGGTAAAACAACCTTAATTAATTTAATATGCGGGATTGTAAAAAATAGTTCAGGAGAGGTCAAAATATATGGATTTGATCATATTAAAGATTATAGAAAAGCAAGATCTTTTGTCGGTTTAGTTCCTCAAGAATTGACAACCGACACTTTCGAAAAAGTTTGGAATACAATAAAATTCAGTAGAGGGTTATTTGGAAAAAAAATTTCGGTAGAATACTTAGAAAATGTTTTAAAACAACTTGCCTTATTTGAAAAAAAAGAACTTCAAATTAGGACATTATCTGGAGGAATGAAGAGAAGGGTTATGATTGCCAAGGCTTTGTCGCATGAACCAAAAATACTTTTTTTGGATGAACCATCAGCAGGAGTAGATGTTGAATTAAGAAAATCTATGTGGAAATTAGTAAAAAAACTTAGAAATTCAGGAGTAACAATTATATTAACAACGCACTACATTGAAGAGGCAGAAGAAATGGCTGACAGAGTTGGTGTAATTAATCATGGAAAATTATTAATAATTGAGGAAAAAAAAAAATTAATGAAAAAATTTGGAAAAAAAGAACTTATAATTAGTTTAATGTCTAAATTAGAGTTTGTTTGCGAAGAATTAAAAAAATTTAATTTAAAACTTTCAAAAAATAAAAAAGAGCTTGTGTTAGGAGAACAGTTTAATGACGAAGTAATTTTAAAAATACTATCAATTTTAAAGAAAAAGAAAATTAAATATGTTGATTTAAACATTAGAAAAAATTCTTTAGAAGATATTTTTGTAAAATTAATAGAAAAATGAATACAAGAGGGGTTATTGCTATTTACAAATTTGAAATGCATAGGACATTTAGAACTTTGTTCCAAAGCATTGCATCTCCTGTGATTTCTACAATACTTTATTTTATTGTCTTTGGATCTGCTATTGGGAGTAATATTGGAAAGATTGATGATATTGAATATGCTGCATTCATTATTCCAGGCCTAATAATGTTAACTGTTTTAAGTCAGAGTGTTTCTAATGCTTCTTTCGGAATTTATTTTCCTAAATTTACTGGAACCGTATATGAAATATTATCAGCTCCAATCTCTTTTATAGAAATCACTTTGGGGTATGTTGGAGCTGCTGCTACAAAGTCATTTGTTGTAGGTGTAATTGTTTTAATAACATCAAGTATTTTTATTAATTTTCAAATTCTTCACCCTTTTTGGATGTTTTTTTTTCTTTTTTTAACATGTATCACATTCAGTTTATTGGGTTTTATTATAGGTATATGGGCAGATGGATTTGATAAGTTACAATTGATACCGCTTTTAATAATCACACCACTTACGTTTTTAGGAGGCAGTTTTTACTCAATTAAAATGTTGCCAGAGTTCTGGCAAAAAATTTCCTTATTAAATCCTATTGCATATCTTGTGAGCGGATTTAGATGGAGTTTTTACGAGAGCAATGATGTAACCTTAAGTAAAAGTATTTTTGTAATCTTATTTTTTCTTCTAGCAGGATTTATTATTTTGGGTTGGATATTTAAAACTGGTTATAAACTTAAAAACTAAATGCTCAAAAATATAAATGATGAGTCTATTCTGATAATATGTGGGATTTGTATTGCTATTATATCAATTGGTGTGGGCAGGTTTATCTACACTCCAATTATTCCAGATATGCAAGAGAGCTTGGACTATAAATCTTCAACTATAGGTTTGATTGCATCGTTTAATTATTTAGGATATTTAATAGGCTCTTTATTTTCAATTTTTTATCAAGCAAATATTTTCAATAGGTACTATATATATCTCTTTACCCTGGTATCTATTTTTTCAACAATTTCAATCGGAATTACAACAAACTTAGAATCAATCATTATTTTCAGATTTTTTAATGGAATTTCGAGTGCAATTATTTTTATAATTATTACAAGTATCATATTCTCAATTATTAATTCTAAAAATAAAATGATCCATTTTTCAGGAATTGGATTAGGTATAATTTTAAGTTCTATATTAATTTTCCTATTAAATCTATTAAATGTAAGTTGGAGAATATATTGGATCTCAGGTGGACTGATGATGTTATTTACATCATTTCCTCTATTATTTTTAAACTTTAAAGTACTAAAAAAAATAAATAAAACAGAAATTTTTTTTGTTAAAACCAATAATAAACTAGATTTCATATTGATTTCTTTAGGTTATTGTTTTTTTGGTTTAGGGTACATAATTTTTGGAACATTCATTGCTGTTATGACAAGAAATTATACAGAAATTAGTTATTTTGAATATGTGTGTTGGTTTATAGTAGGTTGTTCAGCAATCCCGGCTGCCTCATTCTTTTATACTTTAGGTGAAAAAATTGATTTAGATAGATCTTTATTTTTAGCTAGCCTAATTTGTTCTTTGGGAACATTAATACTTGTTATAGATACTAATTATTTATTAATTATTGTAGCTTGTTTACTTTTTGGATTTGGTGTTCCAGGAGTGGTAGGTCTTGTCTTGTTCGAAGGTGAAAAAAGATTCAAGACTAAACATAAGTTATCTGTGCCGATATTAACCTTTGCATTTAGTATTGGTCAAATAATTGGTCCTTATTTAAGTGGGATATTGATTGATGGTAGTAATCACTATAACAAATCTCTTATGTTATCATCAATTTCACTAACTCTAGGTTCAATCCTAATGCTAAAAAGTTCAAGGTTTAAAATGAATCTAAGATGAATCATTAACTCAGAGTTTGTTAAGACTAGGAGTGTATAAAGGCTATAATGTTAATATTTTTAAAGGAAAAATAAATGGCTTGGAATACACCAAAAATATCTGAAATTTCAGTAGGTTTAGAAATCAATTCTTATGCATGTGCTGAGAAGTAGTTCTAACTTATTAATGTTTTAAAAAAAAAGCCTGACCTTTTTGTTGGGCTTTTTTTTTATTTGAAAGTATTATTTTGGAATGATTAAATATTATTCTTTTATTTTATTGATTTTTTTTCTTTTGCTTTCTTGTGAAAAATCTAAATATCCTATAAATCCTAAAGTAACAAACATTATAATTGCAAAAGAGGGTAAGCATGCAGCTTACTTTGATAAAAAAGAGTGGATGTTAAAAAAAAATTACAATTTTTTTAAGTGTAAACCTTCTAATTTTCAGATTAATATCAACATTAATAACTATTTTAATAAATATATTGAAGAATATTTAAATAAAAGCTTTCAAGATATCAAATTTCTACAAAATCCCATCACATTAAGTCATCAACAGAACAATAATTATGATACTTTTATAAATATTACTAAAGAAAAAGCTACTGTATCCTTTAGTTATGACGGAGATGTATCAACATTTTCTATTAGATTAGAGGGAAAGATTAATATTCAAAAGAAAGATGGACAACAGTTTAGTAGTTTAATTGTGGCTAATGGCATTGGAGAAAAAAACAACTTTTTTAATTGTGAGCCAAAAACCACTGCTAAAATTGCTTATGAAAATGCATTGTCAAAATATTTGACGTTAATATTTAAGAATATAAATGAATTTTAGAAAACTAAGTTCCACAAAACGTTTGATAGCTTTGATTGTTACTTGGTTTTCGAGTATATCTTTCATCTAACTTTTGGTTTTCTTGATAAGGTTTACTTAAAATCTTCAAGTAATCATTTAAAGGCTTTAAATTATCATTTTTTTCAGCTTCACTTAGTACATCCTCTACGATTAAGTTTCTTGGAATTATCAAAGGATTTGTTTTCTTCATTTTATTAAATGTACATTGTAAGTTATGAGAATTTTTATCTACTCTTTTCTTCCATGCCTGATACCAATCTTTGATATCTTTGTTTTTATGTTCAGTTAATAAATCAAAATTATGATTAGAGAGATTTCTAAAAGTGTTTGTATAATCCAATTTAAATTTATTCATTAACTCAAGTAACTTATTTACTAATTTTAGATCATTTTTATCATTACCTAAAAATCCCATTTTTAGTTTCATCATTTTTATCCATTTAGTTTTAAAAATATCTTGGACATTTTCGATTACGGATTGTGCTAATTTTATTGCCTTTTTCTCATCCTCATGAATCAAGGGTATTAGGCTCTCTGCAAAACGCACAAGATTCCAAAGAATCATATTTCCTTGATTACCAAAAGAATATCTTTTTCCGAAATCGATTGAGCTAAAAGTAGTCATTGGATGATAATGATTCATAAAAGCACATGGGCCATAATCAATTGTTTCACCAGAAAGAGTGACATTATCGGTATTCATGACACCATGAATAAATCCAACTCTCATCCAATCTACTACTAACCTTATTTGAACGATTGATAGCTCTTTAAGTAAATCCAAAGGAGGATTTTCATTTTTAATTAAAGATGGATAATGTCTTTTAATTGTATAATCAGTTAATTTCTTTAGAGCTAGAATAGACTTTATTGCTGCATATTGGAATGTTCCTATTCTTATATGTGATTCCGCGATTCTAGTCAAAATAGCTCCTTTAACCTTTTTTTCACGGTGTATATATTCCCCTGAGCTTACTACTGCTAAAGATCTTGAAGTCTTTATGTTTAAATTAAACATTGCCTCGCTTACTAAATACTCTCTCAACATTGGTCCTATCGCTGCTCTACCATCTCCATTTCTAGAATAAGGAGTAAGACCAGAGCCTTTAAATTGAATATCATATCTTTTTTTTTTTTGAGTCAAAATCTCTCCTATTATAATCGCTCTTCCATCACCAAGAATTGTAAAATTTCCAAACTGATGACCAGCATATGCTTGCGCAAAGGGTTTAAGATTTTTTGGTAATTCATTTCCAGACAATAGTAATGATCTTTTTTCATGATTTAGATTAAGAAAATTTAAATTAAGTTTTTTATCAAGATTATTGTTATACAAAAGAATTTCGGGTTTCAAAACTGGTGTAGGATTTAGAACAGTAAAAAAAATTTCAGGCAGATTTAGATAACTATATTGGAATTCCATTGATTTATTCATCTAAATAACTTTTTTATATCATTCACTAATTTTTTATTAGATTTAGAAATTAACTGAAATTTTAATGCAAATTCAATTAAAATCATCAAATATGTATAAAAAAAAATCTTATTTCTTCTTTTTCTAAAATAAGTTCTATAAGTAAGCTGGTAAATTTGGATGCTATCTACAGGGGAGTCTAAAAGTTCAGGAATTTGAGTTTTGAGTGATAAAAATATATTGTAAAGAGTTTTTCTATTTAAGAAAATATGTTCCTTTTTAAAAGTGTAAAATAATTCTCTAAGTGTGATCTTTTTCATTTAGGGATTATCTTATAGAATTGTTCGTTATAATTATAGATTAAGGAATAAAAATAAATTAAATTCATTGTGTGATTTATATTAAATAAAACATTGGATTTCTTCGCAAAAACTACACAAGCATTTTTTAGTTCGATATTTAGACTATAATGCTATAGTTAAAAAAAAATAACTTGTTTTACTGATTAATTAAAAAACTCTAACTAAAAATTCAATAACTTATTCAAAGAAAAAAGTAAGTTATGCCCAAAAAATGTAGTTTATTTTAGAATTTTATACCCAAATGTCAGATGAACAATCTCCCCCTGGATATCTCGTTTCATGGGCACGAGAAGGACCGTTTGGCTCATTTCCAAAATCAATTAAGAAATCATCTCTAATTTTCATTCCACCTTTTTCATTGTCGCAATCTACAATTAACATCATTCCACCGGTACTATTCATTTTTGGATAAAATTGATTATCCCAAGAAGAAAATAAAGATGTGGTAACGAAAAGTCTTTTACCATCAAGAGAGAGTTGAATCATTTGAGGTGCTCCATTAACCTCTTTTCCATTAACAATATTTGCTTTTCCTAGCAAGCCTCCAATCCATACTTGACCGGTTAGTTTTGGATTAAAAGGATCAGATATATCATATTGCCTTAAGTCACCATGTAACCAATTTGAAAAATATAAATACCTGTCGTCCATTGAGACCAAGATATCTGTGATAAGTCCCGGCATCGGTACAGGAAGAATTTTATTATCAATAGATGCTACATCAATCACTTTTTTTACATCAAATTTACCATTATCATTTTTATACCAATGAAAAATATTTGAACTTAGAGCGGCTCCTACAAAGCCATGGCTTGAATCTGGATTATGATGAAATCTTACTTCTAAAGGAATTAAACCCTCTGGACCTAGATCAACTGAATTAGTGATTTTCTTTTCTTCAAAATTCCAGAAATGAATATGCCTTCCATAATTATTATTGGCAACGTCATCTAAATTAAATCCTGGCATAAATGTTTTCGGAGCACCCCATTCGCTTGAGACCATAACATTATGTCTTGGTTGATACCAAAAGTCATACCCAAAATTCATACCGCTCATATCATTTTCCCATCTGCCAATAATTTCAAAATCTTTATTTAAATGAAGAAATCCTCCTGGAGCATTTCCATCTGCGTCTCCTAACATAGATACAATTATTTCTGAACCTAAACAATGCACAGTGTGTGGGGAAGATAAATTTGTTTTAGATTTAATTTCTTTTCCCGATATTGTTTTATACAAAAATGGCTTTTTTGGATTGGTTGATGTATCTACAATATAAAAATTTGAACTTTGTAACCCGGGTATAATCAGGTAGTTTCTGCTCATAGTATTATCATTATGGCATGATGAACAAGCATTCCACCCCATATGATGGAGTTCATCACCAAATTCACCTAATTCTGTCCTATGAATTACTTTTCCGTAAGAGGGACTTTTAGTATGTACATCAATTGTAGCTAAATAATCAGGTTTTTTAATATCACTTCCAGTATAGATACAAATCGTGTAAACTAATTTTTCTTTTGGTGCTTTTATTGCTTCCAATGGAGAAGCATAACCGGGACCAAGACAACAATTATCTTCATTACTCATAAAAAATCCTCTATTATAATTTTACGTTTTATATTATAAATTTACTAATCTTATCAAAAGATTTCTTTTAATCCACTAATAATAAATTCAACAGACATTGCTCCAAGAATTAGCCCAAAAATTTTTTGTAAGATCTTTATTAAGGTTTTATTTAACTTTCCGAAAATATAGTTTGAAAAAAAAATTAAAATTGATGTGAATAAAAGAATTAGGAAAATTGGTAATATATTTGTGAGTAAATTTACTAACTTGTATTCAAAGTCTTTTGAAATTAAAACTGAAAGAGTGATTGCAGAAGGCCCAACGACTAGCGGAATCGATATTGGGAAAACAGCTAAATTATTGATCTGTTTTTCATTTTCAATATTACTTGTAATTTTTTTTTTTCTTTCCAAACGTTTCTCAAAAACCATTTCAAAAGATATAAATAATAAAAATAATCCACCAGCTATTTGAAAGGATGACAACGATATATTCATGAAAAGAAGGAAATGACTTCCATATAGTGTAAAAAATATTAACACTGAAGATGAAATAGTAAAAACTAAAAATGTTAATTTAATAATATCTCTTTGATTTAATCCCAAAGTGAAGGTGGCGAAGATTGGAATCAAAGAGATAGGATCTATTGCAATAAAAGTTTTAAGAAGATTTTGTAAAAAGATTTCAATCAACATAATTAACCAAGAATAAATTTTATCAAATCAAGATTTAAATGAAATATAATCGAAAAAAAAGTGGAAAAATAAAAAATATTATATACATTAATATCAATAAAGGAGTATTTATGAAAAAATTTGCTATTATATCAACTGTAAGTTTGTTTTTTTCCATTCAGGCATTTGCTTGTCCTTATTCCTCGATGGCAAAAATTGAATCTCAATTAGAAACTTCAGAAAACTTATCTAAAGCACAAGTCGTTAAAATTTTAAAGCTTAAAAATGAGGCTTTAATTGCCCTAAATTCGGGAAAAGTAGAGGAGTCAGAAGTTATACTTGACAAAGCTTTAGCTCTGTTTAACTAAAATTTAATCTGGCCTCTAGGTTTAAAGGTCAGACATTTTATTTTAAAAAAATAGAGTTGCCCTTCTTTTTTTTCTTAACAAAAAAAATTGAATAAATTAATCCAAACACAAACCCACCTATATGAGCCATCCACGCTACATTGGAGTTATTATCATATATGAGTGTCATGTTTAGAAATTGAATTACAAACCAAAAACCAAGAACTATCAATGCTGGAAGCCTTATAGTAAAAAAGAAGATCAATAAAGGTACTAAAATCAATATTTTTGCTTTTGGGTAAATATACATATAAGCACCTAAAACGCCGGCAATAGCCCCTGAAGCACCAATCATTGGTATATTAGAATCCAAATCAATCAAGGATTGAAAGATAGCCGCTGATACGCCAGATAGTAAATAAAAAACAATGAATTTTTTTCTCCCTAGAGCATCCTCTATATTATCAGAGAAAATCCAGAGGTAAAGCATGTTGCCAAGGAAATGCAACCATCCTGCATGCATAAACATTGAGGTAAATATGGTTAAAATTGGATTAAAAGTTTCATAATAAAAAGTACTTGTGAATAAGCTTGCAGGTTTGAAACCAAAATATGAAATTAAATAGTCATTATCTAGGCTTATTTGAACCAAAAAAATTATACTACAAATAACAATAATTAGTATGCGAAGATAACTTGTATTTTTAGTTGGATTATCATCTTTTA
This sequence comes from Rickettsiales bacterium, assembly GCA_002691145.1. Lineage (GTDB taxonomy): Bacteria > Pseudomonadota > Alphaproteobacteria > Methylaequorales > Methylaequoraceae. Next base: position 345,784 of record NZHE01000023.1, read on the forward strand.
AAGGTATCATTGTTTAAATATAGAATATTAAATCAATATCTTACATATATTTTTTTAGAGTTTAAAACAAAATGATATTTTTTGAATTTAAAGAAAACTTTACATAAAACTGTTTGTGATCCTTATTATTTTATAATATTGTTAAATAGTACAGTCTGATTAAAGGAAAAATATGAACAAAATAATTTTAATTTTTTTAACCCTTATGTTTTTAAATTCATGTGCATCTAATGAGAACAATCGTTTATTAGGCCAATTAATTGGAGCTGGTGCAGGAGCTGTTGTTGGAAATCAAATTGGAGGTGGAGTGGGCAAATTATTAGCAACTGCAGCAGGAGCAATGATTGGAACGTACATTGCGACAGAAGTGGTGGATTATCTAAGCGTGAAAGAACAGAAAGAATTTAGTGAACTTACTATTTCTGCGCTTGATAATGCAGAAGATAATGAAACTCAAAGTTGGACAAGTAGTGAGAACATTAACACTAAAGGGGAAGTTGAAATAACTAAAAGTTTTATGCAAGAAAAAAAGAACTGCAGAACAATTAAACAAAAAATAAGTACGGATGATAAGGACATAATTAAATCTATCAACATGTGCAGAAACAGCGAAGGTAATTGGGAAAAAGTTTAGTTTTAATATCTTTTTGCATTTTAGCAGGATTTACAAAAGCAAACCAAATTGCTGAAATTCCAAGAGATAATAACAATAAGTCTAATTTTGAGAAAGTTCTTAAACATGATGAAATAGGTTTCTGTGAAGATAATAACATTATGGAATATAAAATTGACGACAAATTTGTTATAAATCTGTTAGATGCTGAGTGTGAAAAAAATAATCAAAAACTATTAAGTTATTATACAAAAAACGAAATTTACCAAAATGGATTCGAATTTTACGATAATTGCGTTGATTCTATAAATTTTGAGAATAATCAAGTTAAAACAGGAAAAATAGATTTAAATTTTAGTTTTTACTGCACGTCTAATTTAAATGATGCAATTATTGTAAAACATTCGAAGGCAAAAAGTTTGGTAAAAATTATAGAAAAATCCTATTCAAAAGTAGATAATAATCAACGAACAGAATCTTACAAAGAATTTGAATCACAATTAGAGGAAACATTACAACCATTAAAAAGTTTTTCACAAAATACAAGAGATGACCAAATAGATAGTGAGTTTGGATATAATAAACTCGTAAATAAAGAGGAAAAAATACAAGAACAATTTGAAAGTTGTAGTCTTGAAAATTTGAAAATACTGTCAGGGGAAAAATTTAAACAATACCAGGCTGTCCCAGATCTTATTAAAACAACTTTAGACATATGTGATAAAGCAAAAAATGAAAATTTAGTATTAACTGGGTTTGGAAATCCTGGAAGTTGGACAGATAATTCAGTTAGTATATCATTTTCAAATCTAGATAGCATAAAAAAAAAAGACACACACGCTGTTGTTCAAGGTGGTGGACATACGGAGTATTTTAAAAAACAAGATTTAGGGGAGGGGGGATGGAGTAATAATGGTGTTAGATTTACACGAAAATATGATTGCGATGATTTTACAAAACCTAGTTATTTAACTAATGCAGTATCAACAAAAAGTTTATTTGATAAATCAAATAAAATCGTGTACGACGAAGAAAGTCTTTTTGCATCTAATAGATATGCAAAAAAAATTGGGTCAGTAGCGAAACGAATATTAGATTCTAATCTCTTTTGCAGGATCGCAAATGGAGTGGATCCTAATACTGTAATGAAAGATTATTACTTTGATCTTGGAAAATTACGACAAGATAAGTTAGATGCTAATTATAATTTCATAAGAGAAAGACAAAAAGAAATTTATTGCGGTACTAATCCAAATCAAAGATATCTTAGAGAAAAAGAGGGTTATCCAAAATTTACCTGTGAAAAAGAATTTAAATACTACACAAAAAAAGGTCTGGAAAGAGTAAAAGAATATGAAAGAGATAGAATAGAACAAGGAATAGAACAAAATGCTGAAATAAAAAAAGTTCAGGAAGAAGTAAAGAGGCAACAAGAATATGCTCGAAATCTAAATACACGTGAGTTAAAGCAATACAACAAGCAAAATTTAAAAGACAACAAGTCATTTAGTTCGGTAAATAGTTCTAAATCGCAAACCATTAATAGTTACAATTTAAACAAAACTTATGATTCTTATAACGAACAAATCGAAAAAACTAATATAAGTGCTAAGGATTATTCAAATAAATTATTCAACTCTTTACGTGATCCAAAAATGCAGCAGGCAATACTTTTTTTTAATCAGGCACAATTTCATTTCTTAAATGCTCTCGGAGAGAAAGAGGCTGCACTTGCAACCAAAAAATATGCTGAAAGTTTAAGTAAAGGTTCACTTCTTGGAAAAGATAATTTAAAGAAAATTTTAGTTCAAACTCAAGAACACCAAAGAATAATTAACAAAAAAATGAAAAAAAGAATTATTTTGAACGAAGAATCAAAAAACGAACTAAAAAAAGGATTTCCCTTTTATATTAATGGTATAAAAGTGTTAGTGCAGCTAGGATTTGAATCGTATTCTTTGGTTAATTTTATTAAAACGGGCTCTGGAGACCTTTTTGGAAAATTATTATCAGGCTTGTCTTTAGCAGCGAAATTGTGGGATGCTGCCACTGCTGTTCCATTATTTTTTAGCTCTACTGGCGATATTTTAAATTATGCGTCATTTAATGAAATTAACGATATTGATGAATTAGAAAAAGCTAAAGATTCTTTAGGGGCCTAGTATTGAAATTTTAAAAAAAACTTTTTAATTAGTAATGACTTTTCTGTACTTTAGATATATAAAATACAACTATGAAAAATACTTCTTCTTTTATAATTCTCCTGTTTTCATTAATTTTAAGTTCCCAATTAACGCTTAATGCCAAGACCATAGAGGAGAAGGATCTGGGTTGCATTACTTTGCTGCAATTAGCAAGTGAAAAAAGTAAAGAAAATGAAGAAATGGTTAAATATGAAAAACTAAAAAAATTACAAAAAAGCTTTTTAAATAAATATGAAAAAAATTATTTTTCTAAGGAAAGCACTCAACTACAGTACGATAAACACAATTTGAAAGTTGAAGAAAAAGGGCAAAGATACGTTAACAAAGGTTTACAAAAGTGTGGTCTTAAATAAACTCTCTATGCAATAATAACGTTAAGCTTAATGCAAAACATACAAAAGTATATATAAATAATTGAAATAATTGATTAAATATTTATTTTTATTAAAAAATTATCCTGACTGAACTGACCTAAGTTAGAAAAAGGGTAAAAGGCAATAAGAGTAGGTAATGTTCTAAATATAAAGGGATTATTTAGACAATTATTAATTTTTCTGAAAAAAAATTTACCTTAGAAAAATTCTTAAATTATATTCGCTTTTACTCGGATTATATAAAAATATTATATATAATAATTTATATGTATAAGTGTTCATTTGCCGATTCACATTGTAATAAAGTTATAATTCTATTTTTTTATCTTATTCATTGTTTTCTATTTTGTACGGGAAACCAAACTTTAGCCAAAACACCAGAGCAAATGATTAGAGAATCTATAGCAAATTATCCAGGGAAATGTCCTTGTCCTTATTCAATAATGAGTAACGGTAACAAATGTGGTAAGAAAAGTGCCTATTCAAAACCTGGAGGCCATGAACCACTATGTTATGTGTCTGATGTCACTGGTTTAGAGAGTAGTCAAATTAACATTACTAGGCCAATTTACAACATAAGAATTATTGATGGCGATACTATCCACATTGATAAAATAAAATACAGATTGCATGGCATTGATGCACCTGAGATAAGACAATTTTGTCAAATTAATAATAAAAATTATAATTGTGGATTAAAATCAAAAAATTTTTTAATTTCACTCATTGGCAGTCAATTCGTTAGGTGTGAAAAAAAAGATGTTGATAGATATAAACGTATTGTTGCTGAATGTTTTGTTGGGAATACTAATCTTAATAAAGAATTAGTAAGAAATGGGTGGGCCCTAGCTTATAGAGATTATTCTAAAGACTACATTTCTGATGAAGAGTTTGCTGCAAAAAATAGTCTGGGTATGTGGAAAGGTACATTTATCATTCCAAAAAAATGGAGAAAATTAAACAAGTGAACAATTATTGAAGGTACAGGTTTTAAATAAAAAATTAGAATATAATCAAAGAATATTAAGCAGAAAAACATTTACATATATAGAACTTGCGACTTAAATTGAAAAACATTTGGCTAATTTGTTGTAGCTAATTGATATGATAAAAATTCTTGATTGATAATTATTCTTTGTTTTAGAGTTATAAAAAGTGAAGATAAAATGAGTGGAGCTATGATGAAAGGGACTAAAAAAAAGAAAAGACTCCTAGAAAGTGGCAAGTAAAGTTTGGAATTATTTAACGTATTAAAATATGCAAATAGCTGACTTAATTCTAATAATTCATTGCTTAATTTTTTTTTTTATAATTAGTCTTTTTGTACTAATTCCATATGGTTATTATAAAAATTGGACTTGGGTAAGTATAAAAAAAATAAGATATACACATTTATTTCTTATGGGATTTGTCACAATTGAAAGCTCTTTAGGTATTATTTGCCCCTTGACTGTTTTGGAGAACAATCTTAGGGGAGTCATTACAGATCAAACTTTTCTCAGTAAATATTTATCAAAAATAATTTTTTTTAATCTTCCAAGTTCTGTTTTTCTATCTTTATATATCACAGGATTTTTGATTGCAGTTTTTTTGTGTTTCAAATATCCACCAAAAAAGTAAATTACTAATGCAACATTTTAAGTTGAGAAACTTAAATAACAACTAAAAAAATAACATTTTAATTTAAAATCATATCATTGCTTGAGTTTTGTAATTAATATTCATATATGATGAATATGCAAAAGTTTCTTTCATCTCTGGTTATAACAATTTTTCTTTCGTCGTGTGCAGTAGAAAAAAAAACCCTTACAGAAAATGTTGGTAAATATGTTCCACCAAATATTAACGATACTAATTTTAAAAATTCTGTAATTACTAATAAAAATTTTGACGAAACTTGGACCTCTGTAATTGATTTTGTAAATGATTCTTTTTTTAAAATCGAAAACCTTGAAAAAGGTTCTGGATTATTAACGTTATCATTTGGTTCAAAAGAGGCTGAAAATTTTATAGATTGTGGTGATTTTGAATATACTCTTTTTTTTACGGGTGAAGAATTTAAAGGTTCTTACATTGATTATGCAAAAAGTGGCTTATTGGCAGTACTTGAAGCAAAAATGAATATCAATATACAAAAAATTGATAATGAATCTACAAAAGTAAGTATTAACACAAATTATAAATACTCAACACAACATGCACTTGGGTATTATGACCCCGAGCTAAACCAAACTTATAGTTTTGTATCCGGAGGCTATAAAACAATAGATGTTATTAACCCTATTAAAGGAAGTATTCCAACCCGAACTTGTAAATCAACCAACTTTGCAGAGAATTCAATTTTTAAAGTCGTTAAGTAAGTTTTCTTAGTTATTTTTTGAAAAACATCAATACTAAACTAACAACTACACTCACAACAATACAAGTAACAATGGGAAAATAAAAAGAAGAGTTTTCTTTTTTAATAACAATATCACCTGGTAATCTTCCAAATCCGATATCTCTTAAAAAAGGATATAATAATCCTACAAGAATAAATAAAACTCCAATGATAATAAGTGTTTTTTGAATCATAAATGCATTCCTAGAATTTTATACCTTCTCTTTCAAGTAGTTTTTTCTTTCTTTCTATTCCTTTTTCACCCATATATCCCCCCATTTTACCGTCACTTCTTATGACTCTATGACAAGGAATAATTTCTAATAATGGATTCTTAGCACAGGCATTAGCAACGGCACGATGCGCTTTAGGCTTACCTATCTTTATCGCGAGTTCTTTATAAGTAATTGTTTTCCCCTTGGGGATTTTTTTTATCTCATTCCAGACCATTTTCTGAAAATCAGTACCCTTTAAATTTTTCATCTTTAACTCATAATAAAAGTTTAAACTATAAAAAAAAAATAAACAATCCATTAGATTTTCAGAAATCAATTCCTTTAAATTTTTGAAGGTGGGAGGAGGAAAAAAATAATGTATAATAATAGATATGAGTAATTGGTGGGTCTATATAATCCAATGTCGTAATAAAAGTTTATATACAGGTATTACAACTGACGTTGAACGACGATTTGATGAACACCAAAACAATGATAAAAAAGCTTCTAAATATTGTGCACGTCTTCGTCCCTTAAAATTAGTTTATCAAAGCTCAGTTTATGAAAATAAAAGTGATGCATCTAAAGAGGAATACCGTATAAAACAATTAAGCCATAAAGATAAACTTAATTTTATAAAAACAAATTAATGAGCGAACTCAATAAAAAACTTGTAGATGTATTTGGATACACATCCTTTAGACCGGGACAAGAAGAAGTCATTAATCATTTAATGCAGAAGAAAAAATTGTTAGCTGTAATGCCAACAGGGGCAGGTAAATCTTTATGCTATCAACTACCAGCTGTACTATTTGAAAACCAAACTATCGTCGTGTCTCCACTTGTCGCTCTTATGGATGACCAAGTTATTGGTTTAAAAGATTTAGGTGTTAAGGCTGAACGTGTTCACTCTGGAATGCCTGAATCTAAACGCATGCAAATATGGGAGGACTTTAAAAATAAACAGATTAAAATTTTATATATCTCACCTGAATCATTGATGCGTAATGAAATTTTAAGTGCATTAAAACTATTGAATATTAGTATGTTTGTTGTAGATGAAGCCCATTGTGTTTCAAAATGGGGTAGTGATTTTAGACCAGAGTATGAGTTACTGAAAGAACTTCAAAATCATTTTCCTGAAGCAACTATTTCAGCTTTTACAGCGACAGCTGATGAAGAAACACGAGCTGATATCAATAACAAATTAACCAATGGTAAAGGTAAAATATTTCTGTATGGATTTAATCGTCCTAATCTTTCATTAGCCGTACAGCAAAAAACTAATAATTGGAAAGCTCAACTATTAGAGTTTTTGGTAAATAGAAAAAATGAGTCAGGTATTGTGTATTGTTTATCACAAAAGCTGACAGAACAATGTGCTGAATTTTTAAAATCAGAAGGGTTCAATGCATATCCTTTTCATGCTGGATTAGATACGCAAGTAAAGATAGATACTCAAGACAAGTTTATGACTGAAGACAATGTTGTGGTTTGTGCAACGATTGCCTTTGGCATGGGAATAGATAAAGCTGATGTTCGTTATGTTGCCCACATAAGTTTGCCTAGTAGTATGGAAGCTTTTTATCAAGAAATTGGTAGGGCAGGGCGTGATGGTTTAGAGGCTGATACACTTCTCATTTTTGGTTTACAAGATTTGTTTCAACGTAAACGTTTTATTGATATGAGTGATGCTCATGATAGTTTTAAAATTAAAGAACATAAACGATTAGACGCACTCATTGCTTATTGTGATTCTGCTACATGTAGACGACAAACATTATTGTCTTATTTTAAAGAAACATGTGAGCCATGTGGTAAGTGTGACAATTGTCTTAATCCACCTTTAATGATTGATGGTACAGAGTTCGCTCAAATGGTTTTATCAGCAATTTATCGTACAGGACAATTTTTTGGCTCAGGACATATTGTTGATGTGCTAAGAGGAGTTAATAGCGATAAGGTAAAAGCCAAAGGACACGACAAGATTAAAACATTTGGAGTTGGACGAACGGCTACTGGAGACTTTTGGAAAATATTTATTCGTCAGATGGTATCAGCTAACTATTTGCTTATTAATATTCAACGTTATGGTGCATTACAAATTACTCAAAAAGGTGAAACCATTCTTAGGGGTGAAGAAGAATATTTTTATCGTAAGATTGAATTTAATACTTCAATTAAAGTAAAAAGAATCAAACCTGCAACTATAGATACAGATACACTTGATAATGAAAAAGAATTATTCTCAGCACTAAAATCTAAACGTATGGAACTGGCTCGTAGACGACGAGTTCCTGCTTATATAATATTTCCTGATACAACTCTTCATCAAATGCTACTCCATAAGCCCCAAACTCTTGAAGAGATGGGAAGACTTAATGGAGTAGGACCACAAAAGTTAGAGAAGTATGGTCAGGCTTTTTTAGAAGTTGTTAGAGGATTTGATTAGTCAAAGAACTTTTTTCGATGCTCCTCACCAAGCATGGCATAATCATATATTTCCTTATGAATTTGATTATAAAACTCATAACTTTTGCAACCTTAGCGAAGCCCACACATAGATTTTATGTGAAACTATTACTGTGACTCTCGGGGAGTGATAACGATTAGATGATTCAAAAACAAGGGCTACTGATTATTAAACACTTCTTTAACTTGCTTAAATAGAATTTTATACCATAAAATTAAGCTGAGTTATTGTTCAGTTTTTTTTTTGGTTTAAATTTGTTCAAGATATTTGTTTTTTGTGCACAATAACCTAAAGCAGTTCCTGTTATGAAGGCACCAGCAGTTAACGCACCTGTAACAAAAGCACTCGATATTGCAAGTCTCAATAGTGTCATAATTTACTCTCAAAAATTAAAATTTATTATATCTCTATAAGTCAATTAATACTATCATTTTTGATTGAAATTTAAACAAAAAAATTGTCCAGGAGAACCAATTGGTGCATATCTTAATGAATTTAATAATTTATTAACGAAATATTAATTAAGAAAATAGTTATTTGGGCATAATAATTTGTAGCCCCACTTTAGCTCACACAGACATTTTATACGGTGTTTTTCTGAAGTCTTTGGTGAGTGGTGCCGGTTGGGTGACTCGAACACCCAACCTACTTATTACAAATCAGTTAGACTTAGGTTTTCAAGGTATTTCACTACATTTCATTTTTACCTATAATATATAATATAATCAATATTTTATAGACAAGATCTCTTTAAAAGGTTAAGGTTTATTAGTGTTTTGACATATGTTAAATGTAGCCCCAGTGTAGCCCACACCAAAATTTTACAAGACAATATTCCTGAAGCCCTTGGTGAGTGGTGCCGGTTGGGTGACTCGAACACCCGACCTACTGATTACAAATCAGTTGCTCTACCAACTGAGCTAAACCGGCTTAAATTGCCAAACTAAATAACTTTTATTATAAAATTATTTAAATTTCATCTAAATTAAAAAAAAAATCTTATTGTCGAATATAATTTATATGTTTAAGATTAGTATTTCAATCATATTCAATACTGTAGGTTATTTTGGGTTTATTAAATTTCTTTTTTTTGTTTCTTAATATATTTATTCCTCTATATAAAAGAAAAATCGCTTTAATTCATCTTAGCTGGATCACAGTATGTAGTCTGATAATAATTTCGAATTTTGATTTGATAAGATACGACGTATCTTATGATAAAAAAGGGAACAAATATTCCTATGATAGGCTAACAGGTAAAAAAATAAAATTAAGGTAATTTATAATAAATTATTTGTAAGTTACTAATAATATTATAAGTTTTATTCATTGTAGTTTCTATCAACTTCTGTGCACTTGTTAAAAATTACTTGAACGAATAAAGATTCTTTGCATTTCATCCAAGGAGGAATATCTCTATTTCTCGAAAACCAAAAACTTGAAATCGCTAAGATAACTATCAAGACAACTATAACTATACTTGGTTTAGGCATACTAATATTTTAACATTGAGTTTTTATATTACTTTTAATTTCGCTAATTATATTTGTTTTTTCTTTAAGATATACAAGAGTTGGTGAAACTTCATTTACTTTTTCTTTTTGAACTTGTGCGTATGTGCAGATAATAACTAAATCATTTTTTTTAGCAAGATGTGCTGCAGCACCATTTAATGTTATAATACCAGTATTTCTTTTTGCTTTTATTGCATAAGTTGTAAAGCGTTTACCATTATTTAGATTATAAATATGAAGCATTTCGTATTCACTTATATTAGCTTTTTCAAGCAAATACTCATCTACCGCACACGAACCCTCATAATCAATGTGTGTATTCGTAACGATTGCTCTGTGTATTTTTGATTTTAAAATACTTAGTAACATTTTTATTAAATAGATTTTGTATTTTTTTACATAAAGACTGATAGATAATCAATACAAAATAATATAAACTATCTTATTATGAAATTACGAAGGTGGCAGCAAAAAGTTATTGACGAATTTCCGTCAATCATAAAAAGCTATAGAAAATTTATACTTAAGGCTCCCACGGGTGCCGGAAAAACAGTTTTGGCTAGTGAAATAATAAATCAATTTTATAAAGGTAAGAAAATTGTAGTTTTATGTCATAGATTAGTTTTGCTTGAACAGCTAGAAAAGGGACTATCAAACCAACATAAAGTAAAAAAATTAGGTCTTTCTGAAGATGGAAATCCCTTTGATCAATATGATGTCTTAATTTCAACAAATTTAAGATCTAGAGATTTTTTGATTAAGTGTATTAAAGAGTGTGATTTGTTAATAATTGATGAAGCACATAGAGTTTCTCCTAATGGTCAAGCGTACAAAGAATTACTGGATGAGTTTGATGCTCACAGAAAAAAAAGTACAAAACTATTGGGACTAACAGCTTCTCCTGAAAGGAGAACAGGAGATCAAAAAGATCAACTTGGCTTAGCATTTGATGCAATTATTGACTGTGCTGATATTGAAGAATTAATTAGAGAAAAAGTCTTAGTTCCTGCAAAATACTTGCCTTTTTTTATTCATGACCTAGACCTATTAAGTATGGATATTTCTACGGGTGATTTTCCAATAGAGCAACTTTCTAATGCAATAATTAAATCATCTATGATTGAATATGCTTGTAGATCATATTCAGAAGAAAGAAATAAATTACATATTAAGCCCATATCTGCATGGTTTTGTCCGGATATCTTAGTTGCTGAAGAGACCAAAAGGCAAATTGAAGAAAGAAAATTTAAAGTTGAAATTATAACAGCAAAAACTCCCTTAAAAAAAAGAATTAAGATTCTTGAAGAACATGAAAAAGGTAAAATAGAGTGTTTAGTATCTGTTGGAGTTTTATCGGAGGGATGGGATAATCCAAATTGTAATATAATTGTTCATTTAAGACCTACATTATCTAAGGTGTTTTGGGGTCAATCTGTTGGAAGAGGCCTGCGCTCAGCTGAAAAGAAAGAACATTGTTTGGTCATCGATGTGAGTTCTAATTACTTGACATTTGGCCCTGTAGAAAAATTAACTTGGAAACTATGGAATCATAGAAAGTCTTATTTGGAATTTAAAAATAGATTCAATTGGGTTAGTAAACAACAATTTGTAAAAGATAGAGATTTCACATACATGTTATGTGAAGGAGTATTAGATAATGCAAAAAGATGTTCGAGAGTTTATAAAAAGAAACTACTTTCTGATGAAAGATGTGTGTGTAACAGCTATGCTGCTATTGACTTATACAAAGATGATAAAATAGATAAACCAAAAAATGATCACAGTTTGCATAAAATATTTTTTGAACGTATACCAAAGGTTTATAAAGAGATGAACGTAACAGTTTGGAGAAGTATGGAATTGTCTGCTTGGAAAGATGCAAACATTTATGAAAAACTATTTCTTTCTTTTTGTTTAGCGTTTGATTTTGTTTCGGGAGAGTTAACTTCGACTGAAACAGAATTTTGGAACCTCACACTTGATGCAGAAAAAAAAGTTAGAGAGTTTTTATCTGACAGAGATATTACCATTGCCCAACAAGATGAATTCATTTTTTCTGCACTAACAGATGGATTATCAAGAGGCAGGGTTATTCGACCTGTTCAGACAAATTATGGTGTAGCATTGTGTGGTGAAAATTTTATTTTAAACGATCATGACGCAAATGAAAGGAAGTTTCAAAAAGCTTTACAAGTAATTGAGAGAATCGCAGCGATGGGTGTAACTAATACAGAGGAACTTCCTTATTATAAAATTAATTAAAATATTTAAATTAAGATTCTATTGGCAAATAAATACATACGATTGATAGATGATTATCTTTTAAATTAGCAATTGCTTTTTCTCTTTCAAAAATAACAGAAAATCTTAAATCGCATAATTTCGTTATTAATCTTTCTGGTGACAAATTAATAGAAAACTTCAAAAAAAGTCTATTTCCAGGATCACAGACTTTCAAATTTTCTTCAATATTTTCGTAATTTTTCAGTAATTCTGGTTCACAGATTTCATTTGAATTTTTCGAATTACAATCAAAATAAATTAAAAATGATAAAAAAATTAAAAACAAAAAGTTCATGTCAAAATAACCTAGATTTTTTTAATTATAGTTTTATAATAAAAAGTAATAAAGTTTTTTATTTAATATTAAGATGCCAACATTTGATATTGTATCCAAAATTGATTTAGCTGAAGTAGATAATGCTATAAATGGAGCAATTAGAGAAATTTCCTCAAGATATGACTTTAAAAATAGTCAATCAAATATTCTCAGAGATGAACTTAAGATCAATATTACCACTGAAGATAAATATAAAATTGAACAAGTTCAACAAATTCTAAGAACTCATTTTGTAAAAAGAAAATTGGATACAAGTGCATTGGAATTTTTATCTGTAATGGACGGTAGAGCTGGTCTTCTAAAACAGGAAATAAATATTAAACAAGGAATTGATAAAGAAACATCACAAAAAATTATGAAAGAAATAAAAAATAATAAACTTAAAGTCCAATGTTCGATTCGAGGGGAAGAATTAAGAATCTCCGGTAATAAAAGAGATATTTTGCAAAATACAATTCAACTCATTAAAGAAAAAAAATTTAATATTCCATTACAGTACATAAATTTTAGGGATTAAATGAGTAATAAAAAAATAAATGAACTAATTGACAATACTTTAAAACATTCAAAAACATTAAATGATAAAATTGCTTTGCTTCGTTACATAAACAAAAAAAGTAATTCTCTTACAAAAGCAGTTAATATCTCATTGAAAAAGAAATAAACTCACTTCTCAATTATAAAAATACCATAACCATTGTGCCATTCGCTGTATTTTCCTTCAACTAATGCTTTTGAATCGTCCTGAGTAGTCTTTATTTGTATACTGGAAATTATTTTTAATTTTTTTTTTTTTAACCCTTGATATGTACCGTCTCTGACTTGCTTCCAGTTCCAATCATCAATAATTAGGATATATTTGTTTTCTAAGCATTCTTGAACAAGGCATATTGCATCAAAATGATCCTCAAAATGATGAGGTCCGTCATAGAAATATACATTATATTTTTTAATTGTTTTATAATCTATTTTTTTGAAATCATTCTCTATAGTTTTTAATCTAATTTTATTATTCTTACATTCCATTACATTTTTTTTGAAAATTTTTTTTGGATTTTTTTCAAACTCTAAGAATTCACTCCAGTTATCAATACACAATGCATAAAGTCTGTTGTTGAAGAATGCAGAACAAGCGGTAGACCCAAGCCATGAGCCGATTTCTAAATATTTTACGTCTGGAAAAAATGATATTAAATTATTTATAAAATGTCTGTATTTTCTTCCTGATAATCCTTCTAAATTTATAATCCATTCAGGTAAATTAGAATTTAAGGCAAGAGCATTTTCTAATGATTTTTTTACAATCAAAAAAAAATCATCTTTTAAATCTCCAAAATAATTAATAGAACTTTCTTCCAAAAGATTACTTTCGTTGATAAGTTTTAATAAATTTTTGTTGGTTCTTAATAAATTTTTTTTTTTTGTCTTAATCTTCATTTCATTATTTTTAGTATTTTTATTTATAAAAGAAAATATATATATTGATAGATAATAATTAAATAATATACTCATCATTTATGAATTTTGATTTAGATAATTGTAATAATGTTAATGATTTTAGGGTTCTAGCAAAAAAAAGACTTCCTTTTCCTGTTTTCGATTATATTGATGGAGCTGCTGATGACGAAATAACATTAAAAAGAAATACAACATCTTTTGAACAATGTGATTTAGTACCAAACGTTCTTAGAGGTGTTGAAAACATTGATTTGTCAATAAAATTATTTGGAAAAAAAATAGATTTACCTTTTTTTTTGTCACCTACAGCTCTTCAAAGAATATTCCATCACGAAGGAGAGTTTGCAGTTGGAAAAGCAGCCGAAGAATTCAATACATTTTTTGGAATATCATCCTTATCAACTGTTAGTGCAGAAGAAATTAGTAAATTTAAAACCCCTAAAATTTTTCAGCTGTATTTTCACAAAGATAAAGAATTGACAAAAGACATGATCCAAAAATGTAAGGAATTAAATTTTGACGCACTTGCCTTGACTGTTGATACGATTACAGGGGGTAATAGAGAGAGAGATCTGAAATCTGGTTTTACGTCTCCTCCGAAGTTTACTGCAAAAAATATTATAAGTTATGCAACCTCGCCTATGTGGACTTTAAATTATTTATTTAGAAAGAAATTTGACCTACCATTTTTAAGTCAATATGTAGAGGAGGGGACAAGTTTTAATATTTCTGTAAGTGATTATTTTTCCACAATGCTAGATCAAAATATGAATTGGAAAGATGCTGAGTATATAAGAAAATTCTGGAATGGTCCATTTTGTTTAAAGGGTATTATGTCAGTAGATGACGCAAAGCAAGCAGTAAAAATTGGTGCATCTGCAATTATGATTTCAAATCATGGTGGAAGACAGCTAGATGGTTCTCGTTCTCCATTTGATCAGCTTAAAGAAATTCTAGATAGTGTTGGGGGAGAAATTGAGGTTATTTGCGACGGCGGAATAAGGAGAGGGACACATATATTAAAAGCTTTATCGCTTGGTGCCAATGCGTGCTCTGGAGGACGTTTATATTTATATGCTTTAGCTGCTGGTGGTTTTAGAGGAGTGAAAAAAGCAATTGAAAATTTTAAAAGTGAACTCGCTCGAGATATGAAGCTTATGGGCTGTAAAAAGATATCAGATTTATCAAGAAAAAATTTAAGATTTAGAAAATGATAAAATTACTTTTCATATTTTTTTTCCCTTTTTTCATTAATGCCAATGAAAGTATTACAAATTGGGATGACTGGATTTTAAAAAAAAAAAAATGAACTATCAAATTTAAATTTTAAACAATCAACAATTAATTATCTGGATCAACTTAATTATAATAAAAAAATTTTAGAACTAGATAAAAAACAACCAGAAAAAATTTTATTTTTCGAAGATTATAAAACAAAAGTTTTAAGTAAACAAAGATTAGCAAAAGCTGTAAAAAACTACTACAGTAATAAAAACTTATTTGATCAGATTTACAAAGAATTTAATGTTTCTCCTTCAATTTTAATTTCCTTATGGGCTCTAGAAACATCTTTTGGAAAAAACACAGGAAAGTTTGATATTTTAAACTCTTTGGCAACGTTATCATTTGAAGGTAGAAGAACAAGTTTTTTTAACAAAGAATTTATTTCAATATTAAAATTAATTGATAGCGGAAAAATTAAGAGAGAAACATTATATGGTTCATGGGCGGGAGCAATAGGTCAAACCCAATTCATGCCGACAACGCTTCTTAACTACGGAGTGGACTTTGATAAAAGTGGAAGTATCAACCTTTATAATAAGGTTGATGCTCTAGCCTCTGGTGCAAATTATTTATCAAAAATTGGTTGGAATAGTAAAATTATTTGGGGTGAAGAGGTAAACTTAATTAATTCTAGTAAAATCGATGACTTAACTAATAAAAGAAAGTATTATTCTCAAGATTTTTGGAGATCTGAAGGTTTTTTTTTAAAGAAAAATTACAACCCAAATACAAAATTAAAATTAATTTCTCCAAAATCTAAGAAAAAGAAATTTTTTCTAGTATCAAAAAACTTCGATAAAATTCTCAACTGGAATCGATCTTATTTTTTTGCTTTGTCAATTTACATGCTTTCAGATCAAATCAATGATAAATTAGAAAAATGATATGTAAAAATTTTATAAATTTATTAATAATTCTGATTCTTTCAAGTTGCGCTGAGACTCGATTTATAATTAACTCTGCTAAGAAAATAAGTGATATTAATGAAAAACCAAAATATAAAGTAGGAGATCCTTATAAAATCAATGGTCAATGGTATTATCCAAAGGTGGATTATAATTATGATGAAATTGGAATTGCATCTTGGTATGGACCAAATTTTCATGGTAAGAAAACAGCGAATGGTGAGATTTTTAATCAATACAAAGTCTCAGCTGCTCATAAAACACTCCCTCTACCAACAATAGTTAAAGTAACAAATTTAGAAAATAATATTTCATTAAAAATACGAATCAATGACAGAGGACCTTTCGTGAGAGGAAGAATTATTGATTTATCAAAAGAAGCAGCTAAAAAATTAAAAATACTTAATAAAGGTACAGCTAAAGTAAGAGTGAAAGTCATTGAAGAAGAAAGTAGAAAAATAGCCAATAAATTTTATAATTATAAAAATTTTGTATCAGATGCTGGTAAATCTGAAAAAGTTCTTGTTAAAAATCTGGACGAAAAAAAAAAAGACAATATGGTTACATACAATTTTGAAAAAAAAAAATTGGATAATAAAGTATCAATTCAAGTTGCAGCATTTAATGATATCAGAAATGCTAATTTACTTAAGAGTAAATTATTTGAATTTAGTGCATTTATTCAAAGAAAATTTATTAATGGGCAATACTTTTATAGAGTCAGACTTGGTCCTTATAAGGATAGATCAATTGCAAAAAAAATTCTAGAAAAGTTAAATTTGCGTGGCTTTACTAAATCAAAAATTATTATAGAATCTTCAAAATGAGAATTTTTTTATTTTCCCTATTTTTTTTTTTCAGTTGCAAATCAAGTTCTGCAATAGAAACAATGGCCAAACAGGCAATTATTTATGATGTGGAAACTAATTCGGTTATTTATGAAAAAAATGCAGATGAACTTATGTCTCCAAGTTCTATGAGTAAACTGATGACCGTTTATTATGTTTTTAAAAAACTAAAAAATAATGAAATTTCTTTAAATGATAAATTCTCTGTAAGCAGAAAAGCTTGGAAAAAAGGGGGATCAAAAATGTTTCTTAATGAAAATTCTAAGGTCTCAATTGAAGATTTATTGAAAGGTATCATAGTACAATCTGGAAATGATGCTTGCATTACAATTGCGGAGGGTTTTTCAGGAAGTGAAAAGAATTTTGCAGAAGAATTAAATATATTAGCAAAAGAAATTGGTTTAAAAAATTCAAATTTTGTAAACGCTACAGGATGGCCAGATATTGATCATTTAATGACAGCTAGGGATGTTCTTAATCTTTCTTTAAGAACCATAAATGATTTTCCACAACTTTATCAAATGTACTCTCAGAAGGAATTTACTTACAATAAAATCAAGCAACTTAATAGAAACCCTCTGCTTTACACCGATTCATCAGCAGATGGACTAAAGACTGGTCATACATCACTTGGAGGCTTCGGTTTAGCGGCTTCCTCAAAAAGAAATAATAGAAGAATAATTTTAATTATTAATGGCTTAGATAGTAGCAAGGAAAGAAAGAAAGAATCAAAAAGATTGATGAACTCTGCTTTTTTTGAATATAAAAACTTGGTAATTACAGAGAATGATCAACCTTTTTATTCGATAAAAGTATGGAATGGAAAAAATAACAAATTAAAAATAAATTCAAAGGAAAAATTAGGAATTACCATTCCAAAAAAAATAATGAATAACATTAAAATTGTTTTAAAATACAAATCTCCCCTCAGTGCTCCTATTGAAAAGAATGATCAAGTTGCCAAATTACTTGTTAAAAAAGTGGATGGTGAAATACTTAAAGAGTTTCCTTTGTACGCGAGTGAAGATATCAAGGAAAAAAATTTTTTTTCTAAATTAGCTTTCAAATTTAAATATTTGATTTTTGGAGAAAGTATTTACAGTGATTAAATGAAAAACTTTATTTCTTTTGAGGGTGGAGAAGGTTCCGGTAAGTCAACTCAATCAAAATTATTACAAAAATCTATTTTAAAGATATCTAAAAAAGTTTTGTTAACTAGAGAGCCTGGTGGGACTAAATCATCAGAAAAAATCAGAAACCTTATCGTAAAAAAAAATAATCACTTTGAACCATTGACGGAGTTATTATTAATTAATGCTGCTAGAAATGAACATATAAAAAATATGATCATACCTAATTTAAAAAACAACAAAATAGTAATTTGTGATAGATTTGTTGATTCAACATATGCTTATCAAGTAATGGGACAAAAATTAAACAAGAAATATTTTGATCTTTTAAATAATATAATTGTAAAGAAGATAATACCTGAGCATACTTTTTTGATTAAACTAAATCCACAAATTGGATTAAAGCGTTCTCTGGCAAGAAGAAATAATGAAGTTAAATATGAATACTTTGACTTAGAATTTCATAAAAAAGTTTTAGACGCTTATTTAAAAATTGCTAAGAGTAATAGCAGAGTTTTTATAGTAGATGGCAGTAAAAATATAAAATCTATTCATAAAACAATTGTTGACTTTTTAAATAGCAAGAGTTTTTTAAAAGAAAATATACCATACAGTTATGATTAAAATTGAAAAAATTTTTGGTCACGAAATACAAAAAGAAATTTTAAATAAAAAATTTAATTCATATAATTCAGACACATGGATGTTTTACGGTGAGAAAAATATTGGAAAATTTAATTTCGCAAAAAACTTTATTATTGAAAATTTAGCTAAGAAATTATTTAACACAGAAAAGGAAATATTTACTTTAACCTCCAATGAATTAAAAGACATTAATAAAAATCTACTCTCATGTTACTTTCATTTGAATGAGCATGAAAATGTTAGTATTGATGAAATAAGAAAACTTTTTTCTCAGCTTGAGTTAACTAATTTTTCTGAAAAAATACCAAAATACATAGTAATTGATAACTTTGAAACGATAAATATTAATTCTAAAAATGCTTTATTAAAAACACTAGAAGAACCTCCAGAAAAAGTTTTTATATTTTTAATATGTCATAATATATTTGAAGTCCCAAAAACAATAACTTCACGTTGTAAAAAAATTGAATTCAAATCATTAAGTAGTTCTGATTTTGAAATTTTTTTAAAACATAATCTTTTTGATTTTGAACATTTAAATAATAAGAGGACTATTGATTACATTAACAATAAACCAGGGATTTTTAAGCTTCTTCAAAAATATAATTTTCAAGAAAATATCATATTAATGGAAAAAATAATCAAAAATGATGAAATTAATTACTTAGATATTCAAAAATTAATAGATAATTTTTCTGATAATTTAAGTCTTTTAATTTTAATTTTAAAAAACTTTTTATACAAAAGAACAAAAAGTAATTTTGTTGAAAAATTTGGTGATATTACAAATTGTGAAAAAATGTTTAATTTTTTTGATAATATTAAATCTAATTTAAATGAAAGTCTAAATATAAACAAAAATCAGTATATATTAAGTATTTTCGTAAACTATTTTAAAAATATTAAGTCAATAAATGAATAAAATTTATATTACTACCCCAATCTTTTACGTAAATGATAAACCTCATATTGGTCACGCATATACTTCAATTATTTGTGATGTACTTTCAAGATTCTATAGATTAGATAATTTTGAGGTAAAATTTCTTACGGGGACAGATGAACACGGTCAAAAAATTGAAAAAGCAGCAAAGGATTGTAGTATGCATCCAAATGATTTTGTGGATAAAATTTCTAAAAATTTTTTAAAATTAACGAAAACTTTAAATTTATCGAATAATGACTTTATAAGGACTACAGAGGTGAGACATAAAAAAGCTGTAATTTCTCTTTGGAATAAATTATTGAAAAATAAATATATTTATTTAGGAAAGTATGAGGGCTGGTACTCAGTAAAAGATGAATCTTTTTATCAAGAAAAAGAATTAAAAAAAGTAAATAATAAATTTTTTACTCCAGATGGTGGAAAAGTTGAATGGATTAAAGAGGAAAGTTACTTCTTTAAGCTTTCAGAATTTGAAAAAAAACTTTTGAAACATTATCAAGACAATGGTGATTTTATAAGACCAGTATCAAGAAAAAATGAAGTAGTAAGTTTTGTGAAAAAAGGTTTAAAGGATCTATCGATTTCAAGGAACAGTTTTCAGTGGGGAATTAATGTGCCTAATTCGAAAGAACATATTATTTATGTTTGGATTGATGCTCTTACGAATTATCTTACTTCCTTAGAATATCCAAATGAAAAAAAAAAATTTCTTTCTTTTTGGAACAATTCAATCCATGTGATTGGAAAGGATATTCTTAAATTTCATGCTATATATTGGCCAGCTATCCTCATGGCTGCGGACTTAAAAATTCCCAAGCAAATTTTTGCACATGGATGGTGGACTAATGAAGGTGAAAAAATTTCAAAATCTTTTGGTAATACAATAGATCCAGTTTATTTGATTGATAGGTTTGGGCTTGATCAACTAAGATACTATCTCTTAAGGGAAGTTCCTTTAGGAAATGACGGTGATTTTTCTGAAAAAAGTTTCATTTTAAGAACAAATTCAGATCTTTCAAATTCTCTTGGTAATCTTTTACAGAGAACACTTAAATTTTCTAATAAGCATTTTGATGGAAAATTTCCGTGTAATATTGAATCAAATAATAAAGAATTTTTGGATATATTGAACAATGGATATCAACTCTCAAATTCTTTAAAAGTAAACATCAAAAATTTTGAAATACACAAAGCATTAGAAAAAATTTGGAAATTTATTAATAAGCTAAATAAATTTATCGATGACATGGAGCCTTGGAATAAAATAAAAAATCAAAAAGAACAAACTGCAAAAGTTATGGCTATATTAATCGAATCAATTAGAATAATTGGAATAGTTCTCCAACCTTTTCTACCTAACTCGTCACAAAAAATTTTAGATATACTAAATGTTAATCCTAAAGAAAGAACCTTCAAATATTTGAATAAAAAAAATTCATTGGTAAAAAATTCAAAAATTAATGATCCTGAACAACTTTTTCCGAGAATAAATGTATAATATTGTTGATAGTCACTGCCATTTAAATTTCTCAGTTTTAAAGGATAACTTAAATAATATTCTTGAAAGAGCAAGAAAAGAGAATGTAAAGTATTTTTTAAATATTTCGATTGATTTACAAAACTTTGAGGATATTTTGAAGTTATCTAATACTTATCAGAATATATGGTGCACCTCTGGAATACACCCAAATAATGTTCCCGAAGATTTAAAAAGTAGTGATATAAAAAATATCTATAAATCTTTAAAAAGAAACATTCAAAATAATAAAGTAGTTGGTATCGGTGAAACAGGTCTAGATTACTATAGAAGTGATAATAATAAGAAAAATCAGTTAATTAGTTTTGAAGAGCACCTAAGACTATCTGGTGAACAAAATTTACCTACTATTATTCATACAAGAAATGCTGATAATGATACAGCGATATGCATCAGAAATAGCGTTAAAAGCTATAACTCACAAGGACTTATTCATTGCTTTTCATCGTCCAGAAATTTAGCTAAGGTAGCACTTGATAATAATTTTTATATAAGTATCTCAGGTATGATCACTTTTAAAAATGCCAATGAACTCATTGAAATTGTCAAATATATTCCACTTGACAAAATGCTAATTGAGACAGATGCTCCATATTTGGCACCTGAACCTCACAGAGGAAAAAAAAATGAGCCATCGTTTATAAAATATACTTTAGAAAAAATTTCACAAATTAAAGGATTAACATCAAAGGATATTGCAAGAGCTACTGCAAAAAATTTCTTTAACCTATTTACAAAAATTAACAAAAAAAATGAAAACTGAAATTATAATCCTAGGTTGTGGAAGCTCTTCCGGTGTTCCCGTTATTGGAAATGATTGGGGAAAATGTGATCCACTAAATAAAAAAAATAGAAGATTAAGAGCGTCTGTTCTCATCAAAACAAAAAACACAAAGTTACTTGTTGATGCTACACCAGATTTAAGACAGCAACTTTTAAATGCTAATGTTCAAAATCTTGATGCTGTTTTAATAACACATACTCACGCTGATCACATACATGGTGTAGATGATTTTAGGTTTTTAAATGTTAAAATGAAAAAACACTTAAATCTTTATGCTACAAAACAAGATATAATTGAAATTAAAAAAAAATTTGGTTACATTTTTGAAGACCTAAACCCCAAGGCAAACGGTTTTTATTATAAGCCATGTCTAATTCCAAACATTATATCAAAAGAATTTAAAATAAACGAATTGACCATTATACCTATTGAGCAAAGTCATGGATACGGGAATTCTATAGGATTTAGAATAGAAAATTTTGCATATACAACTGATGTGGTAGAGTTTCCTGAAAAGTCTTTTCAAAAACTAAAAAATCTTGATTTATGGATTGTAGATTGTTTAAGATTTACTCCACATAAGACTCATTCACATCTTGAAAGAACTCTATCTTGGATAAAAAAAATTAAACCTAAAAAAACTGTCTTAACTCATATGAATTATGAGGTTGATTACGAAACCATATCCAGATTACTTCCACCTAATTGCGAAGCCGCTTTTGATGGTATGAAACTGATTGTTGAATAATTTTAGTGATAAAACGTCTCGTACCAAAGTTCTATTTGTGAAATTCTATATTTTAATTCCTTTGATATTTTAAGTTTATCACTAGCAAAATCAAATATCTCTTGAGCTTGGGTTTTTGATTTTTTACTTAGTAACTTAAACTTTTCATTTGCATTTTTTTTTATTGATAGAGGTAATTGCGGTTTTAAAAATGAATTTTTTAAAAGTTTAAAATTAATATTGTCAAAATTTTTGTTTAAGAACTTTTTTAAAATATCTTTTTGTCCATTTTTGTTTATCCTATCAATTATTGGTAAAGAGAGCATACTTTCAACTAAATTATGATCTAAAAAAGGCACCCTTAATTCAGTAGAGTGGGCCATAGAGGATCTATCTCTGAACCATAATAAAGATTGAAGTTTATATTCAAAAAAATTTGCAGTAACTTCTTTTAACCAACTAGTTTTTTTATCAAGATAACCTCGATTTTTGAATAAGGTTTTCAAAATAGAGTAGGGAGATAAAATTTGTTGAAATAGATTATGTCTTTTATTTGATAAAAAAAAAAGCGATAGCGCGCAATCATATTTTTTTTTGAAATAAAAATCAGTAATTACCGGATACATATGCTCTTTATAACCTAGTAAATGCTCGTCAGCTCCATTTCCATCTAAAATTACTATATATCCTAAATTCTTACTTCTATATGCTAAACATTTATCTAAATAATGACTCAATAAAAAGGGGGATTCAGAATGCCACATCATTTTTTTTAAATCTAAATCTTTGATTATTTTAGATTCTTCTGTATCACAATAATTGACTTTGTAACCGCATTGGCGTGCGATATTTTCAATATAATTTTTATCAGATTTATTGACGGTATCTGATACAGCTGAATTTACAAGTACGTCGAACTTTTTGAGGTGTTTACCTAATACTGACAAAATTGCAGAAGAATCACTACCACCACTAAAATTTACACTAATAGGAACATCTGCTCGAGTTCTAAAATCAACAGCAGAAATAAAATTTTCAGTAAAGGTTTCTTCAGCATTTCTTGAATTATCAGATTGAGATTCAAAATCATCTCTTCTAATTTTTTCACCAATATTATAATATCTGATTTTCTTAAAATAGGATTTATTAATTATAAAATACTCTCCAGGAAGTAGTTGTTTAATATCTGCAAAACATGTTTCTGAACCATTTATTTTTTCACCATTAATTAAATATCTTTTAAAATAATTTATATTTGGCTTAATACTAATTTGTGTAAGTATAGCTTTGGCTTCAGAAGCAAACAAATATTCATTTTTTCTTTTTGTCCAGAAAAGTGGTTTGATCCCAAATCTATCTCTTGCAACAAAAATTTGGTCATATTTCATGTCATAAATTATAAACGCAAACATACCATTAAAATAATTTAAACATTTAGTTCCCCATTTTGAATAAGCAGCTAAAATTACCTCACTATCTGATTTTGTTTGAAATCTATAATTTTTTAATGATTTTTTTAACTCCATATAATTATAAATCTCACCATTAAATATTAACTTATATCTTCCATCAAAAGATATCATTGGTTGATTGGACCTAGAATCTAAATCAATAATACTCAATCTAGCATGACCAAAAGCACAATTATTTGATACTTTAGTATCCAAAGCATCTGGCCCTCTGTGTCTAATTGTTTTTATCATCGAGGTAACTCTCGAATTTAATTCAAAGGAAGGAGCTAAATCATCGGTTTTAGAAGAAAAAATTGCAGCAATTCCACACATAATAATCGTAATAATATGGTAATATAAATCATTTAAACTGCGATTTCATTAATAAAAATTCTATTTCTTGAATTTAATCGTCCAGAAATACTTTTTTATTGAGTTTAATTTTTTTTGTTAAAAAATCTATAACTGCTCTTACTCTTTTTAACTTTATTAAATCTTCATGTACAACAATCCAATATTCTCGTTTTATCTTTATGTCATTTTTTAATAATATTTTTAAATCTTTATTTTTTTTTGCAATAAAACAATGTAATAGTGATATCCCAATACTCTCACTTACTGCATTAAGTTGAGCTTTTAAACTATTGCTTTTAAATACTATTTTTATATTCTTTTCTAAATCCTTTAAATACCTTAGTTCTGGATAGTCAATTAAATCATCTATATAGGATATAAACTTATGGTTGTTTAAATCCTTTAAAGAATTTATAGGTTTGCTTGATTTAATATATCTTGAGGATGCATATAGCCTCAAATAATAATCAGTTAGCTTCCATGAAACTAATTTGCCTCTTGTAGGTCGTGATAAATTTATTGAAATATCGATTTCTTTTGTTAGAAGATTTCTAGAACGAGTGTCAGCAACTAACTCAATGAAAATCTCTGGATGT
Organism: Rickettsiales bacterium; assembly: GCA_002691145.1. Classification (GTDB taxonomy): domain Bacteria; phylum Pseudomonadota; class Alphaproteobacteria; order Methylaequorales; family Methylaequoraceae. Next base: position 370,842 of record NZHE01000023.1, read on the forward strand.
AAAGTGTAAAATTCATTTAAATATTTACTAAAAAAATCTAAACCTAATCCCTCTGGCATCGCAATTCTGACAGTTCCTGAAATATTTAAACTGTGACTAGAGAAATTTTCTCCAATACTAATTGTTTCGCTTTCAATTCTTTCAGCAATCAACAAGAGTTTGTGGCCGCTATCTGTTAAAACATATCCTTTATTATTTCTTACAAATAATTTAGTTTGAAGGTTTTGTTCAAGCCGTAGGATTCTTCTAGAAATTGTTGTTGATTCTACATTCAATTTTTTAGCCGCATGGGTAAGTTTTTTATTTCTTGATAAAACTAAAAAAGACTCTAAATCATTCCAATTGAACATAAAATGCAAAATTGCACTGCGAAAACTAAAAAAAACTATTTGAAATGCAATTATGTGATTATATTATTAAATTAATATTAAAACAAATGATTAAAATTAAAAAAAAAATTCATCATCTTGTAAATTCAAAAGAAATTTTTGATGATGGAAAAGAAATTGAAATCTTTAATCCAGCTACTGGTCAAGTATTATCTACAGCAAATACTGCAACTGATAAGACAATTAAAATGGCAATTGAAAATTCGCAGGATGCTTTTCTGAGTTGGAAAAATACCTCCATTTCTAAAAGAATAAGTATATTCTTTAAATATAAGGAATTATTAGAAAAGAACATAAATCAAATTGCTTATTTAATTAGTCAAGATTTAGGCAAGACAAAAAGTGATGCTATTGGCGAAATTAGAAGAGGCATTGAAAATGTTGAATTTGCGTGTAGTTTTGGAAGTAATATAAAAGGAGAACACAATAAAAATATCAGCACCTCAATAGACTCTTGGAGTCAATTTGAGCCACTTGGTGTGGTTTTGGGAATTACTCCTTTTAACTTTCCAGTTATGGTACCCTTATGGATGTTTCCACTTGCAATAGTTGCGGGCAACACTTTTATATTAAAACCTTCAGAAAAAGATCCAATATCAACGATGTATATTGCTGATCTTTTTTATAAAGCAGGTTTACCAAAAGGCGTACTAAACGTTTTAAATGGGGATAAGTCAGTAGTAAAAAAATTATTAAATAATAACAAAATCAAAGCAGTTAGTTTTGTTGGTTCCACACCCGTAGCTCAATACGTATACGAAACTTCAACTCAACAAAATAAAAGGTGCCAAGCATTAGGTGGAGCAAAAAATCACGCTTTAGTTCTACCTGATGCTGATATAAAACAAACTGTAAATCAATTATTGGGTGCAGCATTTGGTTCTTCTGGACAAAGATGTATGGCTCTGTCTGTTGTGGTTGCTGTCGGGGGAATAGGAAAGAGACTTGAGGAAGAATTAAAAAATGCAATGCTCAATTTCAGAGTAGGTCCTTTTGAAAAGGCTAATAGTGATTTTGGACCTTTAATCTCTAAAGACCATATGGATAAAGTTGAAAAACTGATAAATAGCGCTGAAAAAGATGGTTCAAAAATTGTAGTTGATGGAAGAAACCTTAGGATTAACGAGAAAAAATACCACAAAGGCTACTTTTTTGGTGCCACTCTTATAAACAACGTAAAAACGTCTATGCAGTCATACAAAGAGGAAATTTTTGGTCCTGTTTTGCAAATTATCAATGTCAATTCATTTGAAGAAGGAATTAGGCTCATAAACAAAAATCAATATGGTAATGGCTGTTGTATTTTTACAAATAATGGACAATCAGCAAGAACATTCTCAGACAATGTTGATATTGGAATGGTAGGAATAAATATTCCTTTGCCAGTTCCTGCTGCGTACCACAGTTTTGGGGGTTGGAAAAAATCTTTCTTTGGAGATTTAAATATTTATGGACCAGACGGACTACGGTTTTACACTCAAAGAAAAACAATTACGCAAAAATGGACATCCGATGATAAGAACGACATTAAATTTTCAATGCCTAATAACTTAAACTAACAAACAAAGGAGAAAAAATGAAAAAACTATTTATTGCTTTATTTTTAACTTTATTTTTATTCAAACAAAACGCATATTCAGACGGTCATGTAAAGGTTGCTTGGGAAACTGAAAGTACATTCGAACTTCCTGAATCAGTAATTTATGATTCAAAAAACGACGTTTTGTACGTTTCAAATATTGTAAATCATCCATTTAAAAAAGATGGGAATGGTTATATTTCTAAACTTGCATTAGACGGCTCTATTATTGAAAAAAAATGGATTGAAAAGCTTAATGCGCCAAAAGGTCTGACAATTAGTAACGATAAACTTTATATAGCGGATGTTGATGAATTGGTAGAAGTTGACATAGAAAAAGCTGCAATATCTAATAAGTTTAAAGGTTATGGATCAGTATGCATGAATGATGTTACCCATGATAAATATGGAAATATTTATGTTGGGGATACTTATAACGACACGATTTATAGACTGAATCAATTTGGACAACTTCCTGCCTGGTTTTACAGTCCACAATTGGCACCAAATGGTCTACATATTGACAATGAAGAAGGAAATTTAATTGTAGGAAGTTGGGGAGCAGTAATGGAGGGCTGGGGAACCCCAGAAATGAAAGGAAATCTAAAAAGTATTAATATTCATACAAAAAAATTAAAAAATCTTGGTAATAAGCCAATTGGAAATTTAGATGGAATAGAATCAGACGGCAAAGGAGGGTATCTAGTAACTGATTGGACAGGAGCTAAATTGTATAAAATTAATAAAAAAGGAAAATACAAAGTTTTAGCTGAAGTTGGAAAAGGAGCAGCAGACCATGAGGTTATCTTAGAAAAAAATCTCATTATTATTCCAATTATGGCTGAGGGAAAGGTAATTGCGTTAAATATAAATAAATAAATATGGCAAAAAAAGATACTGGGTTTTTTAATAAATTATCAAAACCATTTGTTAATCTAGTAGAAAACTATTACCCCGATGCCTTTATTTTTGTTGTTGTATTATCTTTGTTAACATTTTTTTTAGCATTTTTTAGCACTGATAGTTCACCTATTCAAATATTAGAGGCTTGGGGTAATGGTTTGCCAAAATTGTTTACATTTACAGCCCAAATATCAATAATTATGATTGCAGCACATTCACTTGCTCACACCACTCCGGTGGAAAAAATCCTATCTAAAATTGGTAACTGTCCAAATACACCCACACAGGCTTATGCCTTAGTAACATTTGTTTCTGGGCTTGCTAGTCTCTTTGCTTGGTCATTTGGTTTGATAGTAGGTGGAATTATTTCCAAATTTGTTGCAATTGAGTGTTCAAAAAAGAAAATAAAAATTCATTATCCTTTATTAGTAGCCAGTGCTTATTCAGGTTATGTTATATGGCACATGGGATATTCTTCCTCAGCAGCATTATTTGTGTCATCTAAAGAGCATTCACTTATTGAAAAAATCGGTGTTATTCCAGTTACCGAGACTATATTTAGTGAATTTAATATATGTTTAGCTTTAATTACACTTTTTATAATTACAATAGTTAACCCATTAATGAAACCAACAGATAGTAAAGAAACTTTAGAGATAGATACTAAAATATTTGAAACTAAAAAGGAGAGTGAAAAAAAATCACTTGATACTCTTAAAAACTTTGCGCAAAAGATTGAAAATAATAAATTTATTAGTTTTTTTGTTGGTTTTATGTTAGTTTTTTTCATCCTTTTTGTGTTCTTTGAAAAAGGTTTTTCACTAGATTTAAATTTAGTGAGCTGGACTTTTTTAGGAATCGGTTTAATGCTTTCTAATTCTCCAATACATTATGTAAAACTAGTCAATAAGGCAGCAATAACAGTTGGGCCCATCATTCTTCAGTATCCATTTTATGCTGGAATTATGGGTATGATGGTCGATACTGGTTTAATACAGGTACTAGCAAATGCCATTGTTAATATTTCATCTAGCCAGACCTTGGGCTTTTTTTCCTTCTTGTCAGGTGGACTTGTCAATATGTTTATTCCATCAGGAGGAGGGCAGTGGGCTGTTCAAGGCCCCGTGATGGTTGAGGCTGCGCAAACTCTTGGTGTGAAACCTTATGTGATTGTTCTTGGTGTAGCTTATGGAGATCAATGGACAAATATGATACAACCATTTTGGACTATACCCTTGTTGGCTATTGCTGGACTACATATGAGGCAAATTATGGGATATACTTTTGTAATTTTTATTGTAACTGGTATCTTATATGGTTCTTCAATGCTATATCTTGGTTCAGGATAATTAAAAAAACGTTAAATCGTAAGTAAAAGAATTATTAAATAATAAAACGTATAATATATATTATGTTAAATTATAATGATTATTTTTATATCTTTATTATAATCCTACCTTTTATTTTACCTTTGATAATTTCATTGCTAAGATTCTTTAGGTCCTTAAATTTCTTCACAATTTTAATTGTATTTAAAAATTTACGATCAACTAAATCTGACAACATACTCCATGCTTTAATTCTTTTGTTCAAAGGCGCATAAACACTATCAATACCTCTTAAAGTAATATTTCTTAAAATAAACGGATAAACTGTTGTATTAAGGTCAGCGCTTTGTGCTAATCCTGTAGCCGCTACAACACCACCATATTTGATTTGAGATAATATATTCGACAAAGTATTACCTCCAACGGTATCAATAGCTGCAGCCCAAATTTGCTTCAATAAAGGAGCCGTATTTATCGATCCGATCTCTTTTCGATCTAAAATTCTAAAAGCACCTATTTTTTTTAAAAAATCATTTTCTTCAACTTTTCCTGTCGATGCAACAACACCATATCCTAATTTTGAGAGTAAATGTACTGCAATACTTCCAACACCACCTGATGCACCAGTTACTAATACCTCTCCTTTTGAGGGTGATATGTCTTCAATAATTGACATTACACATAACATTGAAGTATATCCAGCTGAACCTATTATCATTGCCTGTTCTTCAGTAAATTTTTCTGGTAATTTTAACAACCACTCACTTTTAACTCTCGCATATTCAGAAAAACCACCATAATGTTTTTCTCCAACACCCCAACCATTTAAAATTACTTTGTCATTAATTTGAAAATTTGGACTTTCTGATTTGATTACTTTACCACAAAAATCGACGCCTGGAATCATAGGCCAAGTTTTAATTATCGGTTTTTTACCTGCAATAGCTAAACCATCTTTGTAATTGAAACTTGAATATTTTATTTTTATCGTAACATCACCCTCCATTAAATCATCTAATAGTAAATTTTTAATGTTTCCTATTTGATTATTTTTTCTATCTTTACTAAGAACAAAAGCTTTAAACTGAGTTGACATAATTTAAAATGAATTAGTGAAAATACGTTAAATTAGAACTTTAAAATAAAATAATCAACAATTTTCAAAGATTGGTATCATATTTGCTAATAATTTACATAGTTAATATCTATTTCCTTCAATTTGGGGTGTATCATTAGATTATAGTTACACCCCAGATAAAAATTTACTTCCTAAAATCAAATTTTTATCCTATAAATCTTTTGTTTAAGGTTTAAATTAAATAAATAATAAATTAATTTAATGATTTCAAAAATCAGAAATATCGCCATTATTGCTCATGTTGACCATGGTAAAACTACCTTAATTGACTCATTATTAAAACAAACAGGAATGTTTAGAACTAATGAACAAGTTGAAGAAAGAGTTATGGATTCTGGTGATCTTGAAAAAGAGAGAGGAATTACAATACTCGCTAAACCTACTTCAATTAAATGGAATGATTTTAAAATAAATATTATAGATACTCCTGGTCATGCAGATTTTGGAGGAGAAGTTGAGCGAGTATTATGCATGGCTGACGGTGTTATCTTATTGACAGATGCTTCAGAAGGACCAATGCCACAAACAAAATTTGTTTTAGGTAAAGCCCTTTCTCAGGGCTTAAACCCAATAGTAATAATCAATAAAATTGATAAAAACGATTCTAGGCCTGACGACGTCTTAAATGAGATATTTGATTTATTTGTGACGTTAGATGCTAATGATAGTCAATTAGATTTTCCGGTTTTATATGCTTCAGGAAAAAATGGGTGGTGTGTAGAAAATATTAATGACAAACCTGAAGACTTAAAACCACTTTTGAACTTAATAATTAAAAATGTAAAAGAACCCGACTGTCTGGTGAATAAACCTTTCTCTATGCTAGCTACTCTTTTAAGCTCTGATAATTTTTTGGGCAGATGCCTCACTGGAAAAATTCAAACTGGAAATATAAAAGTAAATGACCAAGTGAATGTTTTAAATCTGGACAATCAGCTAATTGAAAGTGGACGATTAACAAAATTATTTTCATTTGAAGGAACCAAAAGGATTTCCATTGATCAAGCACAAGCCGGAGATATTATATGTATTGCTGGTCTCTCTAAATGCTCTGTTTCTGACACGATATGCTTTCCAGAAATTAAAACTGCAATCAAATCTACTCCGGTTGATCCTCCTACAATGTCGATAACAATTACAGTTAATGACTCTCCATATGCAGGGATGGAGGGCGAAAAAATTACTTCAAATTTTATTAGAGAAAGACTTTTAGCTGAAGCAGAATCAAATGTTGCTATAACCTTTAATGAAAATGAAAAAAAAGATTCTTTTGAAATTGGAGGTAGAGGAGAACTACAACTTGGCGTTCTTATTGAAACAATGAGAAGAGAAAAATTTGAATTAAATGTATCGAGGCCTAAAGTGCTATTTAAATTCAATGCTTTAAATAATAAACTTGAACCTATAGAAGAGGTTACGATCGATGTTGACGAAGAATATACAAATTCAATAATAAACTCAATGAATAAAAGAAAAGCAGAAATGATTGACATGCAAAATAATAATTCTGGAAAAACCAGACTTAAGTTTAGGGCTCCCTCAAGAACGCTCATAGGATATCAAAATCAGTTTTTAACTGAGACAAGAGGTACAGGTGTAATTTATAGAGTTTTTGATTCATATGATTTATTCAAAGGCGAAATTTTAGAAAGAAAAAATGGAGCTTTAATATCAACAGAAACAGGTACAGCTGTTGCTTACGCAATTTTTAATTTACAAGAGAGAGGTATTATGTTCATAGAACCTCAATGCAAAGTTTATAAAGGTATGGTTGTCGGAGAACATAGCAAAGAAAATGATCTAGAAATCAATGTTCTTAAAGGTAAGCAACTCACAAATATTAGAGCATCTGGCTCTGATAAAGCTATTAATTTAGTTCCACCACTAAAGATGTCATTGGAACAAATGATTTCGTATATTAAAGATGATGAATTACTTGAAGTAACTCCACTAAGTTTAAGACTAAGAAAAAAAGAATTAGATTCTAATAAACGTAAACGAGAAGGAAAGAGATGAAATCAAAAATGAGAAATAGAAAACTTACAGAATTTTCATTTGGTGGTGGATGTGGATGTAAAATAGATCAAAAAACTCTTGTTAATTTAATTCCGAAATTTAAAAATTTTTCAAAAAAATTAATTGTTGATTTTTCTATGTCTGATGATGCTGCTGTCTATAAATTGAATAAAAAGCAATCAATAGTGGGGACTACTGACTTCTTCATGCCTATTGTAGATAAAGCTTATGATTTTGGAAAAATATCGGCAGCAAACGCAATTTCTGATCTTTATGCAATGGGGGCTAAACCCCTTTATGCTCTTGCAATCGTCGCAATGCCATTCGAAAAGATAAATCTAAAGGAAATAAAGGAGATATTAAAGGGGGGAAATAAAATATGTGAAGAAGCTGATATAGTAATCGCTGGAGGACATACAATAAATTCATCTGAACCAATCTATGGACTATCAGTAACAGGCATAATTAATTCTAAAGATGTTAAAAAAAATTCAACTGCTAAAGATAAAGACTTTATTTTCTTAACAAAACCTCTTGGTGTTGGGATACTTTCAACTGCTTTCAAAAAAAATATTCTAAATACAAAAGATTATAAATTACTTATAAGTAGCACTACAAAATTAAATAAAGTAGGATACGAATTATCTAAAAAAAAACTTATCTCTAGTATGACAGATGTGACTGGCTTTGGTCTCATAGGACATTTAAAAGAAATGTGTGTAGCAAGTAAAAAAAGCGCCATTATTTATAAAAAAGATATACCATTATTTCAGAATATTAAAAAATATATTAAAATGGGAATGTTGACTTCAGCTGCTAAAAAAAACTGGGACAATTCAAAAAATGTAGTTAAAAATAACAACAATATTTCCGAAGAATTAAAAAATATAATTTCAGACCCTCAAACCTCTGGAGGGCTATTATTTTCATGTTCTAGAAAAAATTTAAAAGAAGTCATTGACATTTTAAAACATGATAACTTATATGCAAAAGTAATTGGAGAGTTTAAAAATGAAAAAAAAACACAAATTAAATTTAAATAAATTTCTTGTTACAGTTTTTACGTTTTTTGCTTTTTTATTCAGTAATACAACTAAATCTTTGGAAAAATTAAAAATTTCATCCATACCGGATGAGTCAATTACTGAACTACACAAAAAATTTTTACCTTTAAAAGATTATCTTGAAGAGCAATTAAATTTAGAGATAGAATTTGTTCCTGTTTCTGATTATGCATCAGTAGTTGAGGCATTATCTACTAATAAAATTGATTTGGCTTGGCTTGGAGGATTTACATTTATACAAGCTTTTCATAGAAGTAACGGAAAGGTTGAGCCCATAATACAAAGACAAAAAGATGAAAGATTTTCTTCAGTATTTATTGTTAGTAAGAATGATAATTTTAGCAATATTAATGATTTAAAAGATCAACCTTTTAGTTTTGGTTCTCCCTCCTCAACTTCCGGCCATATTATGCCAAGATATTTTCTAATGAAAAAAAATATTAATCCAGAACTTTTTTTTAACCCAATTGCTTTTTCGGGAGCTCATGATGCAACATTATACTCAGTTTTATCTGGTAAAGTTAAAGGTGGAGTTTTAAATAGCGTTGTTTGGAAAAAATTAATAAATGAAAAACCTAAACTTAGTGAAAGTTTAGAAGTTTTATATGAAACACAATCTTATTATGATTACAATTGGACTATTAGAACAGAGATTCCAGATTCAATTAAAAATAAAATTATAAATGCTTTTCTTAGCTTAGATAAAAATAATTCTAAACATCAAAAAATCTTAAAATTACAAAGAGCTGAAAAGTACATTAGAACTGAAAAAAAAAATTATGATAATATTCTTGATGCCGCAAAAAGTGCTAAAATTATCAATTAAAAATCAACTTATTTCTTATAAAAGCACTCAGGCTATCAACTAAAAAAATAATTAAAATTATCGAAATTGTAATTGTTGATACTTCATTGTAGTTAAATAAACTCATGTGATAGTATAAAAGTTGCCCAACACCCCCTGCTCCTATAAAACCAAGTATACTTGCTGCCCTAATATTATTTTCCCATCTATAAAACGTAAAATTTAGTAAATTCGGAAAAATTTTATAAAATGTTTGGGAAAAAAAAATTTTTATTTTATTTGCTCCTGAAATCCTAAAGACAAAATTTTCAGTTGTAGAAGTATTCTCAACAGTATCTAAAAACAATTTTCCTAAAACTCCTGTTGTATGAATGAATAAGGCGAATATACCGGTTATTGGACCCAATCCTAATAGAATTACTAAAATTAGTGCCCAAATTAATTCAGGAATTGACCTTAAAAAAGACAAAATTAACTTTATTGCGATTAAAAACTTATTGCTGCATTCATAGCAAATAATTAATATAAAAAAAGTTAAAAGAAAAGCACAAAAGGTACTTATAAATGAAATTAAAAGTGTTTCAAATAGTGAAAATAATAGTTTTTTTAAAAATATAATAGATAGGTTAGGATTTAAAAATTCGTTTAGAAAATTGAGAATATTTAATAAATTCTGCAATTCAAAAATTTCGTAAATTTTTAAATCTACAGATAATAAACTTAAAATTATCAAAAGTATAATAATTGAAAAGCCAATATATTTTTTTAAATTTAATTCTATCATCTCATTATTTTAATTAAAAGTTTACTTACAAATTCTGTAAATATTATTAGTAAAAATAAGAAAAATAGAATGGTGCTAGCTTCATTAAGATCTGACATTTTAATGGCTAGATCTAATTGTTGCCCAATACCCCCTGCGCCTACAATTCCTAATATTACAGATGTTCTAATTGCACATTCCCATCTAAAGAAAATATAGGCTATAATTTTGTCACCGCATTCTGGTAATATTGAATATAAAAATATTTTTAATTTATTTGAACCGTTATTCATTAAATTAACAATAAATTTTTTGTTACTAGATTCAATTATTTCAGTAAACACTTTTGTAAAAAAAGCTATATAGCAAATTGAAATTGCAAATATTGCTGAAGTCTCACCTAGACCAAATATTCTTATAAAGAAAATAGCAACAATCAATTCAGGCAAACTTCTTAAAATAACTAAATTAAATCTTGAAAATAATCTTGAAAGGAAAGAAAAACTTGTCATTTTATTTTGAAAATTAAATGAAAAAGAAATATTTTTTGAAATTAGAATGGATAAAGGAAAAGCAAAAATCAGAGCTATAAAAACACTTAAAGTTGCAATACTAATTGTTATCCATGAATTTTTAAGCACATCTTTTATAAAGTCTAGAGATGTCTCCATGGGGAAAAAATCATTAAAAAAAAGAAAAAAACTACTTAAACTTAATTTATTAAATTCAAATGTTGAACGCGAAATTAAAAAATCAATTGAGATAATTAAAGTAACCAACAAAGAAATTAGAATAAAAAATTTCTTAAATAAATTTTTTACGATTTCATTCATACAAATCTTTGATTATTTTTTTTGTTACTTTATTAATTGGTAAATCAAATTTTATCTTACCGTGCTTCATACATATCACTCTAGTAAAATACTTTTGTACAATCTCTAATTGATGTAATGAAATAATAAGTAAGGACTTATGCTCACTCTGAAATTCTAAAAGATTTTTCATTACCAAATCTATTTTCTTTATATCTATTCCGGCCATTGGCTCATCTAGTAATAACATTTTTGCTTTAGTAACAAGTAATCGAGCGATATTAATGCATTGCTTTTCTCCACCTGATAAAGACTCTACTTTTTCATCGATTTTCGTTTCTAATGAAAATCTTTTCAAAATTTCATGTATTTTTTTTAGATTAAATGGATAAAAAACAGATAAAACCGATTTGATTGTAGACCATTCAGCTAAATATCCTGTTTGTATTGCTCTATAAACTCTGAGTCTTGAAGGTATTGAAAACTGTTGAGGAATCATAAAAAAAGATTTTCTAAGTTTGAAAATATCTTTTTTCTTGAGATGCAACAAATTTAATTCGTTGATTTTAATTTCTCCCCTAGATGGAAATTTTGCATGCGCAATTATTTTCAAAAGAGTTGTCTTTCCTGAGCCTGAAGGACCAATGATTGCTATTTTTTCATCGTTTTTAATACTTAGATTAATCTTAGAAAGTATATTTCTATTATTAATTTTATAAAAAACATTTTTTAAAGACAATTGTTTTATTAACATAATAAATTTTTTATAATGATTATTATCCTTTAATATACATTTTTAAAATAAAATATAGTATAAAAGAATTTTAGGTTTTTAAAAATTGGCAAAAACAATTTATATGAAAAAAGTGGATTTTAACCTTAATACGTTAGACCTATTCACAAAAATTATTGATGTAAGAACTCCAGATGAATATAATCATGATTCAATCCCTAATTCAATTAACATGCCTGTATTAAGTAATAATGAGAGGGAGCAAGTAGGTAAAATTTACAAACAAAATATTTTTGAAGCAAGAAAATTAGGAGCACAAATTATTGCAAAAAATATAAGTATGTTTATAAAAAAAGACACACTTAAAAAAGAAGACAAAATACTAATATATTGTTGGAGAGGAGGTTTAAGATCTTTAAGCTTGTATCTTATTTTAAAGAGTATAGGCTTTAATGTAACACTTTTAGATAAAGGATATAAAAGTTACAGAAAGTTTATACTTTCATTTTTCAACAAAGAAATACTTAATTACAAATTTAATATTCTTGGAGGACTTACAGGTTCTGGTAAAACATATTTTTTAAATAAATTAGCTAATTATAAAAATGTTTTAAATCTAGAATTTCTTGCAAATCATAAAGGTTCAGTTTTAGGAGATATCCCTAATAAGCCTCAACCCACTCAAAAAAACTTTGAATCTAAAATTTGGTTTGAGTTAAGTAAATTTAAGAAATCTGATATTATTTGGGTTGAATCGGAGAGTAGAAAAATTGGGAAATTATCGTTACCAAATAATCTTTTCTCTCAAATGAAAATTGGAAAATTGTTCACACTAAATGTTCCTTTGAATGAAAGAGTAAAATTTATAATGAAAGATTATAAATATTTTGTCAAACAACCAAATTTTTTAAAAGAAAAAATTTATCAACTAAAAAAATTTCTAAAAAAAGATGAATATCTATCTATGATTGAGTTGATAAATTTAAAAAAAATAAATGAGCTAGTAAAATGTTTGCTCTCTTTTCACTATGATAAGCTGTATAGTAATCGAAATTTTTATAAAAAAGAAAAAAGAAAAATAGAATTAAAATCCATTAATTTAAATTCATTTAATAATTTATTAGTACAACTAAAAATAAGAAAAATATAAAATGCCATATTCTTTAATTTTTCATCATTTTCATGATAATAAGATGTATAATTGGTCGCAAGGATCATCAACGCCAGAAGAATTTTTCAAAATAATAGAATTTTTAAAAAAAAAATTTAACTTACTTAATCCTGACGAATTTATTTACAAAGTTGAGAAAAAAATATTAAAGGCTGAAAGTGTATGTATTTCATTTGATGATGGGTTGAAAGCTCAATTTGATTTAGCTCTCCCGGTTCTTAAACATTTTAACTTAAAGGCATTTTTTTTTATTTATACTGATATTTTTTCAAAAAATCCTCCTCTATTAGAATTTTTTAGAGATTTCAGACATTCTTTTGATTCGGTTGACAGATATTATGAAATATTTTTTGAAAAAATAAAGTTGCTTTCTCCAGAATTATTCAAAAATTTTGAGAGAGATTATCCACAAGACTATTTAAATCATTCTTTATTTTATTCAGAAAATGATAAAAAATATAGATTTATGAGAGACCAAATTCTAAAAGAACAATATTCAGAATTTGTTTTGCAAATAATGAATGACGAAAACTATAAAATTGAAAAAAAAAGCAAAAAAATATTTATGACTAAAGATGATGTTTGTTATTTATCTAAAAAAGGGCATGAGATTGGACTTCATTCGCATACCCATCCAACCACAATTGGACACTATACATATCTTGCACAGAAACAAGAATATTACAAAAATAAACTCAGAATTGAAGATATCATTAAACAAAATGTAATTTCAATGTCTCATCCATGTGGGAGTTATAATCAAGACACACTCAAGGTACTGAAGGAATTACATATAAAAATTGGTTTTTGTAAATCCCTTAAAAAGGTAAAATATGCCTCTAATTTAGAGTTACCCAGGGAAGCTTCATCAAATTTTATTAAACGATACTTAATATGAAAATCACAGTTTTTACATCAAATAAACTTAGACACATCTCGTTGATAAATTTACTTTCTGAGATTTCTGAAAAAGTTTTCGCTGTGGTCGAAGAAAAACCAAAAAAAAAAAAATTTACATGAATATTTTAAATTTGTAGAGCTAGCCGAAAAACAAAGTTTTAAAAATAAAGAAATAAAAAGTAAAAATATTGAAGTAATTAATTTAAGAAAAAACAGTATTAATGAGCTTAAAAGAAATAATATTTATAGAGCACTAAAGTCAGATTACTATGTTGTATTTGGTACATCTATAATTAAAGGTTGGTTACTTGATGAACTTATTGACAATGAAGCTCTAAACGTTCACCTAGGAGTTTCTCCATATTACAGGGGTTCAGCCTGTAATTTCTGGTCTATTTATGAAAATAATCCACATTTTACCGGCGCATCAATACAAAAATTATCTTCTAAAGTTGACGATGGTGAAATTTTATATCACGCAATTCCTGACATACAAAAGTGTAATAATACATTTGATTTTTCTATGAGAGCAGTGTTAGCTGCACAGAAAACCCTTGTTAATAAATTAAAAACAAAAGCCATTCATAAAATTTCTTTCATTCCAAACGATAACAAGAAAATAATCAGGGTATGCTGGAGAAAAGATTTTAATGAAAAAGTCGCTAATCTTTTTTTAAAACAAAATAATTTTGATAATATTAAAAAATTATATTTTAAAAAATTTGAAAAAAGATTATTTCACAACATTGAAATACATTAAAATTATTCTTTAGTAATAATTTTTCTTGCTTTAACAAAATCTCTTTCACTTACCATGATTCTTACTGGAAAAGCGTTAATATTACCTTCTGTTGAACTTATAAACTCATCAAAAACTACAAACTCAATATTATTTTCAGTCAGTTTATGCTTAATCCAACTCAAATATATTATTTCGTTACTTTTAATTAAAATCCTCATGTTAATTTTTTTTGATAAACGAGATCTAACTTCTTTACTAATTTTAAATTTTTAACCACTATGTCACGAAAAAAATTTCCCGTAAATTTAATAGTTTTAATATAATTCTAATATATTTCAAAATTTTCAATAAAATAATTTATTTCCCGATTATTTCTTAAAATTACTATTCTTGCTTTATTTTTAATATTTTTATTGCCAAATTTTTTTAAAGTTAAATATATAAAGATTAATTAAGATTATAAATAGTTATTATGTCAAAAAGAACTTATGAAAATAACGCTAGATTAATAGATAATGCTGAAGATCTTGAGTTTTTAGTAAAGGATAAACGTGAAACCTGGAGAGCTAGTCCTTCAAAAGCTATTCGCAGACAAAGACGCTATAAGAATAGGTTAACAAACATGCTATTAAGGGGCTATTTTAATTTTTAAAAATTTAAATTGCAAAGTAAGTTAAGCTTATTTCAATTTATCTCCTATAGAACGGATAGATCTCTCAACTTTTAATATAAGAAAAAGTAACAAAGCTCCAAGTATAAAAAGAGATGCCCAACCAGCCTCTATGAGACTTGATATCGCGAGTGAGTTGTTTTTAGATGCCCTTAACTCTTCTATCTCAACATCCTCTAATAATTGTTGGTAGTTTCTATTCAATGCCTTTGAATAATCTGCTGGATAGTTATATAATACGTCGCCGAAGTTTCTTATTTCTTGATTGAAAGAATTTCTATTTGCTGATGTGTACTTTTCTTTAATGTCAGAAGAAGTTGGAAGAGTTACATCTATATTAAATTTATCAATATAAAAATTGCTTAAATCTTTCGTATAAATGATCAAACCTTTGACTACATCATCGAACTGATTATTAGATGCTAGAACTCTATTATATAACGCAAGCCTTTCAGCAAGAAGATTAGTTAATGATTCCCTGAGCTCGAAACCTCTTAGTGATTGAACATCCTCTTTTTCCATAGCAAGGTAAAGTGGAAGGATTAAATCAATTATTTCATCAATTTCCTCTTTTAACTCTGGATACGGGTGATTATCTTTTTTAAATTCAACATTATTTTGTTTTTCTGGTATTTTATTAGTATTTTCTTTTTCTTGTTTTTTATCACCATCAAAGCTGGGAATTGAAAAAGTATCATCCTCTGAAATATTTGGAGAATCAGTGTATTGAATATAAGCGTTAAACAAACTAAAGGTAGTTATAATTACAGCGATGAAAAGGAAAATAAAAACTATAGTTCTTATATAAATGAGAGTAGAACTCTCCAGAGCATTTAATATTAACTTTAAACGTTCTTTCATTTTCTTTTGTAATACAATTAACCGTATTTCCTTTCATTATAGCATAAAAACTAAATTATTTACAATCTTCATATTCAAATAGATTTTTAAAGTTGCTATGTCTTTTTTTCTTATCAAAATCATATAGACTTACAATTTTTTCTACTTTATTGGTAAAACTTTGTTCCTGAACTATAAATCTTTTTTTGTTTAAGTCTTGTTCAATAATATCTCCTACAAATTTATTTCCTGTTCTACCTAATCTATAGTCAGCAGCAGGTAATCCGCCTCCACAAATTTTATTTTTTATTTTTCTGTAATCTTTAACAAAATTTATCCGTCCAATTTTATCTCTATCAAAACATGTCATTTCCAATTCAATGATTCCAGCACATTCACCTTGACTTATTTCCTTATTAATTTGATTTTTTACTTCTTCTTTATTTGCTCTATTATTATTAGATTGCGCATAATCATTTTTCTGCAATTGAGTTTTAGATACCTTTTTATTATTATCTTGTTCAGCATTTCTCTGAAGCTCTCCAATTTTTTTCTCCTGCACTTTGTTCTGAGCTTCTAACCTTGTTTTGTTGGTTTCTAATGGTTCCCTTTCTTCCTCAGCTTTTTTTTTGGTCTTTAGTTTTTTCTTATCTGCCTCAGCTTTTTTTTTTGCATCCAGTTTTTTCTTTTCTGCCTGAGCTTTTTTTTCGGCTTCTAATTTTTTCTTTTCTGCCTCAGCTTTTTTTTCGGCCTCTAATTTTTTCTTTTCTGCCTCAGCTTTTTTTTTGGCCTCTAGTTTTTTCTTTTCTGCCTCAGCTTTTTTTTTGGCCTCTAGTT
>NZHE01000024.1 GCA_002691145.1 Rickettsiales bacterium
CTCACAAAGGGTTTCAGAGGATTCACTCTTCAACAAATAAGGGAAACAATAGTGCAAAAAGTTCAATACACTTTCAATACACTTTCAATACACTTTCAATACACTTTCAATACACTTTTGTTTGTTCAATATATGTTCTACTCTACATTTTGCAGACCCCCGAAATCTTTTAAGTATTTCATAAACTATAAATGTAATAAAGATGTAGAGATATAAGTTACCCCACTCCCCTTTTTCTGAGAAGTTTGATTTAACATTCATTGAACTTATAGTAAGATTAAAAAATGAAAAAACTTTTATTCATTTTTATATCCTTATTCTGTTTGAAATATAATTATGCCTTATCTCAAGATACAAAAATTAAGTGGGAAGATAGAGACGGTAGAGAGTTTTCAATAAAAACAATTTCTGGTGATTTTGAGTAT
Organism: Rickettsiales bacterium; assembly: GCA_002691145.1. GTDB lineage: Bacteria > Pseudomonadota > Alphaproteobacteria > Methylaequorales > Methylaequoraceae. Next base: position 426 of record NZHE01000024.1, read on the forward strand.
AGTATGGTTGGTGGAGATACTATTTACTATTATCATGAACATGATCATCCGCATCAAAGAGGAAAGGTTCGTTCTGTTGGGAGGCAAAATATATATTATGATGATTTAGGAAGAGTTAAGTCTGTTGGTGGTGTGAATATTTACTATTATCATGAACATGAACTTCCGCATCAAAGAGGAAAGGTTCGTTCTGTTGGTGGTCTTAAAATATATTATGATTCTTCAGGGAAAGTTAAATCATTGTCAGGAAAAGTAAATTAAAAGAGAAATNGTAAAAAAACCTCTAAACAATTGATCAATTGCGACACAGTTTGGTCTGTTCCTTTTTACCTTTAGCAGAACAAAGTTTATTTAATTAACTTATCCGTAAAGTTTAAAGCATCGTTTTTGTTAGAAAAATTTTTTATTGGCAAAATAAATTTCTCACTATTTTTTAAATTAAATAGTCCATATATATTGTAACTCATATCCCATCCCATAGTACCTCCACTATAATCACCAATTGACATCAAATAAGACTTTAAACATTTTCCTTCAACGTTTGGTACAAGGTTTTGACACTCGTCTTGGTTTATATTTAATAAGATAGTGTATGAAAATTTTGTGCATACATCATCAGAAGAACATAATTGTGTTTCTATTGTATTGTTATTAATTTTTATTTTNGGAAATCCAATATTTTTTATGCCTCCATATCTCAGTTTACCATCCAAACATTTCTTCATAGATGAAATAAGATAAATTTCTCCACCCCAGGAGGCATTGATTGGTTTAAAGTCAGATATTTTACTACCAAAATATTCGCCNGGATTTTTTGAAAAATCTTTATAATTTTTTATGTTAAACTTATCTGCATATTCTTCATAATTATCACCAGACATCCATAGCGTCGAAAAACATTGNGGGGGAATTACTTTACCCTCAAACTTCCAACCAACTGGAGTTTTTNTCGTAATATTTTCTTTTTTTGCTCCTAACATTGAAAAGATAAACCACTTATTTTTATCTTTATCTTTATTAAACCATATTGACCCACTATCAAGCATAAANCCACGCCATCCGACTGGGGAACAAGGTGATTTACTCTCAAGTAAATTATTTTGCCAATCATCTGAAAAAATATCTGAGAAATTCTTGNCCTTCACGAATTCTTTCCTTGGTCCAGAAGTTAATTCACCTTCAACTAAATCAAATAGACCTGATAGATTTTCATCTCTTACCAATTTTTTTATTTTTTCTGCAAATTCATATGCTTCCTCAGGGTCATAATAATTATCCCAAAACTCGGCGTATTCNTTATCTTTTTCAGAGCAAATTAAATTACTTTTTTCTNCACTNAANGTANATGAACAATTTANAGTTATAATAATTATCAAAATTAGAAATNTAAATTTGTTCATAATAGATTAATTCTATATTGNTAATGTTAAAATTCCAACTAGATTTGGGGTATAGCAACGACCTACCGTTCTGGAATAGTAACGACCTAATCGTTCTGTCTCAAACTGTAAAAGTTTCCGTACATTCAAATTTTCTTGGTTAATAAATATTAACAAAGGAGAACTGAAATGTTGAAAATCATTTGGAAAGAACCTAAAGAGGATGACCGTATCTTCAAAACTGGTTTTATAATCTCAAATCCAAAACTAAACTTTAATAAAAAAAGAAAAGGAGAAAATAAATGAAAAAATTGTCTTTTTTCTCTATTCCCAGAAATAAAACAAGAAAAGAAACTATTGAAGTGATAAAAAATGCTCTCATTGCAAATGGGTGGAAATTTGTTGAAAAATCTGAAAGGAGTAAAGATAAATCTTGAGATCGTGCAGAAACTTGCCCAATTTGCAAACATTTTTGCACACACTATTTTCAAAAGTCTTGCAAATCNAGTAGTTTCAGACTAAACGACGAGAAACAAAAGTCTCATCGGCAAGGGCGTGTAATTGTTCACACTTGTTTGTTTTAATGAGACTCTAAAGGGGTCAAATAAATAAAATTCTTAAATAAATCTTTAAATTAAGGTAAAATTTTCCTATTTTAATTTTGTTGAGGTTTAAAAAAATGTATATAGCAATGAATCGTTTCAAAATAGTCCAAGGAAGAGAAAGGCAATTTGAAGATATTTGGAGAAATAGAGATTCTCAACTAGAAAATGTGCCTGGATTTATTGATTTTAATTTGATCAAGGGATCTAGTAGTGAGGATTTTACATTATATGCCTCACATAGCAGATGGAGCTCAGAGAAAGACTTTATCAATTGGACAAAATCTGAATCTTTTAGAATGGCCCATAAAAATACTGGACAACATAAAGATATTTATCTTGGGCATCCTGACTTTGAGGGTTTTAATGTAATAATTTGATATTTAATCAACAAATTTTTTTTTCAGAAAATTAAAACGTTCAAGATAATTAATTTAAGGCAATTTTACTAGGTTAAAATAGCAAATCAAGATTCAAAACTATGGTGATATTAGTATGTAGTGTGCTTAAATATGAAACCACGTGAAGATAAAATTTCCTGTTAGAGTTAATGTATAAAAAAATACAGTAAAATAAAGTAAACCAAAGAAAATCAGATAAATACTTCCCAACAAAACACGAACTAAAGAGGACAAAGAACTTCCAAGAAATTCAAGTTCTAAACTCATAAGAAATGGATTTAGTTTGGATTTAGTTTTTTTATTCAACCAATAAACTGGATAAATACATACCCATAAAATTGGAACATATAAAAAAATATATAATGCTGTAATTCCTAGCAAATCCATACGATTATCTTAATTGTAACAAAAAAGTAGTACGTGGGTAAGTCGTGCAGAAAAAACAATCATTTGCAACATACTTTTTAAAATATCCTAAAAAATAAATAGAATCAATCCATACACCAAGACAGAGAAATCTCATCGGCAAGGGTGTTCAATCTGTTAACCCTTATTTGTTTTAACTAGACTCAAAGAAGTCTAACAGTTTTCACCCAAGGGAAAAAATCATATGACGAGTGCATATACTTTTTCCTGTTTTAATTTTATTTATGATTTTCAAATTTTTTAGAATTTTTGATATCCCTTTAGAAGGTTCTGAGGGTCATTCACATATAGTTCTTTTCTAGACTTTTGTTTAGTTGAAATAGGAAATCATTTCCCCAGTTTTAAGATTTAAATTTACCATTGAAATTTTACTAAATTTTTTTTACTAACTTACAAAATTATATATAATCATTCGTCAGATTTATTATTATTTTCAAAACCTTGTAACTTATTCGTGTTAGTATTAAAAATATAATAATTTTCAGTAAGTTTTTTCATCAAAGTAAATAATTATTTGAATTTTTACCTTTAGGTGTCCAAAACTGTCTCTATCATAAGGAAGGGAAAAGTTATGAACACCCATATAAGATGTTGTTACTAAATTTTTTTATTTAAATTTTACTTATTAATACCCGTTATAATCATTCGTTATAAAGCTCATTTTATGAAAAACTACAATGGTATTTTTTCTAGTCTTTAATGTAATTGAACTAAGGATTTGTCCTACTTTTCCACTTTTTACCTGTTAACAAATCATGAGTATACTTATTTCCTTTTTTATCAAATTTAGTTTGATATCTCAAATCGTCAAAGTTATTGGCTAGAATATTTGCAAAAAAGAAGATCGAAGAGATAGTTATTACGCTTTTTTTCTTTTTGAAAAAAAAAATCAATATTTTTCCGACTATAATAAAGTAAATTAACAAATTCATAATTAAAACATTAATTATGTTAATTTATTGTATCTGCAATTATAAATTTTAATTCATAATATGTAGTATTCACTTAACAAATAAATACCAAATGAGTTGACTTAAAATTTTGTTGAAAAACTTTGTATTTAATTTATTGTTATTAAAATGTCTTTTTTCGAAAAACTACTAATAGTTCTTTTTGCTTGGTCAGTTGTAATTTTTTTATATAAAAAGTGGAAATAAAATATTAAATTTATTCGTAAGCGATCATTCTATAACTATTCTTCCTACCATACCCATTTCTGAATGAGTTTTCCCAGTTTTACTATCTTTAATATGACAATTTACATCATTAAATTGTCCAGTTTTAATTGGAACAAACCACCATTCCAACGAGTTGTTTGGAAAAACCTCTATCTCTTTAATTATTCCTTTTATTTCTGCAATTTTTTTATCATTTTTAATTAATTGAATTTTCCTTGTAAATATAGAGTTGGCAAAATTAGTCGAAGAAAAGTAATGTTTACTATCACTTACATTTTTAATTTTTAAAATATACAAATTTCCCGTTTTAAAAGTAAACTCTGATGGTTCATAATAATGTGCATTACCAGATAATCCTTTCATTAAAACCTCAACTTCAATTGGATGTTGTCGAGTAAGATCCCCTCTTGAGTAAGCTTGATTAATATCAAGAATATAAACAAATAAAATTACAATAATATTTAAGTTTTTCATATTTTTTATACTAAATAAGTTTGAGTTTTACTTAATTCTACACATTTTATTATTAGATTAAATTCATGAAGATTAATTGTTAATTTATGTGTTTACTTTTTGCGACTATTGAATCCATATAAGCCAAAAGCACCCCACTCAATACGAATGTAAAATGTACAGCTATAAAAAGAAGTATTTGACTGTGAGTATAGTTTTCTAATCCAAAAAAGATTTTTAACAAATGTATCCCTGATATTGCTACTATAGAAGCAATGAGTTTTAGTTTTAGTCCACCAAAGTCAACAGTTCCCATCCATTCAGGCTTATCTTCGTGATCATTGATATTAATCTTTGAAACAAAATTTTCGTATCCTGAAAAAATAACAATTATCAATAGATTACCTGCAAATGAGAGATCTATAAGAGTTAGAATGAACAAAATAAGTTCAGTTTCATTAGTTGTAAAATGATTTATAAAATGAAATATTTCATTTACAAAAACTATTAAAAGAAAAAAAAGGGCAATAATAAGACCAAAGTAAAATGGTGCCAAAAGCCATCTAGATGCAAACATCAATTTTTCCATAAATTTTTCAAAAAGCTTTAGCATAATTAATGTATAACCAATTTTCTTTTTATTTAAAATAAATAAATTTAAAGTATTTTAAAAAACTTATTTCATAGCTAGCTAAATTAACAACTAAACATGTAATTAAAAAAAAATTATAACTATGAATAGATTTAAATCGTAAAAAAAATGAGGATTTTGATAAGATTTGATGTCTAATAGAGGCTCACTAGAATGGTGCAAAATATTTTTTGGAATTTTATTTATAAGGTGAAGCAAGATAAGAAATTTATTTTATATGCCTGGTAAAATAAGAAAAAGCAAAAAAGGTTTTTATAATTAGAGAAAATCAAAAAAAAATTGGAAAAGCGCATAAAAAAATGGGCATAATACCTTATGATATCGGACATCTCGAGTTTTAAAGCTTAAATTTGTATCGTAAATATCTTCCGAATGAGAGTAAAAAAAGGGGAACTTGTCCCCTTTTCGTATTACAAGAAAAACAACTTAATAAAGCCTATTAAATCTTTACCAAAGGTTGCTCTGATAAACAGTTTAATAAATTAAATTGAATTATATTGATAATACTAGACATCAGATCACCTCCTTTAAAATGGTTAATATTAACCTAAACATAGTAAATAAAAATTATATAAACAAGAAAATTAAAAAAATTTAGAGTTTTCTTTTTATTTCAAACAAGAAATCAATTAATCTATTTAGTAATGGCACGAATATTAAAATTAAAATAAATACCGTTGGCCACCCAATCGAGATAGATTTTAACCAAAGTCTAAAAAAACCTAAATGAATTTTATTCAATATTAAAACAATTAATGAAACAGTTGAACTTGTAACAAAAGACATCAGAAAAGCAAAAATTACTCTTCGTTGAAATTCAGTAATTTTAATTTTTTTTTGTTTAAAAACCATATTGCCACCCAAATATCAATTTAAAATCCTCAATCATTTGTATTCCACTAACATTTTTATAAACTGGTTTTGTGATTTCAAAAGCTACTCTGTGATTTTGTAATTTATTGAAGTGATTTACTAAATTAAAACCGATACCTAATGAAAGCTTTTGTAATCCAAAATTTCCTGCATCCATTGCGGGACTCATTCTTGCATTCATTTCATCATCTACACCTATCATTTCATTCTCCTTAGTATAATTAATTTTAAAAGATTGGCTCATAAAATTTAACCATCTGTAAGAAGTCCACAAATTGATATTAAAAAAGTCACCGTACTTATATTTGTTATCATTAACAGAACCCAAATGTTTTTTGTAAAACAATTGACCACCGATTTTGATTTTATTTAAATTAATAAGCGAATTTAATATTAAAGCATTGTCAAAAGTTCCTGTGCCGTTTTGCATTCTATAACCCAACCTTACATTCTCTGATGAAGGGGTAGAATCTCTTTCGTCAATGCTACCAATCGGCAAACTTAATTGATAACCTAGGTGTAGTTTTATTTTTTTTGAGTCTTTAAGTCTGTAAAGTTGAATAAGATTTAAATCTCCCAAACCCTCTGAGCTCACATCAAAAAAAGCTCCGCCAGACATCGGCATTCTTTTTTGTTTCATCTCTTTTACTTGGTAATTACTCATTACCATTAATGTCAAATAATTTGTTGGAGCATACATCATTCCGACCATATGCTTTTCCATAGACATTTTTACTGGTGCATTCATGTATGTGCCTAAATTATTTGATGCACCATTTGATGAAGTCATGATTTCATCTGTATTTATAGATTTTGTTCCGTTAAAACTTTTACTCATATTCATATTAACGAATCTATATGAAAACATAAATTCTTTTTTTTTATGCATATGATCCGCCATAATACTAATGGGCGCATGAGAATCAGCAAATGGCAATTCATGACTTTGAATACTGGTAATTTGAACTAAGAATGAAAATAAAAAAAGAAAACTAAGTAATTCTCTCATAAAATACTCCTCTGTATTTAAAATTTAAATAAAAGATATAAAAAAAAATTTAAGTTTGAGGAGGAGAATTATTCAATGTGGGGATTTGAAAAAAAAAGGGGATTTGAAATTCAGAATATATTTTGCATAAAAAGAAAAACTCTATATTTATTTTAAATTTTAAAAAAAAGTCTAAAACATCGCTCAAACCTAAAGAACAATGAACTTTACAATCAAAATCAATATTATCAGATTCTGAACTACATATATTTTCATCATGAATATTTTGTTGGTTAGTAAAGTAAAGATTGAAATTTAAAAATATTATAAAGAATACTGAAAAATTAACTAGCGTGAAAAACCTCAAGTCTTTTATAACTTTTTCATGCATGTCTAATCATCAATATATTGTTATCAACTTGTACAACTTTATTTTTAATAGAAAAAAAATTTATTCTATATTTTCTATTTGAAAAATAATTTAAGTAAATATCCATCTCCTTATGAAAAATATCCTCTATAAAATAAAAACCAAATCTTGATAGCTTATCAATTGAATTTTCAAAAAAAGTGATTGCGGCATTAAAATTATGCAGACCATCATCAATGATGATATCAAATTTTTTGATTTTAATCTTTCTCCACATATTTTGAATTGAGTTAATATTAGTCTGATCTACTAAAAAAGTTTTAATTCTTTTTTCTTGAAATAAAGTTTTTGAATCAATATCACCGCCATAAATATCTGCATATTTAAAATAATCTCTCCAGATTCTCAATGATGCGCCTGGCTGGGTAATTCTCTTAAGTCTCTTGTTGAATATTTTATTAGTTCCTATTCCAAGTTCAAACACATTTTTTATGTTATTTCTTTTGTCGAAAAAAATACTATCATAAATATCAGTGTAATTATGAGGAAACCATGAGAAATAATCACTAAAATTGTCAAATACTCCTTTGTCACAACCATATTTTTTACAAAGATGATTTAACTTATTTTGAGGTATAGAGTAATCGTTTAAATAAAAGTTATAGTCTTGTTTTGATTCAAGAGCATTAATTCTTAAGTATTTTTTTTTAAAAATTGAGAACATTTTTATATTTAGTATTAATTTAATATAAAAAAAATATTAAGTCTATTTGCTAAAAATTATTATTTCTATAAGTTTATATTTAAATTCTTTAGAAAATAGTAATCACTGATGAAACCTTTTTTTATAGTTTTAAAATTAACAAGACATATTCTTGGAAATGCCATTTATTTTATTGATTTAATTTTTCCACCGATACGAATCAGAAGGAGTTTACAAGAGCAAAAAAGAATCAATTATATTCTTAATAAGCACTCCCTTTATCAGTACAAGCTTTGTCCATTTTGCGTAAAGGTAAGAAGATTTCTTAAAAAATATAATTTAGATTTAAGGTTTAAAAATCCAAGTAAAGAGCCTGAAAGTAGAGATCAACTTTTGAGATTAGGTGGAAAAGTCAAAGTCCCTTGTTTGTGCATTGAAGATAATGGAAAATCAAAATGGCTGTATGAATCTTCTGAAATTATAAAATATTTAAAAAAAAAAATAAGCTTATAATTTTAAATATTAAACATTTTTTCATTAAAGACGATAGATGTATATGCTTTCGCTTTATATAAAAATATTTGCATACATTAATCTATTGATCATCTTTTTTATAGCTGTTTACATAGTTTTTTCTAAAGAAAAAGCTGGAGAACAGAATTTACAAGAGAAATTTTCAAGAAAGTACTATTTTAAGAGACCCCCCCACTAAAAAATTAAGTGGGGGTATATATTTTTTGGGGAGGTTAAATATATATACAATTAATATATTTTTCATAATAATAGAATTCAAATTTATTATTTAAATGATAAATATTTTTATCATGAATAATCAAAAATAACTTGCTTTTAAAGTTAACTTACTTAAATTACTAATTAACGATGAGGTTTTATGAAAAAAAGTAATAATTTAAGTGAACAAGATTTAAAAAGATTGGAGCAAAGGATTGATAAGCTTCAAATAAGTATCGATCAGCTAAACGGTCAACTTAATGAACATATAAAATTCATTGAAAGGGTTTATGAACCTTTAAGAAACCCAATCTCTAAAATTAAAAATTTTTTTAACTAATTAGTAAACTATAGAGTGATTATTTTTATAATTAAAATAATTGCCTCAAGTCTGATAATATCTTTTGCTAGTTGGCTTTCATTGAAAAAGCCCCAACTTGCAGGCTTTATAATAGCTCTCCCTTTAATGAGTATCATAGCCATTGCATTTTCATTTATTGAGCACAATGATAAAGCTAAGACAATAGTTTTTGCAAAAAGCATTATGTTAGCTGTTCCAATATCCTTAATATTCTTTCTACCATTTTTCTTAAGCTCATTTTTAAATATTAGCTTCTGGAGTATTTACATATTATCGTTGGTTTTACTGGTAGTAGGATTTTTCGTTCACAGATATCTTAGTAGTTTTTTTTAAAAGTATTCAAAATAAAAATTTGATATACCAAAAATAAAAATTGGAATTTGAAAACCAAAATTGGCAATGATAGCTTTATCTTTTGATAAAAAACCAGTAACGGTCCACCCTATCACTCCTAACCCATGAACAATAATATTTACGGGATAATAATTTATGTTGGTTAAAAAAATTCCAGTCAAAACAAATAAAGTACTTATCCATTTTAATTTGTCATTGATCATGTTAACACCTATATGTAATTTTTGAAATGTATGAGTTTATAAGATTACTAAAATATATTTTTTTTATTCTTCTTATTATCTACATTTTTTTAATAGTTTTATAAAGTAAGATATAAGAAAAGTTATACTTTTAAAGACGTTAAGTTTCCTATATTATTTACCTTGCGTATTTTAAATATTATTAGAGATATGGAAAAAGACTTCATAGACTATGGTGAAAGAATAAATAACGCTTTGCTTGAAGTGATAAAAGATATTTTATTAGATCTATCTAATGAAAAAATTTCTTCAAATCATTGTTTTTATATAACATATGATACAAACCACCCAGACGTATTGATAAGTTCAAAACTGAAAAAAGAATATCCCAAAGAAATCACCATTGTTATTCAGAATCAATTCTGGAATTTAGAGGTAAAAAAAAATTATTTTAATGTCACACTTTCTTTTAATAGAAAAAAGGAGACATTATCAATACCTTTTGAGGCGATAAAAAAATTCAACGATCCCTTTGTAAAATTTAGTCTACAATTAGATTTCAAGGTAAAGCATTTAAAACAAAATAGAAAAGTTAAAAAATTAAAGAAATCGAAAAAAATAGAAAATAATAAAATTATAACTCTAAGTAAATTTAGAAAAAATAAGGAAGAATAATTGAAAGATTATAGAGAAGAATCAGACAGCATCGGAAAAATAAAAGTACCCGCAAACAAATATTGGGGAGCACAGACTCAAAGAAGTTTAGAGAACTTTAAAATTGGCAATGAAAAGATTCCTTTGGAGCTGATTTATGCATTTGCAATTCAAAAAAAAGCTGCTGCAATTTCGAACCTTGCATTAAATAAACTTGATGAAAAATTAGCTTTAAAAATAATTGAAGTTTGCGACGAGATCATTAATGGAGCTCATGACGATCAATTTCCTTTGTCCGTTTGGCAGACAGGTTCTGGAACACAAACAAACATGAACCTTAATGAAGTTATCGCAAATAGATCAAACGAACTATTACAAGGGAAAATCGGTTCAAATAAACCAGTTCATCCCAACGACCACTGCAACATGGGCCAATCATCTAATGACTCATTCCCAACAGCTATGCATATAGCCATAGTTATTGAAATTAATAGAAAACTATTACCAACTCTTGACAAAGTAATTAAAAACTTAGAAGTTAAAGAAAAAGAGTTCTCAAGTATAAATAAAATTGGAAGAACACACCTTCAAGACGCAGTCCCACTTAAACTAGGTCAAGAATTTAGTGCATTCAAATCTCAGATTCAAAATGGAAAAGAAAGAGTTAATAATTCACTACAAGAAATATTTTTTCTCGCCCAAGGTGGAACAGCAGTAGGCACTGGTCTAAATTCATCTGAGGATTTTATAAAATGTTTCGTTAAAGCTATTCAAGAAATTACAAAACTACCATTTAAAACTGCTAAAAATAAATTTGAATCACTTTCCTCACATGACTCAATTTTGAATTTATCAGGCTCTATTAATTCGTTGATTGCAGGATTCTACAAATTAGCAAATGACATCCGACTTTTATCTTCTGGCCCAAGATGTGGAATCGGAGAAATTACAATTCCGTCTAATGAACCAGGTTCATCAATTATGCCGGGTAAGATAAACCCAACGCAATCAGAAGCTTTTACACAAGTTTGTATCTATTTGATGAGCAATCACTTTTCTCTCACTATTGCAGCGAGTCAAGGTCATTTTCAATTAAATGCAAATAAGACTCTTATAATTTTTAATATTCTTAAAACAATCTCTCTACTCAGTGATGCAACAAACTCTTTTGTTGAAAACTGTCTGATAGGAATTAAACCAAATATTGAAAAGATGCGCAAAAATCTTGAAAATTCTTTGATGCTTGTAACTGCTTTGAACCCAATTATTGGTTATGACAAATCAGCAGAAATTGCAAAAATGGCTTTTCAAAAAAACATAACACTTAAAAAAGCTGCTTCAAAACTTAATTATATTACAGAAGATGAGTTTGATAAGATTGTAGATCCAGATAAAATGATTAAAAAAATTTAGTTAAATAACTCTAAAATATTATCAGGATCTATTATAATTTTATTGTTATTCTTTTTAAGAATTTTTTTTAAAGTTTTTTCAAAAAAGTGTTCTTTTATTTTATCTATATCGTAATTTATGGAATACTTAGATGTGTTACCAGAAATGTCAATCCCAAAATCAGGGAAATCTATATACTTACTTGTTTTTATTTTTATTCTATTTTTTAAATAAAAATTTTCACTCAAAATATTGTAATTACCCTCAGCATTTAATTTGATTTTGTCATCCTCACTATAAATATTTTTAACTCTTAAGTTTGAGTCCTCTAGGATAAAATCACCCTCTATAGTTTCTATTTTAGTAGAGCCTTTGAATTTAAAACTTGATAAATTATTCAAAAAACTATTCAAATTATCAATTTGGTCAATCATCAAAATAGTTTCTTGAGCATTAACCCCTAAGATTATAGTATCTTTAAGAAAAAACTTTCCCTCCATTTTCAGATTTTTTGTTTTATGATCTAATGGTAATCTCTTAGTAAAGCTAAAAGTTGCATTTAATCTTCCATTACTTATGTATGATTTTAACTGTTTGTTGAGTGTTTTAACAAAAGGAAAATTTTCTATAAAAAATACGCCATTGACATTTCTTTTAAATAAATCAATCATAAAATTTGAAGAATATTTAGCATCTAAATATTTTCCATTAAGATTTTTTATATATATATTATTTTTAATAAAATTAATTTTGGCAGCAATGTTATCAAATTCAAATTTATTAAATATCAGTTTTTTTAGTTTGGTATTTACATCAATAATAATATTATGAGTATCATAAAAATAATTATTTACTTTAATTAAATTTTGATTTTCCTTAACAATTTTTTTTTTTTTTTGAATTCATGACCAAAAAATTATCAAGATTAAAATATTCACTTTCAAGATCTGCTTTAATGTTTACTATTCCATTAATATAATTTGAAGTTCCTTTTATATGAGTAATTTCTTTTTTATTAAAAAAATTATGTTTAATCTCAAAATTTAATTTTTCAAATTCTTTAAATTCAGATTTAAATGAAAAATCAGATAAAAAACTTTTATTTTTGAAATTACCATTAATTTGAAAAGAAGAAGTATTTGTTGCTTCTAAAGAAATATCTTCCAATATATATCCCTGATTTTTACTTTTAATTTCGAAAATACCATCATTTATTTTTAAGTGACTAAATTTAAAGGGTTGTTTAATTAAAAAATTATTTTCTGATATTTTATGCATTAATTTATAAGAGCTAAAACTTTCAGAAATTTTAATTTTTTTTAAATTTAATTTTAATGTTGGTTTCTCTAACTTAATTTGGTTAATTTTTATTTCTTTTTTTAAAATAGATAGCAATTTTAAATTAAGAAAAAGTGTTTTAATATAAAGTTGGGCATCTAAGTTGTGATTAGTTAAACTTACATCATTAATTTTTACTGAAAATGTTGGGAAAAAAGATAAGTCTATTTCATCATTAAAGTTAATTTCATGATTAAAATTTGACGAAAACTCTGAAACTATTTTATTTTTTAAAAAACTTTTATCCAAATTAACAAATAGAATATAAATAGAGAAAAAAGCCAAAATCAAGAATAAAAAAGTTACAATGAAAAACTTTCTCATTTGATTAAATTTTTAATTATCCGCTTTTAATAGTCTTGGTTTGTGTGGGCCAGACAAAATTATAAACCTTTCTTTATTATTTAAATCCTTAAAAGATAAAAAAGATGGAGATTGATTTTGACTTTTCCATATTTCATAAACCTGAAAAGCCTGATTTTGGTGTCTTCTTGCTTTAAACCAGTCGTCATCAGCAATAATACTTGCTGCAACACCCCCAAGATGTTCTGCATCTACAAAAGTCTTTACTCCAATCGCTTCTTCAATAGATGCACTCATTTCCAAAATTCTTTCCTTGAAAATTTTAAATGAGCCTGAGTGATCTTTTTCAGTTACTATTCGATCAGGTTTTGTATCGACGAAATGCTCAGATAAAATCCAGCCTTTTAATCCTGTTTTTAGATCAATTACATTAGACCATTCACCTTTGTTTTCCAACAAGGATAATTCGTATCCAGATTCAATCGGATAAATCATAGGGGAGTTTACATCTGGTTGAATGTAAAAACTAGTAATTGGTTTTGCACTGTAAATTTTATCATTAGCTGATACTATGCTGCTCACAAAAAATAAAATTGTAAAATAAAAAAAAAACTGCTTCATTCTTATCCCTTTGTTAAACTTTCATTATGCAAATTCAAATTTTAAATAATTTTAAATCTCCGAACTTTGATAATAGACAAAAAAATTCAAAGATCAAATTTTTAGTTTTACATTACACGGAAACTATCTCATTGTCAGAAGCAATAAATATTTTGTGTTCTCCCCAAAAAAAAGTTAGTTGTCATTATATCATTGATACAAACGGTGACATCTATAATCTTGTTGACGAAAAAAAAAGAGCTTGGCATGCTGGGTTATCATGTTGGATGAATTATAAAAATTTAAATAGTTACTCAGTTGGAATTGAAATTGTAAATTCAGGCGAAGTATTAAAAAATAAATATCCTAAAAATCAGATAAAGGCACTAATAAATCTTTCCAAACAGATAAAATCTACTTATAAAATAAAAACAGGACATATTTTAGGACACAGTGACATTGCGCCAAAAAGAAAGATAGATCCTGGTATTTATTTTCCTTGGAAAACATTAGCTAAATATGATTTAGGATATTGGGTTGATTTAAAAAAGAATATTAGCAAAATAGATTTTGAACTAAAAAAAAATGAGCTGAAATGCTTCTTGCAAAATCTAAAAATAATTGGTTATAGTGAGGTCAGAACGTCAAAAAGCTTTGAAAAAAATATTCATGTTATTAATGCATTCCATAGACATTATGCTCCTAAATTAATTGATAAGTTTCCAACCCATGTAAGTTACATAAAATCAAAGAAACTTTTAGAAATGTTAAAAAAAGTTGACACTTAGGACAAAATATTAATAATTTTTAATACTAGATGATTGAATGGCTGCTCTATTAATTACAGAGAGGAAAGTCTGGACTCCATAGAGTAACAGTGCCGGATAATAACCGGCGAGGGTGACCTCAGGGAAAGTGCCACAGAAAATATACCGCCTTTATTAGGTAAGGTTGAAATGGTAAGGTAAGAGCTTACCGCAAGAATGGTAACATTTTTGGCAAGGTAAACCCCATTGGGAGCAAGTCTAAGTATGCACACTCATTTAAGTGAAAACGCTACTCTACGTTGTGCAAGGTGAGACGCAAGAGGTATTTGGTAACAAATATCCAAGATGAATAGCCATTACTTTTTTAAAAGAACAGAATCCAGCTTATAGATCATCTAGTTTTTTTTTTTTTTTGTTGTAATTGTGGTATAAAATACCATAAGATCCCATAATATTCCAATTTTTTATTTTTGGACTAATTTATGGCACTTTTTTTATCAACTAGTTTGAATAAAATTGATTCTAAATCCAGAGTATCGGTACCTTCAGATTTTAGGAATTCACTTTTACAGCAAAGCTTTCAAGGAATAATTTCTTTTCCATCTTATTCTTCCAAATGCATCGATTGCTGTGCAATAGACAGAATGGAAAGAATTTCCGAAAACTTAGATCAAGAGAATAGTTACACTGAAGACGAATTTGATTTGATCTCTTTATATTTTGGTGAAGCTGAAAAACTACCATTTGATAAAGAGGGAAGGGTAATATTGCCAAAAAAACTGATTTTACATACCGAAATTAATGATCAAGTTTTATTTGTTGGTTTAGGACCTACCTTTCAAATATGGGAACCAAATCATTATAAAAATCAGAAAATAAGTACTATAAAAAAAGCCAGAAATAATAAACTAAAACCAAGATTGAAACCAATTCCTAAGGGAATAATTTAAAAAACAGGAGAAACATAATGACACTTCATCTTAAAATGCCGTCTAAAGTAAATAATCTTTCACCTAAGATATCAGTAATTGGTGTTGGGGGAACGGGGGGTAATATTATTAATAGCATGATAGAATCTAAAATTGAAGGAGTTCACTTCTTAAATGTCAATACTGACAGTCAAGCTTTAAAACACTCATTGGCTGAAAATACTTTGCAACTAGGTCCTAATTGTACTCAAGGTTTGGGAGCCGGTGCAAATCCAGAAATTGGAAAAGAATCCGCAGAGGAAGTTACAGATGAAATACAGGAATATATGGAAAATTCAAATATGGTATTTATTACTGCAGGTATGGGAGGAGGTACAGGAACAGGAGCCTCTCCAGTAATTGCAAGGATAGCCAGAGATCTTGGTATTTTGATTGTAGGGGTTGTTACCAAACCATTTGAAATGGAGGGGAAAAGAAGAATGACTCAAGCAAATGAAGGAATCAAAGAACTTCAGAAATATGTTGATAATTTAATTGTAATTCCAAATCAAAATATTTACCACTTTGCGAAGCCTGATACAACGATCTCAGAAGCTCTTCAACTTGCTGATAATGTTTTAATTAATGGAGTAAAAAGTATTATTGATTTAATGGTCAAACCAGGAATTATGAATCATGATTTTGCCGATGTAAAAGCAGTTATGAGTGAAACTGGAAAAGTTCATATGGGAACTGGAATTTCCAATGAGCAGGATAGAGCTATTAAAGCAACAGAGGAGGCGATTTGCAACCCTCTACTAGAAAACAACTCTATGTCTGGGGCAAGAGGAATATTAATAAATATAACTGGTGGCAAAGATATAACACTGCATGAAGTTGATCAAGCTGTTAACAGGATCAAAGAAGAATCGAACGAAAATGCAAATTTAATTTGGGGATTGACAGAGGATGAAGAACTTAATGGAAAATTTAAAATATCTGTAATATCGACTGGAATTGATTCTGAGTCATATATTGAGAATCAAATTGAAAATGTAAATGTTTCTGAATTAAATAGTGAATATGTACAGGAAAATATCGTAGAACATTCTGAACCTAATAATTTTATTGATGAGAAATCTGAAGTGAAATTTAATGAAAGTAGCGTTGAAGAAAAATCATCTTTAAATTCAGGAAGTAGTTTTATTGTAAATTTGAATAATAATTTAGAAGAAAAAAACG
Source organism: Rickettsiales bacterium (assembly GCA_002691145.1). Classification (GTDB taxonomy): domain Bacteria; phylum Pseudomonadota; class Alphaproteobacteria; order Methylaequorales; family Methylaequoraceae. The sequence continues at coordinate 17,284 of NZHE01000024.1, forward strand.
ATAATTCAATTCAGGAACTTGAAGAAAAAGCAAGAAAGTTTAAAGTTTCTGAAAAAAATGAAAATAAAAGCTCAATTTTTTCAAAGATTTTTGGGGGGAACTCAAAAATTAATAAAAATGAAATTGAAGAGTTGAAAGATAAAGAAGAGAATAACCTTGATGTGATGAAACAAACAGAAAAGACTTTAGAATTTGACGATAAATATAATTCTCCAGGATTAAATAAAGATGAAGACTATTTAAATAGTAACTCTAAAAATGAGAATACAAATAAAACTGATTCTTTAAATTCAAAAGAGCAACAAGGTTTAGAATTTGAAGAAGACTTATTACAAATTCCTGCATTTTTGAGAAGACAAGCTAATTAAATAACTTAAGTGTCTAAATTGAAAATGAATCTTAAACAACATTATCCAGTTATGTGTAATGAAGTTTTAAAAAATTTAAACATTAATAGTCGAGGAATCTATTTGGACGCAACTTTCGGTCAGGGTGGTTACTGTAAAGCAATTCTGGAAAAGTATAAATGTAAAATTATTGCAATTGATAGGGATAAAAATGCATCGCTATATGCCGAAAAAATTAAAGAAGAATTTCCAGAGAATTTCTTCTTTAATAATGAAAAATTTAGTGATTTAGATAAAGTCTTACTGAAAAATAATATAAAAAAAATTGATGGAATTATGTTTGATCTCGGAGTTTCTAGCACTCAAATTGATACTCCTGAGAGGGGCTTCTCATTTAAAAATGATGGACCTCTTGATATGAGAATGGATCAAACAGATAATCTTAATGCTGAGTTTATTATAAATAATTTATCTGAAGAAAAATTATCAGATATTTTTTTCAGATTTGGAGAAGAGAGAAATTCTCGTAGAATTGGAAGAGAAATAATTAAAAGAAGAAAAATAAAAAAGATATCATCAACAGGACAATTATCTGAGTTAATAAATAAAATAAATTTAAAAACAAAGAGAACGAAAATTGATCCATCTACAAGGGTATTTCAAGCATTACGGATTTATATTAATAAGGAAATAGAAGAGCTTGAAAAAGCACTTTTGAAATGTCTCAGTGAGTTAAGACAAAATGGAAGAATTGCAGTTGTTTCCTTTCATTCGATAGAAGATAGAGTGGTTAAAAAATTTTTTAGAAAATATAGTGGTTATAGAGTAGGAAATTATAAACATCTGCCTGAAAACATATCTGAAAACAAAGAACCAAAATTAAAAATAATTACAAAAAAAGCTATTCTTCCGTCGAATAAAGAAATTATAAGAAATCCAAGATCTCGGTCTGCTAAATTAAGAATTGCTGAATTGATATGAAAATTTCTTATATTACTTTCATTTTTTTCTTTCTAATTACTATAAAAACCATCTTTCATTTTCAATTAGTAAATACCAATAAAAAGATCATCAAACTTGAGGAAATAAAAGCAAAAAAAATTGAAGAACTTGAATTGTTCAATATCAACTGGACTTTTATTAAGAGACCAGAAAATTTAAATAAAATTAATGAACAAAATTTCAATTTTAAACCAATTGTTATTGAGGATGAATTAAAGTTAAAAGACTTTTAAGATTATGAATACAAAAGACAAATATAATTTTGAAAACATTAGACCGTCATCAGTCTTTACTAAAATAAATTTTAAAGTTAAAATTGCTAACGATTTCAATATAATTAAAGCATCGAGACTGAATAGGACTTTGAGTCTTGGCAAACCTCGTTTAGTTATGCTTTCTGTCGGTATATATATTTTTTTTTTATTTTTATCCTTTAATATTTTTAACATATCGGTTAACCAAAAAAAAATCAATTACGTTAATAACTCTAAGTCAGAAATTATTAATAGAGGTAAAATATTGGATAGGAATAAAAATATTATTTCAGCAACCATTCCAACTTTTGATCTATATTTAGACACTAAAAAAATAATAAATATTGATAATGCAAGAAAAGAAATAATAAAAATTTATCCAGAAAAAGAAAAATTTTTAGAAAATATTTTTAAAAAAAAAAAATACATACTTATCGATAAACATTTATCCAATGAGCAACGTATTAAAATTAATGAAATTGGTGAACCTGGATTCATCTTTCATTCTTCCGAAAAAAGAGTTTATCCCCAAAAAAATCTATTCGCTCACACTACTGGCTTTTTATCAAAATTTGGTAAATCTCAAAGTAAATTAGAAAAAAGTTATGACAAATATTTAAAATCTGGGAAAGATCTAAATCTTACTTTGGATTTAAGAATACAAAATGTTGTGTATGAGGAAATTAAAAAAGGTAAAGAGATCTTTAATGCGAGCTCAGCTGTAGGTCTGGTACTAAATGTCAATAATGGAGAGATAATTTCCATGGTTTCCCTACCAGATTATGATCCTAACTACCCTTCTAAAATAAAGCCATTTACTGAAAATAATCTTATAACGAATGCGAGATATGAAATGGGGTCGACACTTAAAATGTTTAACGCAGCTATGGCTTTTGAGCATAATCTTGTTGATGTTGAGAAGTTATACGAGATTCCAAACAAATATCAACTTACAAAAAATTATATTGTAAAGGATGAGTCAAACTTTATAAACCCAATTACCTTTGAAGAAATTTATACAAATTCATCGAATGTTGGAAACATAATAGTATTAGAACAAATAGGAATAAATAAACAAAAAACATTTTTCAAAAAACTAGGCTTTGAAGATAAATTAGATTTAAAAGGAATAAATGTAATTAATAATAATTTTCCCCAAAAAGAAAATTGGAATGATATTTTATCAAAAAGTATAAGTATTGGTTATGGAATTTCAATTTCGCCACTAAGTCTTGCCAGATCATTTGCGTCACTAGTGAACGGTGGGAAAAAAATAAATGTCAAAATTATAAAAAGTGATAAAAACAAAACAATAAGAGTTATTTCAGAGGACACATCAAGTAAAATTAATAATATTTTAAAAAAAATCATTGAAACAGGAACTGGTAAAAGAGCTATGGTATCCAAAATTGAGGTGGGGGGGAAAACTGGAACAGCTAAAAAATCAAAGAATAAGATGGGATATCATGACAATAAATATATAACCTCCTTTATTGGAACCTTTCCAATAGAAAAACCAAAATTTTTAGTTTTTGTTTTATTTGATGAACCTAAAGACTTAAGCAACAAAAATAGAAAATTCACAGGGGGCACAACAGCAGCTCCAGTTTTTTCTAAAATAGTAGAGAGAATATTTCCAATTCTAAAACAAATAAACTTTTAAAATTCAAATGAAGTTAAATAAAATTTTAGAAAACTGTTCAACAAAATATTTTTTGAAAAAAAATCATTTTAATCCAGAGATTTATGGTATTGCAGTCCACTCATCAAAAGTAAAAAAAAAATTTCTTTTTGGGGCAATAAAGGGAAATAAGTTTAATGGAGAGAATTATATTCAAACACTAATACAAAAAAATAAAAATTTCTTTATTGTTCACAATAGTTTTGACACCACAAAATTTGACTTAAAAAAAAATATTTTTATTAAAACCAATAATGTTAGACTATTGGTAAGTGAGGTTGCATCAGTGCTCTTTCCTAATAATATAAAAGAAAAAATAGCTGTAACGGGAACAAATGGTAAAACTAGTATTGCTAATTACAGTCTTCAATTGAATAGAATCGTAGGTGAAAGAATGGCAAGTATCGGAACCCTAGGAACAATATTCAATGATGAGAAGATAGAAAATACGGAACAACTCACAACCCCTCAATCTATTGAATTTCATAAATCATTAAAAAATCTGAGTATAAAAGGGTGTAAGAAATTAATTGTAGAAGCTTCAAGCATAGGATTAGATCAAAATAGGTTATATCCAATAAAATTTAATAAGGTGGCATTTACTAATTTGAGTCATGATCATCTAGATTATCATAAATCGTTAACAAAATATAAAATTGCTAAAACTAAATTATTTTCTGAACACACTACAAGTAGTTCAATAGCGATTGTTAATGCTGATGATAAATATACAAAATATTTTTTAACAATATGTAAAAAAAGAAAAATTAAAGTCTTAGACTATGGCTTCAAGGGCAAATTTATTAAATTTAAGTCTATAAAAGACCAAAAAAATGGATTTTTAATTAATTTTACCTTCAATCAGAAAGATTTTGAGTTATATCTCAATTGCTCGAGCTCTTTTGAAATTTTTAATTTATTTGCATCTTTAATTATAACCTTTGAAGAAAAATTAAATAGTGACAAATTTAATTTACTGAATGAATTAAAAAATACAGACGGTAGATTAGAAAAAATATACGACGAAACTTTTAGCGTTTTTATAGATTATGCACATACCCCCGATGCAGTTCAAAATGTCTTATCTTGTTTGTCAAAAAAAAAATCAAATAGAATTATTTCGATAATTGGTTGTGGTGGAAACAGAGACAAAAAGAAAAGGAATATCATGACAAAAAAAGCTCTCAAATATTCTGATTTAGTAATTCTAGCAGATGATAATCCGCGATACGAGAGACCAGAGACGATTAGAAAAGAAATGATGCAAAATTTAAATAAAAGTGAACTTTTGAGAATAAGTAATATTGGAGATAGAAAAAAAGCAATAAAGTATGGTCTACAATTAGTAAAAAAAAAAGACATACTCATCATTTTTGGAAAAGGACACGAAAAATTTCAAATAATAAATGGGAAAAAAAAAATATTTAGTGATCATGATGTTGTTAAAAATTTTTTAAAGATTAGATGAATATTTGGAATTCAAAAAGTTTAGCAAATGTGTTGAAATCTGAAGTTTTAAAAAATCAGGTTATAAGTACAATTAGCATTAATTCAAAAAAAATAGGAGAAAACTGTTTATTTATCCCTATTAAAGGAGAAAGATTTAATGGACATGATTTTATAGGAGAGGCCTTCAGAAATGGCGCTAGTCTCTCCTTAGTAGAGGAAAAATTTATTTCAAGATTAGAATTATCTAGTGAACTTAAAAAAAAACTATTAATAGTTGATAACACCCTCTATTCCATGAAAATTCTTGCAAAAGAGGCAAGGGAAAGAGCAAATAAACTCAAAATGATTGGAATTACAGGTAGTAGTGGTAAAACAACTTTAAAAAACTGGACATCTGAAATATTAAAACAATATTTTCTTACTCATAAAACAATAGGCAACTATAATAATCAAATTGGTCTCACACTTAGTTTATCAATGATGCCAAAAAACACAGAAATTGGTGTTTTCGAATTAGGGATGAACCAAAAAGATGAAATTAATGAATTAACAAAAATAATCAAACCAAATATTTCTATTATAACAAATGTGGCACCAGCACACATTGAAAACTTTAATTCAGAGATAGAAATTGCCGAAGAAAAGTCATGTATTTTTTCAGGGCATAAAAAAGGCATAGCTATTATTCCAAGTGAATCAAAATATTTTGAAATGTTAAAAATAAAAGCTGAAAAAAATTTTCATAAAGTTTATACTTTTGGAATTGGAAAAAATAGTGATTTTCAATTTCTAGGTTTGAAAAAAGAAAAATCAACTATCAGATTTAAGATTCTTGGAGAGAACTTTACTGTTAAAAACTTATATTTAGCAAACCATTTTTATTTAAATATTTCTATTATTATTGGGATAGCAAAACTTTTAAAGATTAATTTAAATAATTTAAAAAAACAATTGCAGAATCTTTCGCCTGTGCAGGGCAGAGGAAGCATACACTTTGTAAATTATAAAAAAAAAAAATTTACTTTAATTGACGATTCGTATAATTCCAATCCCCTCTCTTTAGAAGTTTCAATAAAAAATTTAAAAACATTTTATAATTATAATAGAAAAATATGTGTAATTGGTGATATGTTAGAACTTGGTAAACAATCTACAAAATTTCATTTAGATGTTATTAAAATTCTTTACAGTGAAAAAATTGATATTGTTTATACGATTGGTAAATTTTCAAAAGTAATCTTTAGCAACATGCAAAAAAAAATAATCTGTGAACATTTTAATAATTTAAAAAGTTTAGAGAATGCGATTTTTTCTGTGATTCAAACTAATGATGTAATTCTTTTTAAAGGCTCTAACTCAATTGGATTGAGCAAAATTTGTAAAAAATTAATGGATTAACTAAATGTTTTATTATTTCTTATTACCTTTAGTTGAACATTTTAATTTTTTAAATTTATTTAAATATATTTCATTCAGAGCGGGTGGTGCTTTATTTACGTCTTTGACAATAAGCTTTCTAATTGGTCCTTTTTTGATTAAAACTTTAAAGAATATTCAGAAAAATGGTCAACCCATAAGAAAGGATGGACCAGAGTCTCATATAATAAAAAAGGCTGGTACACCTACAATGGGGGGAACTTTGATTTTATTTTCTTTATTCATATCAGTAATTTTATGGGGAAATCTTCAGAATATTATTGTTTGGTTAGTTATATTTGTAACTTTGGCATTTGGACTAATTGGAGCGTTCGATGATTATAAAAAGTTAAAAACAAATTCCTCTGATGGATTTAACGGGAAGGTCAGACTAGTCTTAGAATTTTTAATTTCTATTATATTTGTTTATTATTTTAATCAATTTTCACCTGATTCTTTAAAAAATCTTATTAGTATTCCATACACCAAAAATATTACTGTGGATTTGAATTATCTTTACATACCATTTTGTTCTTTCGTAATTGTAGGCACTGCTAATTCAGTAAATTTGACAGATGGACTGGATGGTTTAGCAATAGGACCAGTTATGATTACAGCTCTAGCATTTGCAATAATAGCATATTTTACTGGCAACTTTATATTCTCAGATTATTTGAAAATTTCATTCATTCCTGGGAGTGGAGAATTAGTAATAATATGTGCTGCTCTTGTAGGTTCAGGACTTGGTTTTTTATGGTATAATGCTCCTCCAGCAATGGTGTTTATGGGTGATACTGGATCATTAGCAGTTGGTGGAACAATTGGAGCTGTAGCAGTTGCAACAAAACATGAAATAATTCTTGCCATTGTGGGAGGTTTATTTGTTCTTGAAACAATTTCAGTGATAATGCAAGTTTTTTCATACAAACTTACTGGGAAAAGAATCTTTAAGATGGCTCCGCTTCATCATCACTTTGAGCAAAAAGGATGGTCAGAGTCAACAATTGTTATCAGATTCTGGATTATTTCTGTTGTTTTGGCCTTACTTGGTCTAGCAAGCCTGAAGTTAAGATGATAAAAAAAAAATTCCAAAAAAAAACTTTCTTAATTATCGGTCTCGGTACTTCTGGCATTTCCATATACAAATTTTTAGAAAAGCAAAAAATTAAAGTTTTGTGTTGGGATGATAACGAAGAAGTAAGGAGAAAAGCTAATATTATCAGAATATTAACAACAGAAATAAAAAAAATTGATTTTTCAAGAATCGATTTTATTGTTTTAAGTCCAGGGATATCAAGTCATGTTCCAAATGAACATGAAGCTGTTAAAAAATCAAAAAAATTTAATTGTGAAATTATTTCTGATTTAGATTTTATTAATTTTTATAAAAGTAATTACACTAAGATCGGTATTACTGGAACCAATGGAAAATCAACGACCACGTCTTGCGTAACACATATATGCAATAACTCAAATAAAAATTCAGTCGCTTGTGGTAATATTGGGAAACCATTTACAAGTTTAAAATTTGAAAAAAAAATTAAAAATTTGGTTGTAGAAGCCTCCTCTTTCCAACTTGAGAGACTAAAATACACAAGCTTTAACATTTCTGTTTTACTAAATATTTCAAAAGATCATCTTGAACGTCATAAAAGTATGAAAAACTATATAAATGCAAAATCACAAATATTTAAAAACCAAAAAAAAACTGATTTTGCAATTATCTCGATTGATAATCCACACACAAGAAAAATAGCCGACAATTTTAATAAGAATTTCAAATCAAATTTAATTAAAGTAAGTAGTAAAAAAATTTTAATTAATGGTTTATCAATAACTAATACTGATAAAAATATCATGATTAACAATGGTATTGAAAATCAATCATTTATAATAAAAAAAAGCAACCTCAAAAGCCTAGACGGCAATCATAATCTAGAAAATATTATTGCTACTTATGCAGTTTGTTATCTATTAAATATTTCTAATGATAACTTTCTAAAACATATAGCTTCGTTTAAAGGGTTAGCTCACAGATTTGAGCGTATAGCAAAACTTGATAAAATTTTAATATTTAATGACAGTAAGGCAACTAATTTAGAGTCAACCAAAGTTGCGTTATCTAATCTAAAAAATATTTTTTGGATTTTAGGAGGCAGAGCAAAAACAGGAGGAATTACAGGTATTGAAAAGTACTTAAAACAGGTAAAAATGGGTTTTATTTTTGGTGAGGCAAAGGATATTTTTTCTAGACAATTAAAAAAACATATTAAACTTGAAAAGTTTCAAGATCTAAAACTTGCTTTTGAAAGGGCTTTAACCATTGCAAAAAAAAGAGACGAGGAAATAAATATTTTATTTTCTCCTGCCTGTTCGTCGTTTGATCAATTTAAAAATTTTGAAGAAAGAGGAGATTATTTTAAACTAATTGTAAAAAATAACCTTAGATAGATTATTTAGTATGGACAGAAATCTTAAATTTAAAACTTGGTGGACTTCACTTGATAAGGTTATTTTACTTAGCACTTTAGTTTTGTTATTTTTTGGAACCATACTAATCTATAGTAGCTCGTTATATTTTGAAGAGAGGAATAATGTTTCGTCAAATTTTTTAATCAAAAAACATTTATTTTTTATTCCACTTGCAGTATTAACTATCATTTCTTGTTCCATATTATCTCTTCGAAATTTAATTGTAGTTAGTTTTGTTTTTTTTTTAATTTTTTTAGTTTTATCTTTCCTTCCACCTTTTTTAAACGTTGAGATAAAAGGAGCTAAAAGATGGATTAAAATTTTCAATATATCCATTCAGCCAAGTGAATTTCTAAAACCAACATTTTTAATTATAAGTTCGCTGCTTTTGACTAGGTTTAACAAGATAAAGGATTATTCTTTTAATTTAAATATTTTCTTTTTTTTGATTTTAACAATATCTTTTCTTTTCCAACCAGATTTCGGAATGTTAATGCTAATTTTTATAGCATGGTTTTTACAGATCATCTTATCTGGAGCGTCATTATTAATTATTTTTTTATTTGTATTATTTGGGATACTAATTTCTGTTTTTGCTTTTTTTAATTTTGCCCATGTTCGTTTTAGAGTTGAAAATTTTTTTTTAGGAAACATTAGTGATAATTTTCAAATAAACAAATCAGTGGATGCAATTTCAAATGGTGGTTTGTTGGGTGAGGGACTTGGCCAGGCGGAAATATCAAAAAATCTTCCAGATGTGCATACAGACTTTATTTTTGCTTTAGCAGGTGAGGAACTTGGTTTTTTGTTTTTAATGATTTTGATATCATGCTATTTAATGATATTCGGAAGAGTGTTAATTTTTGCATTTAAAGAAAAAAACTTGTTTATTTTTCTTGCAAGTTCAGGACTAATTTTTATTTTTATTTTTCAAGTAATGATTAATATTTCATCGTCTTTAAATTTAATCCCTACCAAAGGTATGACTTTACCTTTCATTTCATATGGAGGATCCTCTCTTATTTCATCATCGTTTTTGATTGGCTCTTTATTATGTTTAACAAAAATTAGGCAATACAATGAAAAATAAGATTTTATTAGTGACAGGTGGAACAGGAGGGCATTTATTTCCAGCAATTTCTCTAGCTCAAGAATTTAAGAAACAAAATATAAATTTTGAGTTTATAATTGATAGGAAGTGTGAAGGTCATTTAAAAAATTATAAAATGAAGTGTAATGTAGTTTTCTCATCTCCGATATTCTTTAGTTTATTAAAACTACCTATTTCTATAATCAAAATTATTATTGGATTTTTTCAATCTACATTACTTTTTCTCAGGGAACATAAGAAAATAAAGATTATTATAGGATTTGGAGGATATTCATGTTTTCCCTCATTAATCGCAGGCTATTTTCTTAACATTCCAATTATTATTCATGAACAGAATGCAATAATGGGAAAAGCAAACAGAATTTTATCAAAATTTTGTCATAAAACATTTATTTCTTTTAGAAAAACAGAGAAAGCCCCGAAAAATTCTAAATTTACTGGAATACCAGTTAGAAAAGAGTTTTTTGTGAAAAAAAAATTTAAAGTACATTATTCCTCAAATAAAATTAATATTTTAATACTTGGAGGTAGTCAGGGTGCCGCAGTTTTCTCTAAAATAATTCCAAAGGCGCTGTCCTCGCTTTCAAGCTCTGAAATGTCCAAAATAAAAGTTACTCAACAAGCTAGAGAAAATGAGATAGAATCTTTATCAAATACTTATAAAAAAATAAAATTATCAACTAAAATAAAAAAATTTTTTAGTAATGTTGCTTTAGAGATGCATAAATCTGATGTCATAATTTCAAGATGCGGTGCATCAACACTTGCAGAAATCAGTGCAACCGAAAAATTCTCAATACTGTTTCCCTTACCTACATCTAAAGACAATCATCAATTCAAGAATGCCAGTGAGTTTTCAAAAAGTAATTCGTGCATAGTAATGAATGAAAATAAATTCAACTCTTTCGATTTGACAAATCTTTTTAAGAAGATAATAAAAAAACCTGAAAGATTTAAAAATAAATTAACTACTAATCCAAATACTAATATAGCTAAAGATATTGTGACAATCATTAAAAATTACAAAAATGTTAGATATTGAAACAAAAAAAAAAATATACTTCATTGGAATAGGCGGAATAGGCATGAGTGGGATCGCGGAAGTCCTTCATGAAATGGGTTTTATCGTTTCTGGTAGTGATATTAATAAAAATCATAATACAATGAGGTTAGAAAAAATTGGAATTGAAATAAAAATTGGCCATAAAAAGAGTAATATCAAAAGTATCGACTTAATAATTATTTCATCTGCAATAAAAAAAAATAATGAAGAATTAAAAGAATCAAAAACTAAAGGAATACCTATATTAACAAGAGCAAAAATGCTTGCTGAGTTGATGCGTTTAAAATATGCCATCACAGTAGCTGGTTCACACGGCAAAACAACAACAACCTCATTAGTTGCGTCTATAATGGAGCAAGCAAAATTAGATCCAACCGTAATAAATGGTGGAATAATTAATAAGTATAATACAAATGCAAAACTTGGTAAGGGTAAATGGATTGTTGCTGAAGCTGACGAGTCTGATGGTTCTTTTACTTTTTTGCCCTCAACCATATGTTTAATTAATAATATTGATCCTGAGCATTTAGATTTCTACAAATCATTTAATAATCTCAAAGAGGCATTTATTCAGTATGGAAAAAAAATCCCGTTTTATGGATTCATTTCTTTGTGCATAGATGAGAAAAGTGTTAAAGAACTGATACCTCATTTTATGGAGCAAAAAATTATTACATATGGACTTTCAAAAAATGCAAATATTACCGCGAGAAATATTTCATTTATTCACAAAAGAGATGTTTTTTATACTAAATTTGATGCTATTATCAATTTGGAAAAAAAGATAATAATTAAAAATATTAGGGCACCTATATTAGGCGAACATAATTTAAAAAATATTTTGGGAGCAATTAGCATTACAATAAATTTAAAAATTGAAGGTAAAATTATAAAAAAAGCATTAGAGAAATTTAGAGGAGTAAAAAGAAGGTTTACATTAATATACAACAAACAAAATATAAAAGTTTTTGACGATTATGCTCATCATCCAAAAGAAATTTTGGTAACTTTAAATACATTAAAAAAAGTCACTAAAGGAAAAGTTATAACAATCTTTCAGCCTCACAGATTTTCTAGAACAAGAGAACTTTTTGATGAATTTATTAAAAGCTTTCATTTTACCGATAAATTATTTATATCTCCGGTATACTCAGCAGGTGAAAAAGAGATAAAAAATTTTAATCATCATTCTCTTGTAAAGAATATTAATAAATATAAAATTACAGATTCATTTTCATGTGCATTAGATGAAAGTTTATTTATTAAAATTTTTAAACTTCTTAAGCCAAAAGATAACGTTATTTTTTTAGGAGCTGGTTCAATAACAAATTATGCTCATGAATTTTCAAAATATTTAAAAAAAAATGCTCGGTATAATTAAATCCTTTCTTTTTAGAAAGAATGTTAGACTGAATGAAAACATAGGCCAAAAAACCTGGTTTAGAACAGGTGGACACGCAAAAATTTTTTTCGAACCGAAAAACTTAGAAGACTTATCAGTATTTTTGAGGTCATTACCAAAAAATTATCCAAAATTTTTACTTGGGTTAGGATCAAATATAATTTTCAGAGATGGTTTTTATAATGGAGTTGTTATTAAGCTCGGTGAGGGATTTAATAATTTTGAACTAAATGATTACAAACTAAAAATTGGAGCTGGTGCAAAAAATATAAACATTGTAAAATATACACTTTCAAAAAAAATTACTGGATTTGAATTTTTAATTGGAATACCCGGATCGTTGGGTGGTTCACTAAAAATGAATTCAAGTTGTTTTAGTTATTGCATAAGTGATAATCTATTAAATGTGAATATCATGAACGAGAATGGCGTTATAAAATCGTTTAATAAAAAAGAGTTGGAGATTTCATACAGAAATTGTGAACTACCTGAAGATCATATTTTTATTGATGCAACATTTAAAATTAAATATGCAAACAAAAATAACATCACGAATAGAATTCAAAATTTTAAAATGAAGAGGAAAAACTCTCAACCCTTAGGTGTGAGAACCGGAGGTAGTACTTTTGTAAATCCTGACACGGTTAAAGCATGGCAATTAATTGAAAAATCTGGATTAAGAGGAAAAAAATTTGGTGATGCAATGATTTCAGATAAACACTGTAATTTTTTGATTAACCTTGGAAAGTCTACATCAACAGAATTAGAAGTTTTGGGAGAGGATATCATAGAAACAGTTTTTAAAAAAGAAAATATCAAGCTTAATTGGGAAATAAAACGAGTTGGAAATTTTAAAAAAATATAAAAAAGTAGCTATTATTTTAGGTGGAACATCAGACGAGTCTAATATTTCTATCAAAACAGGAAACGAGGTTTTTAAACATCTCCATTTGAATTATGAAACAAAAAAAATCAAAGTCTCCTCAAATACTAAAAAATTTATTAAAGATATAATTAAATTCAATCCTGATGTTGTTTTTAACGCTTTACATGGAACATTTGGGGAAGATGGACAAATTCAAGCTATATTAAATTCATTAAAAATTCCTTACACTCATTCAGGATTTTTAGCTTCCTCTATTGGTATGAACAAAAGGTTGTCAAAAATAATTTTTGAAAATGAAGGAATTTTATGCCCAAAAGGAAAGATTATTCATTCAAAAAATTTAAATCAAATTGAAAAAAAACAATTGCCAGTAATTGTTAAACCAAATAGCGGAGGATCAAGTGTGAATATTTTTAGAATAAACACCAAAAAAGAGTTATTGAAAATAAAATTAAAAGGTGAATTTCTGGTCGAAGAGTTTATTGAAGGAAGAGAAATAACAGTAGGAGTTTTACAAAATAAAATTTGTGGAATTATGGAAATAATTTTTAAAGATGACATCTATGATTACAAGAATAAGTACATAAATATTGCAGAACACAGGGTTAATCCAAAATTACCGAAAGATATTCTTAACAAATTAAAAAAACAGACTCTTAAAGCCCATAAAAGCATTGGTTGTAATTGCTTAAGTAGAGCAGATTTTAGATTTAACGAAAACGAAAATAAAATATATTTATTAGAAATAAACACTCAGCCTGGTTTGACAAAAAATTCACTTTTACCGGAAATGGCGTTATATAAGGGAATAGATTTTATTCAACTATGTGAAATTATTTTGCAAAGCGCAAGATGCGAAAATTAATTTTTTTTATAACGATAGTTTCAGCTTTAGTTTTAATTTTTAGTAAGATTGAAATCATTCATCAAAACATTTACGTCAACAATGTTTCAGAAAAAATAAGTATGATTAAAGAAAAAATAAAACTTATCTTCTTTTTTCAAGTCAAAGAAATTAAATTGAAAAATGTCAAAAATTTAGACAATGAGCAAATATATAAAAATTTATCATTTAAAGTGGGCGAAGAATATTTGTTTATTAACTTAAAAAAAAATCTAAAAAATTTACTTAACATCAATGAACTGGAATCGGCAAAGATAGTAAAGAAAAAAAATGGTATAATCGAAGTATTAATTTCAGAAAAAGAACCTTTTTTATTTTGGTTAAAAAAAGATAAAAAAATTGTCATTGACAAAAATGGAGAAGTACTAAATTTTAAAAATGCTAATTTCACAAATCTTAAACTTTTATCAGGAGAGAATGCTAATAAAAATATTAACTCATTCTACAAAATCATTCAAAAATATCCTGAACTTGAAAATAAAATTGTAAAATTTGATTTTATAGAAAATTATAGATGGAACATTATATTAAATGATAAGGTAAAAATTATGCTGCCGAGAAGAAACTTTGAGAAATCACTTGAAATTTTAGTTAAAATCTTAAAGAGAGATGAATTAAACAATAAGGGATATGAGTATTTTGATATGAGAATAAATAATAAAATTCTTTTTAAGTAAAATGATAAAAATCTCCCAACAAGGAATTAAATGCCTCATAGATCTTGGGACAAACAAGTCAATTTGTGTTGTTTGTAAAAAGATAGAAAATAATAATTTTAAAATAATTGGCTGGAGTCACAAAAAAAGTAATGGAATAAGAAAAGGAAAAATAACAAATCCTGAAATTTTATCTAAAAATATTACGGATCTAACTCAAGAAGCATCAAAAGAAATCTCTATTAGAAACTTATCAATAAAATTAAATATTTCAGATCCAAAAATTATTATTAATAGTCACTCTAGCGAAATTAATAAAGGAGGATTAAATATAAGCAAAAATGATTTGAAAAATTTGTATAAGAAAAATACGATGTTTCAAAATTTAAAAAAAAAAAAGTTAATTCATTCAATACCAATAAAGTTTAAAATTGATGACAAATTTTTTTTAGATAATCCGCTTGGAACAGTTTGTAAAAAACTCACACTAGAATCAAAAAACATATTTGTAGATTCTGATTCATTTTATCAATATCAAAGTTTTATGAAAAACTCAAAACATACTGTTGATGAATTAATTGACACCAGTTTTGCTTCATCAATACCAACAGTTACTGAAAGTGAAAGGAGTCAAGGTGTGTGTAGTATAGATATTGGGGCAGGTTTAACAAAAATAACAACTTATTATAAAAATGCTATTGAGAATATATCTTATATACTATTTGGCGGGAATGATGTCACAAGTGATATTGCCAAAGGACTTGATATCTCAACAGAATTAGCAGAATATATAAAAATTGTTCATGGAAATTTATTATTTTCTCAAGATAAAAAAATTAATTTAAATCTAATAAATGGAAAGGAAAAGATTATAAAACAAAATCTACTTCACGGAATAATCAAACCTAGATATGAGGAGATTTTTGAATTGATAAGAGATAAAATATACGAAATTCTTTCTAAAAATATTCAAATAGAGAATATAGTTTTGACAGGTGGTGCAAGTCAAATTTCTGGTTTAACTGAATTCGCAACAAAAATTCTGAATAGAAAAATTAGACTTTCTTCACCGACAAATGATCTTTCTTATTTCAACAAAAAACCAGAATTTAGCACAATAATTGGTATGATTGAATTGCAAAAAAATTCTTCTTTTACAACTGTAAATCACTCTTTAAAAAATAGTTTTTTACAAAATACTTTTGAAAAATTTGATAACTGGATTCAGGAAAGTTTAACATAAATGAAATATAATGAAATGATTTGTGATTAGATTTAAAAAAAAGTTAATGCTAAAGTTTAATAATGAATATTTTAAATAAAAAACCGGCTTTCGATTTATTATCGAAAGATTTATCTTCGTTAGCAAAGCCCCCTAAATTAAAGTTTGGTTCTAGACAAATTACCATAAAAGGTAAAATTGTATTTCGAGGTAATGGTCTCCATTCAGGTAAAAAAGTTAAGATGATTGTACATCCTGCTGAAGAAAATTCAGGATATCAGTTTAGAGTAAAGAGCGGTCTTAATTCATACACTAACATAAGAGCAATTTACAACAATGTAGTTTCGACCAACCTCTCAACAACCATCGCATCAGGAAATTTTAGGGTTTCAACAGTAGAACACATTTTATCGGCCCTCTACGCACTTAGAGTTGACAATGCAATCATTGAGTTAGAGCAAGGCAACGAAATTCCAATAATGGATGGCTCATCTTTTGAATTTGTCAGAGGTATTAAAGATTCAGGTTTTGAAGAACAAAATTATTTTAAAAAATCGATAAAGGTAAATAAAGTGATTGAGGTTAAAAGTGGTTCAAAAATAGCAAGGATTTCACCTCATGATGAGACTATATTTACCTGTGAAGTTGGTTATGATTCTAAAGTCATAGGAAATCAATCAATGAGCATTATATTTAATCCATCTATTTATGAGTCACAGATATCGAGAGCTAGAACATTTGGATTTCTCGAGGATATTGATTATTTACATAAGAATGGGTTGGCATTGGGTGGCTCCTTAGAAAATGCAATTGTTATATCAAAAGATAGAGTATTGAATAAAGAAGGCCTTAGATTTTCTGACGAGTTTGTTAGACATAAAACTTTAGATCTTATTGGTGATTTATCTCTTTCAGGATACTACATTAAAGGTTCTATTTACAGTTTTCACGGTGGTCATAATCTAAATAACTTACTCCTTCACAAACTATTTTCTTCAAAAGAAAACTATGAAATTATAGATTTTTAAGCTAGATAAATTTAATTCATTAGATTTTAAATATAATATTTGATAAAAAATAATCTTGGAAAAGTATTATGTTGTTTAAAAGAATCTTATTGATTTTAGTCCTTTTATTAATGTACAGTTGTAGTTCAGATGAGAGTGTTGAAATAGATTATACTTTAAGAAGCGATAAAGTACTCTATAATGAAGCCTTACTAGCACTTAAAAAAAAAGATTTTGAAATAGCTGTAGAACTTTTTACCGAACTAGATTTACAACATCCTTATTCTGTTTGGGCTACTAAGGGACAATTAATGGCCAGCTTTGCTCTTTATCAACAAAATAAATATGACGAAGCCATTCTTATATTGAGTAAATTTATAAACCTTAATCCAAATAGTAGATATTTGGCCTACGCACTTTATCTAAAAGGATTTTGCTATTACGAACGTGTTAGTGAAATAACAAAAGATCAAAAAATCACTCAGCAAGCATTTAAAGCATTTAGAGAGTTATTAAATAAATTTCCGGATTCAAAATATTCATTAAAAGCAAAAAAACATTTAGTATTATTAACGAATCAATTAGCTGGTAAAGAAATGTCAATTGGTAAATATTATCAAAAAAGAGGTAATTATCTTGCTGGAATTTTAAGATATAAAGAGGTCATTCAAAATTATAAAAAGTCTGCCCTAACCCCGGAATCATTATTTCGTCTAACGGAATGTTTTTTGTCACTAGGCATAAATTCAGAGGCTATTCGAATGGTTTCAATACTAGCATACAATTTTTCGAATTCAGTTTGGTACAATGACGCTTTTAACCTATTGCAAAAATCAAAGTTAAATATAAAAAGTATAAAAGAAATTAAAGAAAATAATCTTTTAAATCTTAAAAATGTAAACTTTGACGAATTAAGTTTGGAAAAATAGGTGTTGAATTTTTTATCTATTAAAAACATAGTGTTAATTGATAGCCTAAAGATAGATTTTAAAGGTGGCTTATGCGTTTTAACTGGTGAAACTGGAGCAGGTAAATCCATTATTCTTAATTCTTTAAATCTTGTAATTGGAAGTAGAGCTGATTACACTCTACGACCGAAAAATGAGAAAATTTCTGAGGTTATTGCAACCTTTACGAATGATAAAAATTTAAAGATCATAAATACTCTGCAGGATTTAGGAGTCACCCACTCTGAAGAACTTATTTTAAAAAGACAACTATCAAATGATGGTAAAAGTAGAGCATTTATAAACGATCACCTCGTATCATTAAGTACATTAAGAGCGATAGGCAAAGATTTAATAAGTATTGAAAGTCAATTTTCGGAACAAGGTTTATTGGATAATAATACTCACATTGAAATCCTTGATGAATTTGGTGATTACACACATTTAATAAAAGAACTTGAACTGAGTTGGGACAATTGGAGAATCAGCAAACAAAAAATTGATGAACTAAAAGCATCCTATTTAAAAACAAATGCTGAAAATGAAAGATTACAATTTGATCTCCAAGAATTAAACAAATTAAATCCAATACCAGGTGAATATGAAAAACTCATTGAAGAGAAAAAAAAATTTTTAAATTTTTCAAAAATAAATGAAACATTACAAAAAATATTACTAAATTTTTCAAATGACGAAAGTAAATCTATTGAAAGTCTGATTTCAGAAAACATTTACCTGCTGGATAAAATAAATGAACTTGTGTCTCCAGATATAAAACAAATCATAAAAGGTTTGGACTCAGTTTTAATTGATTTACAAGAATATAAACTGAAAATAGAAGAATATTTAAGCGATGAAAATTTAAGTTATAGCTCGATTGATGAAATCGAAGAAAAAATTTATTTTTACAATAAAATTTCCAAGAAACATAATTGTCAGCCTGAGCAACTAATTGAAAAGAAAAATGAGATTTTAAAGCTAAATAATTCTAATGAAGATGTTGGAGATATAATTAAAAAACAAGAATCCGAATTAAAAGTTTTATTTGACATCTTTGATAAAAATTGCGTAGAAGTTCATGAAAAAAGACTAAGAAGCGCATCCAAACTCGATGAATTAATTAATTTTGAACTCAAAGACCTTAAATTGGAAAACGCCCAATTTAAAACATTTGTAGATATTTCTGATATTCAAAATCAAAAAGGCAAATCAAAAGTAGTATTCAAAATTAAAACAAATAAGAATTATCAATTTGATGAAATAAAGAAAATCTCTTCCGGAGGTGAACTCTGTAGATTCGCTCTAGCCATCAAGGTCGTCTCTTCAAAACATAATAAGTCATCTATCATTTTTGATGAAGTTGATAGTGGGATTGGCGGAGCTGTGGCATCAGCTGTTGGAGAAAGATTAAAAAAGCTAGGACAATCTAGGCAAGTAATAGTTGTAACTCATTCTCCACAAGTAGCTTCACTTGGTGATGAACATTTTAGAGTTATAAAAAATCTAAGTGAAAAAGAAAATGTTACTAGCATTGAAAAACTAAATCAAAGCGAAAAAGTACAAGAAATAGCAAGAATGCTTTCAGGAAAAGAAATCACAAGTGAAGCAAGATTAGCAGCAACTAAACTAATAGATAATACAAACTAGATTTTAGATGTTTTTTTTTTTAACCACTTTTGCTCGTCATAATTTAAGTGATTTTTTAATTTTCTAAAAACCTTTTCATGATAATTATTTAGCCAATCAATCTCACTTCTGTTCAGTAGTTTTTTGTCAATTAGGCTCAATTCATAAGGAGCAAGTGTCAATGTTCTAAAATGTAGATAATTTTTTAGTTTAGATTCCTGAACGCATATTAAATTTTCAATTCTGATACCAAATCTATCTTTTAAATAAAATCCTGGTTCATTGGACAAAATCATTCCCGGAAGTAAGGGTATATTATTTAAAACTTTAGAGATACTTTGTGGTCCCTCATGAACTGATAAAAAACTTCCAACACCATGACCCGTTCCATGTTCATAATCATAACCTACAGACCATAGTGATTCTCTGGCTAATGCATCAATTTGATATCCTTTAGTTTTTCTAGGAAAAATTAATTTTGATATTTTCAAATGTCCTTTTAATACTCTAGTATAAGTTTCTTTGTGAATTGATAAAATTTTATTTTTATTTCCATAAAAGATAGTTCTTGTAACATCCGTGGTTGCGCCCAAGTATTGCGCTCCAGAATCACATAAAAATATTTCTCCACTTCTAAATTTTTTTTTATTTTTATTATTTGCACTATAATGTATTATGGCACCGTTAGCCCCAAATGCTGATATTGTTGGAAAACTTAAAGAAATAAAATTTTCATTCTGCATTCTAAATTCTTTTAATTTTTCAGCAGCAATTACTTCATTTAAAATCGTATTTCTAGTTTGTAAATCTAACCAACATAAAAATTTAACTAGTGCAACACCATCTAAAATATGCATATTAATAGCAGATTTAATCTCTATTTCATTCTTCTTTGACTTTTCAAGTATGCAAGGATCAATTCCAACTGTTATTTTTCTTTTGTGTTTTTGAGCTAAATATTTAAAATAAAAGGTAGAATTTTGGTTGATAAAAATATTTTTGACTTCATCACTTTTTTTAATTTCTGTTCCAATTAAATGCTCAGATTCTACTTTTATATTTAAATCATCCTCAAATACTTTTAACTCTCCATTATTTATTTTTTTTTTTATTAATAAAAAGTATTAATTTATTTTTCTTAATAAGTAATCTACAAAATACTAATGGTGTATGCTCTAGATCTCCTCCCCTAATGTTTAGAAGCCATGCGATTGATTCTGGTGAAGTAAAAATAACTAAATCATAGTCTTTTAGTATTTCTTTTATTCTTTTTATTTTACTTGTAGCTTTTTCGCCAGAGTATCTTTCTGATAAAAAAAATAAATTTTTACTTTTTTCGTTTTCAATATTATTGAAAATATTATCAATAAAATTATTTTTATTTAATATTAGTTTATTATTTGTTTCTTTAAAAACGTCTATTAATTTTTCAATAAAAAAAATGCTATTTATTTTCATGTCTACGGAAATCTTAAATTTTTTTTCTTTAATATTTTTAGTGACCCAATCAAATATATTTATTTTTGAAGTATCAAAAATATTAAATTTTTCAGAAAGCTCTTTTTTAGATTGAAGTATGTACCTTCCATCAGTAAAAAAAAGTAATTTGCGTCGCAAAATAAAGCAAATTCCATTTGAACCAGTAAAATTTGTCAACCATTTTAATCTATTTTTAACATTCGGAACATATTCGTTTAAATATTCGTCAGTACATGGAAGTATATACCCATCCATATGATTTTTTTTCATTTCTTTTTGAAGCTTTAGAATTTTACTATGCATGTCAAATAACTTTTTTTAAATAACTTGAGAGTAACTTAATAATTTCACTTGAATTTTCAAACTTTACTTGAATTTTTTCAAAATCTGTACCTAAAACAATTCCATTTCCAAAACTTTCATGAAATACTTTATCCCCGATGATAAACTTTGAGCTCAATTTCTTTATTGAGCTTTTATTTCTTTTTGATAATTGTTGATTAATGTTAATAATCTTGACCTCACAGTTTTTTTGCGGAAGTTCAGACAGAAATCTTGATGGAATTGTTCTATAAACACTTTGATTATATTGCTTCCTGTAGTTACAATAGAATATTGATAGGCCTAGTCGCGCTCTAGTAATACCAACATAGGCTAATCTTCGTTCTTCTTCTAAGCCAAGATTTCCCGTTTCGTCAATGGTTCTTTGATTTGGGAATATACCTTCTTCCCACCCTGGTAAAAAAATGTATTCAAATTCAAGACCTTTAGCACTATGCAATGTCATCAATGAAACTTTTTTTTTATTTTCATCATTGTTTGAATTATCAATTACCAAACTTACTTCCTCAAGAAATTCAGAAATAGATTCTCTTTTTTCAATGTCAACTATCAGCTTCTTTAAATTTTCAAGTTTACCCTCTGATTCTGGTGTTTTATCATTTAGAAGCATCTCAGTATAACCTATATCGTCTAAAAGTGAGCCTGCCACCTCACTATTTTTTGCCTTCGTAAGTTTAATTCTGTGGTTATCTAAAATTTTAAAAAAAAGTTTTAGATTTTGAATAACTTTATTTGTGAACTGTTTTAAATGAATAAGATCCTGAAATGAAGCAAATAGTGTCAAATTTTTTTTATCCGCATTTTCATTTGCTTTTGCTAGAACGGACTTTCCAATTCCTCTTTTGGGTAAGTTTACAACTCTTTCGAGTGCCAAATTATCACTTTCGTTTATTAAAATTCTAAAAAAAGAAATTGCATCTTTTATTTCCTTTCTTTCATAAAATTTTAAACCACCAACAACTCTATATCTTATATTTTCATTTAAAAATCTGTCTTCTATTTCTTTAAACTGAAAACTTGCTCTTGTCAAAATTGCTATCTCTGAACTTTTTACACCCTCATTGTTCAAATTCTTAATTTTTTCAGAAATCTGATAAGCCTCTATTTCATCATTCTCAACATTTATAATGTTCACTTTTTCTCCATCCAAATCACTTGTCCAAAGTTTTTTTCCTATTCTTTCTGTATTCTCAGAAATTATATTTGAAGCTGCTGCTAAAATATTTGCTGATGACCTATAATTTTGTTCTAATCTGATGATTTTAGAACCTGGAAAGTCTTTTTCAAAATTTAATATATTTTTTAGTTGCGCCCCTCTCCAACCATAAATAGATTGATCCTCATCTCCAACACAACAGATATTTCTATTTTTTTCTGCGAGTAATCTTAAAAAAAGATACTGAGATGCGTTAGTATCCTGGTATTCATCAACAAGGATATATTTAAATTTTGAATGGTACTGATTAAGTAAATTTTTATTTTCTTTCAATAGATTCAATGGATGTAAAATTAGGTCTCCAAAATCAACCGCATTAAATATTTTTAGTCTCTCTTGATATAAACTGTAAATACCTTTTAGTTTGCCATTTGAAAAATTTTGGAATTCGTGACTAGAGATTTTTTCAGGATCTAATCCAAGATTTTTTAATTGATTTATAAAGTAAAGATAGTTCTTCGGAACATACTTTTTTTTATCGAGATTTAATATATCTAAAACCTGTTTGATTAATCGTATTTGATCATCCGTATCTAAAATTGTAAAATCCCGTTTAAGCGATACTAATTCAGCATGTTTTCTGAGTATTCTTACTCCTATAGAGTGAAAAGTACCGATGAACATACCCTCAACTGGTCTCTTTAGTAAATTTTCAACTCTATTCTTCATCTCAAAAGCAGCTTTATTAGTAAAAGTTACAGCCAAAATTTCTGATGTTGACGCCATTCTTGAGAATATTAAATTTGCTATTCTAGATGTTAATACTTTTGTTTTACCGGTCCCGGCCCCTGACAAAACTAGAAGTGGACCATCAAAAGTGTTAACCGCCTCCTTTTGTTGCTCATTTAAACTTTGAAGAAAATCAGCTTCAGGTAAAATAACTTTCTCAATCATAGAACAAGAATATTATACATTTTTTTTTGGTGAGTAACTTAAATTAGATCCCAACCACTTTTCAACATAAGCTAAATCTTTTTTCTTTCTTCTAGCATAATCTTGTATTTGATCTTTATTTATTTTACCAACTCCAAAATAACTTGCATTTGGATTCGCAAAATAAAATCCAGAAACTGAACTCATTGGTGACATCGCATATGATTCAGTTAGAGATATTTTCAGATTTTTTCCTATTTCTAATAGATCAAATAAGGTTTCTTTTTCAGAATGATCTGGACATGCTGGATATCCAGGAGCTGGCCTAATACCCAAATAATCTTCATTTATTAGCTGTTGATTATTTAATCGTTCATTTTTATTATATCCCCAATATTTTTTCCTTACATCCATATGTAATTTTTCTGCTAAACCTTCCGCTAATCTATCTCCCAAAGATTTAATTAAAATTGAATTGTAATCATCTTTTTTTGCTTCGAAATATTTCGCATTCCTATCAATTCCTTTTCCAGCTGTAACTGCAAAACCACCAATATAATCTTTTATTTTTGAATCCTTAGGAGCGACAAAGTCGGATAAACAAAAATTTGCTCTTCCGTTTGTTTGCCTTTTAATTTGTTGTCTGAGAAAAAAGAGCTTCTTTTTAATTTTTACTCTTTTATCATCTTCATAAATTTCTATATCATCATCCGATGAATTTGCTGGCCAAAATCCAATAACAGCTTGTAGTTTTGTTAAACTATCGTTTTCAATTCTTCTTAACATAGCTTGAGCATCTTTCCAAAGTTCTCTTGCAGATTTGCCAACAATTTTATCGTCAAGAATATCTGGGAATTTTCCGTAGAGTTCCCATGATTCAAAAAAAGGCTTCCAATCGATATATGGAATGATTTCATCTGTTGATATGTTGTTGATTATTTTGACGTCTAAAATCTCAGGTTTTGCGATGTTATATTTTTTCCAATCGATTTTATATTTATTTTTTCTTGACTCTACCAAGGATACTTTTGCTTTTCCTTTATCTTTTTTGTAGAATTTTGCTTTTATTTCATCATACTCTTTTTTAATTAAATCCTTAAATGGCAAACTATTTTTATGAGAAATTAATTTGCTAGCAACACCAACAGCTTTTGAGGCATCTGGAACATAAATTACACCGTATCTATACTCTGGAAAAATTTTAATGGCAGTATGTATCTTACTAGTTGTCGCGCCACCGATCATAAGAGGTATTTTAATTTTTTGCTTACTTAGTTCGCTAGCTACATAACACATTTCATCTAAACTTGGGGTAATTAATCCCGACAAACCTATTATATTTACATTTTCCGCAATTGCAGTGTCTATAATTTTTTGAGCAGGAACCATTACACCTAAATCGATTACATCATAGTTATTACATTGTAATACTACACCAACAATATTTTTTCCAATATCATGAACATCACCTTTAACAGTAGCTAACAAAATTTTTCCTTTAACACTTTTTTTTTCTTCTGAACTATCTTTCATAAAAGGAAGAAGGTAACCTACTGACTGTTTCATTACTCTAGCTGATTTAACCACTTGTGGTAAGAACATTTTTCCAGAGCCAAAAAGATCTCCAACCTCATTCATTCCGTCCATAAGAGGACCCTCAATAATCTCAAGAGGTTTAGAATATTTTTTTCTTAACTCCTCAGTATCTGAACTTACATAATCATTGATTCCGTTAACAAGCGAGTAAATTATTCTTTTTTCTGGTGTTTTTTTTCTCCATAATACTTTCTTTTTTTTCTTTATTACTTTACCAGAATATTTTTCTGAAATTTTTATTAACTCTTCAGTTGCATCTTCTTTTTTATTGAATAATACATTTTCAATCGCAATTTTCAGATCCTTTTGAATTTGCTCATATATTGTTATCTGACCTGCGTTTACAATTGCCATATCTAAACCAGCCTTGATAGCATGATACAAAAAACATGAGTGCATAGCTTCTCTAATTTGGTTATTACCCCTAAAACTAAATGAAACATTCGACAGACCACCTGATACCTTAGCATTAGGTAATTCTGATTTAATAAGCCTAGTCGCTTCAAAAAAATCCTTAGCATAATTGTTATGCTCTTTCATACCAGTAGCAACAGCAAAAATATTTGGATCAAAAATAATATCAGAGCTTGGGAATTTTATTCTCTCAACTAGTATCTTATAAGCTCTTTCACAAATAGAAAATTTTCTCTCAACGTTGTCGGCTTGTCCATTTTCGTCAAAAGCCATGATTACTACAGCAGCACCGTAAGACTTTACAATATCTGCTTGCTCTTCAAAAACACTTTCACCCTCTTTAAGACTTATTGAATTTACAACACATTTACCTTGAATACATTTCAAACCTGTTTCTATTACTGACCATTTAGAAGAATCAATCATAAATGGAACTTTTGCAATACCAGGTTCAGATGAGAGTAAATTCAAAAAATTTTTCATTGCAAATTCTGAATCCAATAATCCTTCATCCATGTTAATGTCAATTATTTGAGCTCCATTATCAACTTGTTGTCTTGCGACCTCTACTGCATCATTATATTTTCCGTCTAAAATTAATTTTTTAAACTTCAAAGAACCTGTTACATTAGTTCTTTCACCAATATTTATAAAATTAGACTTAATCATGTTATTTTCTTAATTTAAATTTCAAAAGTTTCTAATCCAGTCAATCTAAACTTTTCTTTTGATATGACTTTTTTTCTTGGTTTAATATTTTCAACGGCATCTTTTATTGCTTTTATATGCGTTGGTGTGGTTCCACAGCAACCGCCTATTATATTTATATATGAATTATTTGCCCAATTTTCAGCAAAATAAGCCATTTTTTTTGGAGTTTCATCGTACTCTCCAAATGCATTTGGTAGTCCCGCATTAGAATGAACACTAGTGCATACCTTGCAAATCCTTGATAACTCAGCAACATACTGTTCCAGTTCTTTTGGTCCAAGAGCGCAGTTTAAACCGATGCTAATAGGTTTAGAAAAAATCACAGAATAATAAAACGCTTCTAGGGTTTGTCCTGAAAGAGTTCTACCTGACAAATCTGTAATTGTAACAGAAAGCATAAGTGGGATTTTTTTTTTATTTTTTTTCTCGTACTCCTTTATCGCAATTAAGGCTGCTTTAGCATTCAGAGTATCAAAAATTGTCTCAACAAAAATAATATCTACTCCTCCTTGAATTAAGGCATCAATGCAAGAATAATAATCTGATTTTAGCTCGTCGAAATTTATATTTCTAAATCCTGGATCATTTACATCAGGAGACATAGAACAAGTTCTACTAGTGGGACCCAAAATTCCGGCAACAAATCTTTTTTCTTTTGGATTATCAATCATAAATTTATCAGTCACCTCTCTAGCAATTTTTGCGCCTGTAAAATTTAGGTCATAAGCACTATCCTCAAGTTTGTAGTCAGACTGAGAGACTTTTGTAGAATTAAAAGTATTTGTCTCGATAATATCAGCTCCTGCTTCAAGATATTTTTTATGAATATCTCTAATTAAATTTGGCTGAGTAATATTTAACAAATCATTATTACCTTTAACTAATTTATTTATATTTCGAAATTCATTCCCCCTAAAATCATTCTCTGTAAGACTATGTTTTTGAATCATTGTACCCATAGCTCCATCAAGTATTAAAATTTTATGCTCAAGAAGATTTTTCAATATTTTATCAATCATTAAACTAATCCTGTAAGGTCCTGATTCCTAAAATATGACAGATAGCAAAGGTTAAATCGGCTCTATTCAAAGTATAAAAATGAAATTCTTTAATTCCTTCTTTTAAAAGTCGCATACATTGTTCGGCTGCGATAGTTGCTGCAACTAATTTTCTCGTTTCAGGATCAGAATCTAATCCAATAAACATATTTTTTAACCAATTTGGTATATTACAATTCATAGAGTTGGAAAATTCAATGGTTTTTTTACAATTCGTAACAGGTAATATACCTGGAATTATTGGTATATTAATATTTCTCTTTCTAATATTTTCTAAAAACTTTAAATAAATATCTGTATCTAAAAAAAACTGAGAAATCCCTCTTGTAGCTCCTAAATCGATCTTTCTTTTCAAAACATCATAGTCTTTTTCAGTAGTGTCTGATTCTGGATGACCCTCAGGGTAAGCAGAAACTGTAATTTCAAAATCGTTTCTACTTTTTAGAATTTTTATCAAATCTGTAGCATAGTTGAGTTGGTCATTAATTGAATTACCGTTTTCTAAAACTCTATCACCTCTTAGTGCTACAATATGCTTGATACCCTCATTCCAATATGTGTCTGCAATATCTATTAGTTCCTCTTTAGTCGAATTTACACATGTAAGGTGTGCGGCAGGTTGTATTTTTGATTCTTTTTTAATTTTTGAAACTAATTCATGAGTTCTTTTTCTAGTTGAACCCATAGCCCCGTAGGTTACGGAGACAAATTGAGGTTTAAGAGGTTCTAATCTCTTGAATGTATGCCATAAAGATTGTTCCATTTTCTCACTTTTTGGTGGAAAAAATTCGAAAGAAACTTTTAAATTTTTATAATTACTTAACATTTTGACAAATTAGCTCAGAAAAATATAAAATGATAGATTAAAGTCAAAAAAAATATAAAATAATGTTTTTTTTTTATACTTTAATAATTTTTTTATATATTATGAGTATATATTTATTTATATGGTTTAAAGATGAAACAATATAATAAGTTTTTAATAATTAAATTTTTTTTGATTTACATAATTTTTCTTTTCGTTTCCGGTTGCGCAACAAAAAATGATGAATTAAGTATCGAAAATATAAATGATCCTTATGAAGGGCTAAACAGATCAGTTTTTAGTTTTAATAATAATCTTGATGAGTATATTTTTAAACCAGTAGCAAGAGGTTGGAAAACCTTACCCGATTTTCCAAGGGAAAATTTAGCAAACCTCGCTGAAACTGCCGAAAGTCCTCTTGATATTGCAAACGCGATTCTCCAATTTGATATTGAGGGTGTGAGAATTACATTAAGTAGATTTATCATAAATCTAACGCTTGGGCTTGGTGGAATGTATGATGTTGCAAGCAGCGACATGTTTGAAATTGAAAAAAGAAATGAAGATTTTGGTCAAACACTAGCAATTTGGGGGTTACCAGAAGGCCCCTATACAATGCTTCCTATATTCGGACCGTCAAATATTAGAGATGCAGTCGGTAGAGGTGTTGACACTATATTTAACCCATTAACCTTTGTTTTCAGGATGAATAATTTTGGTTTTGAAACCAGATTACCACAACCGGTAGTAAGCGGAGCTGATCAACGTGCAAAATACCTAGGGTACGTTGACGATATTGAAAGCACATCCCTAGATTTTTATGCAACAATGCGAAGCTTATATAGACAAAAAAGACAACAAGATATTAATAACGGAAACGTAGAAAAAAAAAAAATAAATTTTAGTATGCCAGATTACGGAGACATCCCTTCATATGAAGATAGTCTGGAAATAATGATTCCTTTCTCTAATCAAGAGAATTTAGAAAATATCCAAAAATATCCAAAAAAGGCTGTCCCATCATCTAATTATCCTGATTACAATGAACCCAACACTAAATTGTTAACTAATTGATATGTTGAAAACAATAAGTTTTTTTTTCATTATTTGTTTATTACCATTTTCATTAAGCTCAAATGATAATATTAAAAAAAGCAGACTATTTATTGAGGAACTTGGACAGCAGGTACTTAAAGATGTAGCTAACTCAAGTATATCAGACTTACAAAGGGAAAAAAATTTCACTAAACTTTATAATAGGGCATTTGATAATACTTATATTTCAAGGTTTGTTCTTGGAAGATATTGGTCAAAAATCGATAAGAAAACTCAAGAAGAATTTACTAAGTCCTTTCAAACGTATTTAGTTAAAGTGTACGCCCCTAAGTTCAAAGGTTGGGTGGGTGAATTTAAAACAACAAATTCTAAATTTTCAAATAATATGTATATTGTAAATATGAATCTTGTATCAAAAAACATTTCATCTTTATCACTTGATTGGAGATTGTACATCTCAAAAAATAACATTTTTAAGATCTTAGACGTAAATATTGACGGTGTTAGCATGTTAGTTACACAAAGAGCGGAATTTGCTTCAGTTATAAAAAATCATCCTAGAGGTGTTTTAGGCTTGATTGAACAAATGAAAAAAAAAATAGTATCCTCGTAAATATATTTATTCAATGGTAGGCCCGGTAGGACTCGAACCTACGACAACACCGTTATGAGCGGTGCGTTCTAACCAACTGAACTACGGGCCTAATATATTTATTTTTTATATTTAACAATTAATAAATATTTTAGCAAAAAAAAACTTAGCTTAAAATAAGTAATTGTTAATTATAAGTTTTGAAAAAAAAATATATTTAATTATCAAGGAAACTTCTGAGCTTTCTGGACCTGCTCGGATGCTTTAGTTTTCTTAAACCTTTAGCTTCAATTTGCCTTATTCTTTCTCTAGTAACTGAAAATTGCTGTCCTACTTCTTCAAGAGTATGATCAGTATTCATACCAATTCCAAACCTCATTCTTAAAACCCTTTCCTCTCTAGGAGTTAATGTAGATAAAACATTAGTCGTAGCCTCGCGAAGATTATTTTGAATCGCTGCATCTAAGGGAAGTTTAATATTTTTGTCTTCAATGAAATCACCAAGATGACTGTCGTCTTCATCACCGACAGGAGTTTCTAAACTTATTGGCTCTTTTGCTATTTTCAGGACTTTCCTAACTTTCTCTAATGGCATACCAAGTCTGCTGGCTAGCTCTTCAGGTTGAGGCTCGACACCATTTTCATTTAATAACTGCCTGGAAACTCTAACAAGCTTACTGATTGTCTCTATCATATGAACTGGAATTCTGATAGTTCTAGCTTGGTCAGCAATAGATCTTGTAATTGCTTGTCTAATCCACCAGGTTGCATAGGTAGAAAATTTATACCCTCTCCTATATTCGAATTTATCAACAGCTTTCATTAAACCAATATTTCCTTCCTGTATTAAATCTAAAAACTGAAGTCCTCTATTTGTGTATTTTTTTGCTATAGAAATTACAAGCCTTAAGTTAGCTTCTATCATTTCTTTTTTAGCACAATTAGATTCTTTAACACCTTTACTAACTGATTTTGAAACGTCTTTAATTTCTTCGATGCTCATTAATGTGTTTTCGCTAATTGCGTGAATGGAGTCAAAGAGTTGGGAAACTTCATCCTTTTTACTAAATTGAACCCAATTCTTTTTCTTTCTTCTAGACAAGTTTTTAAGCCAAGATTTATTTAGAATATTACACGCAAATTCATTATTAAATTCATCATCTTTTATCCTTAATTTTTTAGCAATGTTAAGTAACTTGATTTGTGATATAGAAATTCTTTTACTATACTGTGATAATTGTTCGACTATTTCGTCAATTCTAGTTTGATTGATGTAGAGGGTCTGAATTTTCTCTGAAACAATCTTCTTTAATTTTTGATATTTTCCAAAGACTTTCTTATCCAACTTTTTATTAGTAAACATTGATTCAACGTATTTTTTTTGAAGAGTTTTGAGTTCTCTAAATTTTTTTGAGAATTTTTCAAGTTTGTCAGAAATAATAGGTCTAAGATTTTCCTCTTTTTCTAAGATGGAAAGCTCAGACACTTCTTCAGAATTCTCATCATCTGAATCAGAAGTAAAATCAGAGTCTTCATCTATTTCATTTTCAACATTATGTTCAAAAATTTCTTTGTTTTCTTTTGTATTTTCATTAATGAATACTGGCTCCTCATCATCACCACTTATTGATCTATATGTTGAATCCAAATCTATTAAATCTCTTAATGGTCTCTGATCTTTTGAGTATGATGCAAAAAAATTATCTATGTATTGCATAGAAATAAAACAGCTAGAAAAGGCTTCTATAGTTGTTTTTTTACCCTCTTCGATTCTTTTTGCGATCTTGATTTCACCTTCTCTAGAAAGTAGTTCAACATTTCCCATCTCTTTAAGATACATCCTGACAGGATCGTCAGTTTTTCCAGGATCTTCTTCTTTATATCCAGAAGACATTAGTTTAGTTTCATCATCATTCTCAATTTCATCATCTATTTCGTGAATCTGGATTCCTAAAGAGGAAATTTTTGACTGAAATTCTTCAATTGTCTCAGATGACTCTTTAGCAAGTAGCCTCTCAATCTCAGTTAAGCCCAAAAAACCTTTTCTTTTACCTTTAGCTAAAAGCTTTTTCATTAATTCATTTGATTGATCTATTATAGGTTGCTCAATAATAGACTTTCTTATTAACTTCTTATTTTTGTTTTCTGCCATTTATAATTTAAAGTTAGGAGTTATCTTAAAGATATTGGTAATCCAATAAAAAAAACAATGTAATTATTAAACTCTAAATTATTAACGTAATATGAACATTTTTAAATTTCTCGTTTTTTAATGGAATTAATTTCTTTATTTAGTTTATGGTACTTCTTTAACAAAAAAGGCATATCAATATTTTTTATATTTTCTATCATTTCTTTTTTTAATAAATCTCTCTCTGCAATTAAAGCGGGTAACTGCAGATTTTTAAGAATATTCTTAACTAATTCTTTTTTTTCATTATTATTTAGATCTTTAAAATGATCTAACTTTACTTTTTCGAACAATTTTTTTTGTTCTGAAAAATAGTCTAAAAAATGATTTGTTAATTCAAAATCTTTTAAGTCCTGACTATTAATAATTTTTTTTATGATTATTTCCTTTTTCTCTTGAAGCTTTAAGTCTTTAAATTTCAAAGAAGCAATATCTTCTAAAGAGTCTAACATTATTTTGGAGTTAAATATTAAAATCGAAATCAAAATAATTTCATTTATATCTTTAATCTCATTAAAATTTTTTAACTTTGTTGTATCATTTTTTTTATAAAAATTAGTATTATCAACATTCCTAAAAAAATCATTTTTCTTTTTTTTTAAAAACCTGTAATATTCGCTCGCAACATTTCTATCCTCAATCTTATTACAAATAATTTTAATATCTTTATCAATCAAAGCAATATTTTCTGGCGTAAATATTTCATGTTTATTTTTAATTTCCTCCCAGATGAATTCTGATAGGGGGATTGAGCCTTCCAGTAGTCTACAAAATGATTCTTTTCCAAAACTTTTAATGTAATCGTCAGGATCAGTATTATCAGGTAAATTAATAAA
The DNA here is from genome assembly GCA_002691145.1 of Rickettsiales bacterium. GTDB lineage: Bacteria > Pseudomonadota > Alphaproteobacteria > Methylaequorales > Methylaequoraceae. Next base: position 49,898 of record NZHE01000024.1, read on the forward strand.
TTTTATTGATTTGCCTGGTTTTAATATTTTTAAAACTCTTCCTGTGAGATTTTTCATCGCTTTTCTTCCCGCTTCATCTCCGTCAAAACAAACTATTGGGGTATTTAAATGGTTCCATAACTTTAAAATTTGATTTTCAGAAACAGCTGTTCCAAGCGCCGCAACAGAGGTTGTAATTTCATTTGAATCAAGAGAAATAACATCAAGATAACCCTCAACTAAAATGACTTGATTCTCTGCTTTTATATTATTCAAATTCTGAGTCATCCCATATAAACCATCCCCTTTTTTAAAAATTTCATTTTCTTGGGAATTTATATACTTTATCTTAGAGTTATTCGTTGTTCTTCCTCCAAATCCAATAATTTCTTTTAAATTATTGTAAATTGGAAAAGTAATTCTGTTTCCAAACCTATTAAACAAGGAATTATCTTTTGATGATTTAATTAAAATTCCTACTTCAAGCAGATCTTCTGCAAAATAACCATATTGCTCACAATATTTTTTTAAGGGCTCAATTCTAGACATACAAAAACCAATGGAAAATTTTTGTATTGAACTCTTTTTTATTTTCCTATCTTCTAAATATTGAAGAATAATTTTGTTGTTTGATAAAGAATCTTTAAAAAAGTCATTGATAACTTTATTTATTTCGATAATTTTTTTTTTATTATTATCTTTAGCGAACGAATTATTTTCGGTCATTGGTATGCCTACATAATCACAAATAAATTTTAAACTCTCTTTCGCAGTAAGATTTTTATACTTTGAAACAAAGTTAAATACATTTCCCCCTTCTCCACAACCAAAACAATAATAAAGACCCTTATCATCACTTACAGTGAAAGAGGGAGTTTTTTCTTTATGGAATGGACAAATGGCAATATGTGAATTGCCTCGATTTTTTAATTCCAAGAATTGACTTAAGAATTCAGATAATTTTGCTTTGTTATTAAAATGATTAATAATTTCTTCAGCTGATGTCATTGCTTAGACAATTTTTCTTTTGCAAGAATGGCAACCTTTTTTAGATCTAATTGTCCAGGATATTTATCTTTCAAGATATTTATTAGTTTTCCGAGATCCTTTATGCCAGTTGCATCAATCTCAATACATAATTCTTTGATTATTTCATTTAATTCTTTTTCACCTATCTGTTTTGGCAAGAAAGTTTCAATAATTTCAATTTCTTTTTGCTCTCTTTCTTTTAAATCAATTCTATTTGCTTCTTGATAGATTTTTACACTTTCTTTTCTTTGTTTAACCATATTTTGTAAAAGATTTAAAATTTCTGAATCAGAAATATGATTTTCTTCATTCTTTGAACGATACTCTATGTCTCTATCTTTTACTGCTGCTAGGATAAGTCTAGTCGTAGATATTGCAATATCATCTTGTTTTTTAATATTAAAATCTAGAAAATTTTTAAATTTTTCTCTTAAGTCACTCATAAATTTCTCATAATAACTATTTTTTTATTACACTTTAAAAAAAATTAATCAAGTTTTTATAATTTGAAAAACTGCACTTGAATTTTATTAAAATGAATGTTTAATTGAAATGTTTAATGAAAAAAAAAAATTCAATAAAATTAAAAAGAAATGCAGTTCTAATTTTAGAGAATGGTGGAACTTTTTACGGCTATGGTTTTGGACTTCAAGGAACCACTGTAGGTGAAATTTGCTTTAATACTTCAATCACTGGTTACCAAGAAATTTTAACAGATCCCTCTTATATGGATCAAATAATAACGTTTACTTTTCCTCATATTGGAATTGTTGGTACAAATAAATATGACAATGAAAGTGAAAAAATTTATTCTTCAGGTTGTGTGGTAAATAATTCTATAACGCCTGCCTCTAATTTCAGATCAGAGATTTTTTTTGATCTATGGATGAAAAAAAATAAAAAAACTTGTATTTCTGGAATAGACACAAGAAGTTTAACAAAAATTATAAGAAACGAAGGGGCATTAAAAAGTTTAATTCATTATTCGGATGATGCTAAATTTAATTTAAAGAAACTAAAATTGCAGCTTAAAAAATTTCCATCCATGAAGTCTCAGGATTTAGCTAAAAAAATATCAACAAAAAAAATCTATAAATGGTCCAAAAATGTTAAAAAAACAGTTAATGATATTTCACAACTAAGAAATAAAAAGTTTATAGCAGTAATTGATTTCGGAATTAAGAAAAATATTCTAAATCTTTTAGAAAAAAATAATGTTGATATTTTAGTTTTTCCTCTGAATTACGATTTTGAAATAATCTTGAAGCTTAATCCAATTGGAATTTTTTTATCGAATGGACCAGGTGATCCGAAAGCGACATATTTAAAAATTAGAAATAGCCTTTCAAAAATTACAAATAAAAAAATCCCAATATTTGGTATTTGTTTAGGTCATCAAATTTTAGCTCTTGCATTAGGAGCTCAAACTGAAAAAATGCATCACGGCCATAGAGGAGCTAATCATCCGATCAAATCAATTAATACTCAAAGAGTTGAAATTACAGTACAAAATCATGGTTTTGTTGTAAGTAATAAAAATCTTCCTAATAAAATAGTCGTGACACATAGGTCTCTTTTTGATGGTACAATTGCTGGAATAAAGTGTAAAAATAAACCTTTTTTTTCTGTGCAGTTTCATCCTGAAGCATCTCCAGGACCACATGATAGCAAGTACTTATTTGATAATTTCAATGAAGAAGTAAAAAAATATGCCCAAAAGAGATGATTTAAATTCAATTTTAATTATTGGTGCGGGACCTATAATTATAGGACAAGCATGTGAATTTGATTATTCAGGAGCTCAAGCATGTAAGGCTCTTAAAGAAGAGGGTTTAAAAGTTATACTTGTGAATAGTAACCCAGCCACTATTATGACTGATCCAGACATGGCTGATTCCACATATATTGAACCAATAACAGTCGAATCTATTGAAAAAATAATAAAAAAGGAAAAACCAGATGCTTTACTCTCAACTATGGGAGGACAAACCGCACTGAATATATCAATTGAACTGGAAGAAAAACAAATCTTAGCAAAATACAATGTTGAATTAATAGGCGCTACAAAAGAAGTTATAGAAAAGGCTGAGAACAGGCAACTATTTAAAAAGTCAATGAGAAAAATTGGTTTAGAAACACCGAGAGGAACAATAGTTAAAAATATTTCTCAAGGATTACATGCATTAAAGAAAATTAGTTTTCCAATAATACTTAGACCTTCTTTTACACTTGGAGGAGCAGGTGGAGGAGTCGCAAAAAATAAAAAAAAATTTATAGAAATTTTAAATAAGGGCTTGTCACTGTCTCCAATCAATGAAGTATTAATTGAAGAATCTGTTATTGGTTGGAAAGAGTATGAAATGGAAGTAGTAAGAGATAAAAATGATAACTGTATAATTGTTTGCTCTATTGAAAACATCGATCCTATGGGAGTTCATACCGGTGATTCTGCTACGGTTGCTCCAGCTCTGACCTTAACAGATAAAGAATATCAAAAAATGAGAATTGATTCTATAAATGTGTTAAAGGAAATAGGAGTAGAAACTGGGGGCTCTAATGTACAGTTTGCTATAAATCCAAAAACAGGTAAAAATATAGTTATTGAAATGAATCCTAGAGTATCTAGATCATCTGCACTAGCATCAAAAGCAACAGGATTTCCAATTGCTAGAGTTGCCGCTAAGTTGGCTATTGGATATACTTTAGATGAGTTAAGAAATGATATAACTGAAGTTATTCCAGCTTCATTTGAACCTACAATAGATTACATTGTAACAAAAATTCCAAGGTTTACTTTTGAAAAATTTAATCAGACAGATGCAATTCTTGGTACAGCAATGAAATCTATAGGGGAGTGTATGTCGATAGGAAGGAATTTCAAAGAATCTTTTCAAAAAGCAATAAGAAGTCTTGAAATTGGTTTTTGCGGTTTTGAAGTTCCAAAAGAGTTTAAAAAGAATAAACAAGATTTACTTAAATTATTGAAGAAAGAAATTCCCTACAAATTTTTATTAATTGCAGAGTGTTTAAGAAAAAAAATTACTGTCAAGGAAATATGCAAAATTACAAATTATGATGAATGGTTTGTTCAACAATTTTTTGAAATAATTCAATTAGAAGAAGAAATTATAAATCAAAACATAGATTTTGAAACTTACAAACATTGTAAAGAGAATGGCTTCTCAGACAAACGAATTTCTCAGTTAAGTAATACTACTCTAAACAGTATTGAAAATTTAAAAAAAAGTAATAAATTCCATATTTGTTTTAAAACAATTGACACCTGTTCAGCTGAGTTTCCTTCAAAAACACCATATATGTATTCTTCTTTTTCTAACGTAGATTCATCGCCTCAATTTGAGAATGAAACTCAAATAAGCAAAAGAAAAAAAGTTATAATCTTGGGAGGAGGTCCGAACAGAATTGGACAAGGTATTGAATTTGACTATTGTTGTGTTCATGCTGCTTTTGCGCTTAAAGAGTTAAACATTGAGTCTATTATGATTAATTGTAATCCTGAGACTGTCTCTACTGATTTTGATATTTCTGATAGACTTTATTTTGAGCCACTTGATCATGAATCTGTAATATCGATCTGTAATGCTGAAAACAGTAAAGGTAAATTACTTGGTGTCATTGTTCAACTTGGTGGTCAAACACCTTTAAAACTTTCGAAAGCTCTAGTCAAAAACAATATAAAAATATTAGGAACTTCATTCAATTCTATAGACTTAGCTGAAAATAGAGAAAAATTTAAGTCATTAATAAATGAGCTATCTCTTAATCAGCCAGAAAATTATATAGTGAATAGTTATAAAGAAGCAAAAAAAATTATTAATAAAATTAAGTTTCCTGTAGTAATTAGACCCTCTTACGTTTTAGGAGGAAGGGCTATGAAAATCGTATACAACTCTGGTGAGCTAGAAAGTTATTTTTTCTCAGAGAATGTGGAATCTACATCAAATATATTAATTGATAAATTTTTAAATGATGCAAAAGAAATCGATGTTGACGCTTTATCAGACGGAAAGGATGTATATATAGCAGGAATTCTTGAGCACATTGAGGAGGCTGGCATTCATTCAGGCGATTCTGCCTGTTCGCTACCTCCGCAAAATATAGATCACAATATCATTAAAGAAATAAAACTTATTACGACAAGAATCGCAAAGAAATTAAAAATCAAAGGTCTTATTAATATTCAATTTGCGGTCAAGGATAATTCAATTTTTTTAATTGAAGTTAATCCTAGAGCTAGCAGAACAGTTCCATTCATTGCTAAAGCAAAAGGTATTCCCATAGCTAAAATTGCAACCAAACTAATGGCAGGTATTAAATTAAAAAAGTTTAAATTAATTGATAAATCCACAGAATATGTAAGTGTAAAAGAATCAGTATTTCCTTTTGATAGATTCCCTGATGAAGACACAATTTTAGGACCTGAAATGAAATCTACAGGAGAGGTTATGGGAATTGACAAAAATTTTCCAATGGCTTTCGTTAAATCCCAAATTGCGTCTGGAAATAGACTTCCAAAGAGCGGAAATGTTTTTATATCCGTTAAAGATAACGATAAAGAGAATATAATTTTAATGTCGCAGATGCTTAGTAAATTAGGTTTTAAACTTTTTGGAACTTCTGGAACAGCAAATTTCCTAAGAAAATACTGTATTGAAATTCAAACTGTGAATAAAGTAAGACAGGGTCATCCTCATATTGTTGATTTGATTAATGATAAAAAAATAAGTTTAATTTTTAATACAACTCAAGATCCTAAGTCTGTAAAGGACAGCCATTCTATAAGAATTTCTGCTATTAAAAATAAAATACCTTATTTTACAACTATTTCAGCAGCAAAACTTGCTATTTCAGGAATCAATGTAATGCTTAATCAACCTCTTGATGTTAAGTCACTCCATGAATATTATAAATAATAGAAATATCAATTTTTTTTTACTATAATAAAAATTTAAATAATTTTGGAATTAGATTATGACAGAAAAGTATCCCATGACTCCTGATGGTTATAAAAAATTAAAATCTGAGCTAGAAAATCTTAAGATTATTCAAAGGCCCAATATTATTAAAGCGATTGCTGAAGCAAGAGAGCATGGGGATCTGTCTGAAAATGCTGAATATCATGCGGCTAGAGAAAAACAAAGTTTCATCGAGGGTAAAATTGGAGACCTAGAATCAAAAATTAGCAGAGCTCATGTCATTGAACTAGATAAACTTGACAGTTCAAAAGTAATTTTTGGCGCTACTGTTGAGCTGATTGAATTAGAAAGTGAAAAAGTCTTATCCTATAAAATTGTTGGGGTTGATGAGGCAGATATAGAAAAAAAGATGATTTCAGTTAATGCCCCATTATGCAAAGCAATGATTAATAAGAAAATTAATGATTATATCGAAGTGCAAACTCCTAACGGAGTGAAGGAATATCAAATTATGTCAATAAAATTTATTTAAATGTCTGATATTCAAAATGTTACAATAATTGGTTCAGGTCCTGCAGGATATACAGCAGCAATTTATGCAGCTCGCTCAGGATTGTCTCCCCTACTCCTAACTGGCCTTGAACCAGGAGGGCAATTAATGATCACTAATGATGTTGAAAATTTTCCTGGTTTTGAAAAACCAGTTGAAGGGCCATGGTTGATGGATCAGATGAAAAAACAAGCGCAATCAGTTGGCACGATCATAGATTATGATAGAGTAACAAATTTAGTTTTAAAAAAATATCCATATGAAGCTCACACAGAAAAAGGAAGAATTATAAAAACTTACAGTATTATAATTTCAACTGGTGCAAAGGCTAAATGGTTAGGAATACCAGGCGAAGAAAAGTTTACTGGGTTTGGTGTGTCAGCTTGCGCAACATGTGATGGTTTTTTTTATAAAAATAGAAATGTTGCAGTAATTGGTGGAGGAAATACTGCGCTTGAAGAGGCTATATTTTTGTCAAATATATGTAAAAAAGTAACAATAATTCACAGAAGAGATAAGTTTAGAGCAGAGAAAATTTTACAAGACAGATTATTTAAAAAAAAAAATATAGAGGTTATTTGGAACTCAAATGTGATTGCAATTGATGGTGAAGATTCACCAAAAATACTGAAAAAAATTAAAGTCTTGAGGGAAAAAAAGGAAAGTTATATTGAACTAGACGGTCTTTTTGTTGCTATTGGTCATAGTCCTGCAACTGAAATTTTTCGGGACCTATTACCAATGGACTCAGAGGGATATATTTTTACAGAAAACAACTCTACAAAAACAAAAGTAAAGGGAGTCTTTGCTGCTGGTGACGTGACAGACAAAATATACAGACAAGCTGTTACGGCTGCGGGCATGGGTTGTATGAGTGCGATTGAAGCAGAAAATTATCTCAATGAAATCAATGTTATTTAGATAAAATTCCGTCTAAAATTTTTTCATGTGTATAACATTTCAATTTATTTTCACGAGCATAAGAAACAACAAATCCTGACAACCAATTTAATTCAAGTTTTTTTTTATTTGTGAAATCTAAATACATTGAAGATGTCATTTGGTATGGCATATTTTTTATTTTTGTTTTCCAAACTTCTACTGGATCATTCTTGAATTTAATTTTAAATCTCTTTGAAACTTCGTAAGTTTCTGTCATAGCTTTGATAAACATTTTCTCCAATTTACTATCATCAAATATCTCTCCGATTGTCTTTGAAGTAAGAGTAGTTATACCACTGTAGGCTGATAGAAATATAAATTTCTCCCATAATTTTGCAGAAATATTATCAGTTAATCTTAAGTCTAGTCCTATTTTTCTTGCATCTTGTACAAAATTTTTTAATTTATCGTTAATGTTGTTGGTTACATATCCACCAACAAAAAAAGTGGCCAACTTACCAATGTGAACGACTTCAAAGTTTGGGTTTAAAAAACATGAAATTTGAGCAACTGCTCCGTAAGTATTTAACTTCCCAAAAAACTTTAAAATTTTCTCTTCTGAATAAACACCATTTTGAAATGGTAAAATTATGATATCTTTATTTAATTTGTTTCTAATTTCTTCTAAAGCTGATTCAAAATCATAGAGTTTTACAGCTAAAATAACAAAATCATACGCCTCGCCATTTGATAACGAATCTTTTACATTTATTTTTTCAAATTTCAAGTTATGCACATCACTTCTTAAGACGATACCCTTTTTTTTTAGGGATTCATATTTATCGTGCCTTGACAGAAAAGTAATCTCGTAATTTGTTTTCAGTAGTAAAGAACCTAGATAACCACCGATTCCACCAACTCCATAAATCAAAATTTTCATTATTCTAAATGGCTTACTGCTTCTTTAATCTTCTTAATTGCAAAGTCAAGTTGCTTCATAGAAGAGGCATAAGAAATTCTAAAATATGGAGATTTCCCAAATGCTACACCAGGAACAACTGCCACACCTGCCTGTTCTAAAAGATAATCAGCAAAGTCGAGATCAGATTTAATTTCCTGACCATTTTTTCTTTTTTTTGATAATAATCCCTGACATGAAACAAATAAATAAAAAGCACCTTTAGGTTTTAAACACTTAAGTCCTTTGATTTGATTAAAAGAATTGAAAACAAACTCTCTTCTTTTTGTAAATTGATCAATCCAGTCTTTTAAAAATTCTTTATTCGATGAAAGAGCTGCAATAGCAGCCATTTGACTAATTGATGAGGGATTAGTGGTACTTTGTGACTGAATTTTTGACATACAGTTTATCAATTCTTTAGATCCAGCTCCATAACCAATCCGCCATCCTGTCATGGAATATGCTTTTGAAACACCATTAACTATAAAACTTCTTTCATACAGCGATGGTTCTACATTGATTATGTTGTAAAACTCATAATCATCATATATGATATGCTCATATATATCATCAGAAAGTATCCAGACATTTTCATGTTTCATTAATACCTTTGCAATTTCCGATAACTCTGTTTTTGTATAAACTGAACCTGTAGGATTTGAAGGAGAATTTACTATGACCCATTTGGTATTTTTATTAATTGCTTTTTCTAGTTTATTTGCTGAAATTTTAAAATTTTCATCTTCATTTGTTTCAATAATTATCGGCTTTCCTCCACATAGTGAAACGATTTCAGGATAAGAAACCCAATATGGTGAGGGAATTATTACTTCATCATTTGTATTTAGAGTTGACATGAATAAATTATAAATTACGTGCTTTCCCCCAACACCGACAGTTATTTGCTCAGTATTGTATTCAATTAAATTATCAATTTTAAACTTTTCTACAATAGCTTCTTTTAAGCTGATTACCCCGTCTACTGCTGTATACTTAGTAAATCCCTCGTTAATTGCGCTTATAGCTTTTTGTTTTATGTGTAATGGTGTATCAAAATCAGGTTCTCCCGAACTTAAACTGACAATCTCTTTTCCAACTCTTTTAAGTTCTCTTGCTTTCTGACTAATTTTAACAGTTAATGAGGGTTTAAATTTATTCAATTTTTCGGAAAAAAATGACATATAATATCTAATCAAAAATAAAAATTTAAAAAAGTGATTTTTTAATTATATAATAAGTTTTATATAATGTTGTTAGAAATGAAAGTAAATTTACAAAAAAAGAAACTTTTTAATAATAATTATGCAAAAGATTTTTGTATCAAAAGTGATTTTGAACCTGCAGGAGATCAACCTCAAGCCATAAAACAGTTATGCAAGGGTTTAACTAATAAAAAAATGGATCAGGTACTTTTAGGTGTGACAGGTTCTGGGAAAACTTTCACGATGGCTAACGTAATAAACAAATTACAACGACCTGCCTTAATTTTTGCACCAAACAAAATACTAGCAGCGCAATTATATAGTGAAATGAAAAATTTTTTTCCTGATAATCGTGTTGAATACTTTGTATCATACTACGATTACTATACCCCGGAAGCTTATATACCCAGATCAGATACATACATAGAGAAAGAATCTGCAATCAACGAGCAAATTGATAGAATGAGACATGCAGCAACTCGCGCTATTTTAGAAAGAAATGATACTATTATTGTTGCTAGTGTCTCATGTATATATGGAATTGGCTCTGTTGATTCATATTCGGAGATGACTTTTAAAATAGAAAAAAATAAAAATTTTGATCTGGAGAAAATAAAACTCAAACTTGTTGAACTTCAGTATAAAAGGAATGACCAAAATTTTGTTAGGGGTACTTTTAGAAATAGAGGCGATGTTTTAGAAATATTTCCTGCTCATCTAGAAGATAGAGCCTGGAGAATTTCTTTTTTTTCAGATTTTATTGAAGAAATCAATGAGTTTGATCCACTTACTGGTCAAGTTCATGAACAACTTCAAAATATAACTGTTTATGCCAACAGTCATTATGTAACTCCAAAACCATCTCTTAATAAAGCAATTCAGACTATTAAATCCGAATTAAAAGAAAGAATAAAATTTTTTGAAAAAAGTAAACAACTCATTGAATGTCAGAGAATTGAACAGAGAACTCAATTTGATTTAGAAATGATGATTGCTACCGGCTCCTGTTCTGGAATTGAAAATTATTCTCGTCATTTGACTGGAAGAAAAAAAGGACAACCACCACCGACTTTATTCGAATATCTACCCGAAAATACAATTATATTCATTGATGAATCACATGTAACTATTCCTCAAATTGGTGCTATGTTCAAAGGTGATAGATCCAGAAAATCAACATTGTCTGAGCATGGTTTTAGATTACCGTCATGCAAAGACAATAGACCTTTGATGTTTGAAGAGTGGGAAAAATTTAAGGGCCAAACTATATATGTTTCTGCCACTCCAGGAACTTGGGAACTGAATAAAACTCAGGGTGCTTTTGTAGAACAAGTTGTAAGGCCTACAGGTTTAATAGAACCAAAATGTGTTATAAGACCTGCTAAAAATCAAGTGGAAGACTTAATTGAGGAATGTAAAAAAAAAATTAAAAATAAATTAAGAGTTCTTGTAACCACATTAACTAAAAGGATGGCTGAGGATTTGACCGAATATATGAATGAATCTAATGTTTTAGCAAAGTATATGCATTCTGATATTGACACAATTGAAAGGATGGAGATTATAAAAGATTTACGAACAGGGGCCTTTGATGTATTGATTGGTATTAATCTTTTAAGAGAAGGATTAGACATACCTGAATGTGGACTTGTGGCAGTGTTGGATGCAGACAAGGAGGGTTTTTTGAGATCCAAAGTTTCGTTAATCCAGACTGTTGGACGCGCCGCGAGGAATCTTGATGGAGAAGTGATTCTTTATGCGGATAGAATGACAAGGTCTATTGAAGAAACCATACAAGAAACAGATAGAAGAAGAAAAAAACAAATTAATTATAACAAATTAAATGGGATTACTCCAAAAACCACATCAAGAAAAATAATTGAAGTAGAAAAAGAATATCGTAGTAATCCTAAAACAAAATCTAACAAAAAACAACTTGTTGGTAATAATCTCAAAATTCATATTTCTGAATTAAAAAAAGATATGCTAAGGTTTGCTGAAGAGCTAAACTTTGAAAAAGCTGCCGAAATAAGAGATGAGATAAGTAAATTAGAAAAAAAAGATATTGGTGTTTAATGTCTAAAACAGCGCTTATTACTGGGGCCTCTAAAAGAATAGGCAGATCTATCGCTATTAATCTTGCCAACCAAGGTTATAATATAGTAGTTCATTTTAATAATTCAAAAACTGATGCCCAAAAATTAGTCAAAGAAATAAAAAATATTGGAGTTGAAGCTTTTTCAATACCTTTAGATCTCAATAAGACATCTAAAATTAAGGGCTTTTTTGATGATGTAATAAAGAGGGCAAAAAATATTCAACTTTTAATAAATAATGCATCACTTTTTGAATTTGATAATTTAAATAACTTATCAGAAAAAAGTTTTGATGATCATATCAATATAAACTTAAAAGCTCCTATATTACTCTCAAAATATTTTATTAAAAATTTGGGAAAAAAAAAAGGTTCTATCATAAATATGCTGGATCAAAGGGTTACAAATATTACACCATACTTTTTATCATACACCATAAGCAAAGTTGGACTTTATGCCTTTACTAAAAATCAAGCTTTATCTCTTGCCCCAAATATCAGGGTGAATGCAATTTCTCCAGGCCCAACTTTAAAAAGCACAAGACAAAATTTAAAACAGTTTAATGAGCAAATAAAAAGAACTCCACTTAAAAATAAAGTATCTCTCGACGATATCAATGATGGAATTAATTTTTTAAATAAAAATCAAAGTGTCACAGGACAGGTACTATATCTTGACAGTGGACAAAATTTAGGATGGGCTCATACTAGATCCAAAAAATTTAAAGACGATTAAAAAAGACTTGACATCATTTTAAAGTTGTACACACCTAAGTTTATAGTTTTTTTTTAAGGAATTTAATGTTTTATTTTTTTTTTATGATCTAATTAATTGTCGATTAATGTAAAAAATGTAAGTATATCAATAACTTAAAATATTGCCTATTTTTTAATCATTTTGTCTAAACCCCTATGTTTATTAGATTTAACATATTTAAACAAGTTATATCAACAAGGTTATCCACAGTTTTAGTGGATAGTATTTAATTAAATTAATTTGTAATATAAAATCATGAAAAATATAAAATTTAATTAGAAAATGAAGTTTAATTTTCAAGAAGGTATTAAAAAGATAAAAAAATCTGTAAACGTTTGTCCTAAAGGTCCAGGCATTTATCAATTTATCGATAAAAATAACAAAGTTCTCTATATTGGGAAAGCAAAAAAGCTTTCAAATAGGATTCGTTCATATTTAAATTTCAACACGCAAAGTAATAGAATAAAAAAAATGATTGGACTTGTTGATAAAGTAAAGTTTATAAAAACTCACACAGAGGTAGATGCATTAATACTCGAAAGTAACCTTATAAAAGATGTCAAGCCTACATTTAATATAAGATTAATAGACGATAAAACTTTTCCATTCATTTTAATAAATCAATCCTCAGAATGGTCGAGAATTCAAAAATATAGAGGAGCCAAAAATCAAAAGGGATTCTACTTCGGTCCGTTTGCAAATGTTCAATCTTTAGAAAAAACCATTACAATTCTAGAAAAGGGATTTCTAATAAGATCATGCTCAGACTCAGAATTTCAAAATAGAAAAAGACCTTGTTTACTTTACCAAATAAAAAGATGTTCAGCTCCCTGCGTGAATCTCATCGACAAGGAAACCTACAACAATTTGGTTGAACAGGCAATTTCATTTTTAAAAGGAAAAAATAAGAAACTAAAAACTGCTTTAATAACAAGAATGGAGCAAGCAAGTAAAAATCAAGATTATGAAAAAGCAGTTATATTTAGAGATAGAATTCAAGCAATTACAAAAATTTCTCAAGAGCAATACTCAATATTAAATGATAAAAATGATTTTGATATTATTAGTTCAATAAAAAAGAACGACTTAGTGTGTATAAACGTATTTTTTTTTAGAAATGGAAGAAACTTAGGAAACAAAGAATATTTTTTTGAAAATCAGAAGGAAAAGAGTGCAGAACTTATAATGGAGGAATTCATAGGTTTGTTTTATATAAAAAATCCAAATCCAGGGCTAGTCATCTTAAATAAAAAAATCAAAAACAAGGAACTCATTGAAGAGGCAATAAGCACTAATCGTGGGACAAATCTTAAAATTATTTTTCCCAAAAAAGGGAAAAAAAGTGATCTTATAAAAATGACTGAAAATAATATTAGTAATTCAATTGAAAAATTTGTAAACAATTCAAAGGATTCAAATGAACTTATTAGCGAACTTTCTAAAACATTTAAGTTAAATACAGTGCCAAAAAGAATTGAGATTTATGACAATAGTCACTTGCAAGGTACCAATCCTGTAGGTGCAATGGTTGTTTACAAAAATTATCAATTTTTCAGGGAGGGTTACAGAATTTTTAATATTAAGACTGATAAAAAAGTAATGATGGATGACTATAGTATGATGAATCAAACTATTGATAGGAGATTTACAATTGAAAAAGGTAAGTCTTCATGGAAATCAGAATTACCAGACTTAATAATAATTGATGGAGGAAGAGGTCATCTAAATGTGATAAAGAATCTTATGAATGCAAAAAGTTTCAACATTGATATTATTGCAATCGCAAAAGGAAAAAAAAGGAATGCTGGCAATGAAACAATTTACTTTAACAATAAAAGTTTTAATCTAGAAAAAAATAATAAAATATTATATTTTCTGCAAAGATTAAGAGATGAAGCTCATCGATTTGCAATCTCAAATCAAAAATATAGAAGAAAAATGAATGTAAAAAACTCAATTTTCGATAATATTTACGGAATTGGAAGTAAAACTAAAAAAAATCTACTTTCATATTTTGGATCAATAGATAATATAAAAACAGCTGGGATAAGAGATCTTGAGAATGTTTCTGGTGTTGGTAAAGCAATGGCAATAAAAATTTATAAAGAATTTAATGAATAAAATTAGATTATCAGATATTCCAAACTTTCTTACACTTTTCAGAATATTTAGTATACCAATTATAATTTTGTGCTTATTACCTCAAAATGTTATTTTTAACTGGTTTGCATTAATACTTTACTTCTTTGCATGCATAAGTGATTTTTTTGATGGATTTATTGCAAGAAGATATAATTATGAAAGTAAATTTGGAAAATTATTTGATCCCATAGCAGATAAAGTCTTAGTAATTTCAGTAATATTTATTTTAGTTGTAATTGAAAAAATTAATGGTTTATATGTTTTCCCTGCTTTAATAATTATAATTAGAGAAATAATGGTTTCTGGTTTAAGGGAATTTATCTCTAAAACAAAAACACATATAAACGTAACTTATTTATCAAAATTTAAAACTACAATTCAAATGTTTTCATTAGGCTTTATAATAATAGGAAATGATTTTGAGTATCTTAAATTTACTCATGAAATTGGTGAAATAGGTTTGCTAATTTCCTCGATCATAACTATTTATACCGGGTACATTTATTTTAAAGAGAATTATTGATAAAGAATTATGTTTGTTTTTGGATTTTGTGGTTGGAGTGGTAGCGGAAAAACGGACTTGATTTGTAGAATTATTTCTAGCCTAAACAAAAAAAGGATTTCAGTCTCAACTATCAAACATACCCACCACGATGTTACTATTGACAAAACTGGTAAAGATAGTTTTAAGCACAAAGAAAGTGGAGCTAAAGAAGTTTTGTTTGGGGGTGGAAGTAATTGGACCTTAATTCATACTGGAAAAGCTAGTTACGAATATCAAGTGAATGATTTGATAAAAAAAATGTCTAAAGACAATGATTTAATCATTGTAGAGGGATTTAAAAAAAGCAAGATACCAAAGCTAGAAGTTTATAACAGTCAACGAAATAAAACAATTCTTGCCAAAGGAAACGATAGTATTGTTGGAATAGTATGTGATAAAATCAGCGCAGAAGTTAAGGGGCTTGGAATCCCGGTATTTGACTTTCATGAAACAGAGAAAATTAGTAATTTTATTATAGAATACAAGAGTAAAAATGAAAAAAAATAACTGTTTTGACTTAAGTACTCTTACAGAGGTAGGAAAAGCAAAAAGGTTGATGCTTAAAGGCATAAAATCCATAAAAAAAGTAGAATCTATAAGATTGATTGATGCTGTCGGAAGAATTTTAGCTAAAAACATTGTATCAAATTTTAATATTCCTCCTTATGATAATGCAGCTGTAGACGGATATGCGTTTAATTTGAAAGATTCCTTAAAAAAAAATAAACTTAAAATTATTGGTACATCAAAACCGGGTGAACCTTTCTTAAAAAATATTAAATCTGGTGAGGGGATAAAAATTTTTACCGGCGCTCCAATTATCTATTCAAAAAAAGGCTTGAAAATAAATAAAATATTGATGGAAGAAGAGTGTAAAATCAAAGATGATTATATTATTTTACCAGGTCAAATCGACGAAAAATCAAATATTAGACCTAAAGGTGAAGATATTAAAAAAGATTTGGTTACAATTAAAAAAGGAAGAAAAATAAGATCAGTCGATTTGGGCTATTTTGCATCTATGGGCTTAAAACATATACCTGTTTATAAAAAATTAAAAGTGGGTATTTTTTCTTCTGGAAACGAATTATCAAGAAAAAAACAAATAAGTAAATTCCAAATATTTGATAGTAATAAAATTACTTTAATTTCTCTATTTACCGCGATTGGCTGCGAGTCTATAGATCTTGGTACATTAAGCGATAATTATGATTCGGTAAAAAAAGGTTTAAAATCTTCAACTGAGTTGTGTGATATAATCGTTACAACTGGTGGTATTTCTTCAAGCAAAACAGATAAAATAATTGATGTATTTAAAGATTTTGGGAAGATAAATTTTTGGAGATTGGCTATAAAGCCAGGAAGACCATTAGCATTTGGAAAATTAAATAATATTCCATTTTTTGGTCTACCTGGAAATCCTGTGGCAGTTATAGTATGTTTTTTTATGCTAATCTGCGAGTATATAAATATTGTAAATGGAAGAATCGGATATAAATTACCCTACAATCAGGTTTCAGCTGGGTTTAGCTTTACAAAAAAAATTGGAAGAACTGAATGGCTAAGAGGTTCAATAAAAAAAATTAAAAAACAAACTCAACTTGTAAAATATGAAAAACAAGGTTCCGGAATATTATCCTCAGTCTTTAAAAGTCAGGGAATAATTGAGTTAGAATCAAATATAAAAATCATAAATAAGGGAGAAAAATTAAAATTTTATAATTTTGAGGAGATGTTAAAGTGAAAATTTTTTATTTTGCTAGTTTAAGACAAATAGTAGGAACATCCGAAGAAAATTTTAAAATTGATCGTAGTTATACTGTAAAAGATTTAATTCAACTTCTCAGGAAAAGAGATGAAAATTTTAAAATTGCTTTTAAAGATCTTTCAAAAATAAAGTGTGCAGTGAATAGGCAATATGTTAGTTTAGAAAAGCTAATTACTGATGAGGACGAAATATCTTTTTTTCCTCCAGTGACGGGAGGTTAAAATAGTAAAAATTCAAACGCAAAATTTTAATTATTCGAAAGAGGTTGAAAATTTTTCAAAAAAAAACTTTTCCAGTGGAGCAATTTCCTCATTTCTTGGAAAAGTAAAACAAAATTCCGAAAATGGAACAGTTTCCTCAATAGATATTGAGAATTATATGGAAATGACAAAGTATCAACTTAAAATTATAATTAATGATATAAAGAAAAAATATTTTATAGATGATTATTTAATAATTCATAGATTTGGTAAAATTAATGTTGGAGACAATATTGTTTTGATTCTAGTTGCAAGTAAGCACAGAAAAGATAGTTTAGGTGCAACAGAAGATATAATTAATTGGCTGAAAATAAAGGCAACATTTTGGAAGAAAGAAAATACAGATAAAGGAGAATTCTGGTTAGATCAAAAACCTGAAGACTCACTTCATGAATAAATAATTAATTTTCTTTGACTAATTTTTTGAAATCCTCCATCAATGTCAAAGTGACTTTTCTTTCATCAAAAGAAAAGTTATTTATACTCTTAATTGGAGTGATTTCTACAGCAGTTCCAGTTAAAAAAGCTTCACTACAAGTTTCCATTATGTTTGGTTCAAGGTGTTCTTCATGAACTTTTATGCCGTTATTTATTGCTATTTCTATAACTGTTTTTCTAGTAATACCATTCAAAAAACAATCAGCTTTTGGTGTTAATATTTTCCCATCTTGAACAAAAAAAATATTTGCACCTGTTGCCTCAGCAATATATCCTCGATAATCAAGCATTAGAGCATCGTCGTATCCTTCCGCCTCAGCTTTATGTTTGCTTAACGAACATATCATATAAAGACCAGCGGCTTTACTATCGGTTGGCGCACAATCTGGAGGTGGTCTTTTCCATTCAGCAATCGTCATTTTAATACCCTCTAAAATTTTTTCAGGCGAGAAATACGATGGCCATTTCCAAGCTGCAATAGCTATATTAGTTTTTGCTGACTTTGCAGAAATTGCCATTTTTTCACTACCTCTCCAAACTACTGGTCTAATATATCCATTATCAATTCCCTGTTCTTTTACAATATTCAATGTAGATTTTTCAATTTCTTTTTCTGAATAATTTATATGCAAATCAAGAATTCTTGCTGAATGGAACAATCTAGAGATATGTTCACTTAGCTTAAAAATTTTTTTTTCGTACACCCTAATTCCTTCAAAAACACAACTACCATAGTGTAAACCATGATTAAGGACATGAATTTTTGCCTTATTCCAATTTATAAGGTTCCCATTCATCCAAATAAGTCCGTCTCTATTATCAAAAGGGATTAATTGCATAAATCATTTAATTAGTTAAAATCTTACAATATAGTAAAAGAAACAAGAATTCTATAATACTAAACAATATTTACTTATGAATGAAAAATTAGAAAATCAACATATTTTATGCATTGATGACGATAATAAAATAAGAGAATTGATTAAAAAATTTTTGGTTAAGCATAATTTTATTGTTTCATCTTCTAGTAATGCATTAGAAGCAGGAAAAATGCTAAAGTTCTATAAATTTGATTTGATTATTCTTGATATAATGATGCCAAAAGTAAATGGTATTATTTTTCTAGAGAAATTAAGAAAAATGGATAACAAAACACCTGTCTTGATGCTTTCAGCTATAAGCGATATAAAAAAAAAATTACAAACTTACAGGTTAGGTTCTGACGATTATTTGTTAAAACCATTTGAACCTGAGGAACTGATTTTTAAGATAAAAAAATTGATTCAACCAAGAATAAATTTAAAAATTAATAATAAAATTCTTTTTGGAAATTTTGAATTTGATTTTAATCTTCAGGAACTAAAAAAAAATAATAAACAGATAAAGTTAACAAATAAAGAATTAATGATTCTTGATTTCCTTGGAAAAAATATAAATATTCAAATTTCAAGAGAAAAAATAGCTCAAAATCTTAAAATTTCAAATACTTCAAGAACTGTAGATGTATTTATCGCTAGATTAAGAAAAAAAATTGAAAATAAAGATGGAAGTTCCTTTCTAAAAACTATAAGAGGGAAAGGATATGTTTTAAAAAGTGATTATGAAGTATAATTTCAAAAAAATCTTGCCCAAGAAAATTTTAACCAGATTATTAATAATTTTTTTTGTACCTTTGATCTTCATCCAAATTTTTGCTGTTTTTTTATTTTACGACCGTCATTGGGAAAAAATTACAACCAGATTTGCAAATATTGCAAGCAACCAAATTAACTTAATTGTAAATGAATACTCAAAAAAGAACTTTGATAACGCGAATGAAATTGCAAAAAACTTAAACTTAAATGTTACTGTAATAGATCAAAATGAAGTATTTAATACTCAAAAAAAATACAATTTAGTTGAAAAAAATATTTTGAATACTTTCGAAAGTAGAATATATTGGAATTTTGAAATAAAATTCGCTCAAAATTTCATTGAATTCTATGTCTATCTTCCAAATGAAAAGCTTAAAATTATTTTACCGAAAAAATACTTAGTAAGTGAAACACCTTTAATACTTTTTATGTGGATAATTTCTTCATCAGTTTTTTTATCTTTATTAGCATTTTTATTTTTGAGGATACAAGTAAGAGCTATCACTAGGTTAGCAAAGTTTTCTGAAAAATTTAGCTTTGACAATGATATCAAAGGTTTCAAGCCGTCAGGTGCTGTTGAAATTAGAATGGCAGGCAATGCTTTTATAAGGATGAAAAAGAGAATTAAAAATCAAATAAAAACTAGAACAGATTTTCTTGCTGGTATTTCACATGATCTTGGAACATTAATTACTAGGATAAAACTTCAGCTTGAATTAGCAAGTAATCTCAGAGATATTAAGTCTGTAAAACAAGATGTGAATTCGATGCAATTGTTATTGAAAGAGTATTTAGAGTATTCAAAAAACATTAATACATCAGATAAATTAAAAACGATTTATTTATCTTTATTTCTCAAAAATCTGGTAAATTCCTCAAAACCTATTTTTAAAAAAAAAAAAGTAACTGTTAGTTGCGATCATAGTATTAATATTAAAATACGAGAGAATGATTTATTTAGAGTATGCTCAAATATTCTTAATAATGCCTGCAAATTTGGAGAAAAAATAAATATTTTTGTAGTAAAAGTTGGAAATAAAATTTTTATAAATATTGAAGACGACGGACCAGGAATACCAGAAAAAAATAGAAAAGAAATTTTTAAACCTTTCTTCAAGTTAGATTCATCTAGAAACTTAAACTGTATTGGCTCCGGTTTAGGTTTGAGCATTGCTAAGGAAATCATGACTAAAATAAATGGTAAAATTACCGTAACAACATCAAATATGGGAGGTGCTCTATTCAAAGTCCAATTGCCATTAGACTAATGTAACTAGTTGTATTTTTTACTTATTGAAAGCGATTTTTTTTTTGCCTTATTTATCGCAGAAGCCAATAAATTCAAAATTTGATTTTTTTTATTTAAAAATTTGATAGCCTCTTCAGTAGTACCTCCTTTACTTGTTACGATTGAAATTATTGAGTCTAAAGATTTTTTATTTTTTTTTAGGTATTCTGCAGAACCAAACAACATAGATTTCACCAATTCTGATGAATCTTTTTTTGATATCCCATTTTTCTCAGAAATTTCTATCAAATTTTTAAAAAAATGTAAAATATAAGCTGGTCCTCCACCGTAGAGTGCTGTAAAAAAATTTATATCAGTCTCTTTTTTAAGCCACATAATTTTTCCAATTTTTATAAACAAATCTTCAATATCTTCTTTTAATTCATTTGAAATTTTTTTTTTTGAAAATAATGCTGTAGAACTATGACTAACACTAGCAAGAATATTTGGCATCACTCTGAAAATATTGGTGTTACTGTCAAATAATTTTTCAAGTTTTTTTATATTTATCCCTGCCATTAAAGAAATTAAGTTTTTTGTTTTAAAAAATTTACAATTCAATAGTAAGTTTGCCTTATCTAATTCTGGTGGTTTGATACATAATACTGTAAAGTCATAATATCGTGAGCTAAGATCTTGAAATTTTCTGTGGAATTTAATGCCCGGATGCAATTTTTTGAAAACTAAACTTTTTGTCTTATTTTTTTCAATAACTTCAAGTTCAATATTACTACTAATCCATGACTCCAATAACAAACTTCCAAGATTTCCACATCCCAGTAATAATAACTTCTTTTTCACTCAAGCCTCACCTAAAGTTTCAAGTAAAGCAAACTTTAGCGCAAAATCTGGGTCATTTTTTTTATATAAAAATACATGAAACGCTGGAAAATATTTGTCACACTCATCAGCCATCACATCAATCAAATCTTCAATTTGTTCAGTAGTCAATCCAGAAACTCCTTTTAAGGAAATATTATGTCTGTAGTGTATAGATTTTGATTCAGCCGAATAAATAAAGTAACCAACTAATAACTTTTCATTTATTGTTGAAATCATATCTTTAATTTTTCTAGACAATTTTGTAGGTATTTTAAGATTGAGTTTATTTGAAACTCTTATTAAAGAATTGGGCTGAAACCAAAAAAAGGAAACATTGTATAGATTCCATATACCATTAAATTTAATAACTAGTTCATCTCTGTGATTTCTTGAAAACTCTAGGTCATAGGCTGAAACTATTTCTTCAATATCATCTATAGGATTAATGAAAATAGTAGATGTATTTTCATTATTTGATTTCATAGAATGACTTTATTATATAAAATAAATTAAAGCAACAAATTATAGTGTGTTTATTACAAAAATTGTCAATATGTAGTATGTTTGAAATTATTTAATATAAATTATTTATTATGATTTTATTAGTTATTGTATTCTTAATTGTATATCTTCTGTTTTTTGTTTTTTGGGTATATTATATTCATAGAATGTTAAAAGAATCAAAAACATCACAAAATAACATTTATCTTGTATTTATATCTTTATTTTTATTTGTTACTTATTTATTAAGTTATATAATTTTAAAGATTCCAAACTAATAATTTAGCTTATGATAATCATTACAGGCGGTTGCGGTTTTATTGGTTCTAATGTTGTTAAAGCTCTTGAAGAGTTAGATTTTGAAGAAGTATGTGTAGTTGATCGATATAGCAATGAAAAACAAAAAAATCTAAGCAAGAGAAAGAAGATTATTAAAATAATTCCTGAGGAGTTAGAAAAATTCCTTAAGGAAAATAAAAAGAAGATTACTCTTTTTATCCA
This sequence comes from Rickettsiales bacterium, assembly GCA_002691145.1. Taxonomy (GTDB): domain Bacteria; phylum Pseudomonadota; class Alphaproteobacteria; order Methylaequorales; family Methylaequoraceae. Next base: position 72,188 of record NZHE01000024.1, read on the forward strand.
TCTAGGAGCGAAGAGTTCAACAACAGAGTCAAATGCAAAAATTATATTAGATAACAATATTAATTTATCTTTATTTATTTGGGAATGGTGCTCTCAAAATGGCAAACGATTAATTTATGCTTCTTCTGCAGCAACATATGGAGATGGAAAAAATGGTTTTAAGGATTCACAAAAAGAAAGCTATTTATCTAATCTAGAACCACTGAATTTGTACGGATGGTCAAAACATATTATTGATAAGTTATTATTAAATCAAAAAAAAAGAAACCAACTCAATTAGTTGGTTTGAAGTTTTTTAATGTATACGGACCACACGAATATCACAAAGGACATATGCAAAGTGTAATTTATAAAATATACAATAGAATAATTAATAACAAAGAAGTTGAATTATTTAAATCTCACAAAAAAGAATACGATAATGGTGAACAAGTTAGAGATTTTATCTATATTAAGGACGTTGTAAGCATAATCTTATGGTTTATTAACAATAAAAATATAAATGGTTTATTTAATGTGGGAAGCGGCAAATCTAGAAGTTTTAATTCATTAGCAAGTTCTGTATTTAAATTCTCTAACAAAGAAAAAAAAATTAACTATATTAATACTCCTCTTTTAATTAGAAAAAAATACCAATATTTTACTCAAGCTAATATGAAGAAAATATATAATGCAGGGTATACAAAAAAATTTTTTTCTTTAGAAGAAGGCATTGAGGATTATGTTACTAAAACTTTAATGCAGAAGGATTCATATTTATAGTGTATATCCACAACTTAGAACCAGTTGCTTTTAAAATTTTTAATGTAAATATTTATTGGTATTCCTTATCATACATTTTTGGTTTTTTTTTTAGTATTGTTCTTTCCAAAATTATTATAAAGAAAAAAAAAATAAATCTGAAAATAAGTGTTATTGATGACTTTCTCACTTATGCTGTTTTAGGTGTAATATTGGGAGGAAGATTAGGCTATGTTTTATTTTATAATCTTGAATTTTACTATACATATCCAATAGAAATATTAAAAATATGGACTGGCGGAATGTCTTTTCATGGTGGATTGATTGGAGTTATTGTAGCAACTTTTGTTTTTTCTCAAAAAAAAAAAATCAACTTCTTAGTTCTCTCGAATATTATTGCAATTTGCGCACCTATAGGAATTTTCTTAGGAAGAATAGCTAACTTTATCAATGGTGAACTGTATGGTAAGAAAACTGACTTACCTTGGGGAGTGATTTTTGATTCCAATGAGATGATTGCGAGGCATCCGAGTCAACTTTATGAGGCTTTTTTTGAGGGAATTATACTTTTTATAATAATGTTAATATCACTGAAAGATAAATTTTTTGATAAATTTAATTCCTGCGCAATATTTTTAATCTTTTATAGTATTTTTCGTTTTATGATTGAGTACATTAGGATTCCCGATCAACAAATTGGTTATTTAACATTAAATTTAACAATGGGACAGCTTTTATCAGTTCCGATGTTATTATTAGGCATTTACATTTTAAAAAAATGACGAAAATACCATTTGATTTAAAACTTAAATTAAAAAAGAGAGGCTCTCTCTCACTATCTGAATATATCAATTTTTGTCTTTATAATCCAAAAAGAGGGTATTATAGAACTCAAAATTCAGTTGGTAAAGATTTCACGACTTCACCGGAAATAAGCCAATTATTTGGTGAATGTATTGGAATTTTTTTTTTAAATTCAATTAACAATTTTTTTGAAAAAAATGAAATTTCTTTTTTTGAATTAGGACCTGGACAAGGTTCTTTATCTAAAGATATTATTAGAGTATTAAACTACAAAAAACATCTTAAAAAAAAATTTCACTTAATTGAAATCAGCGACAAATTAATCTTAAGACAAAAGAAAAAGCTGAAAGATGAAATAGTAAAAAATAAAATTTTTTGGAGAAAAAATATAAACCTCTCAAAAATAAACACACCAATTTTTTTCTATTGCAACGAGTTCTTTGATGCTTTACCAATTGATCAATTTAAAAAAATAAACAACAATTGGCATGAAAAACTAATTTTTATGCGTAAAGATGGCAAACTAAGTTCTTATTATAAAAGGACCTCAAAAAAGATACCTATGTATTATCATTATTTAAAAAATGATTCAGTAATTGAGATCTCAAAGTCATATGAAAAATATCTTAAGAAAATTTTTCAATATCTTGAAAAATTTGGTGGAGTATTTGTGATTTTTGACTACGGCCCCTATAACAAGTCATTTATAAATACTTTACAAGGTATTTATAATAAAAATAAGTGTAGTATTTTTGAATATCCATGTGAATCAGATATTACCCATCATTTAGACTTCAATTTTATTATTGAGCTCTCAAAAGAATTCAGAGTAAAACATATAGGCCCCATTTCTCAGAGAGAATTTTTGATTAAAAATGGTATACTGGAGAGATTTAAAATACTTGTGAATTCTAATAATCTAAATAAATATGGCAGTCTTAAAAAAGAACTCGATAGATTGATAAACCCAAAAGAAATGGGAGAAATATTCAAATGTCTAATATTCTCAAATAAAAACATAAAAAAAATTTTAAATTATGAATGATATGTATTTAAAGTTTCAGTCTCACAAAAATGACGATTATTATGAAAATAAAGTCTATGGTTTTTTTACTAAAAATGGAGGAGTAAGCAACGGAGATTTAAAATCACTTAATTGTGCATTCACAAAATTTGAATTAGATGAAAACGTCATAAAGAATAGAGCAATTGCCTGCAAGAGTTTAACGTTAGATCCAAATAAACTAGTATTACTGAACCAGGTTCACTCCTCAAAAGTTTTACTCATAGATAAAAAAAATTACAGAAATATTCATACAGCTGACGGAATGATCACTAAGGAGAAAGGAATTGTTTTGGGTATTTTAACTGCTGACTGCGCTCCAGTTATAATTTTGGGGAAAAAATTTGTAGGAATTATTCATGTCGGTTGGCGAGGACTTTTAAACAATATCTTAAAAAATACTTCTATTCTTTTAAAAAAAAAAGGTGAATCTATTGAGAACTCGATATTTATTGTGGGTCCTCACCTAAGATTGAATTCCTTCGAAGTACAAAATGATTTTATTAATCATTTAATGAAATTTGGAGTAAATATCAAAGAGTATATAAAAACAACTAAATTAAAAACTTACTTTGATTTTTCGCAACTTATAAAAAAAAAAATTCAGTTATTAGGCGTTAAAAAAATTTTAATTTCAAAAGTTGATACATTTCGAAGTTCCGATAATTTTTTTAGCTATAGGTATAGTAAAATATTAGGTAAGAACTATTGTGGAAGGAACATTAGTATTGTAAGTATAAAAAAATAGTTTTTTTTTAAACTCGTATAAAGTAAATTATAAATATTATATATAATGATTAATAATGAAAATAGTCTCAGGAAATAGTAATATAAGTCTAGCTGAATCTATAGCTCAGTATTTAAAAGTACCACTTGTTAATGCATCTATAAAAAAATTTCCTGATAAGGAAATATTCGTTGAGATTAAAGAAAATGTAAGAGGAGAGGAAGTTTTTGTGATACAGTCAACTTCTTTTCCTGCCAACGATCATGTAATGGAACTCCTAGTTACAATTGATGCTCTCAAGAGAGGATCTGCTAAAAATATATCTGCGATAATGCCTTACTATGGGTATGCAAGACAAGATAGAAAATCTGGTCCAAGAACACCAATATCTGCTAAATTAGTTGCAAATCTTATTAGCACAGCTGGGGCAGATAGAGCATTAATGGTAGATTTGCATGCTGGACAAATTCAAGGCTTTTTCGATATTCCAACAGATAATCTTTTTGCAGCTCCTGTATTTATAAAAGATATTAAAAAGAGGTTTAATGGTAATAATATAGTTATCGTTTCACCAGATGTTGGGGGAGTCGTTAGGGCTAGAGCAATTGCAAAAAAATTAGATTGTGATTTGGCAATTATTGATAAAAGAAGAGAAAAAGCTGGTATTTCAGAAGTAATGAATATAATTGGAGATGTAGTTAATAAAAAGTGTATTCTTATAGATGATATATGTGATACCGCCGGTACATTGACAAATGCTGCTGTTGCTTTAAAAAATGAGGGTGCTGATTCAATTTTTTCTTACATAACTCATGGTGTGTTATCAAAACCTGCAGTTGAGAGAATAAATAATTCTCCAATTGATAAAATGATATTAACTGATAGTATTCAAGCAACAGAAGATGTAACTAAATCTTTAAAAATTGAGCAAATATCTATCGCTTCCCTTATTGGTGAGGCAATCAATAGGATAAGCGATAATCGTTCAGTTTCAAGTTTATTTGCTTAAAAGGGGATAATGAATGAGTGAAATTTTGAAAATTGAAGCAAACGAAAGAAAAATATCAGGAACTGGTAACTCTCGCTCGGTTAGAAAAAATAACCAAGTTCCTGGTATAATTTATGGTGAAAAAAAAGAACCAATTCTAGTCTCTATTGATACCAAATTATTAGGCAAGCAAATTCAAAAACCAGGTTTTTTCTCAAACCAAATAGATCTCTCTATCAATGGTACAAGCCACAGGGTTCTTCCAAAAGATCTACAATTGCATCCAGTAAAAGAGTCAATAGTTCATGTTGATTTTTTAAGGGTAGGTGCTAATACCAAAGTAACTGTTTCTGTTCCAGTCAGATTTATTAATGAGAATTTATGTGGCGGGTTAAAGCAGGGTGGAGTCATCAACATTGTCAGACATGAGATTGAAGTTAAATCAGTAGTCGATAAAATACCAAGCGAGATAGAGGTAAATTTAGATGGTCTAGAAATCGGCGATAGTATTCACATTAGCTCAGTAAAATTAAATGAGGGTGTAAGTCCTGTCATTTCAGACAGAGATTTTACAATCGCAACAATTGCACCACCTACAGTAGCAGTTGTGGAGGAGGAAAAGTCAACTGAAGAAACAGATCAAGATGAAAAATCTGACGAAAAGGATGGAACTAAAAGCGCCGAGTCAAAAGACAGTTCAAATGAAAATAAAGAATAATCATCTTAAATATGAGCTGCTTATTAGTTGGTTTAGGTAATCCTGGAAGCGAGTATAAGTATACTCGCCATAATATAGGGTTTTTAATAATTGATAAAATCAAGACTACTTATGAATTTCCAGATTACAAAGAAAAATTTGATGGAGTTTTTTCGTGCAATAGTTTGTTTAATGAAAAATTAATTTTATTTAAACCGATGTTATACATGAACAACTCTGGGATATCTGTTCAAAAAATAAAAAATTATTTTAATATCAACAAAGAAAATATGTTAATTTTTCATGACGACCTGGATATGGTAACGGGAAAAATTAGGTTGAAATTTAATGGTCGGGATGGAGGACATAATGGAATTAAAGATATAATTGAAAAGATTGGATCTAATTTTCGTCGTTTAAAAATGGGAATTGGAAAAAATGAAAAGTTAGAAAATTCTAAAATGTATGTATTAAAAAACTTCAATAAAAATGAAAAAAATATAATCGATATCAAAATTAATAATGTAGTAGATAATCTAGAACACCTTGTATTTAAAAATTATGATAAATTTAATAACGAAATAAAAAATGGGATTTAATTGTGGTATCCTTGGTTTGCCAAACGTTGGAAAATCAACATTATTTAATGCTTTAACATCAACTCAGATTGCCGAGTCAAAAAATTATCCTTTCTGTACTATAGAGCCTAATATTGGAAAGGTTATGGTTAAAGATAAACGACTAGACAGAATATCTGAAATTTCAAAATCACAAAAAAAAATTTATAATCGACTAGAATTTGTCGATATTGCGGGACTAGTCAGGGGTGCCAGTAAAGGTGAAGGTTTAGGTAATAAATTTTTAGGCAATCTTAATAATGTTGATGCAATTATTCATATTGTTAGATGTTTTGAGGATACAAATATTACTCATGTAAATAGCAGAATCGATCCCATAAACGATATTGAAATAATTGAAACTGAATTATTATTGTCGGATTTAAATAAAGTTAATAACGCTTTGGAAAATTTATTAAAGAAAAGTAAAGGCAATTCAGAGGACAAGATAAAGATTGAGATTTTAAATGGAGTAAAAGAAAATTTGAGTCAAGGGAAAATACTTCGAGACATAGAGTTTAATGCAGATGAAAAAAAAATAATCAAAGAATTTAGTTTTTTAACACTTAAACCTTTTATTTACGTATGCAATCTAGATGAAAATTCAATTGAAACAGGGAATAAGTTTTCCAAAACTGTAATTGAATATGCAAAAAACAGAAAAATAGATTATCTTAAAGTATCTGCATCAATTGAATCTCAAATTTCTCAGATTGAAAATTATGATGAACGTATAGAATATTTAAACTCCATTAATATAAGAGAAAGCAGTCTCGATAAACTCATAAAAAAGGGATATAAGCTTCTAGATTTAATAACTTTTTTTACCTCAGGCCCAAAAGAGTCCAGAGCTTGGTCAGTAAAAGAGAAAAGTAGTGCACCAGAAGCGGCTGCAAAAATTCATACAGATTTTCAAAAGGGATTTATAAGAGCTGAAACAATATCTTATAAAGATTTTATAAAATTCAATGGTGAATCAGGAGCAAAAGAAGCAGGAAGAGTTAGGCAAGAAGGAAAAGACTATTTGGTTGAAGATGGCGACATAATTACATTTAGATTTAATGTCTAGATTTATAATCGTCAAACAAATCTATTACTTCGTCCATTTCAGAAGAAGTTAACAATTTATAATTTTTCAAGAGCTTACAAAGATAAAATTGTTTAGATATTTTTTCAAGAGATTCCGCTAATTGTATAGCTTCCTCAAAACTTTTTCCTATTGTTATTTGACCATGATTTGATATTAAACAAGCTTTTCTATTTTTTAAAGCAATTAAAACATTCTTTCCAATTTCATCAGAACCAAATACAGCATACTTTGAACATCTAACATTTTTTCCACCAAATTCTGCAATCATGTAATGAAACGACGGAATATTCTCTCTTGAACATGACAATACTGATGCATAGACTGAATGAGTATGAACAATACTATTGACATTATTAAATTTGTTATAAATTTTTAAATGCATTCCCCACTCGCTTGATGGTTTTACTTTGTTGTTGACATCTCCATTGAGAGAAATATGAGAAACTTGATTAATTTTGATATTTTTTGGGTTTACTCCAGACGGGGTTATGAGAAATCCATCATTCGTTCTTTGACTTATATTTCCCTCTGAACCAATATTAAGATTCTTATCAATTAAAGTTTGAGTATTCTCAATAATTAATTTTTTTAACCTTGTTTTGCTCATATTTTTTGCTTCTTCAAAATTTTAACTATTTCTGACCTTTTAGCAATGCATAATCCATGTTCTGTTATCAAACTAGTTATCATTTTCGAGGGTGTTACATCAAAAGCGGGATTATAGGTTTTTACTTCTTTTGGAAATATTCTTATATTTTTTACTTCATTATTTTCTAAAGATTTTATGTGTGAAATCTCAGTTGAACTTCTTTCTTCAATTTGAATATTGTTTTTATTTGTTTTCATATTTCTATCAATTGTTGAAGATGGTAAAGCTACATAAAAAGGAATTTTGTTGTCAAAAGCTGCAAGAGCTTTTAAGTAAGTACCTATTTTATTACAAACATCGCCATTAATTGTAGTTCTATCACTTCCAACTATACAAAGATCTACTAAACCATTTTTCATTAAATGACCCCCGGCATTATCAACAATTACGGTGTTTGGAATTTTTTCATTATATAATTCCCATGATGTTAATACTCCTTGATTTCTTGGCCTGGTTTCATCAACCCAAATGTGCATTGGTATTTTTTTTTTTTAGCCATAAAGATTGGAGCTAAAGCAGTTCCCCAGTCGATAGCAGCTAACCATCCGGCATTGCAATGCGTTAAAATATTAACTACTTTTTTCTTCTTCTGATAAATTTTTTCTATAATTTTACTACCATGCTTCCCGATAGCTTTACATGATGCTAAATCACTTTTCAGAATATTTTTTGCAATTTTTAAAGCCTTTCTTGGTCTCAATTTAAAATCAATTTTAATACATTCATCTTTTACAATATCAATAGCCCACTTTAAATTAATGGCGGTAGGTCTAGTTGATAAAAGTTCTTTATGTGATCTTTCAATATTAATATCACTCGGATCCTTACTTAAAGAAATAGCCATTCCAAAAGCTGCTGTAACACCAATTAAAGGAGCGCCTCTAACTCTCATAAAAGAAATTGCTTCACAAAAAGATTTTAATTCTCTTAATTCTATAATTTTAAGCTCAAATGGAAGTTTTGTTTGGTCGATAATTTTTACAACATTATTTTCTATCCAAAGTGTCTTATAAGATTTACCATTTACTTTCATTTTTTAGTCTAAAATTACTTTATATTTTTCTTTAATATCTTCCTTAATTTTTGAAAGGTTCGTTACTACTGAATTTTTTGTTAAATTTCTAATTTCTTCAGAACATTTTATCAATTTACATTTCGATATTTGATCAACAACTTTCAAAGCTTTTGAACTATTTTCATTTAATGTAGAAATTATTTGCTCAATTGTAACCTTTTCATGATCAGGATGCCAACAATCATAATCAGTCACCATAGCTAACGATGAGTAACATATTCCAGCCTCTCTTGCTAATTTTGCTTCAGGCATATTCGTCATTCCAATTACATCACAACCCCATGACCTATATAATTCAGACTCGGCTAATGTAGAAAATTGTGGTCCTTCGATACAGATATACGTTCCAAAAGAATGAAAATTGATGCCTAACTTTGTTAAAACCTCTACTAACATTTTATTAAGATTCTCAGAAGTTGGGTTTGCAAAAGGTATATGTACAACAATATCTTCTTCAAAAAATGTTTTACTCCTTAAATATGTTTTATCAATGAATTGGTCAACTATAACAAAATCACCAGGTTTGAAATCATTTCTTAAACTACCGACTGCTGACATTGAAATAATGTTTTTGACGCCAATTTTTTTTAAACACTCTATATTCGCCCTATAATTTATTTTAGATGGACTTATATTGTGCACCCTTCCATGTCTAGGTAAAAAAGCGACTTTCCTATTATTCAAGTCTCCGACACAAATACTATCTGAGGGTTTACCAAAGTTAGATGTTATATCAACCCAATCTTGGTTTTTTAAATTAGAGATATTATATAAGCCACTGCCTCCAATAAAAGCAATTTCAATATTGTTCATATAATTACATTAAAGCTTTATTCGATATCTTTCCATATCTTTCTTTTAACAGCAAGTAACATTAATGTAATTAAGATTAAAAATGATAAAACTTTTATTCCTAAACTTTTTCTCTTTTCTAACTCGGGCTCAGCTGCCCAAACCAAAAATGAAGTAACATCCCTTATGATTTGATCCTGACTAGCAACAGTTCCGTCAGAATACTCAACACTATCATCATAAATTGGTGTTGGCATAGCAATTTGATTTCCTGGATATACCAGATTATAGTACATACCATCACCAATTTCATAATTCTTAGGCGGTTCTTTATACCCATTTAGTAGATTATAAATATAGTTAGCTCCACCTTTTCTTGCTTTTGTTATTAAAGATAGATCAGGAGGATATGCTCCGTTATTTGATAATCTAGCAACTTGATCATTTTCGTAAGGACCAACAAATTTATCACTTGGTTTAGCAAACCTCTCGAACATTTCACCTTCATCATTAGGACCATCAATTATTTCATATTCAGAGGCTATGGATTTTATTTCTTCATCATCATAACCAATAGTAGATAAATCTCTGTAAGAAACGTATTTAAGTCCATGGCATCCAGCGCAAACTTCTCTATATACCTGGAGACCTCTTTGAATTGAAGAATAATCAAATCTTCCAAAAAAGCCATCAAAAGGCCAATTTTCTTTCACAAGCTTATAATCACTGTCTGCACTATTCAAAATTGTTGGAAATAAAAAAATAGCAAAAATTAAAAATTTTAGTTTATTAAAATACATATAGTTATTTGGCAAAGTTTTCAGTTGAAATACTTTCATTGTCAAATTTGTCAGAAAGAATTGATGATGCGATACTAGTCGGGAGCGCCCTAGCATTTTCAAATTTTGACAAAAGCGGCATTATAACTAAGAAAAATAAAAAATAATAAGCAGTGCAAACTCTTGAAATAAGAACATAAATACCATCTGCTGGCATTGCACCAACCCAACCTAGAATCATACAATTAATGAAAAATAACCAAAAAAACTGTTTGTAATATGGTCTAAATTGTGCGCTTCTTACTTTGTGAGTATCTAACCAAGGTAAAATAAATAGCACCAAGACAGATGAAAACATAAGTAAGACACCCATTAGTTTGTCTGGTACAGCTCTTAGGATGGCGTAAAAAGGTAAGAAATACCATTCTGGCACGATGTGAGCGGGAGTAACTAATGGATCTGCTGGTATGTAATTATCGGGATGACCTAAAAAATTAGGAGCAAAAAAAACAAGTCCAAAGAAAAGTATTAAAAATACTCCTAATCCATAATAATCTTTTACAGTATAATATGGATGGAAAGGGATAGTGTCACCGTCAGATTTAACGTCGATACCAAGTGGATTGTTTGATCCGAATTGGTGAAGAGCTACCAAATGAAGCGCAACGACACCAACAATCATAAAAGGCATGAGATAGTGCAATACGAAAAATCTTGTAAGTGTAGGATTATCAACTGAAAAACCACCCCATAAAAATGTCACAATATAATCTCCAACAATGGGAAATGCCGAAAAAAGATTAGTTATAACTGTCGCACCCCAAAAACTCATTTGTCCCCACGGTAAAACGTAACCCATAAAAGCTGTAGCCATCATTAGTAGCAGAATCAGGACTCCAAGCATCCACAATATTTCTCTTGGAGCTTTGAATGATCCATAATATAAGCCTCTAAAAATATGAATAAATACTACTATGAAAAACATAGATGCGCCATTCATGTGAATGTATCTTAACAACCATCCATTGTTTACATCCCTCATTATTCTTTCAACACTGTCAAAAGCTAAATCAGCATCAGCTGTGTATTGCATAGCCAGTAAAATACCCGTTACAATCATTATGACAAGAGTAATACCTGCTAAAGAACCAAAGTTCCAAAAATAACTAAGATTCCTTGGAGTTGGATAATCCCTAAGATTATGATTAATGAAAGTGAAAATCGGAAGTCTACTATCAATCCACGATGTTACAGATTTGTCTTTATTGTTATCAGTTTTCATTTTTACCCTATTTTAATTATATCATCACTTACAAATTCATACGGCGGTACATCAAGATTAAGGGGAGCTGGACCCTTTCTAATTCTTCCAGAGGTATCATAATGAGAACCGTGACATGGGCAGAACCATCCACCAAATTCTCCTTTAGCATCTCCAGTTTTTTGGCCTAAAGGCACACAACCTAAATGAGTACAAACTCCTAAAACAACTAACCACTCATCCTTTATAACTCTAGTATCGTCATCAACTTTATGAATTAAATCGTCAAGGTTAACTGATTTAGCTTGTGCAATTTCATCAGTCGTCCTATGTTTAATAAATACTGGTTTTCCTCTCCACATCACAGTAAGGCTTTTACCTTTTTCAATTAGCGATAAATCAACTTCAGTAGTTGACAAAGCCAAAACATCTTTGGCCGGATTCATAGTATCAATTAAAGTCCATCCAGCAGCTAAACCTCCAGCAACCGCTAACCCGGTTGTAGTTAAATAAAGAAAATCTCTCTTATTACTGTCTACATCACCGGATTTTTCCAAATTACCTATGTATTCTTTCTTTGTTTTTTTATCAATGTCCATTATATACTGTTTTTATTAATATAATATTGTAAAAATTATAATATCTTAAAATATATATAAAAAAAAAAAACTTTAAAACAATGAAAAAATTAAATTTTAAAAAAGAAATTTGCACTAAATGGTACAAAGAATTAAGAAATGAAATTTGTGCTTACATACAGGGGATAGAAAATCAATATGGTCAAAATTCATTAAAGTTTTTAAGAAAAAAATGGAAAAGAGAACCAAAACTTGGAAAAGATCAAGGAGGCGGTGAAATGAGTATCTTAAGAGGTAAAATATTTGAAAAAGCTGGTGTAAATATTTCGACTGTATATGGTAATTTATCAAAAGAATTTAAAGGAAAAATCCCTGGAACAGAAAAAGATTCTTTTTTTTGGGCCTCTGGTATTTCACTGGTTATTCACCCAAAGTCTCCAAAAATCCCAGCTGTACATATGAATACACGTTTTATTAACACCCAGCTTGAGTGGTTCGGAGGCGGAGCAGACATTACACCTGTTAACAAAGAATCAAAAGAATCACAAAAACTTGCAAAAATTTTTCATGAAGAATTTAGAATTGTTTGTGAAAATTACAAACTAGGGTGTTACAAAAAATATAAAAAATGGTGTGATGACTACTTTTATTTACCACACAGAAACGAACATCGGGGTCTTGGAGGAATCTTTTACGACAATTTGTCTAGTAATAATTGGGATTCTGACTTTAACTTTAATAAAAATGTTGGTTTGACTTTCTTATCCACTTACAAAAAAGTAGTTCAGATGACAATAAAAAAAAAATGGAATAATTCTGATCTTGAGCTTCAAGCACATAGGAGATCGAGATATGCTGAATTTAATCTACTTTATGATAGAGGCACAAAATTTGGGTTAATGACCAACGGAAATCCAGATGCTATTTTTATGTCTCTACCACCCTCGGCGTCATGGTAGAAGACTCTTTGCCTTTTTGATACATCCTTGTTTATTGGGTTTAAGTCCTTTTTTTACCCACCAATTTTCTACTTCTTTTAATAATTTTCCAATAATTAGTCCATCAGATATTCCCAAAGACTTAATATCATTTCCTGATATTGGAAATCTTGGTTTTTTCCAGTCATGACAGATATCATAGATTTTTATCACCAGAGACTCATTTATTTTTTTATCAACATAGTCAAATATTATTTGATCTATCAAACTTTCTTTATTATTTCTATATAATAACTCAACATAATCTAGGGAATAATCAATATCTAATATTTCAGAGATTCTTTTTATTTCGTTTTTTTTGAAAGAACTATTATTTAATATAAATTTTAGATTATCAGAAGAACGTAAAAAAAATTTTACTCTTCTTAAATAAGAAATATCACCTAACTTTCTCTCAATTTTAAAAAACTTTATTGCCAATTCAGAAATTTCATTTTCAAAACAGTTTTGTAAAACTCTTGTATTCATTATTTTTTTGAAATCTTTCTCAAAAGTTTTTAAACATATAAACTTTTTTAATTCTGAAAATCTCCTTTCGAAAGAAACCGTTTTTAATTTATCACTAAAAAAATTGATAGCTTCCAAACCTTTAGAATCAAAATCTTTTGCGTATAAACAACTAAATCGAAGAAATCTAAGTATTCTAAGGTTATCTTCAATAATTCTATCTTTTGGATTTCCAATAAAGATTACCCTTTTCTTATTCAAATCATTCATACCTTTTAATGGATCAAAAAATCCTTGCTCCGATAGATATATAGAATTAATTGTGAAGTCTCTTCTTTTAGCGTCTTCTACCCACTCATCTGTGAACGATACAACAGGCCATCTACCGTCAGAACTTATGTCTTTTCGCAAAGACGTTATTTCAAATTTTATATTATTGATTATTGCAACAATAGTCCCGTATTGCACAGCTGAATCTAAGTAATTTATTTTCTTTTTTTTCATACAAAAAATAACTTCTTCAGGATTTAAGTTGGTTGCAAGATCAGGATTGGATGAAATTTTTTTTTTTTTAATAAATAATCTCTTACATTTCCACCAATAATACGGAGCTTACCTTTTTTTAGTTCAATAGCGTCTTTAATTTGAAGATATTCCTTATATGGGAATCCAATATCTTTTAATTCTTTAAGATCAAAGTTCTGATTCTTTTTTATCACTAAAAAATCCTGGCTTTATTTCCTTACCATCAAAAACTGGAGAATTATAAAATTGTTCAGAGTTTTCTTCACTGACAATAAAGAATGTAATAATAAATACTATTATAATAAGGATAAGTGCTAAAAACATTAAATTAATATATTTTCTAATTTTAAAAAATAATTTAATTTCTAAGGATCTACATATTAAATATGCTAAAAAAAGAAGTATTAATAATATAAAAAATTTTGTTAACATTCTATATATGTATATATAAGTAGTTTTTTTAATAATTATATGTCAAATACAGAAAAAAAAATAAAAGATTCAATTAAAGTTTTTGAACAAATTCGAAAAAATATCTCATCTGTTTTTTATGGACAGAAAACAGTTGTTGATGAGGTGATGACATCAATTCTGTCATCAGGCAATACTCTACTTATTGGAGTTCCGGGTTTAGGTAAAACTCTTCTATTTCAGACTTTATCAGAAATTCTTAAACTAAAGCCCAATAGAATTCAATGTACGCCTGATTTAATGCCCTCTGACATACTAGGTGTTGAAGTTTTGACTTCGAAAAATAATGATGAATTTAAGTTTATCAAAGGACCCATATTCTGCCAATTATTAATGATAGATGAAATAAATAGGGCCAGTCCGAAAACTCAATCAGCTTTATTACAAGCTATGCAGGAAGGTTTTGTATCTGTGGGTGGAAAAAATCTTCTTTTACCTAAACCTTTTATAGTTTTAGCTACTCAAAATCCAATCGAACAAGAGGGAACTTACAATCTTCCTGAGGCACAACTCGACAGATTTACAATGAATATTCACATCTCGTATCCAGATTATGAAATCGAGAAGGAAATTCTCCTAAAATCAAAATCAGTTTATCCTAAGATAAACAATTTTAATTCTGATGATTTATTACGAATAATAAAACTAGTTGATCTCATACCTGTTGGTGAATCTGTTATAAATTTCATACTCAAATTAATCAGAAATCTTCGTCCGGAGTCCACAAAATTTGATTTCGTCAAAAAATTTATTAAATGGGGACCAGGTCCAAGAGGAGGGATAGCTTTATTAAATTCAACTAAATCATATTCATTTATAAAAGGGACCCTTTCTCCATCAATTTCTGATGTTATCATGATGTCAAAGGCATGCCTTCGCCACAGAATTTCTGTAAATTTTGAAGCAAAAACAGATCAGATTACCTCTGAATATATTATTAAAAGAGTATGTGAAAATCTGGACTAATGAAAGATTTAATAAAAAAAGCAAAAATTATTTCATCAAAACTTCCAGATATTAAGTTCGCCATTTCCCATTCAAATTCATTAAACATAGGTGAAGTTAAGATCATGAAAAAAGGTACTGGTGATGAGTTTTTTGAGTATAAAGATTATCTAACCGGAGATCCATTAAAAAATATCGATTGGAAAAAGTCTGCTAAGATACAAAAACTTTTAATTAAAAATAAAGAGCACGAAAGTAGTAGAAATATTTGGTTTTGGATAGATAACAGCATTTCTATGAAATATGGAAACTTTGAAGGATTCAAAAGCAAATATTACAAATCAATTATTTTGGGTTTAGTTTTGATCGACCTTTCTTTAAATTCAGGTGAAAAAGTTGGAATTATCGGTTCTGAAATTGGTTTAAAAAAAAATAAAAATGATTTTGTATTGTTAGCCACTAGTTTTATTAAAAATAGCTATACTTTAAATGATCCTAGAATAAAAAAAAATGACATAGTAATAATATTTTCAGATTTACTAGAAAAGCCAGAAACATATAAAAAAAAAATATCTAATATGTCTCAAAATTTTTGTCATGGAATCATAATACAGATATTACATCCTTATGAACTTAGTTTTCCATTTAAAGGAAGAAAACGCTTTTTCGATCCTGTGAGCGGCCTCCATAAACTTTTTAATAAAACAGAAAATGTAAAAGAGGTTTACAAAGCGGAATTTAATAAACACCAAAAAAATCTTAATGAAGTTTTTAAAAGAATAGGATGGAGATTATTTACTAATATAACTAACTCTAATTATGAAAAAATAATATATCAACTTTATAATAAATAAAAAAGTAATGCTTAATATTGGTAATATCGTATTTCAAAACCCTTATTTTTTAATACTTCTACTAACTTTCCCTTTTTTTTGGAAATATTTAAGATCCTCCCCTCTTCTTCCAAGTTTAGTAAAGTTTCCAGCTATAATTTTAGTTTCTAATCATAAGTCCATTGACAATACTCCTGAAAAGAACTCATTTTTTATTCTTTTATTAAGAATTTTAATTTTTATAATATTAGTTTTAGTTCTAAGCAAACCAAAATTTGGGAAAATTAATCACTCTAAGTTTGAACAGCTTGTAATAATTGATAACAGTTGGACCTCTAGTGCAAATTGGAATGATAGAAAAAGTAAGATTAAAGAGTTATTAAAATCTTATAAATTTTCAAATTTTAATTTTACAATCATGTCTACAACACAACATTCAAAAAATGATATTTTAAATGTAACCACTAATAATTATGAAGAGGCAAAAGAATTCTTGCATAAACTGAAACCATTTCCATGGGAACCAAACTACGAGCTTGTTAAGAAAAACTTAAAAAACAAAGAAAAAAATTTTGATTCAGTATTTTGGTTTACAGAAAGTATTATTAACATAGAAAAGAAAAAATTATATGAATTTTTGAAGCAAGATAATTTATTTATTGTTTCAAGTTTAAATGAAAATCTTCCACCAATCTTAAAATTAAATACACAATCTAATGAAACTTATGAATTTGAAATTACACACTTAGATGAGGGTATTTCAAATGGTTTTATTGATGCATATGATAAAAATAGAAGATTGCTATTTAGGTTTAAATATAATGAAAAATTTGAAAAGGATGGTGAGTTTTTTAAAACAAATGTAAATCTTGTTTTACCTGTATATCTTAAAAACAAGGTAGACTTTTTTCAAGTAAATTCAATAAGAACGCCATCTACTGTTGTATATTTAAATAAATGGAAAAAAAATAAACTAGTTGGTTTAAGCACTCTAAATTCCAATAAGAACATTCAAGAATTAGATAAAGGTAATTATTACGTAAAAAAAGCCTTAGAAAAAAACTATAAAATCGTTGAAGATAATTTGGAGAATCTTTTAGCTCAAAATCTGAAAATCATTTACATCGATGATTCTTATCTAATAGAAAAAAGTTTAGAAAAAAAGTTATTAACTTGGTTAAAAAATGGAGGAACTCTGATTAAATTAAGTGGCAAAAAATTAATTAGAGAACTTAATTTGGGTAATGAGAACTTTTTTGACTTTACTTTCTCTCTTTTAAAAGAGAGTTCTAATCTCGGTAAAAACCTAAGTCTAAAAAATTTTTTAAAAATTCGAGAATTTGATAATAGAAGTCCCTTCTTCGGTCTTGTAATTCCTAATGAGATTAAAATAAAAAAATATATTCAAAGCAATGTAAAAAAGTCTGAGAACATAGAAACTCTTGCAAATTTGGAAAACGGAGCGTCTTTAATTTCTGCAATGAATTTCGGAAAAGGAAAAATGATTCTTTTTCATGTGCCATGTAATCTTGATTGGTCAAACTTATGTTTTTCCTATCTTTTCGTTGATTTAAACGAGAGAATTATTAACTCAATTAAGGGTTTCAAAGAAGAAAATGAAAGAATATTGAAACCGTACTTATCCATAAATGGATTTGGAGAATTAGAAAAACCCTATCCGGAAAGTTTAAATATAATTAAAAATTTAGTTCAAAAACAGGTGAAAGTAAAATACGATAAACCACCAGGTTTGTATAAAGATTCAAATGGAATTTATGCATTAAATTTAAGTGATAGCCTTGATTATAATTTTAAAAAGTTCGAATTTGAAGAAAAAATATTTTCAATAAATACACTTAATCATAAAGGCTCAGACTTACAAAATATTTTAATCTCAATAGTGTTTATATTATTTATATTAGAAAATCTTTTTATTATGATAAGTAAACAGGCTATTAATTTTAATATTAAAAAAAATTTTAAATTTTTATTTGTTTTTTTGTTAATTCCAACAAATTTAATTGCAACTGAAAAATCAATTTTTAGTCTAGTTTCAAGTAATAAGATAGGATATGTAATAACAAAAAATAAAAATATTAATGAAATTAATGAAAATGGATTAATTTCTCTATCAAATTTTATAACTCAAAAAACAGCAGCAATAATGGAACTTCCTGAACCTATAGATTTTTATACCGATGAATTATATTATTATCCTTTGATTTATTGGAGTATTATTGATGAAAATACTAATCTTGATGAGAATGAAATAAAAAAAATTAATAATTACACAAAAAATGGTGGTTTATTAATTATAGACTGCAAGACACAATTAAATAATATCTTACCCGATGATTGCTTAAAAATATTTAGAAATATATTCCCTCTTAATTTTTTTTCAAAGTTTAAAGTGCTCAATAACTCTCACGCTATTTCAAAAAGCTTTTATCTGCTAAATTCTTTTCCGGGGAGGAGAAATAATAAAGTATTTGTTACTTCAAATGAGTCCCAAAAGAGTGACAAAGGGGCTTCCATAGTTCTTAGTAATAATCATTGGACTGATTCATGGGCCTTGAATAAGGATAAGGACTTTCTATTCCCTCTTCTTGATAATATTGAAAATCAAAGAACACTATCATTTAGATTTGGTTTAAATCTTCTCATTCATAGCCTGACTGGAAACTATAAGACCGACCAAGTACACGTACCAGAAATTTTAAAAAGAATAGAAGATTAATGACAGAAAATATTTTTTCGAATATATATTTTGAACCTATAATACCAATATACCTAATAATCATTCTTATACTTGTATTTATTTTTTCTACTATTCATGCGATAGTAAAAAAAATTGATGGTTCATTTTTAAGATTTTTTCTCTTAACTTTATTATTAGTTTTGGTGATTCAACCTATTATAAAGATTGAAAACAGAGAGCTAGAAAAGGACATAATTACAATTCTAATAGACAAAACTGCTAGTCAAAAAATAACTAATAGAATTAAAGATGTAGACGAAGTTTATAACAAACTATTATCAAAAATTGGCAAACTAGAAGGTATTGACATTTTAAAAATATCTGTTGATGATCAATCCATTAGAACAAGTTTTGGTAGTATAAAAGAAATCAATTCAGAGCAAAGTGAAGAAGAAAAAATAATTAGAAATGTAGAAGATTTAAATTCTTCAAAACTAATAAGTATTTTAAAAAATCATATAAACAAGTATCCATCGAAAAAGATTTCTACAATCTTCATGATAACAGATGGACAAATTCATGATCTTACAGTTCACTCAGCCTTGGAGAAAATAGAAATTCCTATTTATTATATATTGGCTGGTGATAAGAAATTAAATGATATCAAACTTACATTAGTATCAAAACCAAATTTTAACTATTTAGATGAAAGAACAAAAATAAAGTTTAAGGTAGAGGATTTTTTGCATAATCAAGATTTAGTCGAGCTAACTGTGCAAAATAGCTTTATGCCAGAAATTAAAAAAAAAATTCAGGTTGGTATTGTAAATGATATTGAGTTTGATTTGCCAAAGATAGGTCAAAATTTTTTTAAGTTATCTGTAGAAAAAAAAGAAAATGAAATTTCAATACTAAACAACTCTGAAATTATAAAAATCGACGGTATAAGAAAAAAATTAAGAGTTTTGCTCATTTCTGGAAATCCTTATATGGGAACGCGTGTTTGGAGAAATTTCTTAAAATCAGACCCGTCTGTTGAACTAATACATATGACAGTTTTAAGACCGCCAGAGAAAAATGATAATACACCATTTAATGAATTATCTCTCATCCCTTTCCCTATAAAAGAGTTATTTGAAAATAAATTAAGTAAATTTGAATTAATTATTTTTGATAATTTTAAGGGAAGAAATGTATTATCTCCTTTGTATCTGCAGAATTTAAAAAGATTTGTAAATAATGGTGGAGCGCTTTTAGAAATTGCTGGACCAGCCTATAATTCAAAATATAGCTTATTTAGAACCGAAATTGGAAGTATTCTTCCTGGAGTACCTTCTGGTAAAGTAATAAGAAAGGAATTTAAGCCAAAATTAACTGAAATTGGGAAAAAACATCCTATAACACAAAATATATTTGATGATTACAGCAACTATGGTTCATGGTTTGAAATGAATAAAATTGAAAATTTAGATAGCAACTCCATAACACTTCTTAATGGAGTTGCAGATTTTCCGCTTTTAACTGTAAAAAGACAAATGAAAGGAAGAGTAGCGCAAATTTATAGTCATCAAATTTGGCTATGGTCTAAAGCTTTTGAAAAAGACAAAGGTGGTCCTTACAACAAACTAATAAAAAATTTAGCTCATTGGTTGATGAAAGAACCATTACTGGAAGAAAATAAATTACTTTTAAGCGCAAAGAATAACAAAATATCAATTGAAAAAAGATTCATTACAGTGCCAAATAAAGATGAAATTTTTGTCACCATAAAAGAGCCAAACAATTCAAAAAAAGAATTGAGGCTTAAAAAGATTTCAAACTTAAAATACCTAGCAGAATATAATTATGTTGAAGCTGGAGAATATTTAATTAATGATGGTAACATAGAAAAATCAATAAAAACACAAGAGTTTGAGAATCTTGAACTCAAAAATCTTAATGTTACTGCAGAAATTATAAATAAAAACAATATATCTAAAAATTTCTCAAAGGTGATTTTATCAGAGGAACTTCAATATTTTAAAGTCAAAGAAGAAAATCTTATTGAAGAAAAAAGTAAAGACAGTAGAAATATTTATATAAAAAGGAACGATAATTTCATCACAAAGAGCTATAATAATCATCAGGTTTTCAATACTTCATTTTTAGTTTTTATTATATTTTTTACGATTATTTTATGTTGGAAGAGGGAGAAAAAAAAGTAAAACCTGGCTTATTAAAATAAGCCAGGTTTATTATTCCAAAATTCGAAAGGATATTTTCTATTTTTTGGATTCTGTAAAGTCAGGATGTGAAATTGAACCTAATTCACTCATATCCAAACCATACTGTTCATCTTCCTTAGATGCTCTAATACCGAGCACAGCTTTAATTGCGAACCAGACAATAGCGGTCACAATGACTGTGAAAGCAGCATAAGATATCACACCTAAAAACTGAGTTCCGAAAGAGGTATCAGGGTTTGTAACAGGAACAACTAAAGTTCCAAAAATTCCAGCAAACAAGTGAGCCGGAATAGCACCTACAACGTCGTCAATTTTTAAAGAATCTAAAAGTTTCATACCATACATACAGATTACACCTCCGATTGCACCTATGATTATTGCTTCACCCATTGATGGTGTAAGTGGTTCTGCTGTGATTGCAACTAAACCTGCAATCGCACCATTCAGAGTACCTGCTATGTTTGTATGACTGTTGGTCAACTTACTAACAATCATGCAAGCAACAACACCACCAGCAGCTGCAAGGTTGGTGTTTACAAAAATATCTGCTATCGCCGTTGCATCAGCGCCAGATCCTAAAGCCAATTGAGAACCGCCATTGAATCCAAACCAACCTAGCCAAAGAATAAACACACCCAATGTAGTCAAGGGTATAGAACAACCCGCTAAAGTATTAGCAGAGCCGTCGCTATTGTATTTTCCATCTCTTGGTCCAAGTAACAATGCCCCTGTTAGAGCAGCCCATCCACCAACTGAATGAACAAGAGTTGAGCCTGCAAAATCTGAAAAACCTGCTTCAGATAGCCATCCTCCACCCCATTGCCAAGAACCAGCAATTGGATAAATTATGCCAGTAAGTATGGCAACAAATAGGAAAAATGGCCATATTAATATTCTTTCAGCCAATGCTCCAGAAACAATGGAGGCAGCGGTTGCAACAAAAACCATCTGAAAATACCAATCAGAGGCTGAAGCATAGCCAGTTTCTAAGTCCGGAGATGAATCACGTGCAAACATTGAGAATGAACCAATGTAGCCTCCATCAACTCCACTATACATTAAATTGTATCCAACTAAAAAATACATAATACCTGCGATTGAAAAAAGTCCTATATTTTTCAAGCAGATAACGGCTGTATTTTTGCTTCTAACTTGACCTGCTTCAAGCATGCAAAAGCCCGCGGCCATAAACATTACAAGAAAACCACAAACCAAAAACAAAAAAGTGTTAAATATGTAAGCTACTTCTGAGCTTACTGCAGGCATTGCTGATTCCTCGGCGACCTCCTGCGCATTTAAATCAAATGAAAATGCTAAACCTAAAAGCAAGCAATATAATAAAATTGATTTAAATCGAAATAAATTGTTTAATACGTTAAATTTCATAAAAATTTCCTTCCAATTTGGTTGAGCTTTTATTCATGCAGGAAATATGCCAATATAAATTTTATCTTGCAAACAACTGATTTATAATGTATTTTTTTTTCAAAAATTTAATATACTAAGAAGTATTGAACAAATTTTAAGCAGTTAAATAAATTTTTTTAATTTTTGCCTAATAAGTAATCAGTAACATGCAAGAAAGATATCTTGGAGATATACACGATTTTCATAAATTTTTATTTTTAAAATTTATAAAGTATACCTCCTCTTTAAATCTGGGTTTAAATTTTTATAATGTTAACCCAAAAATCCTTGGGAAAAATGAAGTATCCAAGAATGATGGTGAAAAAAGAAAATACTTGAATAATGATAGATATAGAAAATTAGATCAGTTAATGATTAAAGAATTCACAGAATTAGTTTCAAAAAAAAATAGAAAATTCAAAAGTTTTATAAAATATTCTCATTTAAAAAAATATATTAATTTTTATCATGATGAAATAAGACTCAATGATAGAAAGATTTGGTTTAAAAACTCTATCATTAAGTTAAAAAACTGCGATATAATTTTTCTTGACCCAGACAATGGATTGATACCTAAAAGTGTAAAAAAAAATCAATGCAATCATTGAAATATGTTTTATTTGATGAATTGTCAGAAATCTTAGCTACAAATAAAGTAGTAATTTTTTCTCAATCACAATCTTATTCAAAGTATCATAAAACATTTTTAAAAGAAAAAATTAACGAAATATCCGATAATATTAATATTTCTGTTAATTTTCCTATCATTAGAAACAGAACGTCACCAAATTCTTTTTTCTTTACAATTTCAAAAGACATATATTTTGATGAAATTAACAGCTTATTAAAAAAATATGCTAATTTTCACGGAAACATAGAATTAATTGATCCTCTTTTTATTACTGAATAATTTATACCATGTTATCAAAGCAGGAACTCCAACCAAAATTTCTCTTATTCTTCGACCAATCGCAGCAGAAAATGAAACAGGGCTAGCCAATCCAAGAAAATTTCCAACTACAACAAAACTTATTTCTTGGACTCCTAAACCTGCAGGTATAAAAAATACAATCGCTCTAATAATACCAGTAACAGATTCAATTATTATCACATCAATAAAATCTACACTTACACCAATTATCAGAAAAAAAACATATATCTCAAATGCTCCGCCTATCCAGCCAAGTGTTCTATAAAAAAGGGCAAGAAACACAATTTTTAATCTAAAGCTTAATCTAAACAATTCAAAATCAAATTTTATTAAATTATTTATAATCTCTTTATTTAATTTAAGTATTCTTGGAAACTTTCTTAAAAAAAATTTCATAAATCTTTTTCTGATTGATATACAAAAACCAACTGTAGCAAATATTAAAATTAAAATTGAAAAAGTTAAATATCGCACCTTTTCTTGAAAAACATTAAGATTTTCAGCATGATAAAATAAGAATAAAAAACTCAATAACGCCATGATTAATAAAGAGAAAGCAGCCAAGGCTAAATCTCCTATTACGGTTGATGATGCCTCCGAGGTTGTCATACCTTTTTTTATACTCAGATATATTCTAACAAATTCTCCTGTTATGGCGCCGGTTGGTGTAATCTTTCCAGCTGTTTGTGAAATCCAAGTAATTAAAAAACACCACAATAAACCTAAATAATTTTTTCTCATAAGAATCTTCCAAGCAAGAGTATCCAAAAATAATGTTGGAATATGAGCCAAAACTAATAACAGTAATTTTTCTTTGTGTGCAACAATATAGTTAATTGATTCTGGTCCAGCGAAAAAGTTATAGATCCAAAAAATTGATATTCCTCCTAATAAGATAATAAAAAAATTTTTGATTCTCATATGTTTTAAATTAATTTGTTAAATTTTATTATCTTACCACGGATCTCTGAAAAACTAGTTGCATCAACTCTTGGATGCCAGTTAAAAAATGAAAATCTTTTATAAAACATAGTTCCAGAATGAGCTGGCAACAAATAATTATAATTACTAATTGGACGAAAACACTCTTTTTCAATCGTCAAGTAAGATAAATTTTTTTGCTCAGAAACATAAATGTTAAGTAGCATTTTTTTTAATTTTTTGTCTTTCTCACTCAGATTATAAATGATTTCATTACCATTAATTTTAAAAAAAGTATTTGATGAAATTTTCTGATTAAAATAATTATATTCTGAGTACTCAAGTACTTTTACGTAATTTTTAAATTTTGAAGCTAGAAAATTTGCAAGGTCATGGTCCTGATGTCCTCCTTCGTAAGCAGGCGTAAAAACAATCTTAATTTTATATTTTTTGATAATATTTTTTATAGAATTAAACGTTTTAAGCAAGTTATCTTTAACCATCCTAGAATTAATTTGTTGAACTTTGTATTTTTTAACTTTAAAAAACTTCATTGATTCTTTTAATTCTTTAATTCTCTTATTTAATAAAAACTTGTAATTTTTTTTTCCCAAAACCATCTTGAGTTTTTACTAATTACACCATTTGTGAGAAAGAAAATATAAACAAAATTACCTTCTCGAATCAGCTCTCTTATTTTTGTTGATAAACCAACAACTTCATCATCCGGATGGGCGGCTAAAATTAGTACATTTTTGGTCATTATCTACTCAATTTTTTTTTCCAGTGTATGTAGATATCATTAAAAAAAACCTCACTCCAATTTTTGATGTATAAATTAGATAAATTTTTTTTTATTTCTTTTATATCCTGTCCCTTGTTAAACAAATATTCTATTTTTTTTGTCCATTTTTCTGCAGTAAACTCGTCTATAATAATCCCATCCCAACCATTTTTGTTAATTCTTTTTCCCCCTCCATTGGGACTTACTAAACATACGGCTCCACATGCTTTTGCTTCCAAAACAACGTTTGGACCAATTTCATACTGTGATGGAAATACAAATAAATCACAAACTGTATATAAGTTAGCAATCTCATTTTGAGGTAAGTACCCAAGTACGTGTAATTTTTCAGGAGCAATAATCTTACAGTGGTCACCGTGAATATCTTCACCAGCCATTATTGTTGACACACTAAAACCTTTCGACACAAGCTTATTATGAACCTCTGCAAGCAAAATGGCTCCTTTTAGCTTATGAACTCTTCCCGAGAAAAAGAGAATTCTATCTTTTTTAGGAATACAATATTTTTCTTTAATTTTTGATGTGCTTATTTTTTTTCTATAAAAAATACTTTTTACTACTCCTCTATTTAATTTTGTAATATTAGAATTTTTTGTACAATTAATCAGTTTACTCGGGCTATATATTTGATCAGCAACCATGGCATGATTTACCTTTTCTATGTACCTGTATAATTTCTTCAACATTCTTTTCTCAAAAAGATTTGGAATCATCACTTTTTTTATCAAGAAATTATTTAGGCCCAAAAATTTAAACAAAAAATTATTCAAAATATTAGTTATATAGTATTTTGTGTAAGGAGGCGTATCTGTATGAATTGATGTTGTTATAGGTATTTTCCAGAGTCTAGAGGCAAGCAATGCTGTACTTGCCATCGAAAAAAACTGATCAGTTGTATGAATTAAATCATATTTTTTTAATTCAAATAAAAGAAATGGATTTATAGGAAAAAGATCAGTTTGATCGGCATCAATACCAAGAAATCTTAAATTTTTTGAAGAAAAAATTGGCTTTTTAATCATATAAAAAAGATGACTTGATAATTTTCTTTTTTGACTTGATTTGCCAAGAAAAAAAATAGTCAGTTCAAAATCTATTTTTTCTTTTAAAATAATTTCTGATATTCTTTGCCAATATTTTACGTGGCCACCTGCCCTATTAGATAACTCTAAATCTACTAATACTGCAATTTTTTTTTTCATAATCTTACTCAGTATCTTTAATGTTTTCTTCCTCTAAATTTCTCCATTCCTGTTCTAGTAGATTTAGTTCATATTGAAAATTTTTTAGTTTTTCACTAGTTGAAATAAATGTTTGCTTGTCCTCAATATATAAAGTTGAGTTTTCAAGTATTTCTGTGCATCTAAGAATATTTTCCTCTAATTTTTCAATTTTTTTTAAAATCTTTTTAATTTCCTTTTCGGTGTTATTAGTTTTTTTTGAAGGAATACTCTTTGTTATTTTTGGGTCTAGATTTGTTAATTTCTCTTTTTCAGAGTAAAACTTTTCTAATACATCAGAACAACTCTGATTTGATATTTCAATTATTCCATTACCATGGAAAAAAAAAATTTTTTTACAACACTTGTCTAAAAAATCTCTATCATGTGATGCTATCAAAATTGTCCCTTTGTAATTTTCTAAAAATTTAATAAGCATATCTAGCGTTTCTAAATCAAGGTCATTTGTGGGTTCGTCTAAAATTAATAAATTTTTAGGTGAAGCCAAAACTTTAGCTAATAAAATTCTATTCTTTTGTCCTCCTGAAAGGGAATTGATCTTATCATTTACTTCATTAGGTTTAAATAAAAAGTTTTTTAAATAACCACAAATATGGATTTTTTTGCCATTTATCTCTATGTAACCCCCGCCGTTAGGTATTAAATTTTCTTTTATTGTTTTCTCTTGAATAATTTGTTCACTATTTTGATCAAAATAAGAATAACTTATGGAACTTCTAAATTTAACACTTCCTGTATCGGGAGAAATTTTTTTTAGTATAATATTTAAAAAAGTAGATTTGCCAACCCCATTTTTTCCAATAATTCCAATTCTTTCTCCTCTAACAAATTTATAATTAAAGTTTTCTATCATTTTAAAGTTCTTTTGACCTACATTATACGATTTCGATATATTAAAGAGTTGAACGACAACATTTGGTCCTAATTCTTCACCATCTGTAATATTAAATTTAACGTTTGAAATTGCTTTTAAAAAATCTGATTGTTCTTTTTTAAAATCTTTCTCTAGGGATTTAACGTTTTTTAATCTTCTTTCATTTCTTTTTCTTCTAGCTTTAATTCCCTTTGATAACCAATCCAATTCTTGCTTCAAAAAATTTCTTTTATTTTTTAGCTCTCTTGATTCTTGTTCAATAAGAGATTGAGACCAATCTTCAAAATTCGAAAAACCTTTTGGTGAAACCTTTATTTTCCCCCTATCCATCCAAAAGACTTTATTTGTAACATTTTTTAAAAATTTTCTGTCATGGCTTACAACTAAAAATGAACCCTTAAATTCATTATTCAGAAAGTTTTCAAGCCATCTAATGGATTCAATATCTAAATGATTCGTTGGTTCGTCTAGTAATAAGAAATTTCCATCATCAACTAAAATCTTGAGTAGTCCTATTTTTCTAATGAGCCCCCCAGAAAGCTCTGAAATCAGATTATTGTGATTGATTTTTAATTTTTTACAATAATTTTCGATTCTAAACGTATTAAATTCATAATCATTCTCTTTAAAATAATTTTTCAAGTAATCACTTACCGTAGACTTAGAAATTATGTTATTCTTTTGTTTTAAATAACTAATTTTTAAATTTGGATTGAACCATATTTCACCACTTTCTGGTTCTTTCTCTTTATTTAAAATTCTCATTAAAGTAGTCTTACCAACTCCATTTTTTCCTATCAAAGCAATTTTTTCTTGATTATGTATCGAAAATGAGATTTCTTTAAGAATTGGAGACTTGGTGTATTTAAAAGAACAATCTTTTAGAGTTAGAAAGGTTTCGAATCTCATACTATTATATTAGTTATATAGGTATATTAAAAATAAATTATGAATTTGAATACCTAATTTATTTATTTAAATAAAATTTTTGGCTGGGGTGGCAGGATTCGAACCTGCGAATGCCGATACCAAAAACCGGTGCCTTACCGCTTGGCCACACCCCAAAAATCAATTATTACTTAAACATAATAGTTTTTTTAAGTAAACAGGTTAAATCTGATTTAATAAATTTCCTGAACTAATCCACCAAAATCTATTTATATTAGAAAAAATTTTTTCTGCTTCCTTCAATTTTTGACAATTTTCAAAGAGTCCAAAACACGAAGCTCCAGAGCCAGACATTCTTGAAAAAAAACTGTCCGTTTTATTTTTAAAAATTTTTAATATCTCATAAATTTCTGGGTGAAGTTTAATTGCTATTTTTTCAAGATCATTCGAGGAATTTTTAAGTAAACCTAAGAAAGCATCATTGGTGAAGTTTTCAGGCATGACAGTTTTTGAATTATTAAAAATTTTTACATTTTCAAAAATCTCTTTTGTAGATACTTGTTTTAAAGGGTTTACGATAAGTATTGGATATTCTGGTATATTAGAAATTGGTCTAATAATATTTCCTATGCCTTGAATAATTGCACTTCTGTTGTTAAAACAAAATGGAACATCAGAACCTAATTCTAATAAAAATTCGTCTAAAATTTTTTTTTCAATTTTAAAATTAAATCTTTTGATTAAAAATTTTAGTACTGTTGCAGCATTAGAAGAACCACCCCCTAAACCAGAACTAATTGGAAGATTTTTAACTAATTTAATTTTTACCTTGAATCTTTTTTTTGTTAAGTCTTCAAGTTTTTCAATGGCTTTTTTTACTAAATTATTATCTTTTTCATTTAAAAATCCTTTAAATGGTCCATCAATTTCAAAAAAAAATTCTCTACATTCTTTTATTTCTAAATAATCACCTATGTTGCAGAAACACATAAGACTATTCAAATTATGATAGCTATCGTTTCTTTTTGAAAGAACTTCTAAAAAAAGATTAATTTTTGCTGGAGAAAAAAATAAGTTCTTATTTTCTTTCATTTAAATACCGAATTTTATTTTTTTTAAAACCTTGTTTTTATGTTCAAAATTAGGATCAAATATCAATACTTTCTTCCATTGAGAAACGGCTTCATCAAATCTCCCTGATTTCCAGTACACATCACCGAGGTGGTTATTTAAGGTAGGATCTGAGGGCATTATTCTGAGAGCATGTTCAAGTACGTCAATAGAATTCTTATAATCACCTAAATGGAAGTATGCCCAACCTAACGAATCAAGAATATATGCGTCATTTGGTTCAATTTCAACAGCAAGTGATAATAAATCAAACGCTTCATTTATTCTAACACCTCTTTCTAACCAACTGTAAGCTAAATAATTTAAAACGTATGCTGCTTCAGGATTAAGTTCTAATGCTCTTACAAAGTCTTTCTCTGCTAAATTCCATTTTTTCATCCTCTCGTAAGAGATCCCTCGAGAATAAAAAATATTCCAGTGTTTAGGCTTCACATCAGAAATATCATCAATTATGGTATTATAGAATTTTATAGCGTCTTTGAACAGTGATTGACTCCTTAAAGTATGCGCATAATAAAGTAAGAATTCCTTTTCTTCTGGATACTTTAAAATTAGGCTTTTAAGTAAATCATTTAACTTATCTGTTTTTTCAAGATAGCTTAAAATCTTCAATTCAAGCTTATCAAACTTCACATCATAGATATTATCCTTTATTATTGAATTAATAATTTCAAGACTTCTTTCTTGATGACCAATCTTGTCATATAAGTTTGCGGACAATAGTTTAAGTGCATAAAAATCCGGCCTTATTTTTAGGCCAATATTTGAAAAATAAATTGCAAACTTATATAATTTTTGATCAAAAAACCAACCCGAAATATTAAAATAAACCTCTGCAAGTGCTTCATCTGACTTAGATATTTTATTTAAGTCAAAAGTATCTAATTTGAACTTTTTTAAATTTAATTTTATACCCTCATCATTTATATTCTTTATTAAGTTCTCCAGCAAGATAGTATTGTTATTCTCTAAATACTTAATCATTAGTAATTCAGAAAATCTTGAGGTATCTGAAAACTTATCTTTAATTAATCCAAAAAATTCGTTGCTCTTTTTCTTATCCCCTAAAATATTGTACATTATTCCTGTATGAAGACATTCTAGTGGAGAACAAGTTTCTAGACCATTTTTATTCATATGATTTTTAAAATCAGGTTCCGCTGAAAAAGATATCCAATTTTCTATTAAATTTAAGAATACAGAATCTACTTCAGATTTTGTAATCGAGGCTAAATGTTTTTTGGCACTCTCAAAATCTTTTTTAATAAAGAAATCTGAAGAAAGGATAATATTAGAAAAAAAGTTACTAGGATCCAATTTCAATAACTTTTTAGAAAATTCCAGAGACATTTCCCAATTATTTATAAGTAATGAATAATACAATGCTTTTTGTATTAGTTCTTTCCCTTCGATAGAACTTTTAATTTTTTTAAGAGACTTATATCCTTGATCTAGGTTCTTATTTTTTTCAAAAAAAATCCAAGATAAATAGTTGCCAGATATTGTTGATTCGTTATTTTTTGCACCTAGAGGACTAAAAGTTAAGAGACTTATCATTAAAAAAATGCTTAATTTTTTACATGTTTGTATAATTTGGTCCTCCCGCACCTTCTGGAACTACCCATCTTATATTTTGGCTGGGATCCTTAATGTCGCAAGTTTTACAATGAATGCAATTTTGAGCATTAATTTGTAGTCTAGAAATATTATTTTCTTGTACGATTTCATAAACTCCAGCAGGACAATATCTTTGTTCTGGTGAGTCATAATGTTTCAAATTGTAATCGATTGGTATTTTTGGGTTGATCAATTTTAAATGACATGGTTGATTTTCCTCGTGGTAAGTGGACGTAAAAGCAACGTTGGTTAATTTATCAAAAGTGAGCACACCGTCAGGCTTTGGGTAATCAATTTTTTTGGCTTTTGTTTTTTCGATTAATCCCTCATGATCCTTTAAATGATGTTTAAATGTCCACGGAGCTTTACCTCTAAAAATAATTTGATCAATACCAGTTAAAGTCATGCCAATCTTCAACCCCCACTTAAATGCTGGTCTAACATTTCTGGCTTTTTTTAATTCTACACCTACCCAAGAATTAGATAAATTATTTGAATAATTCTCTAGTTCATCATATTGTCTATTCTGACTTAAGGCCTCAAAAGCTGCTTCAGCAGCAATCATTCCAGATTTCATTGCAGTGTGCGAACCTTTAATTTTAGGTGTGTTGAGGGTGCCTGCATCGCACCCTAAGAGCACACCCCCGGGAAATGAAACTTTCGGAAGTGACTGCCAACCACCCTCATTTAATGCTCTAGCTCCATATGATATTCTTTTTCCACCTTCAAATATCTTTCTAATTATCTTATGTGTTTTAAATCTTTGAAATTCGTCATATGGCGACAAGTAAGGATTTCTATAGTCTAATCCAATTACAAATCCAACGGAAACAAGATTTCTGTCCAAATGATATAAAAATGATCCTCCATACACATCTTGCTCGAGAGGCCATCCAACAGAATGAATAACCTCACCTGGATTTGAATTTTCATCTTTAACTTCCCAAAGTTCTTTAAGTCCAATTCCATAGGTCTGATGTTGACTATTTTTATCTAAACCAAACTTTCTGATTAATTCTTTTCCTAGATGTCCTCTACATCCTTCTCCAAAAAAAGTGTACTTTGCTCTAATATCAATGCCTCTTTGAAAGTTCGGACCTTCTTTACCATCTTTTTCAACTCCATGATCGCCAGTAGCAATACCGCAAACATTATTGTGTTTATTAAATAAAACATCTGAAGCGGCAAATCCTGGGTAAACTTCTACGCCAAGTTCTTCTGCTTTAACTTTTAGCCAAGCACAAAAATTTCCTAAAGAAATTATGTAGTTTTCAGAATTGTGCATTACGCTTGGTAGTAAAAAATTTGGAAATTTAAAGGAGCTATTTTCACCTAAATATAGAAATTTCTCACTAGTGACTTTCGTTTTTACAGGAGATTTTAAATCTTTCCAGTTTGGAAACAACTCATCTAAAGCTCTGGGTTCAAGAACCGCACCAGAAAGTATGTGAGAACCAACTTCTGAGCCCTTTTCAACTACGCATACGGAATAATTTTTATTATTTTTAATACAAAGCTGTTTAAAGCGTATAGCAGCTGATAGACCGGACGGCCCTGCACCTACAATCACAACATCGTATTCCATTATATCTCTTGTCATAAAACCTTTTCCAAATTTATTGCATTACTTTTAACCACAAAATATATATATATATATATGAGATGAATATTAAAAACACAAAGTCTTTTATGCAATTTTATAATGAATTAGGACTAAATGAGGTATTTTCAAAAAAAACATCTGGTAAACTAAAAATTAATACAAATTTTAAAAAAGGCAAAATATTATCAACTTCAAAGAATAAAGAAAAACTTTTAAAAAATCTTGAAGCTGAGATATTAAATTTAGATATTGGATTGAAAGATACAGCTACAAATTTAGTGTTTGGCTCGGGCAATGTTAATGCAGATGTAATGGTCCTTGGGGATGCTCCAGATTCAGAAGATGATAGAGAAGGACAACCTTTTCAGGGTGAAATTGGAAATCTACTCGAAAAAATTTTAGGATCAATCGGTCTTACAAATAAAAATACCTATTTATCAAATTTAGTATTTTGGAGACCTCCTGGAAATAGAATTGCAAACCAGGATGAAGTTAATTTATGTTTGCCATACACCGAAAAACATATTAAAATTATCAATCCTAAATATCTAATTCTTCTTGGAGGAATTACTTCTAAGTCAATACTAAAAACAGAAAAAAATATAACCCAATTAAGAGGTAGTTACTATGCATCTAAATTTTTTGAAAAAGTTCAAATCTTCCCAATATTTCATCCTAAATTTTTAATTCAAAACTCATTAGAAAAAAAAAAAACTTGGTTTGATTTACTTTACATATCTAAAATTATAAATAATAAAGGAAATGAATAAGTTAGATAATAATAAAAAATTTATACCTCTTAATATTTCAATAGCAGTCGTATCAGATTCAAGAAATGAAAAAACTGACAAATCTGGAATAATACTAGAAAAAAAAATAATTAATTCTGGTCATAAGATTCATTCTAAAATTTTCATAAAAGATGATGAAAAAAAAATTATTGAATATCTTGATCAATCTGTAAAAGATAAAAAAATTGATGTAATAATAACAACAGGTGGAACTGGATTAACTGGTCGAGACTCAACACCTGAAGCTGTAAAAAAAATTATTTCAAAGGAAATAGAGGGTTTTGGTGAGTTATTTAGAATGTTAAGTTATAAAAAAATAGGAACTTCCTCGCTCCAATCCAGAGCATTAGCCGGAATTAAGAGCAGAAAGTTTATTTTTGCTATACCAGGCTCTCCATCAGCCTGTAATGATGCATGGGACTATATTTTGAAGTTTCAATTAGACAGTAGATTCAAACCTTGTAATTTAGTGGAGTTACTTGATAGACTTCAAGAAAAATAATGAACGAATTAATAGATGAGATATCAAAGTTTACAATCGGAATTGATGAGGTTGGAAGGGGTTGTTTATCAGGCCCAGTTGTAGCATGTTCTATTCTTTTAAAGAAAACAATTTTAACCGATCCTAGGCATTTGCAAATTGTCGATTCTAAAACTTTATCAATTATTAAAAGAGAAAAATTGGCTCACTTTATAAAACAACACTCAGTATTTAATTTTGGATTATCTAGTGTTTCAGAAATAGAAAAAAATAATATTCTAATCGCTACAAAAATTGCAATGCTTCGATCTTTTAATAATTTTTATAAATTCGACAGCCCAGTAAAAATCGATGGACCTAAATTTTTTGAATTAACAAAAAAAACAGAATTTATAATTAATGGCGATAAAAAATCTAGGGTCATTGCAGCTGCTTCAATAGTTGCCAAGTCTTTTAGAGATCAATTGATGAATAGACTATCAAAAAAATTTCCACAATATAATTGGAAAAATAATAAAGGATATGGCACGAAAGAGCATATAAAGATGATTGAAAAATTTGGCGTAACTAAATATCACAGAAAAACGTTTGAACCCATTAAAAGTATGCAATTAAATAACACAAGGTAATTCAATATTTACTGATAAACCTTTGAATTTTGATTCAGACATCCAAACTTTACCTGAGTAAATGTCTACAGTATCTTTAACAATGTTTAATCCCAAACCTGTTCCGGGAGTTTGTTCATCTAGTCTAAATCCACGAGCAAAAACTTTTTTTCTTTCAATTTCAGATAATCCAGGTCCATTGTCAGAAATTATGAACTTAATTTTATTTTCAGAACTCTTGGAAATGTTTACATTGACTAAATTCTTTGTCCACTTACAAGCATTCTCTAATACATTTCCTAAAATCTCATTTAAATCGTCAGAATCCCCTAAAAACATAAGTTTTTTTCCTTCAAATTTATAATTTATTGTTATTTGCGGATTAATTTTTTGAAAAACTTTTATTATCTTTTTGGTAGTTACTTCTACATCTATTTTTTTACTTACTATTTTAGTTTTTGAAGAGGTTCGTGCTTTATTCAAATATTTATCTACATATGTTTTTATCATTTCGACTTGCGGTACCATTATTTTCTCTCCCACACCTTTTTTATTTTTATCAAGTTGATTGCTTATGACTGCTAAAGGTGTTTTTAAAGCATGCGCTAAATTACCAACATGAGTTTTTGCTCTCTCTACAATCTTTTCATTATGTTCAAGTAAAATATTTATTTCTCTTGCTAATGGAGATACTTCAATTGGATAGTTTTCTTCCAGCTTTGTTGCATCACCGTTTCTTATTTTAAATAAAGAATTTTTTATTTTTTTTAACGGAAGCAAACCGTATTTTACTTGTAAAAAAACCGACAAAAGAAGACCTAAACCTAAAACAACTAATGATGAAATCAAGATATTATTGTATAAGGAAATATTTTTTTCAAATTCTTGAGTGTCACCACTTACCATAAAAGTTAACGGCTCATCAAATCCTGGAAACGAAATTTCTCTTTGTAATATAATTAACTTTTGTGATTGAACAAACTCTTTCACATTTTTATTGTTTTTATTTGTATTTATAAATTGAGCTCTGCCTCCAATTAGTCTTTTATCAAGTGTTAAAACCTGATCCCACATAGATCTTGATCTCACAAGAGTTTTTGAGCCCTCATTAATTTGCCAATACCATCCAGAGTATGGTTGAAAAAATCTTGGATCACCCAGTGAATTTACGACTGTTATGCTGTTTGTAGAATCAATTTTACTGGAACCAATTAAAGATTCCATGAATAAATTTAATTTATCATTGAATGACTTTTCAGTCGATTCTCTGAAAATATCAGATAATAAAAGCCCCCCACTGAATAAAGTTAAAAGGATCCACACTGAAGCGCTTAAAAATAATCTCAAAGCTAAAGAATTTATAAGATTCATTGTTAATCTTCCAAAGATAATCTGTAACCATAACCTCTTTCTGTTTTTATCAAATTAGCACCTAGTTTTTTTCTTAGTCTTCCAATAAAAACTTCTATAGTATTTGAGTCTCTATCAAAGTCTTGATCGTATATATGTTCGGTTAACTCGGTTCTAGTTATAATCTTATCCTGATGATGAAGAAAATACTCAATGATTTTATATTCATGAGAAGTTAGTTTTAACTTAGTACCGTTGATAAAAACTTTATTTGATTTGGTATCAATTTTAAGCGGTCCACACTCAATATCTGATGATGCGTGACCGGCCGATCTTCTAATAAGGGCTCTCAATCTAGCTAACAACTCTTCCATCTGAAATGGTTTTGTAACGTAATCATCTGCACCAGAATCAAATCCTGAAACTTTTTCACTCCATCTATCTCTCGCTGTTAATATTAATACAGGAAATTTTTTTTTATCCTTTCTCCATTTTTCTAGTACTGTAAGACCATCAATTTTTGGTAATCCAAGATCTAAAATTACTGTATCATAGGGTTCCGTATCTCCAAGAAAATGACCCTCCTCACCGTCACTTGCTGTATCTACAGTATAACCATTATCCTCTAAGGATTGTTTTATCTGTTTTAATAAATTAGGATCATCTTCTACTAATAAAACTCTCATTATTTTGCCCCTCCTTCGATTAAAAGAACCGTCGAGGTTCCTGCATCTACTCTTAAATTAATGACTTTGTTGTTCTCGTCTATCATTCTAATATCATATACCCATCCAAAAAGTCCTTTTTCGCTATCTTTTAAATTAATCGCTAAAATCCTTCCATCAAATTTTTCTTGAATTGATTCCAATATTTGAGCTAAAGGTAATATTTCTCCACTTTTTACCGCCTCAATTGCTTTTTCGTGATCATTATAGTTTGCCAAACTATAAGTTGATAATTCAAAAAATGTTATAATCAAGCATAAAAAAAATCTAGATTTCAATTAATAACCTCGCTTGTAATCTTTGACATTAATTTTGAAAAAGGAAAATCAATGAATTTATCTTTTTCAACCCAAAGTCCAGAATTAGTAACTATCTTATCTTTTGTAGATTCTATCTTAACAATAAAAAGTTTTAAATCAAAACCAGAAAAATTATGTTTAATAGTACCTAACTCTAGGTAAGAATTTACTAAAAAATTAGATTTTATCCATGAATTAATTGTTTTTTTTTTTAATAAATTAATGTCACTTGTTTTATTAATTGAGAAAAAATCTGAAGTTGGAAATCCAAACATACCTTGTAAAAGTTTTTCTTCTGATTTAACAATAAGATATTTTTTTTTAAATTTTATTAAAAATACTATTCCGAATTTTTTATTTCTAATTTTTTTTGGTTTTTCAACGTGTTCTCTTTTATTAATGTTGAAATCACATAAACAGTTCACTGGACAAACACTACATTTAGGTTTTTTTGTAATACAAATAGTTGCACCTAAATCCATTAAACTTTGACAGTATTCTGAACGATTGTTTTGAGGAGTTAAACTTTGTGCATAAAATAAAATTTTTTTAAGGTAGTTCTTTTCCTTTTCGTCAAGATTAAATGCTCTTGACAGGATTCTTTTAATATTTCCATCAATAACTGCCCTATTACCATTTTTAAGAATTGCTGAAATAGATGCAGCTGTATAATCTCCAATTCCTGGAAGCTTTATTAGATTATCAAATGCTAGATAAATTTTTTTTTTTTTTAATATTTCAAGAGTTCTATAAATATTATGAGCTCTTTGATAGTATCCTAGTCCCTTCCAAGCTAATAAAATATCATTAAGTGTGGCGGATTTAAAACTTTTAAAATTTGGCCATTTTTTTTTAAATTTTACAAAATATGGTATAACAGTATTAACTTTAGTTTGTTGCAACATGACCTCGCTAATCCAAATAGAATAGAAATTTTGGTTTTTTTTTTTTCTCCACGGTAAATTTCTCTTATTAATTGCGTACCAATTCAATAAATGGTTTACCCATGTCTTTTTTTTTTTTAAGATGATATTATTTGTTAAACTTTTAAGCATTTTTAAATATGAGTAAAAAAAATCTTTCTAATCCAAATTCTATAGCATCTATAATCCCAACTATACTAAAACCAATTAAAAAAAAATTTTCTACTAAATTTTTGGAACTTAGTTGCAATTGGGAAAATATATTTGAAAAAGATTTTACCAGAAAATGTTCGCCTTTAAAATGTTATAAACTTAACGATAAAAATATTTTAGAAATAACGGTTGTTAGTATTTATGCACTCGAATATTCATTTCGTCTAGAGGAGATTAAAAAAAAAATTAATTGCTTTTTTAAAGCTGACTACATAGATAGTATAAAAATAAAGAAAATTTATGTAAATAATATATAAAATGATACCTTTTAAAAATAAAATAGTTTGCTTTTTATCAGTACTTGTTTTTTTACTACTACCAACTTTATCGAAATCTCAAATCGTAGATACACTAGAAGCACTTGAAGAAAAAGCCCTAGGAAATAAAGATGCTAAAATTAAAATGATAGAATTTGCATCATTAACTTGCGGACACTGTGCAAAATTTCATAATGAAGTTATGCCTCAGATTAAAGAAAAATATATAAAAAATGGGGATGTTCTTTTTGTTTATAATGATTTTCCGTTAGACAAATTTGCTCTCAAGGCCTCAATTATTGCTAGATGTTCAGGAAACAAAAATTATTTTAATTTCTTAGATGTATTTTATAAAAAACAGAAGGATTGGACTCGTACGAAAGATCCATTTAAATCACTTCTTAAGATTGCTAAGTTTGGAGGTCTTAAAGACGATGATATAAAAGTATGTGTTGGAAATAAATCAATTGAAGACGGAATTCTGAAAAATAGACTGAGATATACTAAAGAATATGAAATAAAAGCTACTCCTACTATTTATTTTAACAACAAGAAGTACGAGGGAGTTTTGAGTATTGAAGCTATTGAGAAAAAAATAGAATCTCTTTTAAAATAATAAATTAAAAAAATTGATTAAAGTAAACAAGTTAAAAATTTCAGGATTTAAATCTTTCGCATTTCCATCTGAAATTGAAATCCATGACGGTGTCACAGGCGTAATAGGTCCTAATGGATGTGGAAAATCAAATATTTTTGAAGCTATAAGATGGGTAATGGGTGAAACATCATCCAAAAGCCTTCGTTCAGGATCAATGGACGAGGTTATATTTAGTGGAACAGAAAAGGTTCCCGCAAAAAATTTTGCAGAAGTAAATATTTATTTAGAGAAATTAGAACAAGATAATAATTCTAATAGAGAGCAAATTATTATTTCAAGAATATTAGAGAGAGGGGTTGGTTCTTTTTATAAAATAAATAATAAAGATGTTAGGGCGAAAGACGTTTTAGTTTTATTCTCAGACACAGGAAGTGGACCTCGCTCGAGTTCAATAATCGGACAGGGCAATATAGACCAAATCATTAATTTCAAACCAATTGAAAGAAAGATAATTCTAGAGGAAGCAGCCGGCACATCAGGATTACAGTCAAGAAGACACGAATCAGAACTAAAATTATCTGCTACCGAAGTTAATTTAGATAGATTATCTGATACTATTTTGTCACTGGAGAATCAAGAAAAATCATTAAATAGACAAGCTCGACAGGCTGATAGATATCAAGAAATTACTGATAAAATTAAAAATAATGAATCCAAACTTTTATTTCAAGAATGGAATCAATTCGAGTCTGAGCACGACACTTTAATAAAAAAATCAGAGGATCTGAAAAAAAGCTTAGCCTTATCAAATGACAAGTTAAAAACTTTCGAAAGGAAAAAAAAATCTATCGAATCAAGTTATAATATCTCAAGTGAGAAATTACTAAAACTTGAAAGAGAAGCGCAATTAAAATCATCTGAAAAAAATATTTTAATTAATAAAAAAGATTTACTTTCTAACAAAAAGCAAGATATTTTGTACGCCCTGGAAATTATAGAAAAAGACAGTTCAAACGAAAAAAATAAGATTGTAGAGTTTGAAAGAAAGATTAAGAATATAAAAAATGAAGTTAATAATTTTAACATAGAAAAGTTAAAGACATTATTTAAAAATCATCAAACTGAGGAGTTCAAACTTCAGGAAAAATTAAAAGTTTTTGAATCAAGTCTTGCCAATGAAATGCAACTTGTATTGGGTGAAGAATTTAAGCAAGATACCATAAAAGAATCTAAAGATTTTTTAGAAAAGAAAAAAAATCAATTATCATTACAAGCAGACGAATTAAGTGCGAAAATTTTGCAATTGAAACAAAATCTTAAAAATGACAAAACTAATGAATATAAGAAAAAAATTGCAGTTCAGAGAACAAATATTCAAGAAAGACAAAATGAAAGTAATAAACTAAACAATCAGAAAGAAAAAGAAATCGAAAAATTAAAAAAACATCAGCTTAAAATAGAAAACACGAAGAATAAAATAACAGAGATTAAAACTGAAATAAATACTTTAACTAATCTAATTAAAAAATTTGATATTAACGAGAATTCAATTTTCAATCTTCTCAAAATAAAAAAAGGTTATGAAAATGCGGTATATTCAGTATTAGAGAATGAGTTAAGTGCTGATATTAACCAATATAAAAAAAGATGGACTAAAAAAGAGATTGCTAGTTTAGTAGAGGACGACAAAGACTCTTTAAAAAATTATGTACTTGCCCCCGTTGAATTAGAGGCAATTTTATCTCAATTTATATTATTGAAAAATGATAATCTTGATTTTGATGATAAAAAAATAAAAGTTGGTCAAGTGTTTGTTACGAAAAAAGGCAGTTTTAAAAGATGGGATGGATATATAAAAAATAAAAATAATGAAGAAAAAAACTGGTACGATTACAAAGATACAATTAAAAGTTTAAATTTTGATTTAGAAAAATACAATAAAGTTCTAATAGAGCTAAATATAGATAAAGAAAAGTGTGAAGAAATAATTAATTCAAATGAGGAGAATACAAATAATTTAATATTAAGCATACAGAATTTGAAAAATGATATGGATGAAACAACTAATGCTCAACGAACTTATCAAGAGGAAAGAGCCTCACAATTAAATAGTTTTGATAAGTTAAATGAAAACTATAAGTTTTTGAACGAAGAAATTCTATCAATAAATACAGAGTTAAAAAAAATAAGCCAAAACAAAGAGAAATCTATTTCTAACGGAAATGGAAATAAAAAAAATAATAGTCTTAGCATAAAATTATCAATTAAAGAGATTCAATCAAAATTAAGTGCAAAAAGAAGAATATTATCTGAACTGAACGAAAAAATTTTAGGTATGGAAATAAATTTAAAGTATTTAAAGAATGACCTAAAACAGACTGAAAGTTTTAAAGTTCAAGCCGAAGAACAACTTTTGAATTTGAAAGAAAGATTTAAAAAATATAGTTATGAAAAAGAAGATCTTTCAAATTCTCCCATCGAGTTAGATAATAAGATTTTAGATCTTAATGAAAAACTGAAAGATATTGATATAAAGTTCAAAGTGAAAGATTTAGAAGTTGTAAATCTAAAAAAAGAATTAAACCAAATTAATGAAAACATAAAAGAAATTGATTTTTCAAGGGCTGATAAAAAGACTGACCTAATAAGAAATGAGGAGAATCAAGTCCATTTAAATGAGAAAAAAAATGACTTACGGGGTATAATATTTCAAAGGCTAAAATGTAATCCAGAGGAGATAACACATAAGTTTGGAATACAAAATAATAATGGTGAATTAATTGAAGATTTAAAAGAAAGCCTAAATAGATTGAATCTTCAAAGAGAACAGATGGGGCCTGTGAATTTACGTGCAAATATTGAAAAAAAAGAAATAACTAAAAAAATAGAGGAATATGAATTAGAGAAAAATGATTTGTATCAAGCAATTCAAAAACTAAGACAAGGAATTAGTCAAATTAATAGTGAAGGTAAAAAAAAACTATTAAGTGCATTCGAGGATGTTAATAAAAATTTCGCTTATTTATTTGAAAAATTATTTGAGGGTGGTAATGCACGTCTTGAGTTATTAGCTTCTGATGATCCTCTTCAGACTGGTGTAGAAATATTTGCTAGACCTCCTGGAAAAAAGCTAACAAGTATTAACCTCTTATCTGGTGGTGAGAAAACTCTAACTGCCATAGCTCTAATATTTTCAATTTTTTTAATAAATCCCTCTCCAATCTGTATTCTTGACGAGGTTGATGCTGCACTTGACGATTCTAACGTAGAAAAATTTTGTCAACTGATGAATGAAATTAAAAATAATACTAGAACAAAATTCTTAATAATTTCACATCATAAAACAACTATGTCTATGGTAGACAGAGTTTATGGTGTTACAATGAGTCAAAAAGGAATATCTGATATTGTGTCAGTTGATTTTAGTGACAGTACAAGCTTAAATTCAATATAATTTAGATGGCAGAAAGAAATAATATCGAACAGAAAATAAAGAGTTTTAAGCAGAAAAACAAGACTAAAAATAATGAAGTAAAAAAAAACAGTTTTGGTTTTGCATATAAAATTTCCGTTGATTTGATAGCGTCAGTTGTTGTTGGATGTTTGATAGGATTAGGACTAGATTCTATATTTAACTCTAAACCAGTCTTTTTTTTAATTTTTTTATTTTTAGGTATTGCGGCGGGTTTCTGGAATATGTATCGTACAATTTTAAATTTAGATAAATAACATTTGTTAACATAAAAATGGCTAGTCCCTTAGAACAATTTGAGATTAAAACAATTATACCAATTGAATTATCTGGTTATGATATCTCATTTACAAATTCATCTCTTGCCATGTTAGGATCAATTTTTATAGTTACTTTTGTATTATTTTTAGGATTAAGAAAAACAACTCTTATACCTGGAAAACTTCAATCGTTTATTGAGCTAAGTTACGAGTTTATAGCTAATATGATTTCAGATAATATTGGTAAAGAAGGTATAAAGTATTTTCCTTTTATATTTACTCTTTTCTTTTTTATTTTATTAGGTAATTTAGTTGGAATGTTGCCATTTAGTTTTACATGGACAAGTCATATTATTGTAACTTTTGCAATTTCATTTTTCATTTTTTTAGCAGCTACTTTTATAGCGATTTTCAAACATGGAATCATAAATTTTCTTGCTTTCTTTGCTCCCTCTGGAGTTCCAAAAGTAATGTTATTACTTTTAGTTCCAATTGAAATAATCTCATATCTTTCAAGACCTGTAAGCTTATCAGTACGATTATTTGCAAATATGATGGCTGGTCATACCTTATTAAAAGTAATTGGCGGCTTTGTTTTTGTTTTAGGGATTAATACATTTTTGGTCGGTGCTTTAATTCCAGTAACCTTTTTAATTGCATTAACTGGTTTAGAGATAGTGATAGCTTTTTTGCAGGCTTATGTATTTGCAATTTTAACTTGTTTATATATAAATGATGCAATACATTTACATTAAATTTAATTTTTAATAGGAGATATTATGGATATTGAAGCTGCAAAATTGTTAGGTGCTGGAATCGCCGTTCTTGGTGTTATTGGCTCAGGAATAGGTATTGGTAATATTTTTGCAGCATTTATTAATGCTGTAGGAAGAAACCCAGGTGCTAGAGAGCATGTATTTACAATGACTATGCTTGGTTTTGCTCTTGTGGAAGCCCTTGCTTTATTTGCCCTTATCATTGCATTGTTACTCCTATTTGTCTTTTAAGAAATGTGCTTAAACAAAAAATATATTTTAATTTTTTTATATTTTTTTCCCTTATTTTTAAAAGCTGAAGAATCAAAAGGAGGAATGCCTCAACTTGATCCTTCATCATATGTTTCTCAAGTTTTTTGGTTAGTTATTTTTTTTACTATTCTATATTTACTAGTTAGTTTTATTTTCTTTCCAAAAATAATTGATATT
Source organism: Rickettsiales bacterium (assembly GCA_002691145.1). Classification (GTDB taxonomy): domain Bacteria; phylum Pseudomonadota; class Alphaproteobacteria; order Methylaequorales; family Methylaequoraceae. The sequence goes on from NZHE01000024.1 coordinate 115,791, forward strand.
AGAGAATATCGAGAGAAAGTCATAAATGATTATATAAAATCAGCAGAAAATTTAAATACTGAAGCTAACGAACTTGAAAAAGAGATTAAAGATGAAATAGCAGCTTGTGAGAATGAAGTTAACAAAATTATAAAGAAATCTATGGATAGTAGTAAATCCTTTTTTGATGCAGAAATAAAAGTTGTAAATGGCGAAATTGAAAAAAAAATTGAAAGAGCAACAGAAGAATTAAAAGAAAGAAAAAATGAAATAGAAAATTCTCTATATTTGCATTCCTCAGAATTATCAAATTTAATGTATAAGAAAATTCTTACTACAGAAAATGCTATAAGTCCTGATGAATTTAAAAAAATATTAAATACAAGCTAGGATAATATATTATGGAATTTTTAAACGATGCAACTATTTGGGTTGCTACCTCATTTATACTGTTTATTCTTCTTGTAATAAAACCAATTTTACGTTCTTCAAATCAGATGTTGTCTCAAAAATCAAAGCTAATCGAAGACCAAATAAATGATGCGAAAGCAATTAGGGATGAGTCGAAAAAAGTATTAGAAAACTTTAAAAAGGAAAAGCTTATTACCGATAAGAAGATTATAGAGATGATTGAAAACGCAAAAAAAGAAGCCTTAGATATACAAAATAAAATGAAAAAAAGTCTTTCTGATACCATTAAAAATAAAGAAAAAACTTGCGAAGAAAGAATAAATCAAGTTAAACAAAAAATAGAAAAAGAAATCTCAAAAAAAATCCTCATCACTGCTAGCAAAGTAACTAAAGAAAGGATCTTAAAAGATCTTTCTGAACAAAAAGATGAAGAATTAATAAAAAAATCAATTAAAAATGTAGACTTTAAAATTAATGAATAAATGGCCGTTCATACCGTTTTATCTGAAAAAGAAATTAATGAAATTATACGTTCTTACGAAATTGGTTTTTTAAGTAGGTATGAAGGCATTGTTCAGGGTATCGAAAATACAAACTATTTTATTGAAACCTCTGTTAATAAATTCATACTAACAATTTATGAAAAAAGAGTAAATATCCATGATTTACCATTTTATTTTGATTTATTAGAACACAGTAAGTTCAAAAAAATTAATTGTCCGATTCCTATAAGAAATAGAAATAATAAAAGGTTGCAGAAATTCGATGAAAAATATTTCTCGCTATTTTCTTTTATTAATGGAGAATGTTTAAATAGATGGGGTCCTAACGTCTGTTTTCACGTGGGTAAAATACTAGGGAAGTTTCACCAAAAAAATAAGTCATTTTTAAAAAAAAAGTTGAATGATTTTGGCCTAACAAGTTGGACTTCTTTATTCAAGAAATGTAAGAATCAAATGGATTCTATTGTACCGGAATCGTCTGAATTTATTACTAGAGAGATTGAATATATTACTAGCAATTGGCCATCAAATCTTCCAGAAGGAATCGTGCATGCAGATTTATTTCCAGATAATATTCTATTTATTAATGAAAAAATATCGGGAATTCTTGATTTCTATTTTTCGTGTGTAGACTTTTATATATATGATTTAGCGATTTTAATAAATGCTTGGAGTTTTCAAAATGAAAAATTTGAAATTGAGAATTTTAAAAGTTTGATCAAAGGGTATCAGTCTGAAAGAGTTATAAACAAAGATGAGAAAAATGCTTTAAATATTTGTCTGAGAGGGGCATCAATAAGATTTTTACTAACTCGAGCCAATGATTTTATATATAATAAACCCAAAATCGAAAATAAAGATCCAATGAGTTATTTTAAAATCCTACAATTTCATCATACAAATTATTTAAAAATAGATTGATATGAATAAAGATTTAATTACTGTCTATACAGATGGTGCATGTTCCGGTAATCCTGGACCAGGTGGATGGGCTTATATAGTTTTTCAGAAGATAATCGTAAGAAAAGATTCAGGCGGCGAGGTAAAAACTACAAATAATAGAATGGAAATGACTGCTATTATAAATGCTTTAAAAATTTTTCGAAAGAATTCCCATATAATCATAAATACTGATAGTAAATATGTTATTAATGGGATTACAAAATGGATTATAAATTGGAAAAAAAATAATTGGGTTGGAAGTAATAAAAAAAAAGTAAAAAACTGTGACTTATGGAAAGAACTCGATTATCTTAAAGATAGACATGAAATTAAATGGCAATGGATTAAAGGACATAGCGGTGAATATATGAACGAGATGGTTGATAAAATGGCTAGAAAGGAGTCTGAAAAATTACAAAATTTTTAATACTTCGTCAGCTTTGCTTTTTTCTAGTTCTCCTCCATTATCATCGAAAATTTTCTCTACAATATTATTTCTAATTAACATTGCAAAACGTGATAATCTAACTCCAAGTCCAATTTGTGTTAAATCCATTTTAAAATCTATTATTTTTGCAAGCTCAGCAAAGGGATCTGAAAGAAAGACAATATCCGTTTCATTATATTTTTTGCCCCATTCGTTCATAACAAAAGGATCATTTACGGAGACAAAAAAAATTTTATCTATATTCTTCTTGAAAATCTTATCTTTACTCTTAATGTAACCAGGCAGATGATTTTCACTACAGGTTGGGGTAAAAGCGCCAGGAACAGCTACAAGAAGGCAGTTTTTATTTGCGAATAAATCTGAAGCTGAGACTTTTTTAGGACCTGAATCAAACATGTACAAATCTACATTTGGAAAGGTTTCGTTTATTTTAAGTTTCATAATTCTATTTTACCAAATTTAAATTTGTTTTTACAGTTTCTTTTGTCAAAATTTCAGATAAAACTATTCCGTCTAGATTCTTTGGGCCATAAATAATATTAAAAGGTATTCCGTATTTATTATATCTTTTGAGAAAATTCAGTATATTATCATCTCTTCTAGTCCAATCTGCTTGCATAAGCTTAACGTTATTTTTATTGAAAAAAACTTTTATTTCGTCGGTATCGAGGGTTGTAAGTTTATTAAATTTACAAGTTATGCACCAATCAGCAGTTATATCTAAGAAAATAATCTCTTTATTGTTAATATATGTATTTAATCTGTTTTCATTAAATTTTTCCCATTGTAAACCTTCTGAAGGTTTCCTCCAAAAAGAATAGGTTAATAAAAAAGAAACAATTAAAATTAAATATAAAAAAAGGTTCTTGGATTTAATTTTAGATATAAAAACTAAAAGAGATATAAAGATCAATCCACCTAATATTATAAAATCGACATATACTATACTTGATATTTTGAGTAACCAAAATGACATAAGCAACACCATAATTCCAAGAATCGCTCTCAAGTTAATCATCCATCCTCCAGGTTTCGGAAAAATATTTATTACTTTAGGTGATAGAATTATTAAAAAATATGGTGAGGCAAAACCAGAAGCTAACGCTACAAATATTATTATAGTAGAGATATTTTCTTGTGAAAAAGCAAAACTTATTGCTGTACCTAAGAATGGAGCACTGCAAGGAGTTGCCAAGATAGTAGCTAGTAATCCAGAAAAAAAGGCGCTGAGATACTCATTTTTACTAGTGATAGAGAATTTTTGATTTAAAGAACTAGGCAGATTTATTTCATAAAAGCCCATTAAATTTAATGAGAATACAAATAAGATAATTGAGAAGAATAATAAAAACTCTTTACTTTGAAATTGCATGCCCCAACTGACTTCTCTTCCTAATTCTTTAAAAAAAATTATTGTAACAGCTAAGACGATAAAGGAACAAAAAATTCCAAATATTGTACTTAGTGAAAGTCTAATCATTTTAAACTGGTTTTCATTACTTAAATTAATGAAAGAATATATTTTCAACGAAAGTATGGGAAGCACACACGGCATAAAATTTAATATTAATCCACCAATAAAAGCTAGAAACAAAATAGAAGCCAATTTAATCTCACTATTAACTTTTAAGTCGATTATTTTTTCTTCAGAAAAATTCTTACCCGAAATTAAAACAAATAGATTATCTGGCGATTTAAATTCTTTTGAATCAATTTCTAATTCAAATACTATTTGTCGATTATTAATTGATTTTTTTTTTTTAAGGAAATCAAAATTTGCGTGTAAAAATAAATCAACTTCAGAAGAAATATTTTTCTTATTTTCCAACTCTATAATAAATTTATTTCCTCTATTTTTTACCTCTTTCAACTGGAAAAAAATATTTTCTTTAGAGGGAAGCCTCTTTATAGAATCACTAAGTTTGTTAAGTTTAGAATTGATATTTGTATTTAAAGAAATCTCTTTAGTTTTTATTACGGGAATACAAATTTCCTTGCAAACTAAATATTCTAATTGAATATCAAAATTCATCGAATTTTGATATTCAAATGTTTCCACTTTAATGGGAAAAATTATTTCTTTTTCATATCCAATAGTTTCGATGCCTAAATCAAAAAATCTTTGTGGAGTTGGAAAAAGAATCTCTAAATTTTTTATTCTATTGTCGTCAAAATTTATTGTTAAAGGTGCCCCGGAATCCCCCGGATTTTTCCAATAGGTTTTCCAACCTTCATCTAGTTTAATAGATATACCAAAAAAAAAAGAATTATCAGATTTTAAGGTATTTTCTTTATCTAAAATTTCTAAAGAACTATGCTCAGATAATGAGCGTATTTGAGCTTTTAATTCTGAGAAATAGGTTAAAATAAAAAATATTAGAATAATAATCCTTGTCATCAAAATATCTTCTAATTGAAATTAAAAAAAAATACTGTCATAATTTATATATGAAAAATAAAAATTATTTAACAGGTAATATAATTTGTGCAATTCCACAATTAAAGGATATTTTTTTCTCGAAAAGTATTATTTATATAACTCATCACAACAAAAATGGTGCAGTTGGTATCGTCCTAAACTATAAACTTATGAAGATTAAAAGCTCAGATATTATTAAAAAGTTAAATTTAGATATAAAAAATACCAGCAACAACTTTTCAATCCATATTGGAGGGCCAATGAATCAGGAAAATGGGTTTATACTTCATTCTCAGGAATATTTTGAACCCAATACCATTAAAATTACTAAAGATATAAACCTAACTTGCACAAGAAAAATTTTTGAAGATATTGCCATGAACAAAGGACCTAAAAAGTATTTTATTTCACTTGGATATGCAGGATGGGGGCCAGGTCAATTAGAGGACGAGCTTATCAAAAATAGTTGGATACACATTACAGAAAAGTTAGATTTAATTTTCGATATTGATGCTAGAGATAAATGGGATAAGGCCATTAAATTATCAGGAATTGACTTTTCAAAGTTTATACCAAACTCAGGAACTGCATAACTAGTTATTACTCTGAATATAATTTTTAAGCTTTTCAACATCATTATCTAAAATGTCAAATTTCTCTTCATAGCTTTTCAAGTTATTTAATTTATCAGGTAACTTCATTTTTTTTTCTAAAGATTTATTAATTGTATTTAAGAATTTTCCATAATGAGCTGTAGCAAGATATACATTTTTTATATTCTCTTTATTCAAAAAACGTTTTCCTATCGAAATACCGACTGCTGTATGAGGGTCAACTACTATTTTATATTTTAAAAACATTTTTTTTATGCAATCTGTTGTTTTGTTGTCATCTAACCTACCTACCTGGAATCTTTTTTTCATTTTGCTAATGATAGATTTGCTTAATTGAAAATCTCCTTTTGACTTTAATCTCAAAAAAAGTTGGTTGACTTCAACTTTATCAATGTAATGATATAATAATCTTTCAAAGTTACTTGAAACTTGTATATCCATACTTGGGCTTAGTGTCTCAAAGGTTTTTAACTTCTTCATTTGACCAGTCTCAAAAAATCTAGTGAGAACATCGTTTTTATTTGAGGCAATAATAATCTTATTTATTGGAAGTCCCATTTTCATGGCTATAAATGCAGCATACGCATTACCAAAATTACCAGTTGGAACTGAAAAGTTAATCATTTCATTATCATCGCAACAATTAAAATATGCCCAAAAATAGTAAACAATCTGACCCATTATCCTTACCCAATTAATTGAATTAACAGCAGCAAGATTAAATTTCTTTTCTTTTTCATTAATTTCAAACAAACTTTTAACGAGATTTTGACAATCATCGAAGTCACCTTTAATTGCAAGATTGAACACGTTACTTTTGTTAAAAGTAGTCATCTGCATTCTTTGAATGGGACTAACTTTATTATATGGAAAGAGGATAAACATCTTTATTAAATTAGATTTAGAACAACCATGAATTGCTGCTGAACCAGTATCTCCAGATGTTGCTCCGACAATTGTAAGCTTTATCTTTTTCTTTTTAAGAATAAAGTTGTATATATTTCCTAATAATTGAAGTGCATAGTCTTTAAAAGCAAGAGTTGGACCATGAAAAAGGTTTAGAATATATTCTTTATTATTTAACTTTTTGATCGAAATAATCTCATTATCTGAAAATTCATTGTATGTTATCTCACATATTTTGGTATAATCCTCCTTTGATATATTAGACTTCACAAAAATCCATGTAATTTGATGCACAAGCTCTGAGTAGGATAAACCTCTCATATTATTAAGTTTTGATTTTGAGATTTGAGAAATTTCATCCGGGACAAACAAACCCCCGTCAGAAGCTAAACCACTTAAAACAACTTTTTCAAATTCTACAGAATTTTCACTACCTCTTGTTGAAGAATATAACATTTAATACTTTTAAATTTCTATTTTATTTTTTTTAAAGAAGCAGCCATGAAAACACCGATAAGACCTAAAGCAATCAAGAACCAGGTTATAGCATATTGCAAATGGTTATTTCTTATGTAAATTCTTGTTTGTCCTCCTAGAGGAGATCCTCCTGGACCATTATTTACTGCTTCTAAATAAAAAGATTTTTCTAAATTTAAGCCAGTAAATTCTGACATTTGGACTGGGTCAATAAAAAACCAAAAATTATTTTCTAATTCATTATCCGGCTGATACTTACCTTTCCTACCTGGAGTTCTAATTACTGCCTCTATATCATGAAAACCCTCAACTAAATTCTCTAATCTTTTTTCTTTCAATTTTTTTCTTAACGGGATCCAACCACGATCAAATACTACGTAGGAATTTTCTGATAATTCTAAAGGAACAATGATATGATAACCATTATTTCCATTTTTGCTAAGAGCCGCCATATACATTTCTAATTCATTGAAAAAAGAACCATTTAAACTTACTTTCGTAAATTCCTGTTGTTCAGGGTGTTCTATTGAATCCAAAGATACAATTTTTTTTTCAAATCTTTCTATTCTTATTTTGATTAATTCTTCTTTCCAAGCTAATCTTTTAATTTGCCACACGCACAAGCTTAAAAGTATTGATAAAGCTACTAGAAAGGAAAATAAAGGAATTATTTTAGTTTCAAAAACATAGTTTTTATTTAATCTGATTTTCATTTCTTAAATTTAGGAGCTAAATCGAGGCCCACCAGTAAACAAATGCAAATAGAAAAAGCCAGACTACATCTACAAAATGCCAATACCAGGCGGCAAATTCAAAACCCAAATGTTTTTCTGGTTTAAAATGGCCTTTTAAACCCCTAAAAAAGCAAACTAGTAAAAAAATTGAACCTATGAGGACATGCGCACCGTGAAAACCAGTAGCCATATAAAATGTTGATGGATAGATTCCTTCGTCAATTGAGAATTCAGCAACCATGTATTCATAAGCTTGAAAACCTGTAAAAATTATTCCTAGTAATATTGTCAAAAATAGAAATATCAAAAATTTTTTTCTATCATTGTCTTTTAACGCATGATGAGCAACAGTAACAGTCGCTCCCGAAGCAAGGAGAATTAATGTATTAAGAAGAGGAACTCCAAAAGGATTAATCAAATTAATATCTTCCGGAGGAAACACTCCTCCAATTGAATCTATTCTTCCGATTAACTCAGGGCTGTCAGAACCTGGATAGAAAGCCACATCAAAGAAAGCCCAAAACCATGCAGCGAAGAACATAATTTCTGAAGCTATGAAGAGCAACATTCCATATCTCAAACCAATCTGAACAATTTTATTATGAAAAACACCTTTTTGAGACTCGTTTACAACATCTTTCCACCACAATAAACTAGATATAACAACAGCTAAGGATCCTACATAAAAGAGGGTTTGCTTTTCATAATGCATAAACAATATTGCGCCAACGGCCATTAATAATGTTGCCATAGAGACAACTAGTGGCCACGGGCTTGGGTCTACAAGATGATAGGGATGTTTTTGATTTTCACTCATTATTTCCTCGCAATAGAACTGTTCTTTTCAAACATTGTATAAGATAACGTTAATTGTTGAACATTTTTTACAAAATTATCATTTAATATATCAGGATTTATAAAAAAAGAAACAGGCATTTCAACTTCTTGACCTGGTTCAAAAACTTGTTCTTCAAAACAAAAACATTCTACCTTATTAAAATATTGAGCGGCGCCTAAAGGTGTTACATTGAAAGATGCCATCCCGGTTATAGATTCTTTGGAACTGTTCCTTGCTTTGTAAAATATTAATTTACTTTCACCAGGATTAACTTTTACTTTTTTTAAAACAGGTTCGAAAATTAATGGTGAATTTTTTTCCACAGATGAATCAAATCTGACTTCATAAGTGCTCGAATTGATTTCATGTGTATTTTTTTCTACAATCTTAGGTGTTCCACCATACCCAGTAACTGCGCAAAAGATCTTGTACAAAGGAACCGAAGCGTAGCTTACAGCAATCATAAAAAAAACAAAAGTTGTCAGATAAACTGCATACCTTTTTAAGTTTTTATTTGTATCAATTTTCATAGTCTCATATTTTAATTATAGTAACAACATAAAATATTGTAGCCAAACTAAATAATAAAAGAGCTATGGCTATGTTTTTTTTTTTTTATTATCCATTATCTTACAAGGCAAAATTCTTATCAAATAAGACGGAGAGAAATAAAATATATAAATAAATAATTGAATATTTGAACAGAAATGAGGCTTTCTTGTCTGAATTTTTGGGATTAGAGTTCATAAGGTCAATTGCTCCATAAACAAAAATTAAATTCAAAAAACAAGAAACAATGAAATAAATATTTGTAGTTAAATTCATTATGTATGGAAGAGATGATATAAAAAAAAGAATAAAACTGTAAATTAAAATTTGAATCTTAGTATTTTTCTTTCCATATTTTACAGGTAACATAGGTATATTTACTTTTGAATACTCTGTATCTTTAAATAACGCTAGTGACCAGAAGTGTGGTGGTGTCCAAAAAAAAATTATTAAAAATAAAATTACAGGAAACAAGGATATATCATTAGTTACACAAGCCCAACCTATAACAGGAGGAAAAGCACCAGCTGCGCCGCCAATAACAATGTTATGATGCGTAGATCTCTTTAACCACATTGTATAAATCACAATGTAAAAGAAAATTGAAAAACCTAGTAAAAATGCTGCAAAATAACTAACTGCCAGACCTAATAATATTAATCCTGTCACACCTAATAGTATTCCAAAACCAAGTACATTTGAACTATCAATCTTACCTAATGGTATAGCTCTATTTTTAGTTCTTTCCATTTTTGAGTCAATATCTCGGTCATACCACATATTTATTGCTGCGCAACAGCCCGCGCCAAGAGAGATACAGATAATCGAAACAAAAGACAAAAACGGATGTAATGTTCCTGGTGCCAGAGACAGTCCAATGACGCTAGTAAAAATAGCCAAGGACATAACTCTAGGTTTTAACAGCGAGAAATAATCTGATATTGTACTATCCTCAGAATCAATGACCTTATTTAACTCATGCTTTGTAGAAGAAACGCCCATAAATAATTTAATTTATTTAACCTTTGGCAGCTCGTCAAAAGCGTGGAAAGGAGGAGGAGAACTTAATTTCCATTCGAAGGTTGTAGCTCCTTTACCCCAAGGATTTGCCTCAGCCTTTCTAGACCTCACAAAGGCTTCAATAATCACAAAAATGAAAAAGAATGCTGCAAAAACTGAGATATAAGCTCCAATACTTGAAACATAATTCCAACCAGCAAATGCATCAGGGTAGTCAGGTATTCTTCTAGGCATTCCAGCAAGTCCAGAAAAATGCATTGGAAAAAATGTAATGTTAACACCAATGAAAGTTAACCAAAAATGAATTTGACCTAACAACTCATTGTACTCTTTACCGGTCATCTTACTAAACCAATAATAAAAACCTGAATAGATAGAGAAAAGAGCCCCCATTGACATAACGTAATGAAAATGAGCAACAACGTAATAAGTGTCGTGTAAGGCAACATCTATACCAGTATTAGCCAATACTACGCCTGTTACACCGCCTAATGTGAAAAGGAATATCATAGCGATAGCAAAAAGCATAGGAGTTTTAAATTCAATAGATCCACCCCACATGGTTGCTATCCAACTGAATATTTTTATACCAGTGGGAACAGCAATAACCATCGTAGCAGCTAGAAAATAGGCTCTAGTATCTACATCTAATCCTGTAGTATACATGTGATGTGCCCAAACTACAAAACCAACTACACCGATAGCAGCCATTGCATAGGCCATTCCTAGGTAACCGAAAATTGGTTTTTTAGAAAATGTTGATACTACGTGACTTATAATACCAAAGCCAGGAAGAATAAGTATGTAAACCTCTGGATGACCAAAAAACCAAAAAAGATGTTGGAAAAGAATTGGATCTCCACCCATTTCTGGAGCAAAGAATGCTGTTCCAAAGTTTCTGTCGGTCAACATCATTGTAATTGCGCCAGCAAGTACTGGAAGTGACAATAAAAGTAAGAAAGCTGTGATTAAAATAGACCATACAAACAAAGGCATTTTATGCATTGTCATTCCTGGAGCTCTCATATTAAAGATTGTGGTTATGAAATTAATTGCTCCTAATATTGAAGAAGCTCCAGCTAAATGCATGGAAAGTATTACCATATCCACTGCAGGTCCACCATGACCTGAAGTAGAAAGTGGTGCATACATAGTCCAACCCGGTCCAGCTCCTCCTTCGACAAAACCTGATCCGATAAGTAATGCTATTGAGGGTATTAACAACCAAAAACTTAAATTATTCATTCGAGGAAAGGCCATATCAGGTGCTCCTATGAGCAAAGGGACAAAATAGTTACCAAAACCCCCCACCATGGCTGGCATAATCATAAAGAAAATCATTAGCAAGCCGTGTGAGGTTATCCAAACATTATATTTCTGGTAATCATCTCCAAGAATTTGCATGCCAGGTTCAGCAAGTTCCATTCTTATCAATAAAGAAAAGACGCCGCCAATTATACCAGCTACTATTGCGAAGATTAAATACAAGACACCAATATCTTTGTGGTTAGTTGAAAAAAAATATCTCTTAAAAAAGGTTGGTTCTGCGTGTGAGTCTGACATATTTATCTCCGGTAATGTTTATTTAAGTACAAAATTATTATCTGGAATATCGCTAGCGAATTCTTTTTTTGCATCTACTAACCAACTAGCAAATTCATCTTCAGTTACTGCTTTAATTGTTATAGGCATAAATCCATGTCCTGGACCGCATAGTTCTGAACATTGTCCATAATACATACCAGGTTCTTTTACATTAAAATAAGTCTCATTGAGTCTGCCAGGAATGGCATCAGTTTTAACTCCTAGTGAAGGCACAGCCCATGAGTGAATAACACCAGACGGATCACTAGTTATGAGAACTTTAATATTCTTGTTAGTCGGAACTACAACAACGTTATCGGTTTGAAGAAGTCTGGGTTGACCCTCTTTTAATTCGTCTTCAGACAGCATGATTGAATCAAAGGCCAAATCATCATGGTCTGGATATTCATAAGCCCAAAACCATGTGTAACCAGTAGCCTTGATAGTCATATCAATATTTGAAAAATCGTTTTGTTTATACAAAAGTCTGAAAGATGGAATTGCAATAACCACTAATATTAGAACTGGTATTAAAGTCCATGCAACTTCAAGGGCAGAGTTATGAGTGACTTTACTAGGCTTTTTGTTTCTTTTGGCGCTAAATTTGTAACAAACATATGCCAATAAAAGAAAAACAAAAACGGTTATTGCGGTAATAATCCAAAAAACTAAAGTATGAAAATCTACTAATTCTTCCATCAAAGGGGATGCAGGAGCTTGAAAACCAGTTTGCCATTCTGTTGGTTGCCCTTTAGCTAATAACAAGCTTGGAAAAAATAAAATGGTAGTAAAAAATTTAATTGTAAAGTTCATAATAGCCATCACTTATCATATAGTAGTCAATTTAAAAAAAACAATTGTTTCATTTATAATATTTTGTATTAATAATAGAATTTTGCAATAATTAAAAGAGATTTTTTAAAATTAGGAATAAATATGAGTAAAATATTTAAAGAATTGGAAAATATAAAAACCTTAAAAAAAGTTGATGAATTATTTAATAATTATGATGACGGCGATTTATTCCTTGAAAAAACATATACTGAAAATTTTGTGTATGATGATAACAAAGTTAAAAACGCAAGTTTTAATGAGGATAAGGGTTTTGGTTTAAGAGTCATAAAAGAGGACTCTATAGGTTTTGCACATTGCTCTGACTTGAATGAAGTTACTTTAAAAAATGCAATAGAAATGGTGAGTAAAATTGATAAAAGTAAAAGTTTTAATCAAATAGTACCTAACAAATATCACAGATCACTTTATTCAGATAAAAATCCTTTGTCATTGTATGAGTTTAAAGCAAAAATACAATTTTTAGAAAAAATTAATGGTTATGCAAGAGCAAAAGATAGTGCAATAAGTCAAGTTTCTATCTCACTAGCTGGTAATTATCAAGAGGTAGAAATACTCAAGAATCTTGGCAACATTTTTTCCGATTTACGGCCGCTTGTTCGTCTTAATGTAAGTATAACAGTCAGAAAAAATAACATCACTGAAACTGGTTCATTCGGATTAGGTGGCAGATATATGTACGACACTTTATTCAATGAAAATGTATGGAAGGACGCAGTAGACTCTGCGTACAATCAAGCTTTGATAAGACTTGAAGCAATTGAAACACCAGCAGGAGAGCAAAACGTAATTCTTGGGCCTGGTTGGCCTGGTATATTGCTTCATGAAGCAATTGGACACGGCTTAGAAGGAGATTTTAATCGAAAAAAGACTTCAGTGTTTCACAATCTAGTGGGACAAAGTGTTGCTTCGGAACAAATTACTATCGTAGATGATGGCACAATTCCCGATAGAAGGGGTTCATTAACGATTGATGATGAGGGCACCCCAACCCAAAATACAGTACTTATTGAAAACGGTATCTTAAAAAACTTTATGCAAGATAGACTAAATGCAAAACTTATGAATAAAAAACCGACAGGAAATGGAAGAAGGGAGGATTATTCTTGTATACCTATGCCAAGAATGACTAACACTTACATGATCAATGGAAAATATGAACATGAAGAACTCATTAAAAGTACAAAAAATGGTGTGTATGCTACCCAGTTCAGCGGAGGTCAAGTTGATATTACCTCTGGAAAGTTTGTTTTTAGTGCTTCTGAAGCTTTTAAAATCGTAGATGGAAAAATTGATAGACCTCTTAAGGGTGCGACTTTAATAGGTAATGGTCCAGAAGTTTTAAAAAAAGTTTCCATGGTAGCTAACAACATGAAACTTGACAATGGAATTGGAACCTGTGGAAAAGAAGGGCAATCAGTTCCGGTTGGAGTTGGACAACCTAGCCTTAAGGTAGATAATCTTACTGTTGGAGGAACAGTTTAGTTCTATTTTTTATGAACTTTATCATATATATCTCTCTCGTACTTAATAAAACCATTTATCATTGTCTTCCAGATTTTAACAATAAGACCTTCTGGTAGATTTTTTTTTTGAGACTCAGAGTCAAGTTCATTCAGAATTTCTTGAATCCTTTTTTTATCTACTATTTGATTTTTCTTTTTTAGTCTTACTGCTTCCTCAACTAACAATTTTCTTTTGTAAATTAATTCTAGTAATTTGGAATCAATTTTGTCAATCGAATTTCTTACCTGGTTTATCGTTTTAAAATTTTTCATCTATTAAAGTAAATATCATTTTTCTTAACCAAATGAATTAAATTTATAAATATTATCAATTTTTTTATTCCATTTGTTTAAAAAAAGATGTTTCCATACCTCGGCTGGTGATTGTCCGTTCTTTAAAATTTGAAAAAGAGGGTTTAAAAAAATTGATTCATTTTCCCCGTTGTCATTTAAAATATTTCTTTTAATCAATCCTTTTTTGGAGAGGATTAGCATTTTTTTTAAAAAAGACTTTATATCCTCTCCATCTGGAGTCATCGAGTTGAGAGCATTTAATGATACAGTTGAATAGAATTCTTTTCTTTGAATATTTGTCCATTTTTTGACCATCTCGTAAACTTCATCAAGAATATCTCGATCATATAAAATTCCCGTCCAAAATGCTGGAAGGGCACATACGCTTGACCAAGGGCCACCATCCGCTCCCCTCACTTCAAGAATTTTCTTTAATCTTACTTCAGGAAATACAGTTGTGGCATGATCAATCCAATCATCAATTGTCAAGCTTTCTCCATCATTAGAATTATGTAACTCTAGAATTTTTCTAAACGATTTTCCAGTATAATCGATGTAATCATTGTTTCTTTTTAAAAAATACATGGGTACATCTAATAAGTAATCAACATACATTTCAAAAGAAAATCCATCATCAAAAACGAAGGGTAAAATTCCGCATCTATTCTTATCTGTTTTGGTCCAAATCCAGGAACGATAGCTTAGATGTGAAGAGAGTTTTCCCTCTAAAAAAGGGGAATTTGCATACAACGCTATCACTGCTGGCTGAATAGCAAGACATACCCTATATTTTTTTATCATATCTATTTCTGATTCATAGTCAAAATTCACTTGAATAGTGCATGTTCTGAACATCATATCAAGACCGTGTTCACCAGTTTTTTTCATATAATTTTTCATTATTTCGTAACGCTTTTTTGGGATTGTTGGGAAATGTTCTAGCGCCCACTTTGGATTAAAACCCATTCCCATGTAATTTACTCCAAACATTTTGGAAACAGAGTTTAACTCAAATTGGTGAGTATTTACCTCTGAACATGTATCAAAAATATTACTCAATGGAGCTCCAGATAATTCAATTTGACCTCCTGGTTCAAGTGAAATAGAGCTTCCAGACTTTTTCATTCCGATGACAAAATCATTTTCATAAATATTCTTCCATCCAAATTTTTTATTTAGTTCTAGAAAAATATTTTTGATGACATCGTATTTAATTGGTTTTAAATCATCAACCAAGTAGCCAAATTTTTCATGTTCAGTTCCGATTTTCCAATTTTTTTTTTCTTTGCAACCACTTTTAAAGTAATTTATTAGATCTTCTTTGATAATTTTTTTATTCATTTAAATTCTCCATGAATATCTTACAACAAGCCACACTAAAGATTGAAGCAGTATCCATTTTAAAAACGCTTGATCCTAGTGAAACAGGATATAAATTTTTTAATTCATTTAAATAAAAACGATCTTTTTCTGACCATCCACCTACTGGTCCAATCAGAACGGCTAGTTTTTTTAATGTATTTTTTGACAAAAAGTCGAGAATATTAGGTGATTTCAAATTTTCATCACAAAGGATGACCAATCTATCGTCAGTCAAGTTTTTAACAAATATTTCTAAATTAACATTAAATTCGATTCGTGGGAGATTAATCTGATTGGACTGCTCAGTTGCCTCTATTACTACTCTCCTCATCTTATCAACATTCATTTTTATTTTTTCCGAAAATTCTGTGTTAATCGGAACAATCTTAGAAACACCAATTTCCGTTACTTTTTCAACCAGAAATTTTACTTTTTTTGATTTTGTCATTCCAAAACAAAGCCAAATATCTTGTTGATTAATTGGTTTTCTTTTTAAAAACTTTACTTTTACAGAAATTGACTTTTTAATTTTTATAATAAATGCATCCCATTCTCCACAACTTTCGTTAAAAATATTTATTTGATCTCCAACATTTTTCCTCATAACATTAACTAAATAATGGTAGTTTTCTTTAGAAAGATTAATGACTTTATCCTTAAAAATATCCTCTGGAGTAAAAATACGTATCTGTGCCATCTACTTACAGTGTAATAAAATTTTAACTTATCATGTTTAATCAAATAATCATTAAGATTCAGAACTTTTTAATTTTGGGTAGATATAACAAACCATATGGCTCTCTCCTATTGATGTGGCCATGCTTCTGGGGTGTAATTTATGGTCAAAAGTTTAGTTTGGAAAGTTTTAAGATTCTAATCTTATTATTACTTGGCTCATTTGTAATGAGGGGTGCAGGTTGCACTATTAATGATATATTAGACGTAAATTTTGATAAGAAGGTTAAAAGAACAAAAAGTCGCCCGTTAGCTAGTAATTTAATCAAAGTCAATGAAGCTATTTATTTTTTATTATTTCAATTACTACTTGGATTTTTGATTGTACTAAATTTTAAAATAAAAATCATCTTTTTAGGTTTTGCAATAATACCTCTTGTTTTTTGTTATCCACTATTTAAAAGAGTTACTTTTTTTCCTCAGATTATTTTAGGAGTCATTTTTAATTGGGGTATACTCATAGGTTTTTTAAGCTTTTCAGAAAGTTTGGAAATAGGTCTAATATTTCTATACTTAGGGGGAGTTTTTTTAACAGTTGGATACGATACAATTTACGCTTTTCAGGATTTAGATGATGACAGAAAAATAGGGGTTAAATCGTTAGCAATAAAAGTAAGTCAAAAGCCAAAATTGTTTTTAAGTCTAATATATAGTTTGAGTTATATTCTATTTTTAATTTCATTTATTTTTATTAAAGCAGATTTTTTTTTAAATTTTATACTATCAATCCCTATAATGGTTCATTTTTTCTTTCAAATAAAAAGATTTGATGTCAATAATCCTGACTTACTTAATAAAATATTTATATCTAATACTCATTTAGGTGGATTAATTTTTTTAATTTTGATAGGTGTAAAATATGTTAGTCATTAGAAATAATAGTATATCGGACATAACAATCATCTACGTGCTTCCAAGAATTTTCATACCACTTATTTTTAGCTTTTTCATAACTATCATAAGGTCCATATTTTTCTAACTCAAAATCTTTTTTAATTTCAAAAAATTTTGTGTTCTCATATTTCCCTCCAACAACCCAGTATTTCATAACTCATTAAAATAAAATTAAATAATTAATATTGTAAATATATCATTAAAATTATAAAGAGATAATATGAATAAAAATTTAATCATAGATATAATTGAAAAACTTAAAAAAAAAGGCTGTGATCAGTCTGATGTTTTTTTAAAACAGAATGTTACAAAAAGTTCCTCAGTAAGATTGAGAATGCTTGAAAAAAATGAATCATCTCAAAACACTCAGATTGGAATTCGAGCAGTAAAGGGAAAAAAACAATCAATAATTTCGTCTAGTAACATAGATCCTAAAAATATTGATGTGTTAGTTCAAAAAGTAGTAGATATGGTAGCTGTAGTGCCAGACAATAATTACTGTGGATTAGCTGAAGATAATCTTATCAAAAAATTTGATGAAAATCTTTTAAAAAGTTTAGACTTGTTCGATACTTTTGAGCCCTCTATTGATGAACTTAAAGCTAAAGCTATATTACTCGAAGATAGTGCCTTAAAGAATAAGCAGATTATTAATTCTGAAGGTGCAGAAGTTTCATGGACAAAATCAAAATATTTGCTTGCTGGCTCAAATAATATGTTTCAAGAATACACTAAAACATTTAGCAGTTTTATTTTAGCTGTTCTTGCGGGAAATAATTCAGGAATGGAAAGAGAATATGATTTTAAAAGCAAGGTTTATTTTGAAGACCTTGGAAATTTTGAAAAAATAGGCGAGGAAACAGCTAGAAAAGCAGTTAGTAAATTAAATTCAAAAAAAATTAAAACATGTAAGGCTGATGTTATATATGATGCCAGGATATCTTCTTCATTATTAAGACATTTAGCTGCTGCTGCTAATGCAGTTTCAGTTGCTCGAGGTACTAGTTTTCTCAAAGATAAACTAGGAAAAAAACTGTTTAATAAAGAAATAAATATTATTGATGACCCAAGACTAGCAAGAATGTTAAATACAAAAATTATTGATTGTGAAGGAATTGAGACAAAAACAATGAAATTAATTAAAAATGGAGAGTTGCAATTTTATTTTAATTCTCTTGAATCTGCAAGACAACTTAATCAAAAAGCAACCGGTCATGGAACAAGAGGAGTTACCAGTTTACCCTATCCATCAGTTTCAAACCTTTTCTTAGAAAATGGAAAAGTTTCAAGAGAAGATCTCATAGGGAGTTTAAAAAAAGGTCTATTAGTTACCGAATTAATGGGTACTTCAATTAATCCTTCTAATGGAGATTATAGCAGAGGAGCGTCAGGATTTTGGATTGAAAATGGAGAAATTTCACACCCTGTCTCTGAAATTACAATAGCTGGAAATCTTTTTGATATTTTTAATTGTTTGATTCCAGCAAACGACTTAAGATTCAATTACTCAATTAATAGTCCATCATGCTTAGTTCAAAACATGACTATAGCTGGAATTTAGTTAATGATATCTGATGTTTCACACTTAGGACCGGATTTAAAAAAAGAAATCTTAAATGCTATTATACAAGCAGGACAAATTGCGAAAGATTATGGCAAAAAAGAAATTAAGGTTTGGCAGAAATCAGAATCTCAGCCTGTTACTAATGCAGATATAGAGATAAATGAGTTCTTAAAAAAATTTTTTGAAAAAATTTCTCCCGATTTTGGTTGGTTATCAGAGGAATCCCAGGACGATTCATCAAGAAAGAATAAAAGTTATTTTTGGTGTGTTGACCCAATCGACGGAACAAGGTCTTTTATTAATAAAAAACCCGAATACACTATTTCTGTAGCCCTCATTAAAAAAAATATCCCAATTATTGGAATTATATATAACCCACTTACTAAGGAGTTATTTTTTGCAGAGAAGAATAAAGGGGCTGTTTGTAATGACAAAAAGATAACAGTAAATAATGAGAAAAATATTAAAAATTGTAAAATTGCAATAAGCTCATCTGAGGAAAGAACTATAAAAAATTTTAGTTTTTTTAAAAATCTAAACTCTATAAAAATGGGTTCCATTGCTTACAAGGTTGCTCTTGCTGCGAAGGGTGAAATTGACATTGCTTTAAGTTTTACAAAAAAAAATGATTGGGATTTGGCAGCCGCATTTGTTTTACTCAGTGAAGCAGGAGGAACCATGACAAATTTGGATGGTAAAAATATTAAATTTAATTCAGACAGTTTAAAAATCACAAATGTTTTAGCTTGCAACAAAATGCTTCATAAAAGGATTATAAATGAAACTGAAATGAGTTGATGAAGAAAAATACAACTGAAAGATTGCTCAAAAGATTAATAAAGAATTATGTTGCTAAACATAAAATTAAATTAATAATTGCATTAGGGTGTATGATAATTGTGTCAGCATCAACTGCAATACATGCTTGGATGATGCAACCTGTATTAGACGACATTTTTTTAAATAAGGATTCGAAAATGTTAATTTTACTGCCCTTGCTGATTTTATTTATAGCTGTAACAAAAGGAATGGCATCCTACTTTCAATCAATATATATGAATTTTATAGGATTTCGTATTGTTGCTGATATCCAATCTGAAATGTTTTCATCAATAATTAAATGTGACTTATCGTATTTTAATGATTTAAATACTGGAACACTAGTTTCTAGATTCTTAGCTGATGTAGGTTCTTTAACAAGAGGAGTTCATACGGTAATTACAAATATTATTAAAGATTTTTTGACAATCTTTTTTCTTGTAGGTGTTATGTTTTATCATGATTGGAAGTTGGCTATTTTGGCATTCGTCGTGTTTCCAATTTCGATATTACCAATTGTGAAAATAGGAAAAAAAATAAGAAAAATTTCCACACAAACTCAAGTAGGTTTTGGAGAACTTACCTCAAAACTAAGTCAAACTTTTTCAGGTATTAAAACGGTAAAGTCATTTAATGCACAAGCTTTTGAGAAAAATAGAGTTGATGATTCAATAGAAAATATATTTAAACTTACTTTTAAATCAAATAAGATTAGCTCAATTGCTAGACCTTTAATGGAAACACTGGGTGGTTTAGCAATTGCATTTGTAATTTGGATTGGCGGAAGTCAAGTAATAGAAGGAACAACAACACCCGGGACTTTTTTTTCTTTTATTACTGCACTTTTAATGGCCTATCAACCGGTAAAGTCACTTGCAAGTCTCAATGCAACATTACAAACTGCTATGGCCTCAGCAGAAAGAGTATTTTCTATAATTGACACAAAGCCGAAAATCAAAGATCAAGATTTAACAAAAGAAGAAAAACTTAAGAATATTAGAGAAATTAGATTTTCTAAAGTATTTTTTAAGTATAATAATTCTCAAGATGACATAATAAAAAATTGTAATATAAGGATTACAAAAGGAAAAAAGATCGCATTAGTTGGTCACTCAGGCGCTGGTAAAAGTTCGTTATTAAATTTAATTCCAAGATTTTATGAGCCTTACAAAGGAGACATTTTTTTGGATGATATTAATATCAAAGACATTAAACTTGAAAAACTTAGAAATCTTTTTTCAGTTGTTAGTCAAGACATTAATTTATTCGATGGCACTGTCAATTTTAATATTAGTTATGGTTCCAAAAAAAAAAGTTATGAAGAAATTTTAAATGCCTTAAGGGATTCTGGAAGTGAAGAATTTGTAAATTCGTTGCCGCATGGTATTGATACGGAAATTGGAGAAAATGGAGTAAAACTATCTGGAGGACAGAGGCAGAGAATAGCAATAGCAAGAGCTTTTTTAAAAAACGCCCCTTTTCTGCTGTTAGATGAAGCAACTTCATCACTAGATTCAAAGTCTGAAAAAAAAATTCAAGTTGCTTTGAATAAGCTTATGAGGGATAGGACCTCACTGATTATTGCTCATAGACTTTCTACAATAAATGACGCAGATAAAATTATTGTTATTGATAATGGAATGATTTCAGATTCAGGAACGCACATTCAGCTAATGAAAAAATCAAAATTATATAAAAATTTATATAAACTTCAATTTAAAGAGAATGCTAAAAAAATTATTTAGAGTCAAATTTATTCAATCTTTTTTCAGCTGGCTTATTTCTGTTTACTTAAAAATTTGTTACCACACTTCAATATGGAGAGTGAAGAATTTACGAAATGCACAACAAGTAATAAATAGTGAAACATCATGCATAGTTTGCTTTTGGCATGGACGATTATTAATGACTCCATTTTGTTGGAATGATAATAAAAAGTTCTCGATGCTAATTTCTAGTCATCCTGACGGTGTTTTAATTTCAAAAGCTGTGTCATATTTTGGAATAAAAACAATAGTTGGTTCATCTTCAAAAAATAAATTCTCATCATTTAAAAACATCATCAAAGAAATAAAATCAAATAATGCAGTTGGAATTACTCCAGACGGACCGAGAGGACCAAAAAGAAAGGTTAAAGAGGGCATTATATCTCTAGCAAAACTTACACAAGTTCCTATTCTTCCGCTTGCTTTTGGCTCAAAATTTGGAAAAGAGCTAAATTCTTGGGACAAATTTTTATTAATATCTCCATTTAATAAATTTGTTGCAGTATGGGGAAATCCTATTCATATTAAAAAAAATAAAGATATAAAAATAGCAATGAAAAATCTTGAAAAAGAGTTAAATAGAATCACAAATCTAGCAGATAACCTATCAAATTGATGATATTAAATACCTATAGAATAATAACAAACTTTTTGTATTTTCCTTTTTTTATTTATTTTCTTTTAAGAATGTTAAGAAAAAAAGAAAGCTTAGAAAGTCTAAAAGAAAAAAATGGTTTTTACTCAATAAAAAAACCTCCTGGTAAATTAATTTGGATAAATGCAATTAGTATTGGTGAATCCCTTTCAACTTTATCTCTTATAAAAAAAATCTCAACGGATTTTCCAAACTCCACGATTCTTTTAACCACGTCAACCCAATCTTCTAATAAAGTCATTAGAAATAGAAAAATTAAAAACGTAATTCTCCAATTTGCACCAATAGATATTCAATTTGTCATGAAAAAATTTTTAAACTATTGGAAACCAGATATTTGTATATTAATAGAATCAGAAATATGGCCTAATTTAATTTTTCATGTTAAAAAGCAGAAAATTCCTTTGATACTTCTTAATGCTAGAATGTCAGAAAAATCATTCAAAAGATGGAGTCATATAAAGAAAATTTCAAATAAGCTGTTTCAAGAGTTTGATCTTTGTCTAGTACAAAACGAGAAATCTAAAAATATGTTTAAGGAATTGGGAACCAAAAATGTGGAATATCTTGGGAATTTAAAATTTTTTTCAGAACAGCTTCCTGTTAACTTACAAAAGCTAAAAGAGTTTAGTAATCAAGTGAAAGGCAGGGATATCTTAGTATTAGCAAGCAGTCATTTTAATGAAGAAGAAATTTTTACAAATGTATATTTGGAACTTAAAAAAAAACATTCTAATTTATTATTTATTATTGTTCCTCGCCACGTTTACAGATCTGACCAAATTACGAAGATGTTAAAAAAAAAAAAAATGAATTATAAACTCAGATCAAATCAGGAGAAGATTTGTCCTTTAACTGATTGTTATCTTGCTGACACTTTTGATGAGTTAGGCTTATTTTATAAGACATCAAAATGTGTAATTATTGGTGGCTCTTTTATAAATCATGGAGGACAAAACTTGATAGAAGCTGCTAATTTTAACTGCCCTATAATTACTGGACCTTATATGGATAATTTTATTGATATAGAAAAAATATTTTTAAATAAACAATCGATAATTAAATTAAATAACTCTTATGACGCTTGTAATAAAATTTCAAAGATTTTAACAAATCAAGACTACACGAAAGAGTTAAAAAAAAAACTCCATGATTTATGCATTTCTGAAAAAGGAAAAAAGAATATTATCTGGTCGAAATTAAAAGCTTATTTAAAAGAAATCTAATTTATGAAAAAACCTAAATTCTGGAAAAAAAGATCTAATATTTTTGATGTTATTCTAAAGCCTTTATCCATTATCTACATATTACTAAGTTTACTAAATACAGCCTTTAAAAAAGAAAAAAGAATGAAAGTTCCAGTATTGTGCGTTGGTAATCTAATAATGGGAGGAGCAGGCAAAACCCCCACGGTTATAGCAATATCTGATCTTTTAGTAAAAAATTTTAATTTAATTCATATTTTAATGCGGGGTTATAAAGGTAAAAATAGTAAAGCTAAGTTGGTTGATGAAAACGATAATATAGCTAGTGTTGGGGATGAAGCATTAATTCATTTTGAAAATAACCAAGTATGCATTTCTAGAAACAGATATATAGGTGCAGAACTATGCCAAAAAAACGGTGCTGACTTAATTATTCTAGACGATGGATTTCAAAGTAAACATATAGTGAAGAATTTATCCTTTGTAGTAGTAGATAATTATTTTCAATTTGGAAATAAAAAAGTCTTTCCAGCAGGTCCGTTAAGAGAGCCATTATTTTTAGGTTTTAAAAGAGCTGACGCCGTGATTCTAATCAAAAATATAGAAGATAAAATCTTTGATCTAAGTTTTTCTAAGTTACCAATTTTTTTCGCAAAAAAAGTAATAATTTTACCAAAATTAAAAAAAAAGAATGCACTGGCTTTTTGTGGAATTGGTAATCCTGAAAATTTTTTTCAATCCTTGAAAGATTATAAAGTTAATGTGAAACATAAATTAATATTTCCTGATCACCACATGTATGAGGAAAAAGAAATAAAAAATATTATTAAAAGTGCAGAAAAATCTGATTTACAGATTTTGACTACTAAAAAAGACTTTATTAAGATTCATAAGAAATACCATTCAAAGATTAAAATGGTTGACATGTATATTAAGTTTGAGAAAGAAGAAAAATTAAAACAATTTATTTTATCTAATTTGAAATAAGTTAAAAGCTGTAATCAATCAGACTCATAGGATCTACTGGTTTATTTTTTAAATACACTCCCCAATGTAGATGAGGACCTGATGCTCTTCCTGTTTTTCCAACTGAGCCAATTAGATCACCTTTTTTAATTATATCACTTTTATTGACATAAAAATCTTCTAGATGGGCAAAGATTGAAATTATACCAAGCCCATGATCAACAATAATGGTATTTCCAGTATAAAACATATTTTCAAAAACCCCCTTTACTTTTCCCTCAGCTGGTGACCTTATAGGTGCTCCTATTGGTGCAGCAATGTCTAATCCATAGTGAGGTCTTTTAGGAACTTTATTTAGTATTCTTTGGCTACCAAAAACCCCAGATATTCTGCCTTTTACCGGTATAATAAAATTATTTTTAAATAATCTTTTATTGACACCAAGTTTCTTAGACTTATCAATATTTTTTTTATCATTTATAATGTTATTAAAATCCTCTTTATTAGGATTAACTTTCCTTGGTTTAAGATTAGTAATTCTTTCAATTCTATACTTTTTTTTGGTTACAGGATATTTTTTTTGAACACCATCAATTTCAATATATACATGCTGTTCAAACTTTCTTCCGAATGCGAATAAGAAATGGTTATCATCAGATAATTTAATAGGTTCATTATTAACTTTTATTTTTTGATATGATTCAAATTTACCAATAATTAAACCACCTTCGCAAAAACAACCTTTAATATTATTAAAATCAGAGGAAAATATGGGAGTAGAAAAAAAAAAAAAGATTATAAATATTTTCATTTGACTTTCTTTAATGTCACTTTACTAGAAAAAAACTCTATTTCAACTTTACTATTTAATGATATTTTTTTCCCATCACTTATAATCTTTTTATCCATTCTCGCCACACTAAACCCCCTCTTCAAAATATTTTTATAAGATAATGAGTTTAAAAGTTTGGTCTTACTATTACATTCTTGCTTGTTCTTTTGAATTTTTAATATAATTTTATTGTTTAATCTTAATAAAATTTGTTTTATTTTTTGTTCAATAATTTTTATTTTAGTTTCAAATTTGGTTGGTTGAAAATTAATAGAGAAATCTTTAAGATTTAATTTTTTTTTTCTTAACAGACTATTAATTAAACTATTGAGCCTAATCTCAATAAAATCTAGTGACTGAAAATTTTGTTCAATTACATGGTTTAAATTTGGTAATTTATTTTTTTCTCTCTCCAATTTTATTAATTTGTGTTCAATTATTCCCTGTAAAAGTTTAGATGCGAAATTTGTTTTTCCCTTTAAATTTTCTAAAAGTTCTTTTTTAACTGGTAATGCTAATTCAACTGCAGCTGTTGGCGTTGAGGCTCTTAAATCAGAAACAAAATCAGATAATGTTACATCTGTTTCATGACCAATAGCAGATACTACTGGGATTACTGAATTATCTATAGCTCTAACTACTTTCTCATCGTTAAAAGACATTAAATCTTCAAAACTACCTCCCCCTCTAGCAATTATAATAAAGTCAACATGAAAAATTTTATTTCCATACATTTTTTCAGAATTAACAACATTAATAGCATTAACTATTTCTTCAACTGAATCTTTTCCTTGAACTTTAACTGGGTATATAATTATTTCCAATTGAAACCTTTCTTTCACCCTATGGATTATATCTCTTATTACTGCCCCAGATTGCGAAGTAATAACACAAATTTTTTCTGAAACTAATGGTAATGCTTTTTTCTTTTCATCATCAAACAAACCCTCATCTAGAAGTTTTTTTTTTAAAATTTCAAATTTTTTTAATAGATACCCTTCACCCTCATAATCAATACTATCCACAATTAATTGATATTTTGATTGAGGGGCGTAGGTCGTTATTCTTCCCTTAATAATTATATAATCTCCATCTTTAGGTATAACTTTCAAAGTCTTAACATTAGTTCTCCAACAAACCGATGAAATATTATCAATTTCGTCTTTTAGAGTAAAATATAGATGTCCGGAAGAATGTTGAAATATTTTAGAAACTTCACCACTTACTTTTATGTAATTAAATTGATTTTCAATAATTTGTTTAATAGACTTATTTAACTCAGAAACAGTAAATTGTTTTATGTTTGAACTTTCATGCATATAATAATCTTATAAAATTAATTTTAAAGTTAAAGGAAATATTTGAATATACTTATTATTGGAGGTGGGGGTAGAGAACATTCCTTATGTTGGGCTGTTTCTAAGTCCCCAAAATGTAAAAAACTTTTCTGTATCCCAGGAAACGGTGGAATTGCAGAGATAGCAACATGCATTGAAAAAAATCCAGAAAACCAACTTGAAATTTTTAATTTTTGTAAAAAAACAAAAATAGATTTAGTAATTATAGGTCCTGAAAAATATTTAGAACAAGGGTTAAGCGATTATCTTAGGAAACGAGACATTAATGTCTTTGGTCCATCAAAAAAAGCTTCAAAAATTGAAACATCAAAGACCTTTTCAAAACATTTTCTCAAAAGAAATAGTATACCAACTGCTGATTATCATTGTTTCAATGAAATAAATGAAGCAAAAAAATATATAAAATGCAATAATCCACCTTATGTAATTAAAGTTGACGGTCTTGCTTCGGGTAAGGGTGTATTAATATGTAAAACTAAAACTGAAGCAAACAATACATTAAAAAATATTTTTGTAAAAAAAATATTTGGTAATGCAGGTAAAAAAATTTTAATCGAAGAACACCTAGATGGATTTGAAGTAAGTTTTTTTTCTTTTTTTGATAAAAATAAAATTGTAATGCTAGATTATGCGCTTGATCATAAAAGGGCATTTGATGGTGATAATGGTCCAAATACAGGAGGCATGGGTGCTTTTACTCCATCAAAAAAAATAACTAGAGAGTTATATGAAAAAATATTCAAAACAATAATAGAACCTACCAAACAGTCCTTAGATAAAGAGCAGATAATGTTTCAGGGAATTTTATTTTTTGGAATTATGGTTACTGAAAATGGTCCAAAGGTTATAGAATACAATGTTAGATTTGGTGATCCTGAGTGCCAATCAATCGTTAGAAAAGTAAAGAGTAATTTCTTAGATATTCTATATAACACCGCAACAAATAAACTTAAAGAAGTAAAATCTATCGTAAATAATAATTTTTCTGTCTGCGTTATACTTGCATCAAAAGGTTATCCGGAGAGATTTGAAACAAATCTGGAAATAAAAAATATAGAGAAAGCGAATAAGGTTAAAGGAGTAATAATATTTCATTGCGGAACAAAATTAGAGGATAAAAAAATATTTTCAAATGGTGGGAGAGTTCTAGCAATTACTGCCGTTGACTCAAATTTTCTAAAGGCAAGAGAGAAAGTCTATAAAGCACTAAAAATTATCAATTGGAAACATGGATTTTTCAGAAACGATATTGGCTTCAAGAATTTTTAATTTTTCTTAACCTTTGAAAAAAATCATTGATTAAGGTTTTGCAATCTTTTTCATACATCCCTCCAAAAAAATGCTCTTCGCCTTTGCAGCTATGATATTTTTTTCTTTTATTTGAAAATTTCTTTTTGAAATTTTGGTCATATGCTCCAAAATAAACTTTTTTTATACCCGACATTATAATTGCTGCTTCGCACATTGGGCATGGCTCTAAGGTTACATATAAACTTAATTTTCGAAATTCATATCTTTGTAAGAATTTTGAAGCTTTTTTAATTGCCTCAATTTCTGCATGAGCGGTAGGATCATTTTTTTTTCGTGAATTATTTTTAGCTTTACTTACTAAAATATTATTTTCATTTACAATTACGCATCCAACTGGAATGTCTTCATACGATTGGCTTTCTTTTGCTAATTTTATGGCAAGTTTCATAGGATCGTTAATTTTTTTTTTCATATTATATTTTAGTTATTTCTATAAATTCGTCATTGTTAACAGCATTTAGTCCACTCAAAGAGTCGTTAGTTTTTCCCCAAATGTTGCAGTCAGCTGCCAACCGTATCTCATTTTTAATAGATATTGGAGTTGGGCCAAATCCAATTGCAATAAACTTTCCATCCGGCCAATAGACTATTTCTCCTAGACTTATAATTGATTTAGCATTATCCTCTAAATCAACATTTACGTCACAGGAAAAATATATTTCCTTTCCCCAAGTTTTTAATTTTTTTTTTATTGGTAATTTGTTCCAAATCAAATCAGCGGTTTTCGTATTTAATAATTCACAAATAATTTCAATTTCTTTTATACATATTTTACATTTCCTTCTCATATGCTAATGTTTTCAGTTAAATATTTAATATTATGACTAAACCAATAATTGGGATAACACTTGACCTCGAGGAAAACAACAAATATTCAAAATTTCCTTGGTATGCTCTTAGAAAAAATTATTCTGATTCAGTGATAAAAGGGGGAGGACTTCCTGTTTTTATTCCGAATGAAATCTCTTTAATAAAAAAATATATTAATTTGATTGATGGATTATTAATTACTGGAGGAAACTTTGATATTCATCCCAAAATTTACGGAGAGAAATTAATAACTGATAAAATTAATATAAAAAAAGACAGAACTTACTTTGAGCTTAAAATTACAGAAAGTGCAATAAAAAATAATATGTCAATTCTCGGTATATGCGGAGGTCAACAGTTATTAAATGTTGTCTTTGGTGGGAATTTATTTCAACACATTCCATTTGAATTTGATACCAAAATTGAACATGAACAAGAAAATCCTAGGAATGAAGCAAGTCATAAAGTGAATATTATCAGGAATACAAAACTACGAGACATTGTTAGTTCTGAAACAATGTTTGTTAATTCTGCACATCACCAGTCTGTTAAAAAAATTGGTGCTGGCTTAAAAGTTAATGCAACAGCTGAAGACAGTGTTATTGAGGGCATTGAGGCTGAAAATCTTCGCTTTTGTCTAGGAATTCAATGGCACCCAGAATTTTTAATTGATAAGAATGATATAGTTATATTTAATGAATTTATTAAAGCTGCCAAAACCAAAGAGTAGATTAATTAGACTTGTAAAGTTAATTTCACATTCTGGTATATGTTCTAGAAGAGATGCTGAAAAGTTAATCAATGAGGGAAAAATTACTTTAGACGGAGAAATTTACAAAAATTTTATAATTGAAGCTGAAAAAATCTCTAAAATAAAAGTAAACGGAACTCACATGATATTTGAGGATATTAGATTATGGATTTTTAATAAGTCTAAAGGCCTTGTTTGTTCTAATAAAAGTCAATTTAAAAAAAAAACAATTTTTCAAGTGTTTCCTAGAGCCATGCCAAGGGTAGTTTCTGTGGGGAGACTTGATGAAAACTCTGAGGGGTTGATAATTCTTACCAATAATCCAAGTGTTTCCTCATATCTTGAAAATCCAGAGAGCAAAATTCAAAGAAAGTATTTAGTCGAAGTTTCTGGTAAATATAATTCCAAAATAAAGGAAATACTGTCTAATGGATTTTCGATACATGGTATAAATTATAAACCAATGATAATTAAAAAAATTAATAGTTTTGAAAATAAAACTTCTTTTGAAATAACTCTTTTTGAAGGAAAGAATAGAGAGATTAGAAAAGCAATGCAATATTTTGGGCTAAAAGTAATTATGCTAAAAAGATTTGAATATGGTCCATTTAAACTCCAAAAAATCAAACAAAATAAAATTTACGAACTAAATAAAAAAGATGTACTTAATAAATTAAAAAAAATAGGTTTTAAAATTGAAAGTAGTTTCTGGTAACTTGAAAGGTCGTTCTCTTCTAAGCCCATCAAATAAAAAAATAAGACCGACCGGGAGCAGGGCTAGGTCAATGATTTTTAATACTTTAAATAGCATGTTGAAAAAAGAAGGTCTTAATTTATCCGATTTAAGAGTTTTAGATTGTTTCTGTGGCTCAGGTTCTATTGGAATCGAAGCGTTATCTCAAGGCGCTAAAAATGTTCTATTTCTTGATTCTTCATATGAATCTTTATCTTTGACAAAAAAAAACTGTGAAAAACTTAAACTAAGTAAAAAATCTTTATTTCATCACGCAAATATTTTAGATGAAATATCGTTTAAATATGTATTTGATTTAATATTTCTAGATCCTCCCTATGGACAGGATGTTGTTATGAAAGCAATAAAAAACTTATATATTCATAAATGTATAAAAGAAAATTGTTTTGGTGTATTTGAAGTTG
This sequence comes from Rickettsiales bacterium, assembly GCA_002691145.1. Classification (GTDB taxonomy): domain Bacteria; phylum Pseudomonadota; class Alphaproteobacteria; order Methylaequorales; family Methylaequoraceae. Next base: position 146,052 of record NZHE01000024.1, read on the forward strand.
ATAAAAAAACTTATATTAAAGAAGAAAATTTTTTCAAAATTATAAAGATAAAAAAAATAAGTAACTCAGCTTTTTTTTTTTTTCAAAATTTTTTAGTAATTATTTCCTTCCAAATAATTTTTCAATATCGTCAATTTTTAATTCAACATATGTTGGACGTCCGTGATTGCATTGTCCAGAAAAAGGAGTGCTTTCCATATCTCTAAGTAACTTGTTCATTTCATCAACATTCATTTCTCTCCCTGACCTAATAGAACCGTGACACGCCATAGATGAGCAAATTTTATTTATTTGAGTTTCTAAAACCTCTGTCTCCCCAATTTCAGAAATTTCGGCTATTGCATCTTCAACCATTTGTCTTATATTACAATTAACTAGAATTAAAGGTATTTCTCTTACGACTATTGAGTCTTTGCCAAATCTCTCAAGGAATAGACCGTAATGCTCTAACTTTGGAATAAAAATATCAACTACAGGTATGATAGTCGAATCTAATTTTATTACTTCTGGAATCAATAAGATTTGAGTTTCAGTTTTTTTGCTGAAATAGTCTTTTTTTAATTTTTCGTAAACTATTCTCTCATGAGCAGCATGCTGATCTACAATGATCAATCCGTCATTTGTCTGAGATATAATGTAATTTTCATGATATTGACATTTTGCATATCCCAATGAGTAGCTATTTTCTTCATTTTTAAATTCATATTTATGTTTAACGTTTTCTAAATCGTTTTGCCCCAAGGTTTTCAGACTTTCATTCTTAACATCGTTAAACCAGAAATTAAGATTGTTTTTTGGATAATTTATACTCTTGTAGAATGATTTAACCGCTCTTTCTGTATTAATACTACTAGCTCTGTGACCTGCTTCTGAAAGTGAGTTTCTGATAGAGCTTATTAGTAAAGAACGTATTTTACTGTTATTTTTAAATCTTACCTCGTTCTTTGCAGGATGTACATTTACATCTACATCCTCAAATGGAATTTCAATAAAGATTATTACTTGGGGATATCTATCATACGACTGAAAATCCTTATAAGCTGCTTTGATGCATCCGTTGATATTTTTATCACTAATTATCCTTTTATTAACGAATGTAAATTGGTTCAAACTGTTAGAATGATGAAAAGTGGGAAGTCCAACTAAACCCCTAAAACGTACTTTTTCAAAAACTTGATTTAATGTCACTAGATTTGAATCAAAATCTGTTCCTAAAATATCAACAACAGTTTTTCTCAATGACATTTCTAGAATATTCTCGTATGATTTTGTTGAAAAAATTTTCTTACCATCATTAAAATAATTGAATTCAACTACGGGATTTGAAAGTGCCAATTTTTGTAAAATTCTTTTAATCATTAAATTCTCATATTTTTCTGATTTTAAGAATTTTAACCTTGCTGGAGTTGAGAGAAAAATATCTTTTATTGTTATGGTAGTCCCATATATTTTTGCAGTCGGTTTTAAATATTCTAGAGTACCAAAGTTTAAAAAAATCTCAGATTGTGATTCATCAAACCTTGATTTAGTTTCTATCCTCATTTTTGAAACAGAGGCAATAGATGGTAAAGCTTCACCTCTAAATCCGAAGCTATTAATTTCTTCTAAGTTATTAAAATTTAGTTTTGATGTAGCATGTCTTTTGACTGATAATTTAATTTCTGAATAAGGTATACCGTCACCATCATCAACAATTTTAATTTCTGTTTTACCTCCGTTACGTATAAAGATGTCAATTTTTGATGAATTTGCATCTAGACTGTTTTCTACCAATTCTTTAACAACGGAAGATGGTCTTTCAATTACTTCCCCAGCAGCTATTTTATTAATTAATTCGTTTGTAAGTAATTTTATATGATTCATTTATTTAGAAACTTTAAAGTTAGTTTCTTCCCCTCCTCAACAGCAGGTTGATCATACGGATTTATATCTAGTAAATAGCAAGTATAAATTGTTTCTAGAATAAAATGCATTAGCAAGTTACCAAGCGTTTCTTCGTTGATTGTTTCTACCTCAATCAATCTAGTTGGAATTTTTTTTTTTTTTACTGTCTCAAATGTTGCCTTACACTCTGCACTCAACAACTCAAACATACTCACATTATGTAATTTTTCAAAAACTAAATCCTCTGAAATATTACAGTTTAACTTACCGTCAAAACTATTACTTTTAGACATAATAAATGTTATGAATTTATCTTTTGGTCCTTCTAAATATAATTGTATTTGACTGTGTTGATCAACTGTTCCTAAAGCATTTATCGGAGTACTCCCTAAGCCAGATTTTCCAATGCTTTCAGCCCATAATTGTCTGTACCAAAAAGAAAAATCATATAATTTGTCCAAATAAGGCATTAATACGAATTGATTATATCCCTTTGATATTAAATGTAAATTTTGGATGGCTGCTTGCGCTGGTGCAAATTTGGTTACCTCTGACAAATTTAACATTCTGTCAATTACTTCCAAACCACCCTTTCTTATTCCTGCAATATCTACCCCTAATAATTTAGCTGGAAGTAATCCAACTATTGAAAAAACTGAATACCTACCTCCAATATTTAAATCATGTTTCAAAAATTTAAATTTCATTTTCTCTTGAATCACTTTTAGTGAACTTTTTTTATCCTCAGTAATAACTAAAACTTTTTTATGTAAATCTTCTTTTTTTTTTTTTAAAAAAATTTTCAACCATAAAAAACTGGGCCAATGTTTCAAGTGTTTCTCCAGATTTTGAAATAATTATGACACCAGTTTTATCTGGTTCCGTTCTCAAAAGAATTTCATATATTGGTTCAGGATCAACATTTTCAATGAAATATAATTCAATTTGTTTTGTTAATTCCTTCTTTAATGATGTCAAAGTTTTACCACCAAGACTTGAGCCGCCAGTACCCAATACTAAAATTTTATTAAATCTTTTAAAAAAAGAAATGATTTCTTCAACTCTTTCTATTTCGTGGGTAGTTTTTACAACGGACAAAAATTTTAATTTGTCATTTTTAGTCTCATCTAGAATTCTTTTATGAACATCATTTATTTTTATCGTAAGAGCCTTTTGATCTACATTAAAATTTTTAATTTCATTGAATGTATTATGAGAGTATTTCATCAACTACCTCCAACAATTGCAAAAAATAATTTTTCAGAATCAAAAATATCTCTAGCAATTTTATTTACTTCTTCATGTGAAATATTATTTATAATCATTTTACGATCTTGAAAATAGTTTATATCTAATTCATAGAATTGAATTGTATTAAGTAAAGAAGCAATTGACCTTGTGCTAGTATAGTTTCTTGAAAAAGAACCTAAGTAATAAGACTTAGCCTCAATAAATTCAGATTTTGTAATTCCATCTGTTTTGATCTTATTCCACTCGCTCTTCAAAATGTTTATAGTTTCATTAACTGATTCGTTTTTGGTTTGGAAACCACCAAGTATTACACCATCATCATTATATGGAATTAAATATGAGTAAATAGAATAAACTAGTCCATTTTGCTCTCTAATTTTTTTGTACAGTCTCGATTGGAAACCTCCTCCACCTAGTACGTAATTTACGATTCTTAATGCAAAAAAATTTTTATCTTTTCTTGATAAACCTTTTTGTCCAAAAACAACGGCCGTTTGCGGTGAGGTTTTTTTTTGGTACTTTTTACCAATTGCAAGTTTTTCAAATTTTGGAATTTTTACATCTTTTTTTGATCTTAATTCTAAATCTCCAAAAACGTAATCGATATATTTTAAAAGTTCTGTTTGGAGTATATTTCCTGAAACTCCTATTTTAAGACCAGATTTGACGAAGAAATCGTCTCTAAATTTTAACAAATCAATTGAAGATATTCTATCAATTGATTCACTATTTCCTTCTATTGGATTAGAAAATTTATGACCTAAATAAAAACTTTCTGTAAATAATCTTGAAGAGATACTTGAAATATCTGACTGCTTGAATCTTAAACTGGCTTTAATTTGATTTTTTACTTTTTTTACGTCATCTTCATCAAAAGTCTCTCTATTAATAGCCATTTTTAGTAACTCGAAACTTTCTTGTACATTTTCTGAAATAGTTTGAAACGTTCCCGAAAACTTATTTTTCGAAGTCGTAAATCTTAACTTCATTCCAATTGATTTCATCTTTTCCTGAAATTTTTTTGAATTAAAATTCGCTGTGCTTTCATCTAACATTGAAGCGAGTAAATTTGCTGTACCAGATTTTTGTTCGTTCTCATGAAAAGACCCATAATTAAAACTAAAATTTATACTTATAATTGGCAATGAATCATCTTTTACGAACCATAATTTTATATCTTTTTTTGTTGTTAATTCTACAACTTCAAGGGAGCTTAGGTTGTAAGGAAAAGTTAGTAAAACAAATAAAAAAAATAGTCTCATTTTATTTTAATATGCCAGTAACAAAGCTTTTATTATATTTAAAATTATTTAACTCTTTTTTTACTTCTTCAAAGGTTATCTCTTCTAGATAATTATTCCAATTTTTGATTTCACTTAATTCTAAACCAACAGAAAGAGCTTCCCCAACAATTTGTGCCGGTTGTGAAATACTATCCATTAAATATATAGAATCATAGAAATATTTTTTTTTTTCAATTAAGAACATTTCTTTAGTAATTTTTTTATTAATTGCATCTTTAATGTTTTCATCAATCATTACCTCCAAATCTAGCAAATTAATTTTTTCATTTGGAACTGCATAAAAATAAATAACACCATCTCCTCTGGTTAAGCCATTATAATAACCACCTATAGCAGAGACTACTTTTTTTTTTTTTACTAACTCATCATATAATATGCTTGTTGTACCTCCGGCTAAAATTTTTAACCCTAGATCCAGAGCTATACCTTTTTTGACTGAATCTACATAAGAGTATGTCTTGTAAAATCTTTTCCAAATTCTTTGTTTACTCTCTTTGTCAATGAGCTCCACACGAATATTTGTTTTTAATTCAGGGTCTACTAAATTTAATCTATGATTTTTTCTTGATAAATTGTATATTTTTCCAAAATATTTTCTTGTTAATTTCATAAGTTTTTTTTTGTCTATATTCCCTGAATAAACTAGAATGAGATTTTCTGGTTGATAAAAAGTTTTATAGAACTGTTTAACATCATCGAAACTCAATGTATCAATTTCGTGCTTCCAGCCAATTATTGGTGTTCCATATGTACTATTTGGAAATAAAACTTTTTGCATAGACTCGTCTAATAATGATGAGGAATCACTGTCGATTCTTTGGTATCGCTCTTCCAAAATAACCTTTTTTTCCGTTTGGACTTGATTATTAGTTAAAAGTAAGTTCTTCATCCTATCTGCTTCCATTTTAATTATATCCTCAAGAAATTCTGAAGGAACAGTCTGATAATATGCTGTATAATCAAAACTAGTAAATGCATTCTCACTTCCTCCATTCTTTGAGATGAAATTTGAAAAAAAATTATTTTTATATTTTTTGGTTCCCTTAAACATTAAATGCTCTAAAAAGTGAGCTATACCACTTTTACCGTATGGTTCATCTATTGAGCCTACATTGTACCATGCCATTTGAGTGACTACAGGAGCCCTATTATTTTCAATAAGTACAACTTTTATTCCGTTAGGTAATACAAAACTTTGTGGTTCCAAGTCTTTGGAATATGACTTCGACCATAATAAAATTATAAGAGAAATGTAAATTAACCTCATAGCTACTCAAGTACAGGCAGTTCACCTATTGATTGAGAAGAAGGGGAATCACTATCAAACATTTTTTCTTCAAAATTTCTATTTTGAATTATATTATTCGATTGTATCGTTTGATTTTGTAACTCTTTGTTTCTAAATTGGCGCGGTACGTATTTTCTAGAAAAGTTGTAACCTTTTTCATAATTAGGTATATAATAAAAGTTACTCGAACGAAAATCATCAATAGATTGTTGGTAAACCCACTCACCAAGTGTAAAGTTTCTACTATTACTGAATTTTTTTATTGAATCAGATGGTGAATTGGCCAAGGGTTTAGGTACTTTTGGGGCTAAAAAGTTTTTAGTAGAAGGAATATCATAAGCGTTTTTAATTATATTACGATTTTCATCTATCTTTTTTTCTTCATTATTATTTGAGTATGAATTCACATTTTCATTCTTAGGAGTAATATTAAAATCGGGAGGAAGGACTAGCTCTGGCGATTCAAAGGACTGGCTATCATCTATTATATTTTTAGAAACCCCCAGAGATTTTTTTAAATAATCACAGGAGAATAAAAATAAAGTAGATAGTAGTAAACAATAAGTTTTTATATGTTTAATCAAAGTCATCACACTTAAATCCTCCGTTCATGTAATCTTCAATCACTCTAATGCAACTATTTTCGATACCGTAAAGCTCCATTTCTTCCTCATAGCTTAGAATACTTCTATCATTAATAAGATTTTCATTTATCTGATTATTGTCAAATTCAAAATTTTGATTATCAAATTTTGGCACTGTATTTAAACTCTCATATCCGTATTTTCTGGACGGCTCTGACGAATAAAATCTAGATTGATTTTCAATTGAATATTGAGGAAATGGTGGCGGAGGAGGTGCAGGCATCGGAGAGCCATTTGGACTGACAAAATAATATTGTCTAGCACTTTTATAGACTGGATTTCCAAGAAAAATTTCTGATGGTTGATTCCTACTTGAATCTAATTGTATGTTCTGGTTGTTTTCTATTGGTTTAAAATCAGGTACTTCAGCAATTTCTTCTATAATCATAACTTCAGATTCAACTGGATCTTCGTCATCACCCCAAAAGATAACTGAATCATAAAAATAATCTCCTGCTTCCGAAACTGAATCTGACACAGAATCCCATGTTGATTCTATCGTTGAACAGGATTGGATGATAATAAAAGCTATGATTAAAGTGACTTTTCTAAAACTAGATAAGATATTTTGTAGATTATTCATTTTTTGTACTAAATATTGTTATTTTTTTAGCCCCGATAGATACATATAGTATTGATTATATAAATATCATTAGTTAAAATAATTTTAAAGCAGAATTTTTTTTTTCATGTTTTTTTTTCATGTTTTTTTTTCATGTTTTTTTTTTTAAATTTGTGAACAAGTATAAAAAAGCGCCTATTGTTATAAAGAAATCGGCAAAATTGAAAGCTGGCCAATGAAATTTAAAAAGATGGAAGTCAATAAAATCAATTACATAATGATTTAATAACCTATCTATTCCGTTTCCTAAAGCACCGCCAAGGATAAAACTTAAACCTAAAAGTTCAATTCTGTGTTTTGTTGTTAAAATTAAATAAATAATAAAAAAAGAAATTGTCAAAGAGATAAGGCCAAGATAAAAAGAAATATTCATTTCAGAAAAAAAACCAAAACTTATTCCTTTATTTAAAACATATACTAAATTTAAATTTTCAAAAATCTTTATTTCTTGAATGAAACTTTGAACATTTTGATTAACCCAATATTTGGTAATTTGATCTATAAAAATAACAATTAAAGTGATTAAAAAATATTTAAATTTTTTCAGACTTTGAGTTAATCGCGATTTCACATCTTTCACATAATAGTTCATTGTTTATTTCTTTTTTATCGAAAATTTTCCAGCATCTTTCACACTTAACTCCATTGAATTTTTCAATCTTTAATAGAAAATCATCATATTCATCTAAACCAATCAAATTCTTGTGCTCTGATGAGATGATTTCTATTTTGGAGACTATTAAGATTTCACAAAGGTCTACATTCTTGACAATATCTTTAATCAAATCGTTTTTGAAACATAATATTACTTTTGCTTCAAGACTAGTTTTTAAAAATTTTTCGTCTCTAAGTTTTTCTATTTTTGAACTTACAGCCTTTTTAATATCGAATATTTTTTCCCAATCTGATACAATTTTTTTATTTTCCCACTTAGATGGTGCATCTTTAAATTTTTTTAAATGACAACTCTCTTCAGCTTTCAAATCAATTTCATTTTTCCAACACTGCCATGATTCTTCAGCTGTAAAAACAAGAACAGGTGATAACCACTTTATCAAAAAAGTATAGACATCAAACATTACTGTCCTGACAGAGTTTCTTTTTGTTGAGTTTTTGCTATCGCAATATAGAGTGTCTTTTTTTACATCAAAAAAAAGGGAAGAAAGTTCATTATTACAAAAGTTAGAAATCATATGAAAAACTTTGTAAAAATCAAAATTTTTAAAACTTTGAGACATTAATTTATCAATTCTGAAAATTTCATTTCTAATTAATTTCTCCAAAGGGGGAAGATCTTCATGAATGACAACTTCTGAAAAATCCCATGAATGTAAATTTCCAAGAAGAAATCTGATACAATTTCTTATTTTTCTGTACGTTTCTGCTTGCCTCTCTAAACTTTCATAACTTATTTTAAGGTCTTCATTATAATTACTAGTTGCTACCCACAACCTTAGAATATCAGCCCCATACTTTTTGATTACATCATTCGGAGAAATTATATTTCCCAATGATTTTGACATTTTTTTCCCTTTCTCGTCTAATACAAAACCATGCGTTAGTACTGACTTATATGGACTTTCTCCATAAACTGCACATGACTGTAATAATGATGATTGAAACCATCCTCTATGCTGATCTGAGCCCTCAAGGTATAAATCTGCCTTGTCCTTTATGCCTCTATTTTTTAGAGCAAAAACATGGCTTGAACCAGAATCAAACCAGACATCAAGAATATCATGCACTTTTTCATAATTTTTTGAGTTATAATTAGGACCGAGAAATTCTTTTGATGGAATAGAAAACCAGGCGTCTGTTCCTTTTTTTTCTATCTCTGCTATAATTCTTTTATTTACACTCTTATCGATCAATGGATTTCCAGTTTGCTTATTTAAAAAAATGGTTATCGGAACTCCCCAGCTTCTCTGTCTTGAAACGCACCAATCTGGTCTTTCAGAAACCATTGATAAAATCCTATTTTTACTTGCTTCTGGGAACCAAGATACATTTTCTATAGATGATAAAGCTACCTCCCTCAACTTTTTGATCTCCATAGAAATAAACCATTGAGAAGTTGCTCTAAAAATTAAGGGAGCCTTTGAACGCCAAGAATGAGGATAACTGTGTCTTAAACCATTTGCTAGTAATAAATTCCTGTTTTCTTTCAACTTTTCAATTATAATTTGGTCTGATTTAAAAATATGTTGTCCGGCAAAGAATGGGGTCTGTTTTGTATAGACACCATTGCTCTCAACTAATAGAGGTATATTTAAATTGAATTTTTTCCCTAGTTGAAAGTCCTCAATTCCATGACTTGGTGCTATGTGAACAAAACCAGTTCCAACATCGTTAAGTACATGGTCACCTGGAACTAGAGGAACCTCATTTGTATAACCTAAATCTTTCAAAGGATGACTGCATACATTGCCTTCAAGTTGACTATCTCTAATTACATGCAAAATCTCAAAATCATTTAAATTATTTTTTTTTAAGAAGGATTCAGCTAAATTCTTTTCAAAAATAATTTTCTCATTATTTTTAATATTAAAATTTTGCACATCCTTATTGAACTTAATAACTAAATAATCAAATTCTTTTGAAAAGGCTATCGCTCTGTTACAAGGCAAAGTCCAAGGGGTAGTTGTCCAGATAATTATGCTCGATTTTTCCAAGACAGAACTAGTAGCATTTTTAATTGGAAATTTTACAAATATAGAATTTGAAAGTTTTTCCTGATATTCAACTTCGGCTTCTGCTAAAGCCGTTTTTTCAACAACCGACCACATTACAGGCTTATAACCTAGATAAAGTCTTCCATCTTCAAGAAATTTTAATAACTCTGATACAATTGTTCCTTCTGACTTATGTGTCATAGTTGTATATTTCGATTCCCAATTACAATCAATCCCTAATCTTTTAAATTCATCACATTGTATATCAATCCAAGATTCAGCAAATTTTCTACAATCATCTCTGAAATTTAGTTGATTAATTTCATTCTTATCTAATCCCTCTTTTCTATAATTTTCTTCAATCTTCCACTCAATTGGCAATCCATGACAATCCCAGCCTGGAATATAGTCAACGTCAAATCCCATTTGAAAATATGCTCTACAGATTATATCTTTTAGTATTTTATTTAAAGCATGCCCTAGATGAATATGACCATTTGCATAAGGAGGGCCGTCATGTAAAACAAATTTTTTATTTTTCCTAACACTTTTTTTTAACTTTTTAAAAATCTTGTTTTCATTCCAGAAATCCATCCACTTAGGCTCAGTCTTATTTAAGTTTGCCCTCATTGAAAAATTTGTTTTTGGTAAATATATTGTTTTCGAAATTTCAGTCATCCTATGTCTTTACATATCCTTACATCTTCTTCTATTTGATTTTTTAATTCTTTGAAGTTGTTAAACTTTTTTTCTTTTCTGATAAATGAAATAAAAAAAACTTCAAGATATTCATGATAAATAACTTTATTAAAATTAAAAATATTAACCTCTAAAATTGGTTCAATTCCATTAAAAGTTGGCTTAATTCCGTAATTTGCAATCCCTTCAAATTTTGTAGCATCACCATTCATTTTATAAATCACCAAAACTTTATAAACACCAAAGCAAAGTTTACAATATTTGTCTATTTTTAAATTTGCGGTTGGAAATCCAATTTTACTGGCAAGTTTTTTTCCTCGCATAACTCTTGATTTGATATGCCAATTTCTCCCCAAAATATCTTTTACTTTTTTTAAATTACCAACTTTTAAATTCTTTCTTATTTCAGATGAAGAAATTTTTATATTTTCTTGTAACTTTTTTTCTTTAACTAAAGTGAATTTAAATAATTTTTTTTTTGATTCATTAATCAGTAAATTTGTATCACCCTCTTGCTTATTACCAAATACAAAGTCAAACCCGGTGACCACATGATGAACCCGAAGCTCTTTAACTAAAATATTTTTGATGAATTTATTTGCGCTTATATTTGAAAAATTGTGATTAAAATTAAAATTCAAATAGTAGTCAATTTCCAATTTTTTAATCATTTCAAATTTATCTCTAAAAGGAGTAATTCTGAAATTTACTTTTCTATTTTTAAAAAAACATTTTGGATGAGGTTCAAAAGTAAGCAATGAGATCTTTTTTTTACTCTCCTTTGCTATCCTCTTTGCTTCGTCGATTACACTCTTATGACCAATATGGATTCCATCAAAATTTCCAATAGCCACAACCGAACCCTGTATCTTATTATCTTGAAACCTATTTCTAATTAAAATCATGTTTTAATTCTTTGATTGAACCATTATTTCTGCCTGACCTGTTAAAACTTTATCGGTGTCTCTTGTACAAAAAGTATCAAGAACAATTCTCTTTTTTTCTTTAATAATTTCTTTTACAAGGACGCGAGTTATTATTTTCTCCCCGATATAAACTGGTGCTAAAAATTTCAAACTTTGACTTAAGTATATACTGCCTGGACCCGGCAACTTCATCCCTATTACACTTGAGATTAAGCTTGCAGTTAAAAAGCCATGTGCTATTTTTTTTTTTGAAAATTGAGTTCTTAGCAAATTTAGAGTCAATATGTAAAGGGTTTAAATCCCCAGTAATTTCTGCAAAAACATCAATGTCCTTTTCATAAATTATTTTTGAAATTGAAGCTTCTTGTCCAACAAATAAATCCTCTAAATAGTACGTTTTATTTATTTTAGAATTCATAAACACCCCATTTAATAAATTTTAATTTTTATAAACTTATCAAGATTAATATATATTTAAATCAAATTTTCACTATAGTGTTAAATAAATGTCATTTTTATCAAAATTATCCTGCTTATTTTTTGGAATTTCGTTTTCATTAAGGATGCATTCTGCCATTGCATTTGGTGTTTGTTTATCGATTGGTGTTGTTTTGATATTGATTGAAAAAAGACTATCGTTAAAACATTGGCTTTATAAATGCAAAAAAAACGAACTCACTTTTCCAATTATTTTATTTCTTATAACATTTTCAATAAGCTGTTTTTTTTCAATTAATCAAATTAGATCCATTAGTGTTTTAGGCTATTTGTGTTTGTTTATATTTTTTTCATATATAATTTTTCAAAATTTTAAATCACATCCAAAGGAGCTAAAACTTTTAAGTAATTTTCTATACATATCAATTATTTTTTCTGTTTTATTCGTTCTATTTTATAATTTTAATGAAGGTCAAATTTTTGAAACATTACAACGTAAAGAAACGCCAATAGAAGTTATTAGGTTTAAAGGCTTTGTGAATGTGCTAACTATTTTAGTATTAATATTACCTTTGTTAAACAAAAAAATTGGTCATAAAAAAATATATGTTTCTACATTACCTATTATTTTAATTATCCCTGTAATAATAACTAGTAATTGTAATTCAGCAGTGTTAGGAATATTCGTAGGGATATTGTCTATATTTTTTTTTAAAATACTAATTTCATTGAAATTTGATAAAAACAAACTCTTAAGCCTTCTAATATTTAAAGCTATTTTTATTATTTCAGTAACATATTATTTTTCGTATAATCACAAAATAAATACAATCGAGAATTATGAATTTCTTGTTTCGACTAATCTTATAGATGCCCATAGACAAATTATTTGGGGCTTTTCACTTGAAAATTTCGAAGAAAATCCAATTTTTGGAGTCGGGCCAGATACATCAAATTTCATAAAAGGAAGTCAGAAAGTAATTGGCCATGAATCAACTGGTACGATGCACTATATACCAAGCCATCCACATAATTTTTTTATTGAGCTTTTACTAGAAACTGGAGTTGTTGGAACATTAAGTTTTATTTTTCTTATATTTTCTATAAATTATTTTATTTTTAAAAGAATTATCACTAAAGATTTTTCATACGTAATTTTTTTTAACGGATATTTTTGGGGGGCATCATTGGTAAATTTTTCTTTTTGGAATGCTTGGTGGCAAGTTAGCTATTTTTTTATTCTTGCAATTATAAGCTCAATTTTGTATTCCAAAAAAATTAAAAAATTTAAATTTTAATACTATGCAATAATGATAAAAAAAATCTCTTTCAGTAAATTTATATTTTTAATATTTTTTCCCTATTTAGCTGCAAATAGTTTAGATAACTTCAGTAATATTAAAAATTATAAAGTTTCTGAAACGAAGTACAAATTAACTGAAGTAATGACTGGTCTTGATTATCCATGGGGTATGACATTCATTGATAAAAATAATTTACTTGTTACTCAAAAAAATGGAGAATTGCTTAAAGTTAATGTTATTGATGGTAGGTCTAAAAAAATTTCTCACAATATAGAAAATATTTTTTTTAAAGGTGGTGCAGGGCAAGGCGGTTTATTAGATGTGCTTCATAATAATGGAATTATTTACTTCTCATATAGTCATTATGATGATGAAAATTCGTCTTTAAAAGGTTTACGAGAAGGGAGTACAGCAATAGGTAAAGGCAAGCTTATTAATGATAGAATTGAAAATTTTGAAAATTTACTTGTTAGTAAGCCAAAATTCAATTCAAATCTACATTGGGGCTCCAGATTAGCAATTAAGGACAACCATATTTATGCTAGTTTGGGTGAGAGAGGAATGGGAATGATTGCACAAGATCCAACGAAACATCCAGGAAGTATAATAAGAATAAATATCGATGGGAGCATACCAAAAAATAATCCCTCAAATCAAAATAAAAGTTATTGGCTACCAGAAATTTTTCAAATAGGATTAAGAAATCCTCAAGGAATGACAATTTCACCATTTGATGAAAATATATATTTTAGTCAGCATGGTCCAAAAGGTGGCGATAATATTGGAATCGTTAAATTTGCAGGTAATTACGGCTGGAAAGATATTGCATGGGGTGGAAAAGAATACAGCGGAAAAAAAATTGGGAATGTCTCATTTAAAAAAAAATATGATGAAAATCTAATTTCATGGGTTCCATCAATTGGGGTAAGTCAGATCGCTTTTTATAAGGGAAATGAATTTCCTGAATGGAATGGAGACCTAATTGGAGGATCACTAAAGTATAATATTTTTTTCAAAATTCGGTTTGAAGACAAGAAAATTATTAGCGAGGAAATTATCTTAAAAAATAAAATAGGGCGAATCAGAGATTTTGAGTTAAATCAACAAGGAGAAATTTTTATTATTACAGACCATAAAAATTCGTCATTATGGAAACTCTCAAGGTAAAAAAACTAGCTTAAAAATCAAGTAAAGTTTTTGAGAAATCCTGGGCTTTAAAATCAATCAAATCCTCTTTTTTTTCACCGACTCCAATACTTACAATGGGAATCTTTAATTGTTCACTGATTGGTATTATCGCTCCTCCTTTAGAGGTTCCATCAAGTTTTGTAATAATTAAACTCGATATATTACAGATCTCTTTAAATTTTTCTGCTTGTTTAATTGAATTTTGACCCGTGTTACCATCTAAAACTAGTATAATTTCGTTTGGAGCTGAATTTTCTATTTTTTTTATTACACGAATCATTTTTGAAAGTTCGTCCATTAAATTGGATTTATTATGGAGTCTTCCTGCAGTATCGATTAAAAGTACATCTAATGATTTCTCTTTTGCTTTGTGCATAGAAGAATAAACTAAAGACGCAGGATCAGAATTACTTTCAGCAGAAAAAAACATAGAGTTTGTTCTTTTGGACCAAATCTCAAGTTGTTCTACCGCAGCAGCCCTAAAAGTATCAGCAGCAACTAAACCTACTTTCTTATTTTCTGAATGAAATTTATGAGCTAGCTTTCCAACTGTAGCCGTTTTACCGACACCATTTACACCTACTAAAAAAATAACATTTGGAGTTTTAAGGCATTCAATTTTTTTTTCTAAAGGAAGTAATATCTCTAAAATCAAAATACTTATTTGTTCTTTTATAATTCTAATATCATTGTCTAATAATTTGATTTTCCTTAATCTTTCAATTACTTTATTAGCAAATACAACCCCTATATCAGATTCAATTAATAAGTCCTCGAGTTCTTCAAGAGTTTTCTGCTCAATTTTTTTTCCTTTGAAAATTAAGTTAATTCCGCTACCAACCTTATTTGTGGACTTTTTTAAACCCTTTTTAAATTTGTCAAACCATTTTATAACCATTAGTTTAATATTTCCCCCACAAAAAAATCTCCCAAAATATCTTTAAGTTTAACTTTAACTAATTGTCCATTAAGTTGTGAGTGGGAATCTTTTTCATTATGAATTCTTACTTTGAAATAATCATCAGTGTAACTTAGCTTAGTATTTTCAAATAATATTTTTTTTTCTGTTCCAATTAATTTTTTCATCTGCATTTCCTTAACTTTACTATAAATTTTATTTAATCTTTTCATTCTTTCTATTTTAATTCTCTCAGGTATCTGAGGCATCCTTGATGCTGGTGTGCCTTTTTTTGGAGAAAATCTAAATGCATGAATATTAGTAAAATTACATTTTTCTATACAATCTAATGTTTTTTGAAACTCTACTTCTGACTCTGTGGGAAATCCAACAATTATATCAGCCCCAAAATGTACTTCACTTCTTTGCCTCTTAATGTTTTTGCAAATGTCAATAATTTTCTCTCTTGTGTGTCTACGCTTCATTCTTTTGAGTATTAAATTATCACCAGATTGCATTGAAAAATGTATGTGTGGTAAAATTTTCTTTTCACTTACGATTAGTTCTAGCAAATCTTCATCTAATTCTGCCGGATCAATTGAAGATAACCTAATTCTACACAATCGTTTTTCAATTCTAATTAATCTTTTGAGGATTTGTCCTAAACTTGGTCTGCCAGGAAGATCTTCACCGTAGGATGTCAGATCTACTCCGGTTATTGTTATTTCTTTATAGCCTAGATCAATTAATTTTCCGACTCTTTTTAATATTACACTTAAGGGCAAACTTAACGAATTACCCCTTCCAAATGGTATAATGCAAAAAGTACATCTGTGATTGCAACCTTGTTGAATTTGGAGAAGAGCTCTTGTTCTTGTTCCAGACCTTCCAAAAGAAACAGAAAAATTTTTTACTCTTTTTTTTTCTTTTTTTAATAAATTCTGAATATTATTTAGGTAAAAATCTTCTTCATTTTTATCCTTATTATAAATAATTTTGTCTACTTCTTTCATATCAGAAAATATTTTAGGTTCAATTTGTGATGCACACCCAGTTACCAAAATTCTATTATTAGGATCTCTCTTCTTGGCTTCTATTATTTTTTTTTTTGAATTAACTACCGCTTGATTTGTAACAGCACAAGTATTGATAACCGTAGTATTAATGATTTTTTTTTTTTTTAGTAAATTTTTAATGCCCTCAGATTCGCAAATATTTAATCTGCAGCCTAAAGTGATTACTTTTGAAGTTTTCTTCATTTAAATAAACTCATCAAATATATGATTGTTTAAAATCCCTGTAAAAACTTTAGAAGCTGGACCCGTTTTAATAATGTGACCATCATTTAAGATTTCGACACTTAATTCTCCACCTGGCATAACAATTTTTATTTTTTTTTTTTGTTAAATTTAAACTCTTACAAACTGCGAGTGTGGCACAAGCACCTGTTCCACATGCATTTGTAAAACCAACACCTCTTTCATAAACAATTAACTCAACTAAATCTGGATTTTTTATATTTACTATATTTATATTTACACCATCCTCAAAAATTTTTAAATTTGAAATTTTTTTGCAATCCTCAATCAAATTTTCCTTATTCAATTCTTTTTGAAAAAAAACTACATGTGGATTACCAACATTGACACAGCTCCCACCCTTCAGTGTTTTTGTATCTATTTCTAAGTTAGAAGTGTTAAATGGATGACTTAAAGGTATATCTCTCCAATCAAATTTTGGAATACCCATATCTACGCTAACAAGCTCGTTTTCTGATATTTCAACATCAATTAATCCAGATTTTGTTTCAATAATAAAATTATTATTTTTTTTAGTATCAAAGAGAAGTTTTCCAACACATCTTAATGCGTTTCCACAATTTTCAGCCTCTGAACCATCTGCATTAAAAATCTTAATTCTGCAATCTGCAAGGTTATCTGAGCTTTCTTCAATTAAAATCAATTGATCGCAACCAACACCAGTTCTTCTATCGTTAATAATGATAATGTCTTTGATTCTGATTGATATTTTTGTCTCTCTAATGTCTATAATGACAAAATCATTACCCAATCCATGCATCTTAAAAAATTTAAGTTCATTCATTTTCTTAAAAAAATATAAATTTACTTTAAGAAAATATATTTTTTTGATATAAAAACAATACTTTATTTCAGTCAGTCCACGAGTTTCGTGCACTGACTTTTTTTGTTTTGTTTAATAATTTAGTTTAATTAAAGATGTTTAGTTCACTTTCAGAAAAAATTTCAAATTCTTTCAAAATTTTGAGGGGGCAAGGTACCATTACGGAATCAAGCCTAAACGAGGCTTTAAGAGAAATTAGAGTAGCTCTTCTAGAAGGAGATGTTTCTTTGTTAGTTGCCAAAGAATTCATTGAGAGAATAAAAGTTCAGGCATTGGGTAAAAACGTAATTTCAAGTGTTAGTCCGGGACAAATGGTAGTGAAAATAGTAAATGATGAGTTGATAAAACTACTTGGTTCAGAAAACAACAATTTAGCAAACGCCAAGCCTCCTGTTACTTTAATGATGGCTGGACTTCAAGGTTCTGGCAAAACAACAACGTCAGCAAAGTTAGCCAAAAGACTTATTGAAAAAAATAAAAAAACAGTTTTATTAGCATCCTTTGATATTTATAGACCGGCAGCACAAAAACAACTTCAGACACTTGCAATACAAAACCAAATTGATTCTCTTGATATTTTAGATGGAGAAAATCCAATCGAAATTTGTCTCAGAGCAAAAAAAAAAGCTGAAGTTGAAAATTATGATTACTTGATCTTGGACTCGGCTGGAAGAAATCATATTGATAAAGTAATGATGAATGAATTGGTTGATATCGCAGAAAATATTAAAATAGATGAAACGCTTCTAGTTGTAGATTCAATGGCCGGACAAGACTCTGTGAACACGGCAAAAAGTTTCTCAGAACACTTAAATGTTACAGGAATTATTCTTACAAGAATCGATGGTGATAGTAGAGGAGGAGCAGCTCTTTCGATGAAGTCTATTACTAAAAAACCGATAAAGTTCATTG
Source organism: Rickettsiales bacterium (assembly GCA_002691145.1). Classification (GTDB taxonomy): domain Bacteria; phylum Pseudomonadota; class Alphaproteobacteria; order Methylaequorales; family Methylaequoraceae. The sequence goes on from NZHE01000024.1 coordinate 164,224, forward strand.
GTACCGGAGAAAAAATTGATGAACTTGAAGAATTTCATGCTGATCGAATAGCTAATAGAATATTAGGCATGGGTGACGTTGTAACACTCGTAGAAAAAGCTGCAGAACAAATTGATGAGGAAGATGCAAAGAAAATGCAGGGAAAACTGTTAAAAGGTAGATTTTCATTATCAGATTACTCAAAACAACTTGATCAGATTACAAAAATGGGAGGCATAAAGAGTTTATTAAATTACTTGCCTGGAATGAGTTCCTTAAAAGATAAAATGGATGAATCCTTAGAAAAAAATGAAGTAATTAAATTTCAACAGTCAATAATTTCTTCAATGACAAAAAAAGAAAGAAACTTTCCAGACATAATTAAAGCTTCTAGGAAGAAAAGAATAGCAAAGGGTTCAGGTACCAGCATTCAAGAGATAAATAAACTTTTAAAGCAATTTAAAAAAATGGCATTAATGATGAAAAAAATGGGTAAAAATAAAAAATTACAAAATATGATGAACTCAAATCAATTCGATGTGTCATCGCTAAATAATTTAAATAAAAAACTATAATGAAAGGAATTAAAAATGGCAGTAGCTTTAAGATTATCTAGAGGAGGCTCAAAGAAAAGACCTTTTTACAGAATTGTAGCAGCAGATGTTAGAAGTCCAAGAGATGGTAAATTTATTGAACGTTTAGGTACATATAACCCAATGAGATCAAAAGATGATCCTGAGAGAGTTCTAATAAAAAAAGAAAGAGTATCTTATTGGTTATCCGTAGGTGCTAAACCCACCAATAGGGTAGCAAAATTTTTAGCAAATGAAGGTATAGTGGATAAACTTAAAATTTATCCTCAGACCAAAAAAGATAAGCCTAGAACAAAGACCCTTGAGAAATTAAAAGCTAAAGAAGAAAAAGTTAAAAATAAAAACTTAAAACCTGAAAATAGCATTGAAGCAAAAGTAACCGAAGAAAAAACAGCTGAACCAGTAGCTGAAACAAAAGTAACTGAAGAAAAAACAACTGAGCCAGTTGCTGAATCAAAAGTAACTGAAGAAAAAA
>NZHE01000025.1 GCA_002691145.1 Rickettsiales bacterium
GTCTTCTACACTGTTTGTTCTACTTGCATTTATTTCTAATACATCTAAATCATTGATGTCAAGTTCATTAAGTAAGACTTTTGCAAGTGTTGTCTTACCAATACCTGCATTACCACTGAATAACAAGTGTGGAATAGTTTGTTCCTTAATCCACTGCTTTACCTGTGCTTTTTGATGTTCATCTCTGAACACATATCCATCAACTGTTTTCGGACGATATTTTTCTACCCAAAGTTCTTTCATTTATTTGTTGCCTCTATCTTTGTTTCATATTTTGTTTTAAAGTAATCATGTGTAACGTACGAAGCAGTAACAAAGCCTGCCGCAAATACTAACACGTAAATCACAGTAGTTTTTAAATTCTTTTTGACCCCGCCTTTACCTTTATTTCTTTTGTATGCTCTCCACATCCACCAAAAACCTACAATGGTTAAAATAACACCTATTGCAATTACCCAGGGATTGTTGGCTATTGCAACTCCTGAAGCACCAAAGATTAAAAATAATAATCCATTTATATAACACATTGGACACATTATATCAAGTTCCTTTTTATTAGTTTCATTTACCTAACCATTTCTTTGCCGCATCTATTGGATTTCTTAAATTTTCATACGTGCTGTCAATAAACTTTATATGTTTATAGAGGCTCTCTGCTAATTTGTCAACAGTCTCTTGAAGTCTATCAATTTTTTTATTAAGTTCTTCTATTTCTTTTTCTTTTTTACTCATCACCAACCCATATAAATTTTGAAAATGCATCCTACCAATACCATTATTCCGACCAAAAATCCTGGCACTATTGTTGCAGGGTGCATTCTTGTCATAATATCTTCGTTATCTTTTTCTATTTGTTCCCAATATTCTTTTGGTGTTTCTTCTTTCATATTTTGATTATACATTTTTTTCTATGTGTTGTCTATATAATTGTTCTGCCGCCATGTTTTTACCTTTGGCCTCCGTCTGTATATCAAAGTGTTCACCAAAACTTAATGCCCAATCATTCACCTTGGTATTTGGTAACAAGTCTGAATGTGCCCTCAATTTTTGTTTTTTGCAACCACGTTCTAACAACATCTTAATATCGTGCATTTCCGAATGTATCTTGTCTCCAAGATTAGCAGGAGCCAAGTGTTCATCTCTTGAATATGAGTAGTGCATTGTAGGGCGTTGTCCACGCCAAGAATCGATCACACGTTTTACTCTATCATCATGTGGTTCTATGTATTCTTCTGCTCTTATCCAGTGATGATGTATATCCATGACTAATGCAAGATCTTTTTCTAGTTCTAAACTTGCATCAAGTCCCCAACCCATTTCGTCATTTTCTATCGTGATTAGATTACGTGCTTCTTGTGAAAGTCTTGGAAGTGCCTTACGTATTCCATCTGGTCCTTGCCGGCCTGAGATGTGTACATTAATTTTGCATCCATCTTGAAAACTTTTACCGAATCCCATCCAACGGGCCATGTCTGCATGGTACTCAAATTCTTCTATGCTTCTTTCTACAATGTCAGGAGTAATACTAGATAATACACAAAATTGTCCTGGGTGAAACGATACTTTCACATCATGTTTTCTAGATGCTTCTCCCACCGGAGCAAATATTTTTTCACAATGGTCTTGAATTTCTTTTCTTTGCCACCAGTCCTTCCAGTTCTTTTCCGTATATCCTTGTAGCATTTCGCTACCAAGTCTCACCATCCTACGTTCTGGTGCTAGTGTGCCAACACGTTCAATCATTCTCACAGCCGCCGCGGCGTTGTGATTCATAATATCCCATTGTCTTTGTTCAGCATCTTCTGGATGTTCACGCAACCATCTCATTGTGGTTGATCTGCCATTTAGATCTCTGTCCTTGGCATTGACCTTCATTCCGCCAAATTCAGATTTATCGTTAAGCCATTTGCAACAGAAACCTATACGCATAATTTATAATAACACTTTTCCAATATTTGTCAACTAAAATGATATTCTAATACCCAATTTATGGTTTTGATTTATGACATCAAGATTGTAAACTATATTGTATGTGTGCCATATATCACGATACTTTGCTGGTATCAGTTTTGTAGTCTCGTAATGTGCCAGTCCTCGTAATACAAANTACCCAAGTACCTCACCATGATTTGGATGTTTACCAAGNATAGGATTTGTTTCATACCATTCATCACTTTCTACAATCTCAAANGTTTGAAACATATCTATTGTCTGCAAAATATTNAAAGCATAGATTGCCTTAATATCTCTTTTGGTTAAAGGATCCTTTGCCTTCACAGGAAGTATAATCCCTAATACAAGGATTACACAAAATATTAATTTTTTCACGGTTAGTCGTTGCCGGGTAAGGATTTCATCTGATAAGCACCACCCATATTATTGTATGTTGCTTGTTTAGTATTTGCTTCAGTAGGCTCTTCGTCGGAAACCAAAAGTATATCATTTTCGTCGATCATTCTACACTCTTGTTTTTCACCTTTTTCAGATTCGATGATAAAAGTTCTTGTCCACCGACCATGTGCCACCATGACCCATTGTCCAACTTTTACATCTTTTTGATCTTTTCCTATTGCGTGTACCTCTGCCCATCTAGGATGAACGCCTTGCTCTTTTCCATCGTCATCCATTAAGATTATTCCGCCCTTGGTGGTTGTTTCACCAAAGTGCATATTTTTTACAATTATTCTCTTTTTGAGTGGAGTGATTTCCTGTGTTGTAGGTACCCAGCCACCTTCACCAAATTTACTTGCCATGTTTATAATATAGTGTANNAAACTTTATTTGTCAAGACCAAATCACCATTTTAAAACGTTCTTTTTCTATGTCAAAAAAGTTACATTTCCAATCTGATTGTTCAAAAAAGCCTAGTCCGTGCCATTCGTCTTTTCTTTGTAAAAGATCTCTACCACCTTTATCCCAATCGATCGAAAGTAATTTACCTTCCATCTGTTTTTTCTTCTTGTTAATTTCCGCAAAGTCAAATCCGTCAAACTCCCAGTGAAAAACTTCAAAAGCATTACCTTCTGCATCAACATAATCTATTGAAAAGTCCAATCCCCATTTAGGCCTCATGGCAATTAATTTATAAATTAAATTGTTTTCTTTTGCCCAAGTTTCAAGTTGTTCCTTTGCGGCACCTGTATATGCTTTTCTTTCGAATAAACAAGCATGATTAAGCACTGCACCTGTAGTTTTTTTTTTTGATTGTGCGAACCAATCGTATTTTAATGCTCTTCTGTACCTATGTCCTTTGTCAGGTCCGAGATTTATTTTTGCAAACCTCTGCTCTAAGTCTGTTAAATCATAACCATTCTGATCGTAAAGATCTAATGCTTCTGAGTCGGGGGTTCCGTGTTCATATTGGATCGGTTTGTTCCAATATCCATTTTGGGATAATCTTTCATTAAGCAGTACTAGATCATTCATATCTAATATTTACTAAAATTAAAATTTTACTTGCTTATTCTATACCATCTAAAGCGGCGTCGATGCCTGACTTCTCAGACTTTGGTTTGAACGTATCAACTGTTTTAGGTTGAGGTGTCGCTTTTTTAATAGGTTGTTGATTTAGGATTTTAGTTTCTACCACTTTTGGTTGTTGTACATCAGGTTTCACAGTATTTTCCTGTCTAACTTCTTGAGCAGTAGACACAACACCTTTTGGTTTTTCATAATATTGTTTCATCAATTGCTCTCTAGTCTTTAGTATATTTCCACCCGGTCCAATTTCATCACCTCTAGCATTTACGTTCATATTACCAACTGCCACAGTAGTTTCGTTTTGCTGTCTCAATTTTTCAATATCAACAGTTTTACCCTGCATAGTCTTGTATACTTTTTTAACTGGTGTTCTCATTTTTTCTCCTAAGTTCACTTTTACTTATCATCGCAAAAATTCACGATAATCTATTTTGTACATCAGTGGATTGATCTTGTGGATACCTATCAAAAATAAACAAAAACTTGCCACACTTGATCCTCGGCCAACACCCCAAACTATGTTATGCTTTCTCATCGTATCAACGAAATACACTAAAAACTGGAGGACCTTNATAAAATTTTTCTTCTCAAACAACTCGTATTCTTTTTCAACACGTGCCGTTTCCTCTTTGGTTTGACATTTTTCCAAAAGATATTTTTTCATATCTANATCATAATAGGATTTGGGCATATGCCAATTGGCATAATTTTTTTTGTCAAACTCTGTTACAGAGATGTCTCTTTTAGGAACATTTTTTATTTTTGGTAAATCAACACCGATGTCGTCTAGTGCTTTTTTATATTGATCAGTATCTTCAAAGTACAGTTTAGAAATATCAAAATCTGGATTTGTATACAGGAATTCTAAAGCATCATCTTCTGTAATAATGCAATCACCATACTCATTTGTTTTTATTTTTGCCGCCATCTAATACTCTTGGGTTGAACTCGAATATTTTAGCATGATCTTCGTGCTTCTTGTCAACGACTTTTTTCTCTTCTTGCCAACTAAAGTGTCCTGTGTATATTCCTTTTGACATTTCATTATCATAAGTTGCGGTATCTGGTCTTAACCACCATGGGTCAAACTTTTTGTATTTTTCCGAAAACCATTCATTTACATCTAATAGTGTAAGTTCTTTTGCGTTTTTGTCAACCTTATATTTTATTCCATCGCCTTGGAAACTTCCTAATGTCAAACTTTTAACATGAATTTTACCATCTAGTATTGCATTTGCTTTACAAAAACACACTGATGCCATCACTTGATCGTATGGTGGCTTTGGTAATTCAATAAATCTATTCATGGTAGACTTCCTTAATATTTGGTAAAGAGGGTCGGATCTATAAGATGTTATTGTGTTGTGGAACACATTTTCAAACAGCAATTTCAATCTTTCAAAATATGCTGACTGAGTTTTTAAATTTGATGTCGTTGGTTTAATTTCCAATTGCACATCATATTCATTTTGAAAAAGTTCATTGTCAACAATTATTATTGATTTGAATTTGGTTGCCCAAGTAAAAGTACTGTCCATACAATTACTTACTACTCGATGTTGACCAGGTCGCCAAGTTCTGGTTCACCTCTGCTTTTCTTGAACCTGTCTTGTGCTTCTTTTATTCTTCTTGTCCTTAATTCTTCTCTGTAGGTGTTCAATGCATTCTGTATTTGATTTTGCAACTCAGGATTTCTACTAAATCTTCTTGCACTCATTATTTTGCTTGTCAACTCTCTTATTCTTTTAGAAAGATCCTCTTCTGACAGTTTAGTAATATCTTCTTGTAATGGATGAAACAACGGCATCACCTGCCTTTCGTTAGTGGTTAATCATACATCTTACCAAGTTGGTGCATCAAAATTGTAGTACCACCATCCGGAGACATGAATTCGTACATATATCTTCCTATGGATCCTATTGTGATTGTGTTAGATGAACCATCACCGCCTGTTACGTTGTCTGCTACAAGCACAGTGCTTGGTATTGTTATTGTATGCGACGTGTTTGCATACGTGATATCAAGTATAATTCTGCCTAAGGTTCCTGATACAGGAAAGTTTGTAAATGCCAAAGTTACAGCGGCATTTGTTGTAATTGTTTGATAGTGGCCGTTCTCATGGTTTAAAGTTATGTTACCACCTGCTGTACCATGTCCAAACACAGTTTCGGAAGTGTCTTTTAAAACTGCTCTTGAGACAACGTTGTCGTTAAAACTATTCGCTACATTGTTAGCAACCGATGATGTTTGTAATGCTTCGATCTCAGACTTTGTCGTCGTAAAATTGTTCTTTGTAGCAGTGAAATTATCTCTAAAACCCTGAGATGAATTATCCTGTCCTGCTATCGGAAATGTCCCGTCTATGTTTCCTGGTACTATACTACTTGCCATTATATTCCTTTTCTTTCAAATACAAGATATTTATCACCAGATTGCCTACTTACGACAAATTTTGCGCCGGCTGTTGGTGCTGATGTAAAATTGATTGTGCTTTGTTTATTTTCCGTATCGTGTGTTAAGAAGAATTCATTTTCAAAGTCTCCAGATCTTCTTGTATCATCTGAGACCACTGTATTAACGTCAGCGGTTAGGTTTTTGAACACTTTTTGCACAAAAATCTCTACTCCGTCTCTGGTTAATTTTATTTCTTCTTCGTTAATTAATTCGTTTAACGCAAAACTACTTGTTGATCCGTCACCTTCAAACCTACTAGGATCAACTTTAAGCATAGGATTACTGATCTGATATCTATCTATAATGTATTCAATATTTTCAAATTGTAATTTTTTATCTGTAATTCTTTGTTTTACCAATCCTGCTTTGCCAGGTTTACAATATGCTAAAACAATGGCTGGTTTGAAACCCAATGGAGCCAAGTCACCTGTTTGTGTAGTTCTCATCCACAATGGTAAATGTATCCATTCTTTATTTCCCAGAGATTTCATTTGGGTTCTCATATTTTCTACTGCATTAGGATACACTGTTTTCACATAATCTAGATCAGCAGACAATTCATTAGCGTACCTAACTTTGGATCCGGATATTCTAAAACTCATTCCACCACCTGTGGTCACATTGTATTCTGTTGCGTCAGCAGTCAATATATCATCTGAAGAAACAGGTCCTTGAATAATATTTTGCAGTTCATCTCTTAATGTTATTGATTTACTAACCGACTTGCCTGCAGAGTTCACTAGTGGATCTATCATTTCTATATACACTACTTCATATTCTATCACACCATTTAGTTTGGCGGTAGCAGTTTTTAATCCGTTGAAGTAAAGTCTTTTTGGTTCGTGGTTAAGAGCCATTTTATTTTGGAACTCGGTTAATGTTTTATGTTCGAGTCCAGCAAGTAACAACATTTGAGCATTGCTTGTTACACCAAAGTTTGGATCCTCTGGTCTGTATACATACTCAGGACTATTGATATTACTGTCTTTTCTTATTTCATCAAAAATNTTTTGATCTGTTTTTGAAATTATTCCACTAGTGCCTAGGTTGCCATATGTTTTATTAAATGGCAAAGACACAATTATTTTAAATTCTTTTGTGGTACTAACAGTTTTGTATTGATCTGTGACAGTAACTTCAAAACTGAATTCTTTATCTATTGTGGTAGTGTTGCTGTCAAAGGTTACTGCGTTATTTTCAAAAATTGTAAAGTCATTGTAATCAATTGTACCAACAAAGTTTCCTTGTGGAGATAAAGTGATTCCTGTTGGTAAACTACCACTAGTGACACTGTAATTTAATACTCTATTTGTATCTACACCAACTGCTTTTACAGATAGCAACGAAGGAACTCCTGCTGTCAGTGTTCCAATTAAATTAGTTGAAGTAAAAGAGACTCCAACGTCGATATCACCTATAATCCTTAATGTAAATTCTTTATCATTGTACACCGACAATCCAGTTGCCACTGTCCTATTTGCTCTAATTGTAAAAGTGTATAATGTTGTGACTGCGGTGCTTGTAGGCAATGTGCCATAAAGTTCACCTGTATTTGTGTCTATGCTTATTCCTGGTGGCAATGATCCACTGATAACACTATACTCTAGAGCCGCTTGTAAAGGATCAAAATCCTCAACATCAATCTGAAGAACTAGTTTGTTATCATGTCTGTAAGTGCCAAGATCACTATCAGTTGTAAAAACCGGTTTCCTTATAGCAGATAGATCAATTGTCAATGGAGAATTTTTGTAAGTTGTTCCATCAATTGTAATTTGATTGTTATCTATTCTCCAAAAATCTGCTGTAATTACCTGTATGCTATTGGTCTGTGTCTTAGATGACGATCCGTCAGATACCCTTACTATGAATTCATACAATATACTTCTTGATTTTGAGTACACCANAGGATCGTATCCTTGCTGGTCATAACCTTTGCCGGAATATCCACCCATTGGTCCATACAACTCATCGTCTGTTAATCCAACTGTGCCAGTGATCAATCCAGACTTACTCATGGATGTGCCTGGCGGCAGTGTTCCTTCCACTATGTCAAATAAAAGTTGTTGCCCTGTTGCTGTGTCTGTGTCTACCGCTTCNACTTGAAATTGTATTTTTGATCCATCNATAACCCAAATTCTTTGATAATCGGATCTAGTTGAATCTGAAAAATCTAGTGTACCAGACGCAGTTGTGAATGTTGGTTCATCTGCTCCTTTAATCTCTAGTGTAAATGTCCTGTCAGCGATGTTTGTGCCGTCTGATACCCTAACCACAAATTTGAAAACTCTTCTTGTAGCAACTTCAAACGGCACTCCTTGTATTACCCCATCAGAAGTAAGTTCAAGACCTGGGGGCAGTGACCCGGCAATAAGTGAATAAGTCAAACTGGTGCTATCTGTGTCGTTGGCTTCTAAAGCCAGAGAATAGGATTCTCTTTCATTAATCGAGGCAATTTTGCCTGCTGTGGTTGTCCACACGGGTGCGGCCATATTTGAACTTACTCCTTTATAAAGATATTTATTGGATTCTAACTTCTATTTTTTGACTGTCTCTGCCAGTGTTCAATGTGTTGTAATATATTTTCTTTTTCAACAGGATCTTTTGCACGTTTAAGCATATCTTTTAACCGTGTAAGTTCAGATCTAGATGTTTTAAATTTTTTGTACTTGTTATAGTGTTTCATATTGTATTTTTGGTTTGACCAAAAAATATTAAGATGCTGAATATGTAAATGGCGTACTTCCGTTCATGGTCAGATACGCAACTTTTTGACTACCACCTAATATACTATTATCAGTTGAATAGTCATTATTTTGTCCTGTGCTAAAAATTTTATCACCTGCATTGTTAACCATCCAACCTTTGATTTGTGCTGGAGTCCAGTCTGGGTGTACCTGGGCCACCAGTGCAACTATTCCTGCAACCTGTGGTGCGGCCATAGAGGTGCCACTTAATTTAACTTGTTTAAATGAGCCGTTGAGGTTATATGTAACTGCACTTTGTTCATTTGTGTTAGAACAGGCACTTACAATCTGTTCACCACAAGCATAAATGTCAACGCCTGGACCAGCAGAACTAAATGATGCTTTTTGATCAAGTGTTGCTGATTGTGCCGTGGCTCTAAGTGCACCTACTCTTATAATTTCATCGTCGTGTGGTGATGATCCTCTGTGATAATGATAATAGTTTCCGCTGTCATCAGTCAGGAAGTTATCATAGTCTGTGCCGGCCACTTCGTCGTGCTTCATAAAATTATTTCCCGCAGACACCACAACATGGATTCCTGCTGTTACCATTTGCTGTATGTCAGCATCTATTGATGATATTCTCCTTGGCACAAAATAAATTCCTGAACTAGAAGTTGTAGCACCATACACTCCTTTTGCCAACAGATTACCTCTCACTGTTTCGGTGTGATTGGCTCCTCTGTATTCTCCGCCGGCGACATCTGCGCCACCAATTGTGTTTGGAGATACGTTTGAATCTAGATAGTAGCCATAACCAAAACTCATATTGACAACTGTGGGTCTCCCTGTGCCTTTTGAGTTATGCCAGGCAGTAACAATGTCAAAACCTTCTGTCAATGAAATATAACCGGTGCCTTGAATTTTCATTGCATAGATGTGAGCGTTCTTGGCCCAACCAAAAGTCTTTCCTGCCACTGTGCCGGCCACGTGTGTGCCGTGCCCATCTGTGTCTGTGTAGTGTGACCCTGATTGAGAACCACTTACCCCAGAAACAGAATACCAGTCGACTTGTTTCAATCTTGAATTACCTTCTGCGTCTTGCCATTCTGGATGTGTAGGTTCTATCCCCGAATCCATTATAACAACATCAACTCCTGTACCATCAAGAACATAGTTGTATGCTGATCCTGGATCTAAAATTGAAGAACCAAAGTTGTTAGTTGCTGATATGTGTCTTAGCAAACCGTAGTTGTCCTGATTGCCTGCAGATGTAGTTCCTTTGTTAAAACTTGATGCGTCCTGTCCGTCTTGTATTTTAAAAAGCACAGGATCTGGTAAATCTTCTAATGCGATTATATCTTCAACTCTAGAATCATTTTTTAATTTATTGACTTCTTCGGCAGTAAGATCGTAATGAGTATTTCTTTTATTGGTTGCTCTAAGTTTTGAAACTGGCACTGCCCTATCTGGAATGATGTTGGAATCTACCGATGCATCACCAGATGTGTCGTTGGTAAGTTCAGTATTCAGTTCTTCCCAATTTGCTTCTTTTTTTACTGTTACTATGTATTCTGCCATTTAACTATTAAGAAACGATTGCTCTATCGCTTACTCTTCTCCAATTTGATCCGTCATAAAAGGCTGGTATCGCGCCACCGGATTCGTCAGTACAGAAAACCATCGATCCTGCTGATGAAGTCAATGATCCTAGTTGAGCAACTGTTTTGCTTACAAGTTTCATTGGTGCATCGTTTATAATTTCTTCTACTGGATCTAATGTAATCGTAGTTGGAGAAGTAATAGTGTATGTGCCTGTGCTATCACTTGGTGCTGATATTGTTGAGACTGTGATTGTATCAGCAAATATTGTTCCTGTTACATTAAGTCCGTCATTTATTGTAACAACTGTTGAGTCACTTGAACTAATTGTATTTGTGTCAATTGTGGATGCAGTCAACGGTCCAGATACACGCATTCCATCATTTACTAAAATCTCTGAACTATCAGATGATGAAATCGCGTTGATTATTGGAGTTGTTGTTCCTGTCACTGTCAATACATCGCCACTCACTGCGGTTGTGATATTTGTTGCTCCAGCAATTTTAAATGTTTCTCCAAATACTAATGATGTCCCATTGCTGTCATCACCAACTAATTTTAGTGCAACATCTGTTTTTTGTGCGTAATTTGTTAGTGTTGGTCCAGTAATTGTTAAAGTATCGCCTGACATCGCAGTGCCTATTCCAGTAGCACCAGCAAATTTAATTGTTGATCCTAGTGTTACATTTGTACCGTTTGAGTCATCACCAACTATTTTAATTGGATCATCACTGCCTCCAGTGATTGTCATTACATCACCACTTACTGCAACTGTGGCTCCACCTGTTCCTCTAATTCTAAAAGTTTCGCCTGGACTTACTGCTGTGCCAGTTGAATCATCACCAACGAACGTAATTGCGCCACCAGATGCAACGTCGTTGGTTATTGTCAACGTGCCTCCAGACAACGCAGTAGTAATACCTGTGCCACCTGCAATTTTAATTGTATCACCGGCCGCTACTGTTGAAACTGTTGATGTGTCGTCTGCAATTTTAAGTCCAGAACCTACTCTAGCATCTACATAAGTTTTGTTTGTAGCATCTGTGCCTGCTGTAGGAGCCGCTAAATTAATAATTTTTTTGTTGTCTACGTCAATGTTTCCTGTGCCTTGTGTTGCAAGTTTCAAGTTTCCGTTTGAAGTAATTGCTCTCACTGTGTTTGTGTCAACAGTTCCTGAAGTTTCTATGTCACCTGCTGATAATGTGTTTGATACAGCGACAAAGTTTCCTGCTATTGTTACTGTGCCTGTGCCATTTGGAGTTATGTTAATACCGCCATTTGTATTTGTTGCCGTTATTGCGTTACCGTTGATGTCGATATTGTCTACTGTCAACGATCCTGTGATGTCAACATCTTGGTTTATAAATGTTACCGGTGAACCAAAGTTTACTGTGCCTGAGCCGTTTGCTGTTATACTTAGGTTGGCGTTTGAAGCATTGGTTGAAATTGTGTTGTCTTTAATTCTTACATAATCAATATCAGATTGTCCTGTGACTGTGTGTGTTCCTACTGTGTTCACATTCGCAGTTGTTAAAACTCCTGATACTCCTAGTGTGCTTGAGATTGTTTGAGCACCAGTCAAGGCAAGTGTGCTACCATCAAAAGTTAAATTTGCTTCTCCTTGAATAGCATTTGCACCTGTGACAGTCGTAATAGTGTTGTTTGTTGATCCTGTTAAAACTGCTTTTGTGTCTGCATATGCTTTAATGGATTGTTGCGTTGCCAGTTTTGTCGCACTATCACTGGCCATGTTGTCTTCATCTTTTATACCTGTGACAGTTGCTCCATCACCTGCAATGTTTAAAGAAGTTTCGGCAACCAAAGCACCTGTTACGTCAACTGCTTCAGCGAAAGTAAGTTTTGTTGATGTATCTGAACTTACTGTCGTTCCGTGAATTTTTAATGCTCCAACAAGTATGTCGCCTGTGCCACCTGCTGATAAAACTAGATTTGAATTTGAGTTAGATGCTGTAATTTCATTGTCGTTGATAGTGATGTCAGCAATGTTGACTCCACCTGTGCCGTTGCCTTGTATTGTAACTGCACCATTTGTAACTGTGCTTGTTAATGTTGTTCCGTCTATCTGTAGTTGGTCTGCTTCAAATACACCAGTGACTTTGACTTGATCACTTGCGGCATTTCCTAAATTGATATTTCCGTTTGCAACAATGTCTCCTGTTGCAGTGATATTACCTGTAACATTTGTATTTGCTTGTAATTCTATTGTACCTGTACCTGATGGGGATAATCTGATATTCTCGTTCGATCTGCCAGTGATTATTCTTCTACCATTTAGATCTAAGTCACCTCCCAACTGTGGAGATGAATCTTCTAATAAGTCATTTGCCTCGTCACTGTTTCCGTACAACTCTGTAAAGTTTTGATTGATTTTTGTGAATGCTGTTCTTAACGGATCACCTGTCCCGTCATTAGCACTAGTTCCGATATTAATACTTTGTTTTGCCATATGTTTTTCCTACTAGACGTATTTATGTTTAGATTTTGTAAACCGAATGTAAAAATTTATACAATTATNGCAGTTCTAAATGTTTTGTAAACTGTTGTGTTTGATCCTGAAGGCACTGCTCTTATTCTCACAGTGCTACCAGATACGTCTGCGGTTATTGTAGCCAGTTGTCTCGATCCAGTAAAAGTAACACCAAATTCTTGGAAAAATACACTTGAGCCGTTGTGTACAACATTCAATAAACTTGTTTGGTATTCACCATTCACAGTGTCCGACACTTGCACTGTGTAGTTGGCACTTCTGTATGTTGCCATTGTAAACTGATCAATCGTCAAAGCGGCCGATGAACTTGCTGTGGTTGTGTTGTAATCTAATCCAACACCACTTTGAATTCTAACGTTTCCTGTACCTGTAGTTTTTAAATCCAAGTGTTGGTTTGTCGCTGTGTTTAAGACATCGTTGGCCTCAATCCTAATGTTTCCTGCGTCCATTTCTGTAAACACNGAAGTTGTAAGNACGGCATTTATAGTGACTTGATCACCACTGACTGCCGTGGTGACGTTTGTGCCACCTACAAATTTAAATGTTTCACCTAAAGGCACCGACGTGCCTGTGGAGTCATCACCTACAAAAGTGTAACCAGTTGGTGCACCAAAGGACAAGTTGCCTGATCCATCTGTTAATAAAAATTGATTTGCTGATCCATCTGCTGTTGGATATTTCAATCCACTAATTTTAACTTTACCTGTTCCACTTGCATTCAATACTANATCATCATTTGATCTAGTTGCCGAAATATTGTTGTCACTGAAAGATAATCCTTCCAGTTCAATTATTCCTGTGCCAGATGCAGTTAATTTTAAATTTGCATTTGATTGCGTGGATGTAATTTCATTTCCAGCAATTTGTATTTGGGATCCAACGGCAGTGTTTGCATATATTTCTATAAAGTTTGCCTCTACTTTTTGGAAAGCGGATCTTAGATCATCACCTGTTCCGTCATTTGCAACTGCTCCTACATTTAAACTTTGTCTAGCCATCTTATATCGCCTGTAATACTAATTTTTTCCAGACAGCAGTAGACCCATCATAGTTGGCAGTACAAACATACAAGTTTGTTCCGTCATAAGATATTGATCCTGCTCTGTCACCTGCGTTACCTATTCCAGTCGCAGTTTTTGTCGTGTTAATAATTATTCTGTCATCGTTTACAACCACGTTTCCTGTACCATTGACACCTAACGTTAGGTCATTGTTTGTAACCAAAGGAGTTATGGTTGTGCTGTTGATTTGTAATTGATCTATTTCAACGTTACCTGCACCATTCGGTTGGACCTTGATGTCGCCATTTGTCACAGATGTTGTTAAAAGGCCAGTGTCACCTGATCCTACTAGTTGGTATACTTCCTCGAAATTAGCATTGACTTTTAACATTGCGCCACGTATTGTGTCGCCTGTTGCTGAATTTCCTTCGGTTCCTGTGTTTATTATTTGTCTGGTCATATTATATCTCTATGTATTTATTAAATAGTTTTAGGTGACATCATGTTCAAAGAAACATTAAAAACTCTCAGATTGTATGAACGCCAGTCAAAACTTGGCATTTACCATACCTTCAAACGTGCNAATACTGTATTTGTTTTCATGTGTGATTCGTGCGGAATCACATTTATGCGTCCAAGATCCAAGGTAGATCCTGCTAGAGCATCTAACACTTATAAACACGTTTGCCATAATTGTGACAGCAAAAGATATGCACAAAAAGTAGGTGTNAAAATGCGTAAAATTTACAAGATTGATGCAAGTTCAACNATCACTCTTTANTACCTTTTCCAACGAATTGANGTTAAAGGCATTCCNTCCATCACCTTCTTTAGATCTCCATAGGTGCCATATTTGAAGTTTTCTAAAAGTGTNGTTGCACTNTGTAATATGAAATTGGATTCNTTCACCTCTATTCTATTGATGTAGTAAAAATTTTTATCCTTGAATCTTTTTGCCAGTTGTNNCAGTTGCCATCTCCATTCATACTTTAAATATGCTTTCATGCTTTTCCTAGTTGGATAATTTCGAGAGTCNTTGTATATGTTGTTTTGNTCTCTGCTCATGGACCCGTCTCTTATTGNCCATTGTTTNCCNCCTATCATNTCAAANNCAATNATAAAAATATCTTTGTGNTCATCAANACAGGCCTGCCACACTGCTGAACATCCAGATCCTTTNGTTTTNGAAAAGTCTAAANTTTTNNNTTTTTTTCCTTCNTTACCCCAGCCGCCNCCTGCCCAATACCTACCTNCATCTTGTNNGTCACTTTGNTANNGTGTAGTCCCATTNNGGTAGTTGTTCGACTCCGATAATTTTNATGTNAGNCGGTATCATGCCCATANCTCTNGCNTCNATTAGTTCATCATACATTTCTGAATTAACTGCAATAATTTTATCGCAAAGTTTTGGNTGATCTCTGTANATTGCATTACAACCATATATGGTTCCCTTGCCACCACGTAAATTATTTAGATTATATATTCTTCGGGATTCGCCGTTACCTATTACGAATGCATAGGACATTAAGCACCGAAACTCTCGCCACAACCACAAGAAGATTTTGCATTTGGATTGGATATCTCAAAATGAGATCCAAACACTTCTTCTTTCCAATTCACGGTTGTTCCAAGTACAAACATTACACTCATTGAGTCAACAACAAACTTTCCATCGTCCCACTCAACAACAACATCATCTTTGTTTATTTCTGAGTCTTTTGCAAAACCCCAATCATATTTAAAACCTGCACATCCGCCACCTAACACTGATAAACGGACAGCGTCTTGTTCAGGATTTTTTGTCAGCAAATTTGACATTTGTACTTTTGCTGTTTCTGTTACATTAATTGACATACTATTAATTATCTAATTTTTGCCAACATCATTTCTATCATTTGATAAAAACCAGTTTGTCTATTCATTGTAAGCATTTCGTCTAACTTCATTTTTTTAAAATCTTCTACTGTGATTTTTTTTGATTCTTCTTCCGTCATACTGTTAAAAATATCAACCAATATATATGCGTAACCTCCGGCAATCATGGCATTGCTCCATGCTTTGAATTTGTCATCTTCTCTGTCAACAAAAAGATCGTATTGACAACGGCTTACCCTGTTATTTTCTGTTTGTTTTTCTTTGCTTAAAGAATCAGTTGAAAGTTGTTTACCTAACCCAATCAACCATTGGTATACCTCTAGGCTGTCTATATTCTTAAGTGCTTCTAGATGGTCCTTATATTCTTTTATTTTTTCATCGAAAGTCATTTGTTTATTTTCCATAACATCTCCGGGTTTTTCATTGTCTTTATTTCCATTGCATTGCCATAGGGATCTGCAATGAACATTGTTTCCTGTTCTAATTCCGTTCCCTCGAATCTCACATATGGTTCATCTATATACTTTATTTTATGCTGTGCCAATCTTTGTTTTAATTTTGCAAAGACATCTGCGTCTAGGTGCACACCAAAATGTGGCACACTGACGTTTCCCATATCAACGTTATGTCTTTTTGCTTCAGGCTTCTCATATTCTTCAGACGAATGTAGAGTTAATTCATTACCCCAAAAGTTAATGTCTACCCAAGCATCTGGATATTTGAATTCGGAGTTTCCTTTTTCACAGCCTAAGACATCACAATAAAATTTTAGTGCTGTTGAAATATCTCCAACTGGTATTGCTAAATGAAATCTACTTGACATATTACTACTTATTAATGCTCATCTGGGTCTCTGTCTCCATAATGTTTTACTCCTACTTCAAACCAAAATTTGAACGCTTCTTTTCTGCTGTTGAAACTCATAAATGCCTCATTTGTTTCGTGTGCTGACCAATCTTCGTACCATGCGCCATTTGTTTTGAACCACCAACCCCATTTGTGTTTACATTTGTCAATACACCAGTGTATTAGTTCTGCAGGAACTCCATACGTGCCTAAACTTAGGCTGTATCTATATTTTTTTTCATATCCGCAACCAGGAGGAAACTTCATCTCGTAATATCTAGCCTCGCCTGGTCTAGGAATAGTTTTGTATTTCTTTCTTGCTTTTTTTTTTAATTTAGGCATTAAGCCTTATTTTACTAACTTTACTTCCAATTGTCAACTACCAGCGGATCACCACAGTTAAATGGTTTAGGTTCTCCATGGAAAACTGCTACAGAACAGTCGTCTGGTATAGTAGGCGGATGTTGGAAAACGTGTTTAGCACCATTTTTTATCTTTGTGTCTTTTTTACCAACAAGTTCCCATTTGTATGATTGGATCCATGTTCTTGGCCACCAAACAATATCTTTGGTGCCTTTGCTGGTAATCCAATCTTGATCTCCGTGCATCCGGCCCTGTACTGCATGGGGATTTTGTGCATACATCTCCCAAAGGTAATGTAGAGTACCTGCTGTAAATCTCATGACAGAACTATTGCTGACTTTCCAATCTTCCATTCTGCATCTGTTGAAATCTTGAATTATCATTAATTTATTTTGTCCTGCATTATAAGTCCATAGATTATCTATGTTTCTAAAAATTACAACATCCAAATCAAAATAAAGTAGTTCACCCGACAAAGGTAAATCCTTATGGAACATATAAAGTTTGCTCCACCAAGTTTTTATGGCTCCGGGGTTGTCAGGAAATTTTATTACATTGATGTCGGAATCTAATCCTGTTGGGTCATCAGTCAAACAATTAAAAGTGAAGTCGACAGTGCATTGTCTCTTACACATATTCTTTAGTATATTGACATACTCGGGTATAAACTTGTTACCCCATTTCACACAAATAATATGCTTATCTTGGCCCATCTTACACCTATTTAACTATTGACGATTTATTTTGACTCGTAAATGGCACTGTTCGCACCATGTTCCATACACTCTACTTTGACAACATAACATCTATTGTTAGTTTTCTCTCTAATCAATTCGTCAGCGAATTCAAAGGCGTGTTTGGCAAACATCTCTGCACCAACACCATCAAACATTCTTATCTCTGCTAGATCTAATTTTTCAAGTTCTTTAAATTTTTCTAAATGCGGATCATTAAAATCTAAAGCCAGTTTGTGATCAAACTTATCTTCGAGCCATGCTTTCAAAGGTTTGAGTCCTCCAAAGTCAACTGCCCAATTTTTATTATCCAATTCATCGCACCCAAAAGTAAATTTAAATGCTAACGAATAACCATGTAATAAATGGCAGTGTGAATGATCTGCGTTAGGTTGTCTAAAAACACAGGCTAAACCTATGTTGTGTCCATATGTCTTCGTACTATAAAATGGCATTCCCATCTCTCCTTATACGACTTGCAGAATTTTTAGAGAGGGTTGAAAGTCTTTTTAAGTCCTCGTATATACTAATGTACAGTAAGTTTAGGTTGTTTGTCAAGACCTAATTCCTTACTAACCGTATTTAGACGTTCTGTCAAATCATTTGGCACATCCAATTTTCCATCAATTATGGATTTTAAGAAGTGTACCAAAACTTGGAATTGACCACTTTCTGCTATCTCTTCAGGATCAATACCAAACTTTTCAAATTGATTTAGCATTGCCTCTATAGAGTCGATTAGGCAGTTAATACTATCATTGTGTTTATCACTCATCATACAATTATGTTAGGTTTTGCGGTTGTCTTTATTTTGCTGAAAACATTATTGTACTGGTCCTTCAGTTTAGGATTTATCTCTGCTATTGCGGTTATGTTATTTGATGCAATCTTAATAGCCTTTTCTGGATTGGCTGTTGAAAAAAAAGTACCTAATGCAATACCCTGTGGTCCTTGCATAAGCACCAGACCTTTTTCAACTTCAACATACCCTTCATTGGTAGATAAAAATTTACACAATAGTTCTTCACCATTTGATAGTTTAATAGTAATTAAATCATTGGTTTTATATTCTTTAAACATATTTTAATATTACACTCTATTTAGATTTTGTCAATGTATTTTTTCAACTCTTTGTCTTGTACATCATCGGGAACGGTTTTAAGAAAGAATATTTGGTAACTATCGGAACCGTACTTGCCAATACCATGCAAATCACTTGCTTCCTTGCCGTCCCAAGTTAAAAATTGTTCCGTCATTTTACGAATCCTTTTTGATCTTACTTCCCACATACCTAAAGGTTTCAAGATTTTTTGTTGTGTTTTAAGGCGTCCTTTTAAATAGGCCAGAGGTGTTGGATATTTTTCAAACAAAAGTGGTAATACTGTTTTGACCTGTTTCCTGTAAGTAAGGTTGAGGCACATTACAGCAACCATGTGTTTCCACCTTTTGTAGGGTGCCTTAAGTTGTTGTTGCACCATTAATTCATCTAACATTGGACTCATAATTTTTTGGGGGTGAATTAACACCCCCTCCATGGATTGACTGCGGAAGGAAGTAAGCATTCAGGTAACTCTCGCCCCTGTTGAACGTGTCCAACCACTTTATTATTATACTACGATTATTTGTTTTTTGTCAACTGCTTTTGGATAAACTTTATTAGTCCATCATAGGTTTCAAAGAAAACGTTTTTATGTTGGCTCCACTCTTCCGGCATTTTCCAGCCTTGCTGGTTTACCACTAACCATCTACAATCGCTGTGTTTCATCAACATATCAAATTGATGTATCCAATAACTAGGGTCTACTTCTCTTTTAATATATTCATAACCCTTGGTATTTTTGTACACGTTATTGACTTCACCCTTTCTAAAACTATAAAGATCAAAGCCAATTAGAAATATAACTTTAGGTTTGAAACTCAAACCAATCAGGCCAGCATATGGGCCGGAACCCCAATGAAAAGGTTCGTCTGCTCTTTTAGATCCTTGGTATGGTAATTCAGGGAACTTCTTTACGTTTGGCCACATGGCAAATTGTCCATGCCATTTATCTCTTGTAAAAATTGTTGTGTTTTTGCCACAGGTATTTGCGGCTTCTTGTGCCATGTGTTTATCACAGGCACTTATGTATTCAATGTTGTAGTCTCTGAAAATAGCATTACAGCCTACCACTGTTGAGAACTTTTTTAGTGGAGTGATATCAAACCCTTGTCTGCTTTCTCCGTTGCCTATTACACTTACAAACTTGGTCATAATCGTCTTAATTGTGCCCTTTAAAGCGTCTTACAGCGGCATACACGCATGGTAAATTTAATCTATACATCTAACTTCACCACAGGAAATTTAGGTCCTTTTTCCACTATGCTCTGGTCTGATATTACCAAACTTCCTTCATCGAACATATC
Source organism: Rickettsiales bacterium (assembly GCA_002691145.1). GTDB lineage: Bacteria > Pseudomonadota > Alphaproteobacteria > Methylaequorales > Methylaequoraceae. Next base: position 19,952 of record NZHE01000025.1, read on the forward strand.
TAATATCCTTCTAGTGACTTTGGATCTTGGTAAATCTAGATTCATTTCTTTTAAAGTATTTACAAATTCGTTACGTTTTTTTTGCCCAACAATAGTGTTGGCATCCTTGAATAACTTTTCTTTTAAGTATTGATCAGTTCTCATAAAGGCGGCCAATTCCTTTTCTTTTATCTTTTGTTGTTTTAGTTGTTCTTTGTCTGTATGCACTTCTGTTATTTTAAATTTACGGGCGACTTGTTTAGCACTCTTTTCGTGGCAGTACCAACTTACTCCGTTAAAAATAAAACTAGGAATTTTTTTGTCACATTTATACCCGTAATCGATTTCATGTTTTTTTAAAAACTTTAAAAGATCGGTATCCTTCTTTTCATCAGCACCCACTATCGCATCTGGAAAACCACTGCACCAATTTTCTTCAATTAAAAAATATTTTACCCACGCCATTTTGGATGTCCTTTTGGATAATTAATGATCTTACCAAAAGCGGAATAAGTTGCACCAAAGACTTCTTCTTCGACCTGTTCTCTTGTTTTGCCGGATCCGTTCCATAAATCTTCATGCATAGAAATCATATCTATATATTCTTCTTCTTGCTTTTTTCTTTTTTTAATTTTTTTTTTTGGCATTCATACTAATTATCATCATGTATGAGATGCCAGATTGTTTTATATTTTTGCCATGCATTTTGAAGAGCAGGATATTTTTTCCTCATTTGGATTGCATATACACCATGCATCTCCATCTCTTTTTGTGCAGTTTCAACATCCTTCGCCAAATTAGATTGCGAAATCTTTTTGCCTCTGGTACCATCTAGATTTTGTACATAAACAGTTTCTCCATTATCGGGAGATACAAAAATTTGTCCTGTGCCTTCCAGTCTAATACTTCTTTTCTTTTTTCTTTTTTTCTTTGGCATTAGTAATATGCTTTATTATCACCGTTTGGAAATGATCTACGCACTCCACCTTTGTCTTCACTATCATTATCAAATCTTGGAATAAGATGAATGTGAGGCCATAAAATAGTTTGTCCGGCGGCAATGCCGATGTTTTGTCCTATGTTGAATCCGTCCCATTCTCCTCTGTCAACTTTGTCTTGCCCATACTTGTATGCGTCTCCGTAAGTTTCTCTGATATGCCCCACTGCGTTTACTTTAGGAATGAATAGTAAATGTCCGGGTGTCACAGGAAACTTGTCGGGCCATATTGCATAAATTTTATTTTCAGTTAAAGGTTCGCCGTTTGCTAACCAGGTTGATTCTTCGTAACTATGAATTGGTTCTCTGATATTCTTTGCTATAAACTTTGTCGATGGCATTTGTTTTAATTACTCCTATTTTTATATTACTTGAATTGGGTTTGTATTTCAACCTAATTTCTTCCCATAGTTTGGTTTTTAAAACACTAGGATTGGATTCAGTTAGATCTAGGAGTTGCACTATCGCTTTCCTGACTTTTTCTGCGCCACCATGTTTCTTGCAAGTATCAGATCTTCCAACGTGAACAATTTTATTATTAATTTTAATTTTATATACACAAGGAAGTTTTATCCATTTAATTTTTGGACTTTTATTGTGTTTAACCTTTGAATCAGTAAAGGTATATAAATCCTCTACCTTATACCAATCAGTCTGCAAAGTCATTGTATAAAGTGTAATGAGCAGTCAGTTCTTCACCTGCCTTGATTGGTCTCAACGTTTGTAGATACTTGACTGGCATCTGATGCCAAAAGCCAGCAACATTTTTACAGTTTGGATTGTCTGAATGATTATAAAAAGCACCCATGGCAGTTCTGATACTTCCATGTGGGAAGTTTTTATTCATGACATGGACTATACCAAGTATCACTCCACCGTCAAAATCTTTTGTGGCGAACAATCCTAGTCCCTCCACACTTGATTCTTTGATTGTCAATCCGTCTGGCAATGGTTTATACATTTTTTACTCCTAAATCTTTATATACCTTTTGAACTTTTTTTGCCTGATGATAACAATCTGCAAGAGCATTGTGAGCCTCTAGCCTTTTTTCATTTGGATCTCTTGGCACGAGACTAAACAAAGTTCGTGAATCACGTATTGCCCAGTAGTTCCATGGACAAGGCTGTCCCATCTGTGCATACAAATTTTGTAATATTGCATAATCGAACAACGGGCCTTGACACCAAAATACGTCAACTCCAACAGAGTATTTGTTAATTTTTTTTAAAGTTTCGTCTATACTAATCCTATCACTTTCTCCTAGTGCTTCTTCCTGTATTTTTTTAGGCTGTGTTGCCCACCAGTCTAAAGTCTCAGGTTGAACGTGCCTACCTAGTTTAGTTTGACTATCCACGTCCACTTTGAAATACATAGGATCAGACTGTCCAGTGCCAAACGGGTTGAATTTGACTGCTCCTAAAGTTAAGATCACTGCATTTGGATTTGTGCTTAAAGTTTCCAAATCTATCATTGCGTGAATCATTTTTTATCTTTCTTGTCGCTAACTAAAGGATCTTTTATTTCTCTAACATTTGATACTTTAAAACCTTTATAAAATCTATTCTGTATGTCCTTACCTGTATCACTATAAACAAAAGTTGTAATTTTTTTGTTTTCTGATTCTAATTCAAACTGCCAACACTTTGTCATTTTTTATCTCTAAAATCATATTTTACTTCAGTAAAGTCTTCTGCATGGGGCCATATGTGTGTGTGATGGTCTTTTCCCACATACCCCCACTTAATTTTGCTCCAACCTCTTTCGTGGGCATAATACAGTCCCATCTTAGTAATGACTTCAACACCCGCGATAGCACCCGCATAAGTGATCTCACCAGTGATAAGCCAACTGATTAAAAACGTGTCTGTAGTTGCCAGAATACGCCACGTAAGTGTTTTAACCAGACTTCTTCTAATCTTAGAACTCGAACTCATATTACATTGTAATATGGATCACTAAAACTGTCAATCTGGTTTTTTCGTATCTTCCACTTTCTTTATGAAGTAATGTTGGAATTTTTCTAGCAATTTTTTATTACCAGACTTTTCAGCAAACATTTTTATTGCAATTGGTTTCTGTCCTATAAACAAAATCTTGTTATTGGAAATAACTTTACCAAACTTATGTGTGAGGTCTAATTCTAAATTACCAATTTGATATATCATTTGTTCACAATCAAGTACAATAACCCGCCAACCATAGAACCTATTCCAGCAACCAATATTAATATTAACAAAACTTCTAATACTTGTCTACGGAATTCTATCTGTCTGTAAATTTCTCTTTCTCTCTGGGCCTTTATCTTTCTTCTTAACTGGATCATTTCTTCCCACGTGCGATGTCCGTACCTGAAGTTTAACAGAGTGCGTAATTCTTGCTCTTGCTCTCTGATCTTTTTATCGTGTATTAATAATTGTAATGCTTCTTCTTCAACGCTACCTCCAGCAAATAATTTTTTGAACAACGGAGGTCGTCTGTTGAGATCTTGTGCCTTGCGTATATCTGACACCGCACCATACCATTTGCCCATTTGTTTAGTGACATTCTCGATGTCTTGGCCAACGGTAACTGCTTTCTGAATTGCTTTAAAAGTTGTAGTGGCTACAGAAATAGCCGTGATGGGATCTAACAACTTAGGTGGTACCCTTTCAAATCAACTAATGTTATTTAAATAAAATTGCGGAAATCTTAATATGGGTATATTATTTTTTGTTAGATTCTTTGACTGTCTTGATTTTTGTTCTCAACCTAATCAGGTCATTATCTAACATACGTATTCTATCAATTAATTTAATCAGTGTTTCTGACGTAGTTCCTAGTTTAGGAGTTATTTCTTTTGTGATGTAATTGTACAGATAGTATATGAAATAGGCTAGAAAGAAAACCGCAACGATGGGAAATCCATAATCCTGGATAACACTTACTAAAGTAATTGTTGGTGTTGTTAATGTCATTAATCCTTTCTAGCGTCGCTTTTGCCGTCTGATCTTGCTACCCTTTCGGTATCTATAGGCAGTCCTAGTTGATCAGACACCTCTTGATCTATTTTGACAATGTCGTTGTTCATTGTCTTAACTCTGTTATCTAGTTGTGAAATAACACTTTCGATGAATTTTATTTTGCCAACAATGCCACCCAATATGTATTTGATGATAATCATGATGAATGCACCTAAACCTATTGCGGCAACAATTGGTAAACCTAATTCTGCTACTAACTTCCAAAAACTTGTCATATGTTTTAATTATTTCCTTTTAGGGTATACACTTTTATTTTTTCTGTTTTTCCTTTGACTTTGATACTATCAATGTATTTGAAATCAAAGGCCTTATCTAGTCCTTTCGTGGTTTCTTCTGAAATTACCAAAGTTTCTTTTAAATCTTTTGAAGAACTTTCTAGTCTTGATGCTAGATTTACCGCATCACCTATCACGGAATAATCAAATCTCTGCATTGACCCCATGTTGCCAACAAGGGCAGTACCGCTGTTTATTCCTATGCCTATGTTAATTTTTGGTAGACCTTCTGCAACTAAAAGTAAATTTAGTTTGGTCAGTTCGTCCTGCATTTCTACTGCCGACTTGACTGCTAATTTTTTATGTTGCGGATTATCTATGGGTGCGTTCCAAAAAGCCATAATACAATCACCCATAAACTTATCTATTGTACCACCATTCGCTATAATAACATTTGTCATTTTAGTTAAAAATCTATTAATTAATTTTGTCAAGCCTTCGGGATTGGATTTAAATTTTTCACTTATTGGTGTAAATCCTCTTATGTCTGAAAACATAAAGGTCATGTTTTTTGTTTCTCCGCCCAGTTTCAAAAGACTAGGATCTTTTTGCAATTTTAATACCATGTCCGGTGCAAGGTAATGTTCAAATTGTTTTTTTATCTGTTGTCTTAATTTGAATTGGGTTACAAAGTTGTTATAGACACTATGTGACCAAATTATTGCTAGGAATAACACAGGAAAACTTGCATCTATTAACCAACCTTTTTCAGTATATCCATACCAACTAGTCGCAACTACGCTACCGGTGGTCATGATCAAAAGAGGCACACTCCATAGAATACCTGCCTTGGGAATCACTAGTATTAGAAGTAATCCTAGTAGTCCCATGATCATTATTTCATTTTTTTCAATCCCTGCAGGTCTGATCAGATAACTGCCTTCTAGTAAGGTATCTATTGCTTGAGCAGTAATCTGTTGATCTGTCATTAACTGGAATGGTGTGTCTTTCAAATTTGATAATCCAGCGGCGTCTAATCCCACAACAATAATTCTGCCATTTATTTTTCTTTCATTTACTTTGTCTTCTAGAATATCTTGTGCGTCTATGTAAACGTATCTACTCGGTTCAGCATAATGAATATACATTTCTGCATTTTTATTGACAGGCACACCTACATTTTTTTTGACCAAAACATCTTCAATTCCGTTGTGTCCTGCAACTACCTTGATTCTTTTACTTTGATGTATCACCCTTACATTCTCTAATATCATCGATGGGTAAATTTTATTGCCGTTAAGTAAAATTAACATTGGCATTTTTCTTACCACACCATCTGGCTCAGGCGCGGTTATGTTTACACCCACACCTTTTGCACCATGTGATATTTTTCCAAATATTGATACAATGCCTGGATAATTCCATAGCCATTGTTTTGCGTTTCCTTTTTGTATTATTTGTGTAGTGCTAGGATAATTTTTATCAAAATCATTTTTAACACTTTGCATTAAAATTACATTAGATTCTTTCAAAACGTTTCCTAATATTGCATCTGTGTCGAGCAACACGCCACCTAGTAGTTCTCTTGTTTTATTATCCATTGGAAATGATTTCAAGTATTCAACGCCGCCCATACGATCGGCTTCTGCAAACAGTATGTTAAGATTAATTATTTTTGCACCATGTTGATTTAATTTTGCAACAAGGGCCGCTATTATATGCCGAGGCCATGGCCATTGACCGTACCTTTCAATATCTCTTTCACTAATGTTTACTATGGTAACAAGATTGCTAACATCTTGCCTAGGATGTATAGTTTGATAAGCGTCCCAAGTTTTATATCTAAGTATTTTTACGTACTTGCTGTCAGCATATCTTACACCGAGAAGCACAACGGCGACTAGTGTCACTAGCAGTATACTTTTTAAATATTTCATTTTACTTCTTTAGACCAAATGCACTGCCGGTTAGGAGAGCACCAAATGCCAAGTGGAATAGTCCTCCCATTTGTAGTGTGTATGGTGTGTGATGTCCTGTTAATTTTTTAAGTAACTCCAACTGTACCATTGTGTCGTCAATGGCTCTAACCTCTTCCAAAAACATATGATAGTCCGGCCTCATGATACCAAACCATATTGGTACTATCATGAAATCAAACACACAGATTGAGAGATAAACGATAAGTGCCGTCCATCTCCATTTCATGCCTGTGTCCATTTATCCACCCCCACCAAAAGATGTCCAATTCCATGGATCTTTAAATTTTTCTTCTTCATTTTTGTGCGGAGTGCAGATGCATCTTATACACAATCCGATAAAAATTCCTGCTAAAAACCAAGTGAGCATTATTTCTCCTGTAAAGCCTCTCCTACATTATTGTAAAAAGGACTTGTGATGTAACTAAGAACATTTCTTTCGCCTGCTAGAATAAAAACTATAACATTTATTCCAGGAACCAAAGTGTATTCCATCGTTGAACTTGTAAATTTTTGTTCTTCTAATTCGATCTCAATTTCATAATACGTACCAGTCTGTGAATATATCACATCTGGACTTATGTTTATTACTTGTCCGTTTATTGGGCCAAATCTTACTTGGTCTTGATTTGCAAGTTTGACTTTTGCTTTTTGTCCTATTTGGACATATCCTCTGTCAGACACAGACAACTTTCCAACTATAATCATTTTTTGGTCTTCAGGCACTATCGTTAAAATAGGTTCTCCCTTTTTAACAACTGCACCTGGGTTTCGATAATGCAAAGTTTGTATCCTGCCTTTTACATTAGATATTACATTATATTTTTCATATCCAACACCCGGATCAATCACCACAACCGTATCTCCTTCATCAACTATATCTCCTTGTTTGAAATTTACTTTTACAATTTGTCCATCTACCATGGTATCAATCATGGTAAAATTAGATTCAGGCATCACACTTCCTGGTGCCTGAAAAGTAATATCGATCTTAGACAAATACATCCAGGCAAAAAATAAAACGAATAGACTGGTCAGTAAACTAAAAAATTTACTTGATGAAATTATAGATTGTGTTTGTTGCTTGTTCACGTCTATCTATTGCCTCCTTTGCTTTTGCATACTTGTTGGCACCAATTAATGCTCTCGCCGCCAAAATATTTGATCCAATTAGTAATCCTATATCAAGTTCACCTTGTATGATTTGAACAGAACCAATCGCCATTACAGTTATTGTTAAAAGTCCAGTTAAAAAAATTTCTAGGTTCGCAGTGCTGTCTTGTGCAATGGATAAATTAATTCTCTGCATTGTGAGTCCTATCATGACTATCATGAATATGCCTGTAATCACAGCCGCGGTCCAATTTATAACAAATAACACCACAAGAAACATCAAAACAAAAGGCCAATCTAACAACCAACCTGTGATGCTGGAAGATCTAGCGGCTTTGATTATGGTATCTGCTCTTTGTATTGACTTGAATTGCTCTTTTGTGATTTGTGTAGTTTGGAGTTTTTTTGCCAAAGCATCAATCATGGGTTGAAATATCCTCTGATTGAGTTTTTGTATCATACCTGTCCTGTTCTGTCTGAACAAAAATTCAAAAATTAACATCATAATTGCACCCGCTGATAAGGACAATAAAGTAGCAGTGACACCACTAGCCAAATATTTGTTTAAAACTATAATAACATATACCGCCGGAGCCAATGCACATATTCCAATTATGAAACTACTGATTAGTAGCATTGTCGCCACACTTTTATCTAAAAAAATATGTCTTATAAGACTTTTCATTATAACTGTATTTAATGATTTTTATTGGAGTATAGGATCAACTAGGCCAAGAACTTTGTGTAATTGGTATCTCGCCAACAATAAATCGATTTGTGCATTTTGATATGCCACTTCACTCATCAATTGAGCAGTTTTCATTCCAAACACTGCCATTATAGGTGTGTTTCCTGCTTTGTAGTCTTGCATGGTAAGATTGTACATTTCTAGATTTATTTCAACTGTTCTTTTTAATGTGTCAAGATTCTTTTCAACTAGAACAAAGTTGTTCCAAGAGTTTTTAAATTGCTCGTCTGTTTGTCTTTTTGCATCTGTGTATCTGTCATTGGCCGCACTCAAACGTGATTTGTCTGCATTGGTCAAATGTGTCTGTTTAAAGCCTCCAAATATTTTCCAAGTCATTGTGATGTCTGCTCTCCATTCTTCCTTCTGAGAACTATCAGTATCATACCCACCAGCCAGTTCACCATCTTTTTCTGTGTAAGAAAGTTTGCCATCTATTCTCGGTTTGAACTCTGCTTCATCAAATCTTAATTGTTCTTTTGCTATTTTGACATCCATGTTTGCGATTTTTAAAGTTGTATTGTTTGAAGTAGGAGTTCCTTGCACTGGTACAAGTCCTAATAGGTCTGCAATTGGCGTAGGCATATTACCAACATCCTTGGGTTCAAATCTCCAAACATTTTGGAACCTTTGTATCGCTGAGTCCAGCGCCAGTTGACTTGTCATTGATAAAGTTTGATATGTTCTATATTGTTGTTCAATTTGTAACTGTTCCATCTTAGATGCCTCACCTTTTTTGACTTTGTCTATGGTCATGCTTAAAGTCACCTTTGCATTTTTCTCAACCTTTTGATTAGCGGCATGAGTGTTCCATGCTTTTTGTAAGTTCAACCAAGCATTCAAAGCCTCCATTATAACATCTTCTTTAGTGAGTTCTAATCTGTGATAGGCCTGCTGTGCTGTATGTTTGGCTTTATCGACCACTGCACTTGTTCTGCCTGCGTCCCAAAGCATCTGTGTCAACGTAATTGATTTTTGTATGCCCTGTTTAGAATCATGTGTGATTGTGTTATTAGGATAAGTGCCTTTTGCAGGAGTTCTGTCATCCTCCCAATTATTTCCAATTGATATTGTTACCTCTGGTTTGTACGCACTATATTCAGATTTCAAAGTTTCTAATGCGGCTTCATAATCTTTTTCTGCCGCTTTTATTTTTTCATTTTCAACAATTATTCTTGGTAGTAATTCGTGAATCTGCATCCAAGTTGATTTTATTTTTGCCTTGTCTTTGCTCCATGTTGCGTTTGCATCTCTGTCAACATCATTCCATTCTTTCTCTTCTGCTTTTTGTATTATTTTTTCATCTGATTTTTTATCTACTTCTTTCTTCTGTAATTCTTTTTTAACGTTTGGTTTCTCTGTGTCTTCGACTTTTGTCTCAGATAGTTGTTTCTCTTTTACTGCTTTATCAATTTTTTCATTGATAGTTTCTGTCTTTTCTTTTTTTGCGTTTAGAACTTTTTCTTCAGTTTCCTTAACGTCTTTTTCAATCTTTATAATTTGGTCTACTTTGTCGTCAGCAATAGCAGTTTTTTCGATCTTGTCTTTAAATTTTTGAATAGGATTTAAATCTTTTTTTTCAGCCATCTTCCTATCTTTAGCCGGCACTTCGATTATTTCTAAACCTGGAATGTCCTTACTTCTAATCCTTGCTTGAAAACTGCCATCCTCTCCGCCTACACAATTCTCTTGGATATAAGTTTCTGTTTCTTCAATGACTTTCCATTCACACCCTTCTCCGCTATCTTCCGCTAAGACAGCCACGTTCCAGTTGAGCATTATTCCTATCAAAATGTAATGTACTAGTTTCTTCATTATATTACCATATTTACCAATTATGCTGTCACCACCACTTCTGATATCAGTGCTGACTCTGTCTCGATGATTGCGTAGTTGATGTCATCAAAATCCGTGTTGGAACTCAGGTCAAGATATTGATTGTAGTTCGTGGTACTTGAAACCGTTACTGTGTGGCCCGTGTCAAATGTCCAACTGCCATTACTGTATTTCACAGGTGTAACTTTGAAATAATAATCGCTTGTGGCATCTGCGTCCTGTGCCATGTAGTCCACAGAGTCGTCCTTTATGTAGATCTTGTCTAAATTAAACGTGTCCGTGGCCTCCCATAGGTCACCGTCGCCGTCCCGGTCATAGCCTATAACACCGTAGTGGTCATCCGCCTGTGTGGGTGTTGCTCCGTCGTCCATGTCTGTGTTGAAGGCCCAGTATGCCGCGTCCGCCGAGTCGTCCCATGCCCAGTCCGTGTGTGACATACCACCACCGATATACACGTTGTCGCCCAGGTGGAACGCCTCCACTTCTGTGATGTCGTTCTGTGCCGTGTGTGCACCGGAACCATATGAATCTGCGAAAAGCGGAATGTGTTCTGTGTCATAGGTCACTATGCTGGAGTTGAGTTCAGCCTCCTGTGCCAACCAGTTGATGTATGTTTTTGCCCATTGGTTGCCACCTGCTGGATTTTCATTGTTTGGATAACTGTGGACCAGATAGTTGAAATCCATGTTGGCCATCACAGTACCCTGTATGTTTGTGTTCAGCACATTAGGTCCCCATTCAGCGGACACCTGGTTTGCCTTGATGTATGATCCGTCCGTGGTCGTGATTGGAGTTCCCCATGGTTCCTGCAGGGCAGGATTGTTGCTGGCAGTGATAGGACCGACCAGATAGTCTGAGTTGAAAGTGGTGTTGGAACTAACGGTGCTGTTACTTCTGTAAGAAAAATTACCTCCCACCTGTTGGATCATGTCCTCCACCGAATCATTTACTTGATTGTAACTTGATGGACTATATTCACCACTGTTCAGTTCTCCTCCCAGGTACAATGAACCACCCGCCTGCAGGTAGTCCTCGTAGGTGTTTTTTTGTGCCGTGCTTTTAGTGTGACTCATCCAGTACACGTCCCATATCTGTTCGTACTGGTTGACATCTGACCATGCGTCTATATTGTCCGCATTGGTCTCGACAGTCACGGTGTAACCGGCATCTTCTAGGTTGCTTTTTAATCTTGTTCTCATACCAGAGGATCCACCCTGCACAATGTCATTGTTTCCTATTATGAGTGCTTTTTTGTTGGCCCACCAGTTGTCCTGCACGGTGTCCTCAGAGAACTTGGCTCCCCATGTGGCGATGCCACCATAGTTCACGCCCTGTGTGTATTGTGTGGAGAGGACCTCGTTGACGTCCGTGACATTGACCACTTGGTTAGCAGTTGATGTGTTGCCCCATGCGTCTGTGGCCGTCACTGTCAGTGTGTGTGACGTTGCGGTCTCGTAGTCCAACGCACCAGCGGTCTCTATCAGACCGGTTGATGAATTGATTGTGAATAAGTTTGAATCATTGCCTGCTGTGATGGACCATGTGATCGTTTCACTCTCTGCGTCAGAGGCCGACATGGTTGCTATGTCTTCGCCTGTGCTGACATCCTCTGCCTTGGATACCGCACTGGTTGTGGATATGGTAGGCGAGTGATTGTTCTCTACTGTGATCTGCCATTCGTCCACGTCTGATGCTCCGTATGGATCCGTGACTTTTAAAAGTATGCTGTATGTGGTGTCCTCTGTGACAGAGAATGGAGAAGTTAGATATATCCTAGATCCATCTATGGCCAACTTGCCTGAAGGATCACTCAAGATGCTGTATGTCAATTGGTCACCGTTTGCGTCTGTTCCATACACATAACCCAATGCTGTGTTCACTGCTGTGTTCTCGTTGTGGCTCGAGTCATTTGGCATATCCAACCATGGGGCCACGTTTATATTCTGATCCTGTGCCAGGTTCTCTATGAATTGATCAAACCAGTCGTCTGCCTCTAGTTGGGTGTTGTATAGTTCCTCGTTGTTATCAACCACATTGAAGTAGTCATCCATCT
>NZHE01000026.1 GCA_002691145.1 Rickettsiales bacterium
ACCGTCAACAGAACCCCAATAACTATGGATAGTTTGAAAGCAAACAACTGCCCCGATACATGCTTGTACAAAACCATAGACAAACAGTAACCAAGCGCCTTCGATAGAAGTTAATAAAGCAATAGCTAGGGTGACTGCAAAGCCGGCAGCAAAAGTGCCAACAAGTCTTGTCATAATTGCGCTGCCTTCACCAAACCCATATTTCTCAATGTACTTGCCTGTTTGGAAAATACATTGATAAGCATAAATCAAATTTCCAAATATTATTAGCGCTATTAGTATAAAAATTAGCATTTCAGTAAACCTCTCTAACACTCTTAATTAGGAAACAGATTATCAATCACTTACATATACTATTCAAAATGTAATTGAAAAAGTGTTTTTTATAAATAATTAACCTGGGGTTTGTCTAATTAAAATCCTGGCCTTTTCCCTTTTTTTAATCACTAACCCAATTATTTTTATGCTTCATAGAATTTATATTGGCTTCTTACACTCTAAAGTTAATACCTGCAATAATTAAGACAATTCCTGCACAAAATGCTAACTATGAGAGAAAAAAAATAACTTTCTTTTGTTCGGATTGTATTAATGTTTTAAATTAGTGAATAAATGATATTTTGATGAAAAAACAATATATTTATAACAATCACTTACAAAAAACAATTTGACAGACGTAAAATATTTTAATATTTTATTAAAATTAAAATTATGTTTACCTGACTTCCTGTCGGGTTTTTTTTCAAAAAAATTCTAGTAGCCATGCCCTCTTCCCTCAAAATATTGAATGGAACAGAAAAATAAAGTTTTTTGTTGAATGACGAATTTTATTCAATGCCACATTTGAAGGAATTTTTCTCAAAGTATGATAAATATTTTGATAATTGGAATAAAGGAATAATTGATAAAAGAGCTGAAGAATTAGATGAAAATTCTTATAATAAAGTTTGGAAATTTCTATGTTCCTACATGTAACTATTAAAACAATAGACTTCTGGTGATTAAATGGAATACTGAAGATTCCTATTCTTTAGACGCCTGAATTGCTTGCTCAACATCATTAATAATATCGTCAATGTGTTCAATACCCACGGAAATTCTAATCAAGTCTTCGCTTACACCTGCTAAAGCCTTTTGTTCGGGTGTCAATTGCCTATGTAACGTAGATGCTGGATGGCATGCAAGGGATTTAGCATCACCCATACTAAGTACTCTTAAAATCATTTGAAGCGCATCAATAAATTTGGCACCTGCTTCTTTTCCCCCTTTTATACCAAAACTAATAATACCAGATGCATGACCATTGGTTATTTTTTTACAAACACTATGATACTTATCGTTTGGTAGAGCAGCATAATTCACCCAATTCACCCTTTCGTGAGTCTCTAAATACTTTGCAAGCGCAAGAGCATTTTTGCAATGCCTTTCCATTCTAACACCCAATGATTCAAGTCCAAGCATTATAATGTATGCATTATTAGGGGATAGACAAGCGCCTGTCTCTCTTAGAGGAACAACTCGACAGCAGCCAATAAATGCAGCTGGTCCAAACTTTTCAGTATATTTGATTCCATGATAAGATGGATCTGGTTCATTAAGCATAGGATATTTCTCTGGCTGTTTGGCCCAATCAAATTTTCCTGAATCAACAACAATTCCTCCTATAGTAGCACCATGACCATCAATGTATTTTGTCAAGGAGTGAATAACAATGTCTGCTCCAAAATCAATGGGTCTACATAAGTATGGCGTAGCTACTGTATTATCTACAATTAATGGAATTCCATGTTTGTGAGCAATATCTGCAAACTTTTTTACATCAATAATATTACCAAAAGGATTTCCAATTGACTCGCAATATAAAGCTTTAGTTTTTTCGTCGATAGCCTCATCGATGCCTTTATAATCTTCTCCATCAACCATTTTAACTCTAATCCCTTGCTTTGGAAAACTATGAGTAAAACAGTTATATGTCCCTCCATATAATTGATTTGTACTTACAATATTATCCCCAGCCCTTGCAATGGTTTGAATAGCATAAGTAATTGCAGCCATACCAGAGGCCAAAGATAAAGCTGCAATTCCACCTTCCATCTCCGCAACTCTTTTTTCGAGTACAGCATTGGTAGGATTTCCTATTCTAGAATAAATATTTCCTTCAACCTTGAGGTCAAATAAATCCGCTCCATGTTGAGTGTTATCAATTGTAAATCCTGAAGTCTGATAAATTGGGGTAGTTGCCGATTTTTGGTCATTTTTATCTGACTCATAACCGTGATGGAGTGCAATTGATTCAAGCTTCATATTTTGATCCCTTATTTCATTTTGAGAAGTCTAATGCCCCATCATTTATTTTTGTAAATTTGAAGCTTATATACTCTATAATATAATTTTGATAAAACTTGTAAGTCTTGTTAGGAAACTGGTCCATTGCTCTTAGAATGTAATTTGCTTGGATTGATGGCCTTGTCTTTTCTCCCAAATATTTTGGAGTACAACTTTGTAATTTTTTTTTCTTTATATATTTTATCGTTCTGCATATACGTTGACTTACTATTTCACATCTAGCTGTCCAACTAAAATTAATATATCCTGCATGGGCAAAAAGGTTTGGTATTCCACTAAACATCATTCCTCTATACCAGCTAGTGTCATTGATGTTTATTTTTTTATTGTCAATAAAAATATCAATCCCTCCTAATAATTGTGAATTACCACCTGTGGCCATGATTGTAATGTCACTCTTAATAATTTTTCCATTTTTTAACTTTACACCAGTTTTTTCCCAATTACTAATCCCTTGACGAACAATAGTTACCTTTTCTGACTTTACAGACGAAAAATAATCATTATCTAGGCTACTCGCAGGTCGCTGATCCCAGTAATCGTATGAAGGAGTAGTTGTCTCGTTGTAATAAGTATTTCCAGATATTATTCTTTTTCTTTGAACCTTTTTAAAAATTCTACTAGAAAAATAATCCCATAAAACTTGTAATGTTTTATAACTTCGTGTCGATTTTTCCTTACTGTCAATATTAATTATCCAAGCAGGACTTCGTTGAACTAAAGTAACAGTTTTTGCTTCTTTAATTATTGAAGGTGCCATTGTTATTGCAGTGCATCCGCTTCCAACGATGGTAACATTTTTATTTTTAAAATTAGTATCTCCCCAAGATTGTGTGTGTACAATTTTTCCCTGATATTTTTTTTCATTCTTAAATTTTGGTAAATGAGGTCTTTTTCGATCTCTTGATCCGGTACAACAAATAACGTATTGACTGGTAAATTTTTTAAGATTGGTTTTTATAGTCCACTGATTATTTTTCCAACTTAATGATAAGACTTCTGTGTTAAATAAAATATGTTTTTTAACATTAAATTTTTCAGTAACCTGATTTAAATATTTTTTAATTTCTTGACCATTACCAATTATAGCTCCTTTCCAAGGATCAAAATTAAATCCATAAGTATACATATCGTTATCAGCACGAACACCAGGGAACCTCATTTGATCCCAAGTACCACCCACACTTTTCCTGGATTCTATTATTTTAAATGTAAGATTTGGGAAGTTTTTCTGTAGATAGTAAGCAGATGCTATTCCAGCAATCCCAGCACCTATAATTATTACATCAGCTTTATTCATTTATATAAAAAAACTTGAACTTAATAAAATTAATAATTTCATAAAGATTTGAGTCTGAACTTAATTATCAATTATAAAAATACTCATAATTTATAATATAAATATCTATTTTTTTATTTCAACATTATAAAATATCATAACCTTATATATGAAGATAACAAATTAATATGAATTAATATGAAAGTACTTGAGCATTTAGCCTATGGCAGAGGGTTTTTGTTATTAATATTCCTTGTGGGTGTTATAATCTATTTGTTTTATAAAAAAAAAGTTAACAATATTAATAACTTGAAATAAAGAATTAATAGATATGTTTAATCTTTGTTATTGTAGTATTAATTTTTTAGTTCCAAATTTTTCATTACTTTAATCTGACTTTTCTTTGTATCATCTAAAAATCGAAGTGTTACGATCCTATGATAATAAATAATAAATATGTATGTTGTCTATACTGAAATAAATAGTTAACATCAGTCAAATTAGCTTAACTATAGTTTTGGGATTAAACCTATGAAAGATACCTTTAAAAGGAGTTGTGAACATTGGAGTGAAACTAGTCGCAATGAAATGGATAATTTTTATACCCTAGCTTCTATTGATTATAAACATCTTGCGGAAACATTTGAATGGAATAAATGGCTAGAAATTCATCAAGCTAATATAGGTAAACGTAGACTAAAAATCCTAGATGTTGCTTGCGGTTCAGGTAAATTTCCATCAGCACTTTTTCAATATGCTAATTTAGCAGATGCAAAAATATTACCAGTTGAGTACGCACTTCTTGATCCCTCCTCATTTTCAATTTCGGAAGCACGAAAGATTTTACAATTACCCCTAAAACCTAGCTACGAATTTGAAACTACTTTGCAAAAATTTACTTGCGAACAAGGTGCTTATGATATTATTTGGGCTACGCATGCTCTTTATGCAATTCCTAAAGAAGAACTTAAAGAAGCATTAAAACGTTTTATATATGGAATGGCTGGATCAGGTTTTATTGCTCACGCAAGTGAGAAATCTCACTACCTAAATTTTTACAGGCATTATTTAAATGGTTTCAAGGGTGGCTTTGGTGAACCATATTCGAGTGCTGAACAAATTTTACAAACGCTAAAAGAAATTGGTATTCACTGTAAAGTTGAGAAAATTTCTTATGAGAATGGTATATCTACGAGTGCATCTACACAAGTTGAGGGATACTTACAACGTTGTATCTTTGATGATACAATCAACCTTGAAGTAATGCTAAGAAATTCGATCACGGGACCGTATCTAGAGAGTTGTATAAAAAACGGAAAATGGTGTTTTGAGCAACAAGTAATGTTGATTTTCATATCGAAAACATGATTTTTATGCCTATGAATATTTTTTCATAGGAAATTTAAGTATTTAACTATATTTTTTATCAATGTTTACAAAACGGATTTTTCTTGCCGCTTCACCTGAGCTTAGTCTAGGTGTGTTTTTGATATTTAGCTCAAGTATTGGTCAAACTTTTTTTATTTCGCTTTTCTCTGGAGAAATAAGAAATGAATTTAATCTATCTCATGGAATTTTTGGAATATTTTATTCCGCTGCGACACTCACTAGTGCGATAATTTTTTTTTGGCTTGGAAAACTTACAGACCAATTTAACTTAAACTTTCTTGCATTAGTCACTTTAGCAGTATTAAGTGGTTTTTCATTACTTATTTCAAGTGCTGAAACACATCTTCTACTTTTCTTATCTTTATTAGGTCTTCGTTTATTCGGTCAGAGTATGATCAGTCATATAGCAGTAACTGCAATGGCTCGCTGGTTTTCAAAGAAAAGAGGTCGAGCACTGAGCATTGCACTAGTAGGACATCCCATTGGAGAGGCCCTATTACCCTTTCTTATTACTTTCTTTTTGTTACAGTTTACTTGGCGTGAAATCTGGATTGGAATAGGTATTTGCATAATAATTATTTTTTTACCTTTAGTTTACTGGCTTGGAAGACACACAAAATCAAAGCGGTTAAATTCACCCAATAATAGTTTATCAGAATCAAAAAAAACTTTGAATGTTTCTTGGAATCGTTCACAAGTTCTCAAAGATTTACGATTTTACCAAATTATACCTGGACTACTTGCTTCTCCCTTCATAGTAACTGGAGTTTTTTTCCATCAGATACATTTAATTGAGACAAAATCTTGGTCTGTGTCACTTTTAGCATCCTCTTACCCATTATTTGCATTAAGTGTCATTGGGGTTACTTTTGGTGCTGGGTGGGTAGTGGATCGATTTAGCACAGTTCATTTGTTAAGATTTTTTTTGTTACCTCTTGCAATGGGTTTACTATTGATAGCTAGTACAGACGAGACATATGCTATGCCAATATTTATGATCTTAATCGGTGCATCTACCGGAGCAGCAACTATTGTTATAAGTGCTCTATGGGTTGAGCTTTATGGAATTCATTATGTCGGTTCAATCAGATCTATGTGTTTTTCAATGGTTGTGCTATCTACTTCTATCTCTCCAGCACTCATGGGGTTGTTATTAGATATAGGGGTGATATTGGAAATTCAATTTATTATATTTGCCATTTATATATTTTTCTGCTCAATCAGTTTCGCAATTTTAACACCCAAACTTCTAATTGCTCGATCTCCTCCTTCATAGAGCTTATCGCAATAAAACAACTCGATAGAAATATTATTTGTTAAAAAGTTTAAAAATACAAAAAGTTAGAATTCCTGACATTATTCCTGGAGCCACTTCATAAATAAGTTCATTTAGTCCATAATATCTCCATAATAATAGAGTTATTAAAGGTATAACCATCATCATTAGTGATAAAAATTCTGATACTTTTTGTTTTAATGAATAAATTATTAATAAAGGAGAAAAACAGCAAGCCAATGTTGACCATGACATTAATACAAGATTAAAAACGTTTTTGTTGTCATTTATAGCTATTGTGACGACAAAAACTGTTACTACTAAAGTAACAAATTTATTTATCAAATAATTATTTTTTTTATTTAAGAAAAGGTCATTTGTAATTGAGGCTGTACAAGCTAGTATTTGAGAATCTGCTGTTGACATTGTAGCGGCAAATATACCTGCTAAAACTACTCCAACAAAAAACTCAGGAAGTAAATTTTGAGCTAAAGTTGGTAAAGCTAATTCNGGATCTATATTNTTNGTTTCNGGNATTAANANNNTTGCTACAAANGCTGCTANAATNGTCAANGNATANAATAATGTATACCAAGTNTAATAATANANTCTTGTTTTNGGNATNTTTTTAGNATTATCAATNGTCATNAANCTTACCATAACGTGNGGTTGACCTATNACNCCNACNCCTGAAAAAAACCANCCAATAATNAACANATATGGAGCTAANNNAAANTCTGAAAAATTTGTTGATGGAAACCATTTCATATAATCTGGAGATACATTGTGTAATTGATTTAAAAAGCTTGAAAATCCACCTAACTCCTTTATCCCAAAAAAAACCATTAAAAACATAGCAATGATCATAACTAAAGATTGAGCTGCATCTGTCCAAATAGAAGCTCTTATTCCTCCTGAAAAACAGTAAAGTAATACAATCACTCCACCNATAATTGCACCTAATCTATAGTCNAAACCAAATAAAACATGCATTGACTTGCTTCCAGCATTAAGTTGAGCCGCTGCGTATGTAGATAAAAAAATAAGAATAATAAATCCACCAAATAATTGTACATATTTATAATTCTTGCCATGCCATTTACTTACTAGATTTGCAAAACTTACAACTTTTAATTGCTGTGATTTCTGTCTTAAATTTTTGTGCACAAAAAGAGAGGAAATAAAATCACCAAAAATTAAGCCTAACATTAGCCAGACAGACTGCAGGCCATAAACATATGTAAATCCAATTTGACCAATAAACATATAGCCACTATTGGAAGTTGCAATCGCTGATNTGCCTGCTAACCAGGGCTTTATTTCCTGATTAGCAAGTAAATAATCGAGAGATGTATTTTTTTTTTTTAAGAACTGATAAAGAGCCTACCAACGTGAATAAGAATAAAAACAAACAAAAGCTAAAGAATATCATAACGATATTATTGATCTAGAAAATGTAATTTTGAGGACTTTTTTACTACTAAACGATTTACCGGAAGGTTAAACTCACTCAAACCATTAACTGAGATCTTTTTAAAGTAATCTGCAAGTTCAGATACTAAAATTTTATAATGCTTAGATGATAGAACTAATGAAGCATAAAAAAAGCCTGAAACCTCTTTAGCTAAAACTTTAGGTTTTTGTTTAAAAGTGAGTACGTGAGGTGTGATTTTTATTTCACATTCACAAAATATTTTCTTAATGAGCTCATTAAGTGTTTTGAAAGATCTAACTCTTGAATCACCTAACTTTAATGATCCATAATTCGGGATTATTTTTTGTACATACCTATATATTATATTATGAATTTCTAAATATCCGGTTGCAGAATTAGAATCTCCATCAACAATTGCAGAAAAAATACCCCGATTTTTGAGTATCCTTTTAACGGTTTTTAAAACAGGAATAACAGGATCCATTAATGTTAAAGCCCAATGACAAAATATCACATCTTTTGAAGAAGACTTGATAAAACTTAAGTCTTGAGCTTTTGCATTATAAAAATTTACATCCTGATTTAAAAGTCTAGCTTGTGCGAGTTTAAGTTCGTTATCATTCATATCCACACCAGAAAGTTTAAGATCAAGAGAGGAAAGTTTGTTACAATACTCTAAAAGAACCCCACTACCGCACGCTAAATCGAGAATATTTTTATGCAAATTTAAGTCAATTGTATCTAAAAGTAATTCGTAGCTATTCTTTCCATTCATATCACAACAACTAGTTGCAATCTTTTCAGTAAAACCTGTATAACGATTATGGATTTTATGAAGATGATCTAACAAATCTTGACTATTTGGTTTTTTTCCAGAATGAATTTTATTTATCCAGGAAGAATTTAAACTTTTATTATTATTTTTAAAAAGCATTCTATTTTTCACTAAATCTAAATTTGACTGAATGCAGGCCAACAAATTGGATTTAAATCGCTTGAAACAATTTCACCTGGTTTAGCTTCTGGAATAAATTTTTTCCAATCTCCTGAAATCATTGTAGGATTATTTACGACACGAGCACCATCTGCAAAATATGTATTGGCTAAAACAATACGACTTTGATTTGTTTTATTTTCAGAGGCAGTGTGAAAACTAAGATTATGGTGAAAACTTACCTCACCTAATTCAAAAGCTTCTTCAACAATTGAAACTTTCTCCTTCTTAAAAACATCTTTTATTTTTTTATCGTAACTTGTATCAAATTGATTAAATTCAATGTCTTTTACAAATTGATAAACATCCAGTGGCTTTGCAAATGTTAGGGGACCCATCTCAATTGGAATAGCTTGAGCCGGGATCCAAGCGGTTATTACATCATTTGTCGCTAAAGGAAAATGATGATCATCATAATGCCAAGGTGTACGACCACATCCTGATTCTTTAACTAAAGCATTGTCATGATAAAGACGAATTTTTTTTACAGANANTAAATCGGCACAAATCTTTGCTATTCGAGAACTTAAAACAAACTCTTTGATCAAATTATTTTCTAACCACATCATTTCAAGGCTTAAGAAACGATTTTTTTTATTTACATTATAATTTTTAAATGTTTTTCTTAAAAGAGATAGAATTTCACAACGCAGAACTTGAGTTAAACGCGGTGTTAAAACATTTTTTAATTTTATAAAACCATTTTTCTGAAAAGATTTTACATTATGAGTCGATAATTCATATGGTGTGTTGAGTTCTTGTTTTAACTCAATTGTTGATAGTTTTTTTAACTTTGGTGGGTTAGGCAATTCTAACAAAGTATTATTTTTGCTTAAATTTGAGTTGTCAGCCAAAGAAACATACCAATCCCACCATGCCTGATTATCCTTATTCCAAGCCTTATTTATATCCATTAAATGTTTACTAGATTCAGAGTGAATTTTTTTTTTTGAGTTTTTTTTTTCAGTCATATTTAAATTTTACAAAGAATTTGTCATCAATGATTTTTTTAGTTTCCAATTTCTTATTTTTTATTTCTTATTTCTTATTTCTTACTTCGTTATTTCTTACTTCATTTTTTCTTATTTATTATTTTTTATTAAATATAAATACCTTATACATTTTAAATTCATCTACTAAATTTTATATTTAATTGCCAAACTAATATGAATTTAAATAAAAAGATATAATAAAACGTAATATATCTTAAAATTTTGATGATTACTCATCAGAAATCCTGTCCATTCATGATTATCTAAAAGCCCAAGATCCCTGCTCTAGAAATATTATTGCACATCTATCTTTAAAAATTGCAGTATACAATTTCTGAGTAAAAGATTAACCTTACATGAATGAAATCATCAGAGTCCATTAAGAAAGTAATGGTAAAAATAAAACAATTATTAACATAAACAATTAAAAGGAGCATACAATGGCTTGGACAAAACCAATTATTTCTGAAATCTCTGTTGGTCTTGAAATTAATTCTTACGCTTGTGCTGAGAAATAATTTCTTTTTATAAAGATTTATTTGAAAAACCTGGCTAACTAGTCGGGTTTTTTTTATGTAAATATAGCCAAATACTTTTTTTAGTTCTTCAATGCTATCTAAATAATTGAAATTAAACGTATTAACTATATACGTCTCGAAGATAAATTATCTTTTAAACTATTGATATATTTATAACTATTTAAAAATGCATTGTTCATATTTATTTAAGTACAATTTAGAATATGCATAAAGATCAAAAATTATAATTTAATAATTAAATTTATTCGTAAGTAATTAAGCTAAATGTTATTTTTTAAGCCTACATCATTAATTTTTTTGAACCATAAAAGTAATTATTAATTTTGCTTGTCTTAATTTAACGAAGAAACTGCTTTAAAATCGTTTGCGTACTTTCTTAACTTTTCAATCATAATATTTCTTTGTGTTATTGAAGTTTTAGTCAATATGTCCAAAATTAGTTGTTGAAATCGTTTGCGCGAGGTCTCCTGAAAAATACGATAAGTGGGGTTTGTAATTTCATGACCATTTAACAAAAGTTTATTAAGATAAGTTGTAAGTTCCACTTCAGACGGTTTAGTATCTAGAAAACTCACAAAAACCTTTTGTCGCTCTGTAAGATTTAGCAATCGAATCTTTGCATTTCCCTTTGTTTCTTTTACATATGCTTCTAGCAATATTACTTGTTTATCGGAGAGTTTTCCTAAAAATCTCTCGAAATTCGATTTCAGACGTTCCAGACGCTTTTTATATAATTGACCTGCGGGTTGAGATAATTCTGTCAGTCTATTTTTGTGACGTTCAAACATCTTTTTTTCTATAAATTTAATATTTTTCGGAGTATTATGCATAACTAGAAATTGTGCAACGTAAGGAATTAAACCAGAAACAGTCTCGTCTATTAGAAATTTTCCATTCTCAAATATTTCGGTAATATCAGCTAGACCATATTGCTTCACTTCCAGTTTATCAGAAATATAAGTAATATATTTCGCATAATTTGGCAGCATATAAATACGATGCCATTCTACCATAGCTGATATCTGCTGAGTCAAAAAAACTTCATCATCCTCGTCTAAATTCAGAAAATAAGTAATCTCATCCTGAATAAATTCGTCAGCTAATGAGTAAATAAACCTAGTACTAGAACAACCTACTAGAAAAACAAATAGATAAATTGTGATTGATATTTTTCTTAAATATATTTTAAAGAGCTTCATTTTTCAAAAAAATTAAAAGTTTAAGATATCAAGTATATTATTAAAATACAGTGCTTTAACTAAACATCATTTACCCAATATATTAACTATAAATTATCAAAATCATCAATTCTAATTAATTTATAAATGCATTTTTATAAAATTATGTATTAATTTATAATTTGATATTAAATATTTCTAACGTGCGTTTTTTTTTATTAAAAAAAGGAATTGTATAAAACATAAATTTTGTATGCTGTTTTGTGGAAATGATGTTTAAATAATATGCTAAAATCAAAAATTATTAAGGAGAAATAATGGGATATAATAATAAGATTGTTTTAATAACAGGAACTAGTTCAGGCTTCGGTAAACTAATAGTTAAATTACTATGTAAAAGTAACTTTAAGGTTATTGCTACAATGAGAGATGTAAATGGAAAAAACGCAGAGATAGCCAATAAACTTAATGGGTTAAGTGAAAATGTTATTGTGGAAGATCTAGATGTCACATGCTCTAATTCAATAAAGAAAGCCATTTCAAATACTATCAAAAAATTTAACAAAATTGATGTTGTAGTGAATAATGCAGGTATTATGAATGTTGGACTTGCTCAGGGTTTTACAATTTCACAATTAGAAAAACAAATGGACGTAAATTATATAGGTGTTGCTAGAATTTTTAAAGAAGTTATCCCTTATATGAAAAAAAAGAATGATGGCCTTTTTATAACTATATCTTCAATTGCTGGTAGAATAATCTTTCCATTTTTAAGTACATATAATCCTAGTAAATTTGCTGTCGAAGCTCTAGCTGAAATTTATAGATACGAACTATCCCCTTTCAAGATTGACTCCGTAATTATTGAGCCTGGTCCATTTCCAACAAACTTAATACAAAATTCACCACGTCCAGAAGATACAAAATGTTTAAAAGATTATGGAGAACTTTCGAATGCTGCTGAAAAAACAATGCAACGTTTTCAGGAATTTATGAAAAACAATCCAGACTGTGATTCAAACTTGATTCCAAAAGCAATAGTAAAATTAATAAATTTATCCTATGGAAAAAGACCACTTAGAACAGTTTGTGGGCTTGATTATGGTGTAAAAAATATTAATACTATAACCAAAAAATACCAGGATGCGATTCTTCAACAAATGGGCCTAGATAAACTTGTTCCGAAAGTAAGCTAAAAAAAATTGATTTCGTAATAGGTAATGTAATTTATCTCACTGATTATAATTAAATCTCCTTACTGACTTTAAAAGATTAATTAACAGAGTAGATAAATATCTAGTTAGATATTTATACAATATCTTAATCATGTAAATTAAGTTTTACTTTTTATCCTTTTTTATTTCTAGAAAAATTAATAGGTGTTAAATTCTTCTCAAATTAGTATCAGATTATACCAGATTGGAACCTATTAAGATTTACACTTAATTGTTTTCTTTTTTTTTCAATTATTTTTTTTTGGATTCTTTACACTTCTATTCTTTTTTTTTAAAGCTATTGATACCTTTTTTCTTTTTTTTTTTAAAACTTTTTTAAAGCTAATGGAGTTAATTTTTGAACTATCTTTACCCATTAACCGGTTTTTTTTTCTTTTAAAAGATTTACTTTTATTATTGTTTGAGCTAGAAATATTCTCGTTCTCAGGAGTAATAAGTTTGCATATATTATTCCAAATATTTTTTTCATTTTCAGAAACAAAACTCAGTGCTGAGCCTTTCTTGCCAGCTCTTGCTGTTCTTCCAATTCTATGAATGTAATCTTCTGTCCTCTGTGGGAGGTCATAATTTATTACATGCTGTATATGAGGAATGTCTAAACCTCTGGCAGCTACATCAGTTGCGACTAAAACTTTAAACTTTTGATTTCTAAATTTATTTAAAATATTTAAACGTTTATTTTGTCTGACATTTCCATGTATCGCATTAACAGATAAACCGTCTTTCTGAAGTTTTAAATATATTCTTTTTGAACTATGTTTAGTTTTCATGAAAACTATAACACTTCCTTCCCTTACATGAAGTTCTTCTAATAATTTTTCATATTTTTCTATTTGTTTAATGTTGGATACTCGATGCTCGATATTGTTGAGAATATTTTCTTTTTTTTCAACTGAAATCCTAACTGGATTAAATAAAAACTTTTCTGAAATACTTTTTAAAGAACTACTTAAGGTTGCTGTGAAAAGTAAAGTTTGTTTTTTTAACGGCAAAATATTAATTATTTTTTGTATCTGTTTGATAAAACCAAAATCTAGCATTCTATCCGTCTCATCAAGAACTAAAATGTTAAAATGCTTAAGGTTAAGATTTTTTCTTGTGATGTGATCATTTATTCTTCCTGGAGTTCCAATAATTACTCTTGGATTTTGTTTAATTAAAGCTATTTGTTTCTCTATGGAATCTCCACCAATTAAGACTGCACATTTTATTTTTATATTTTTCCCCATTAAGTCCTTAAAATGTTTGTCAATCTGAACCGCTAATTCTCTTGTGGGAGTAAGTATAATTGCAGATAATGATTTATTTTTATTTAGTCTTTCTATAATTGGAATTGCAAATGCAGCAGTTTTGCCTGTACCTGTATTGGCAATGGCTAAGATATCCTTACCCTCACAACCGGGCTTGATAGCCTTTTGTTGAACGGGGGTAGGTCTTAAAAGCTTTAAAAAATTAAGATTGGTTAAAATTTCTTTTGAGATTCCAGTTTTATAAAAATCTTTCATAATATATTTGTTTTTAGAAATGCACTTAGTTCATGGGTAATTGAAATATGCAAGTAAAAAAAATTATAAAAAATAATTGCTGTGTATTATCAGTAGTTGATGGTTGTCTGTAGCACCAAAGGAACATTGCCCAAAAGGCTATGTTTTTGATTCTTTTATGGAAAAATATTAAAACAAGGATTTTGGAGATCGAAGACAGGAAAAAGTTTTTATTAGTTTAGAATCTGATATAAAAGAGCTGATATTCGAGCAAAATTATATCATGTTTAATCAAAGGGTTTCTTTAAAATTGCAAAAAGTATCACGAAGCCGCAGACCCTCTTCCGAAGTAATTTCAAGGTGTTAAATAAGTTACAATGCTTAACAGTATTTTATTTTTTAAATCTCTGGATGATTAACTGAAAAAATATAGAAATACTGACTGTTCTGTTAATTACACTAATAAATAAAAATCTAAAATCAAATACGCCAAACAGTAACCCCACCTTGTCTATCTAAACTAGCTAAAGCATTATCCTGTGGATGCCAATATAATTTTGATACAGTATCATTGACACTAGTTTCACTTAGTTCACTTTTTTCATTATTAGATTTTAAATTCCAAAGTACAACAGTGCCATCTCTAGAACCAGAAGCCAAATCCATGCCTCGGTTTGCAAAAGCAAGTGAGGTGATTGGTTCAGCATGCAGCCTTAAAGACAATGGCGTTGTTCCCTCGGGTCCATTCCCTGTAAAATTCCAAATTGTAACTTGTTCACTCCCTCCAGTAGCTAAAAAACTTCCAGTTTCATCAAAAGCTAGCGTTGAAGGTTTTTGAGGATAACCGGACATCATTGAGTCTTGTTCTGTGTCTCTTCTCCAAAAGTGAACTGTATTATCCTGACTTCCACAAACTACTATATCTCCATTTGGACTTAAAACCATAGATACCAACGAACCTTTCCATTCTAATTTTTGCTTTATTGCTCCTGACATACCATCGAAAAAAGATACACGTCCATAAGAAGTTGTGGCTATTTCATTTCTAACAGACCAAGCTAAGTTACTTACGGTACTATTGTGATTATCCGATATCCACATCTCATTACCATTTTTGTCGTAAACATAAATTTTTCGAGAACAAGATGAAGCGAAAAATTCACCATCTTTTGACCAAGCTAAATTTTCTATCCAGGAATCACCAACGTTAATAATTTTTTTTTTCTTTTGATAAATATCCCAAATAAGAACTTTTCCGTCTTGTCCACCTGTTAGAAATATATCTTTAGATGGATGTATTGAGGATGATAAGATACCACCAACATGAACTTCCTTACTAGCCCATATTTTTTCTCCTGATTTACCATTAAATACATATATACCTCCAACTGCGTCACAAACTATAAGTAATTCACCGTTGTATGTCCAACCACCAGAAATAGCATAATCGTCAACTATGGACTTCCAACCTCGACTGAGAATTTTCCCAGAATTTGCGCTCTTTATATTCATACAAGGCAATCCTCAAAACCTTTAACCATCTCCTCTTTATTAAGATTACGACCAATAAAGACAAGTTGGTTTTTTCTTGGCAAACTTCCCCATGGACGGTCAGGTTTGCCATCAAAAAGCATGTGAACTCCCTGGAATACAAATCTATCTGATTCTCCGGCAATACTCAGAAATCCTTTCATACGGAAAATATCTATGCCTTTTTCACCAAGTAATTTTGAAAGCCAAGCCTGTAATTTATTTTGATCTAAGTCACCGTCCTTTTCAATGGAAATAGATCCAACCTCATCGTCATG
Source organism: Rickettsiales bacterium (assembly GCA_002691145.1). Taxonomy (GTDB): domain Bacteria; phylum Pseudomonadota; class Alphaproteobacteria; order Methylaequorales; family Methylaequoraceae. The sequence continues at coordinate 15,956 of NZHE01000026.1, forward strand.
TTCATGTTGCGCAATCCAAGTTCTTTGTTCAACAACTGGTATTTCGGCATTATTTTCTGCTTGAATTAGCTTCATATCAAATTCTTCAGCAGTATGCTGAGCAAAAAGTCCAATATGCATTTCCTTTTCAATATCTATATAAAAAACTTTTTGTCCAGGTAATTCAAGCTTTAAATTGACATGTTTTCCCTTTGGAATAATTTCTTCAGGGTTGATGATTTCTGGCTCCTCTGCATACAAGCGAACGCATTGTTCTGCACTGTTTCTAAGATCAGCATCATGGTTACCTTGTTCAATTCCAATAACTAGAGACATTGTCGGGTCAGGTCCTTCGGAAAGGACTAGTTTGTATTTTCCAGGCAATGTTTTGTAAACACCTGTCCATTCAAATGGATACTCTGGCTCTAGAAATGTAGGTCGACGTTTAAGTACTTGGTCTAAATTAAAAGCACTTTTATCAAGAACAGAATTGATGGGAACGTTAGCCATCTCACTTCTAATAAATTTAGCCATTTTATTCATTTCACGTAAACGAACCTCAAGTTTATCTACCTCATCGTTAATAACTAAATCAGTTTTATTTAAGACAACAACATCTGCAAAAGCTATCTGCTCAGTGCTCTCGTCACTTCTACCAAGTTGTTGTTTAATATGGTATGTATCAACTAATGTAATAATTCCATCAAGAGCAAATTCAGAACTGATTTCATCATCCATGAAAAAAGTCTGGGCTACAGGGCCTGGATCAGCAAGACCAGTAGTCTCTACAATTACATAATCAAATTTATCACGTCTTTTCATGAGATTTCCAAGAACCCTAATTAAATCACCACGAACCGTGCAACAAATACAGCCATTGGCCATCTCAAATATTTCTTCCTCTGCATTGATAACCAAAGCCTGATCAATTCCAACTTCACCGTATTCATTTTCAATCACAGCTATACGCTTGCCGTGCTTCTCACTAAGTATACGATTTAATAAAGTTGTTTTACCTGAACCTAAAAAGCCGGTTAAAATGGTTACAGGGATCTTTGTTGATGAATTGTTCATTTGGTTCTCCGTTAAAATTTTGCAATAAATATACTTAGTATTTAATTTATAATATTAAAGGTTAGGTAAAGTATGATCATCTATAATGGTCATCCTTCTCTTTAAATCCTTTAATAAAAGGCGTATTTTTGCATAAGGCTTCATTTTTTTCCACTCTTTACACTCGTCTAATGTTCGGCCACAACCGATGCACCAATTATTTTTTGCAGTAAACTTACATATATCAATACATGGACTTTTAATTTGTTTCATTAATTAAATTCTTTAAATAACTTTTGTATTGTTATGTTATATTTTAACGGTTAAAACAACAATTGATTAAAGTTTATAAAATAAATTTTAAATAACATCATTAATTAGGGTAAAAAAATGGATTTAATTTTAGAGAATATTTTTGATCAAACTACTGGAAATTACAAAGGACTCATCTTTGGGTTTGTTCATGTTGCAATTATGATAATTGGTTATTATACAGGTTTTAGTATAAATCGTTTTCTAAAATTGCTTTCCAACGGCTATGTTGCGGGTATCTTTGGAGCAGCTTTATCTCATATTTTTGCTGATATTATTGCATGTTATCTTGATCCGGATTTAAGGAAAATGATTTTTGGAGTTGTCATTGGCGGTATAATTCCTCTTTTCTTCATACCAATCTTTGAAAGATTTGTAGTTAAAAGTAAAGATACTTTCTTAGATGAGACAAAAGAGGAAACAAAAAAAAGCTAAAAATTGAGAACTTCATAAATTTTTTGATGCTTTTATTCAAATGAAATTTTTTATAATAGTAGTGAAGTAAAGCTATCTAATATAAATTTTTGGTTTTATGAAAATATGAATTTAGAAAATCTTGATTGGTTAATTATAAGCGGATATTTGATTTTTCTAATATTATTGTCTTTTAAATTATCAAAAAATCAAAAAAATTCAAAAGATTATTTTATTGCATCAAGAAAACAAAACTCAAAGAGTTTAGCAGTATCTATTTTAGCTACTCAATGTTCAACAAATAGTATTTTAGGGGCGCCAGCATTTGTGGCTTTCTCAATTGGTGGAGGATTGAGTTGGCTTCAGTATGAATTGGCAGTACCTTTATCGATGATTGCTATTATGATTTTCTTGTTCCCGATTTTTTATAAACTAAAGCTTATTTCAATATACGAATTTCTGGAAAAAAGATTTGATCTTAAAACTAAATTATTAATGAGTATGTTATTTCTTTTTATTCGTGTTTTTGCAACAGGCGTCATTGTTTATAGCGTATCCATAATCGTAGAGCTCATTTCAGGTTTAAGCTTTATTTATTCGGTTTTAATTTTAGGTATGATAACGATTATTTATGACGTCCTGGGTGGTATAAAAGCCATTATTTACAGTGATATAATTCAAATGATAATTTTGACCTCAGTACTCTCTGGGATATTTCTTTATTTAATTAATATTTTTGGTGGATTTAGCTCAATGTTTGATTTTTTTCCTGCAGAAAGAAATATTAAAATTAATTTTTCTGATCATGGCTTTGGTGATGGAAATGAATTTGCTTTTTGGCCAATGCTCATAGGTGGTTTTTTTTTATATGTTTCTTATTACGGCTGTGATCAGAGTCAAATGCAAAAAGGGTTATGCGCTAAAAATCAAAATGAAGGTCAAAAAGTTTTTTTTTTAAATGGAATTTTGAGATTTCCAATTGTACTTCTTTATTGCTTTATTGGAGTTGGCATAGGTTCTTATGCTGTTTTAGATTCAAGCTTTATTTCTAGTCTTCCTTTACAAAATGGAAAACCAAATTTTAATTTAGCAGTACCGGTTTTTCTTATGGAAAATTTACCAACGGGAATCTTAGGATTAACGCTTGTAGCTTTATTTTCTGCTGCAATGTCATCTTTAGATTCTGTACTCAATAGTTTGTCGGCAGTAACAATTGAGGATTTTATTAAAAGAAAAAAGGGTTTTAGTAGTTATTCAGAAAGAAAAATTCTTTTTATTTCCAGAGCTGTTACATTATTTTGGGGTATGTTAGCTATCGTTTTGGCTTTTTATGTTGAAAATGTTTCAAATAATGTGCTTATTGCTATTAATAAAATTGGTTCTCTAATTAATGGACCAATAGTTGGTGTTTTTTTATTAGGTATATTTACAAAAAAAATTAACGGTACAAGTGCCTGCATAGGAGTTGTAGGAGGATTCATATGTAATCTTTATTTTTGGATTTATGTTGAGAGTGTATCTTGGCTTTGGTGGAATGTAATAGGTTTAATCGTTACATTTAAGATTGCAGTAATTTATTATTATTTTTTTTGTGGTAAAAAACTTTGCAATAATAATGTATGGTCATTAAATTCATTTAAGAAATTGGGCTTTAATAGTGAATGGGAAGTTAGGTATATTATTTTATTTGTTTGGTTTATCCTTATATTTATTTTAATTTATAGTCTCAAAAATATTTTTTAAATTATTGTTTTTAAATATTTTTTTTGTAGTTATTTTAATAAAATTAAAAGATATTAGATTTCGCATGTTTTAAACATCTGTAACAAAAAATTTTTAAAATAGTATTTTTGATGCTACGTAAAATTTAGTAAAAAAGAGGAAATTATAATATAATTTGTGTCGATAATGTTAAAAATATTGCAATGAGTTCCTATGCTCTTTGGAATGGTAGTGATGTTTCCAAGTTGAAATAAAGCAAGTTTCTTCACAAATAAAGATTATTAGATAGATCTAAAAATTATAGATAACAAAAAAAAAATAATTTAAGAATATATATATATATTTTAAAAATTTAAGGTTTAGTGTATCTAATTTAAATTTTTATTTAAAATCTTTACTTCTTAAGTACAAAAAAATTAATTGAATAAATTAATAGTGATTCAAAATCAAAAAAATATTTAACTTAATTAATATAAAATGAATATAGCTGTCAGACTTTTTTAACTTTGGTGTGTTAAATAATATATAATTTTAATTTTTTAAAGGACAAAAAATGGCTTGGACAAAACCAATAATTTCTGAAATCTCTGTAGGTCTTGAAATCAATTCTTATGCTTGCGCTGAGAAGTAACTTCAAACTGTAAATCAATTTCTTTTGAAAAGCCTGACCAAGTAGTCAGGCTTTTTTTTGTCTGAAGTAATTTATTTTTAAATTCCAATTACCACTGTATTACCGATTAGAAATGTGAGTTCTGTAAGAAAAGCAATTGCTCCTAAAATATCACCTGTAATACCTCCCAAAACTTTTTTTGCCTTTATTCCTAAAATTAAAATGACTGATATTGTGAAAATAATTCCAAAAAAAACACCTAAAAATGGAAATATTAATAAAGTTGGTAAAGCCCATATTAAACATGCGCAAACTAATTGTTTATGTGAAACTTTACCAACTATACTGCCTATTTTCGCAAATTTTGAATGCTTAAAAAAATTTCTTGTAAATATTATTGCTAACTTTCCTGAAGCAAATGCTATTGACAAAATCGACACCAAAGAATACCCACTTTCTACCAAAGCTTGAATTAAAGCAAGTCTAAAAAGTAATCCTAAAATTATTGCTACCACTCCATAAGTTCCTAAACGACTATCATGTATAATTTTATTTATTTTTTCTGGAGAACCGCCAGCACCTAAACCATCAGCTGAATCTGCCAAGCCATCCTCATGAAAAGCTCCAGTTAAAAGTACGCTTATAGTTATAGAAATCACACAAGATAAAAATATAGACTGTTCTAAATAAATAAACAAATCACCAATTAATCCTGCTATTAATCCTATTAATAGACCTACCAGTGGAAATGACCACGCTGCTTGTGTAAGATCTGGTGGTTTATTCGAAAAATAAGACCAATTAACTGGTATTCTGGTAAAAAACATAACAGATGCTATAATGTCTAATAAGTATTTATTTTTTAACAATAACATCGAGTTTACTTTTTTTTACTAATTCCAGCCTGAGAAAAAGTAGCCATTTTATTATGAGTAACTAACGCAGCCTTAATTACAAGGGCAGCTAATGCTCCACCACTGCCCTCCCCTAATCTCATGTTTAAATCAAGAATAGGTTTTTTGTTTAAATAGGAAATAATACCTTTATGACCCGGTTCTGATGATAAATGAGAAATTAGACAGTGTTGAAGTATATTTTTTTCAAAAAGTGTTAATGTCGCTGCAGATACAGTTGATATAAAACCATCTAGCAAAACAGGAATACCCATTAATCTTGCCGCAATAACTGAACCAGCAATGGCTGCCATTTCTCTACCTCCAAATGCAGATAATATCTCAAATGCATTATCAAATTGCTTTCCATGTAATTCAAGACCTTTTTTTATAACTGATATCTTTTTTTTTAGTTTTTTTTCTGACACACCAGTACCAAATCCAGTCCATTTTTCTACTGATTCATCGAAAAGTGCACAAGATATTGCTGTTGCTGATGTTGTGTTAGATATACCCATTTCACCGAGTATTAATAAATCACATTTCTCTGGCACAGAATTAAATCCTATTTGCAAAGCTGATAAGGTTTCCTTTTCATCCATTGCTTTTTCCTCTGAAAAATCTTTTGTTGGGTTGTCAAGTTCTAAGGGAATTACCGACAAATCAATATTTGCCAAATCACATAACTGATTAATTGCCGCCCCTCCACTTTTAAAATTTTTTACCATTTGCTCTGTTACCTCCGCAGAATAAGCTGATACATTTTTTTTTGCTACACCGTGGTTAGAAGCAAAAACTAGACACTTAAAATTATCTATATTGGGTTTTTTTTTCCTTTGCCATCCAGCCATCCATATAGCATACTCTTCCAGGTCGCCTAAACTTCCATTTGGTTTAGTTAAATTATCTTGGTGTTTTCTAGCTAGATTGGCATAATCTTCATCAAAATTTTTTAAAGGAATTTTTCCTTCTAAAAATTCTATAATGTTACTTTTATTAGCCATTTTAAAGTTTTCAATTATGAAGTTTCTTTTGCAAAGATCCTTTCACAAAATTTTAACATGATTTAATACTTAAAAGATAAGTTTATGAGCCAAAAATTTGTAAATACAACTTTTTAAAATAATAATACTAACTTCTAATTTCTAAGAAGACCATATTTTAGTTATTTGTATAAAAAAAATCTTAATTTTTAAAATATTTGAATATTAAATGAATAAAAATCTACTTTTAAAAACTGATTATTTAGAATGAAAAATTTTAAAAGTAGATTCTATTAGGCATTAACTTTAAGCAGTACAAGTATTAGTTTATCTTATTCTAAAAAATAATTAAATTAAAGCTACAATTTTTTTTGAAATTAAATATAATAAATTCATATATTTACGGATTTTTTCTTTTAATAAGCGTTAGTTAATAATTGATATAAAAAAATCATGGGCAAACTTGTAGATGGAAAGTGGATTACTAGTTCTGTGATAAATTCAGATATAAATGGTAATTATGATCGACTCCCAAGAACTTTCCTAAACTCTATTTCAGAAAAAAATAATAAATATAAACCTGAGACACAAAGATATCATTTATACGTCAGTTATGCTTGTCCTTGGGCTACTCGAACCCTTATTTATCGAAAATTAAAACAACTGGAAGAACACATAAGTGTAAGCGTGGTTCACCCAGATATGCTAGATAATGGTTGGATCTTTGATGAAACCTTTTTAGATTCAACCAAAGATCATTTATATAATTTTAAATACCTCAAAGATTTATATTTAAAAGCAGATTCAAAAATAACAACAAGTGTAACAGTTCCTATACTTTGGGATAAAAAGACGGAAACAATTGTAAATAATGAGTCTTCTCAAATTATTCGTATATTTAATTCATCATTTAATAAATTAACAAATAATTATGATGACTATTATCCATTTGATAAAAAAAAAAAGATCGATCAGCTGAATAAAGAGATATATGAAAATGTTAACAACGGAGTTTATAAAAGTGGTTTTGCTGTAACTCAACAAGCTTATGATAAAGCAGTTACTAATTTATTCAAAACACTCGAAAAACTTGAAAAAATTCTTGAAAATTCAACTTATTTAATAGGTGATAAAATTTCTGAGGCTGATCTAAGACTGGTTCCAACACTATTGAGATTTGATGTTGTTTACGTTTCACATTTTAGATGTAATATTAAACGTATAATTGATTTTAAAAACTTACATCGTTACATGCAGGAAATGCTTAAAATAAAAGCTGTTAAAGAAACATTTAAAATAAAACATATCAAAAGGCATTATTACTTCAGTCATAAAGAATTAAATCCATTAAGAATTATACCCAAAGGACCTGAATTTTATTAAAATTTTGTTAATTTTGAATTAAAGAAAAAATAATTGAAAAAAATAAACTAAAGTATAATGTTATAATATAACAATACATTATGAATTATTTTAACACTAAAATTAATAGAAAAGTATTAGAATTTAAAAACGAAATTCAAAATTTAAAAATAATTGAAAGAGATATCCCACTTAATTCAGCAATATTTTTCGAAGAGTTATGTGAATCACTTCCTACAATTAAAGGTTTAGTAGATTACTCTAATGCGGAAAATAATATTCTTCAGCTTTTTGAAGATAAGGTAAGTATTAAAATTAAGAAAAATCCTTTCTTTAATCTATGGATTAAAGATATGAGTAAATTATGTCAGTTATTTTCTAAACTTTTAGAGGAAAATACAGTTTTTTTTTGCATTGGAACAAAAAGAGGTTGCAAGCGTTACCATGTAGACATGGTGCCATTCAGATTATTAGTAACTTATGCCGGACAAGGTACTGAATTATTACCTAATCATGCAGCAGATCGTGAAGCATTTTTTAAGGGTAAATCTAATAAATTTATTGTTAAGGACAAATCAAAAATCAAACATATTAAAAATTGGGATATTGCTTTATTTCGGGGAGGAAAAAAAGGTATACTGCACAGAACCCCACATTCAGCATTAAAAAATAGAACATCAATTTTAATGAAAATTGACTCCTCATCTTTTTTAGAGCAAATGATCTAGATTAATAACGAGTAATATAATATATTATTAAATCTTATTTATACAATTTTTCTTTTTTATTATTCAAGTTATTCTAGTTGTTATCATAAAAAAAATATTCTAATATAAACTCGTAATAATGAGCTAGAGCAATACATGAATACATTTGATTTGGTAAAAAAGGGTTTCTGGTTTTTGCTTATTCTAGTCATTGTACTATTCCTGATTGCTAGTATTTTTTTTTAGTTTTGTAGCAATAATCTGTAGATCAAATATTCTATACTTAAATTAATTACTGTAAATCAAAAATCATCTACTAAAAAAAAATATCATCAGCTAAAAAAGAAAAGAAAAATCCGACTAAGTAAATAACTGACGAAACAATAATAATTTTCAAATTTATAATTTTTAGCCTGTTGCAGATCTTTGCTTGCTTAATATTAAATGGACAAGGTGCATTCTTAAATCGCCAAAATAAATAAATAGTAATTATTAATAAAAGTCCTGCTACAGCAAACACCTGAACTTTGTATTTAGATATAATAATCAACCATGGAAATATTGATATAAAACTTGCTAACACAGCACCCATTCCAATAACAACAAGTAGGGATGGAATAGCACAACAAATTAAAGTACTAAAACTTGTGAATAAACTCAATACGGGTACAAGCATTTGTTTATATCTACTAATTCTCACGAAACACCTCTACAACTTCGTAACCAGAATCTAAAATTAATTTTTTTATTGTTTCATCAGTTAAATTCTCACCCTCTTTTAAATTAATAGTAATTAACATTTTTTCTAAATTTACATCAATACTTTTAACAGATTGTTTTCTTTTAAAAATTTTTTCAATTGACCTGGCACAAAAATCACAAACTAATCCATTCACTGAAACGTACAAAATCTTATTGTCTTGTAAAACTTTCGATTCTAATTTTGTATTTGTTGTAAGTAAAAAAAGAATTAAAATTAAAATTGGTAAAAATAATTTCATTATAATCTCCTAAAATCTTTTAATAAAATTAAACAAAAAATCGTTGTGATAACTTAGTCCTATTTCAGCCAAATAATCACCTTTAAAGATTCTTAAGAAAGGTGTGAAAACTAAATTATCTGAAGAATTCGGCATATGATCAATCTGAAACATAAACCATGTATGAAGATCTCCATATTTACCAATATAAGGAGCTAGTCCGAATCGTAATTTTTGTTGATAAAATTTTTCTATCGATAAACTATTATTTATTCTATTTTCGTAACTCACAAAATAATTTCTATTTTCCCAATCAAATAAAAGTCCAGTAAAAAAACTTGGCAAGACTTTATTCTGAAAATGTTTATAATTACTTAGGGCCACACCAACTCCATTCCTAATATAAAAATTTGATTGTGATTTTGAAGTATTAATTCGATTAATCAGATAGTTAAATTGTGCACCATGAAATTGCCATTCTTTTTTTCTCCAATATTCTGCTCTATAGCCTAGAGAATATTTTACTGAAGGGCTCAAGTGAATGTGAACACTATTTTTGTTTACGTCATTCATCTGCATGATTGTCCAACCATTAGGATAAGAAATAGGTCTAGTTTTGACATCAGTTGTAAAAACTAAAAATAAAAAAGGTCCAAATATAAGATATTTAAACATATAATCTCCAAATAAAATTTACGAAAGAAAGACATACGTCTCTCTATTTTTTAATAATTATTAGGAGGTATATTTAGGAGGTGGATCTTTTAGTTCACTTATTAATGAATAATGATTAGAAATTAAAAAAATTTCGAACGAATTACCAAAATTAATCATTGATAATATATGATTTTTATGAGTTAAAACATTTTTCAAATAACATTGGCAATCCAAACATAACTTTATATTACTTTTATCAACGTTATTATTTTGATTATGGCAAGATTTATCATGAACGGAGATTTCTTGAACCTGACTTTGATGTTCTATTTTTTCTAAACAAAAATCATTAATATTACTAAATGTAGTAGAATGAATAAAACATACTACAGAAAACATAACTAGTAAAAATTTAGGATAATTCATACTTATATATTTAATTTAAAACAAATATTTTTTCAAGCGTTAAAATTAATGGCTCTACCAAAATTTTAATACCTTAATTATTTCCAAAAAAAGAAAAGTGTTGTGTTGACAAAACTATATTTGTTATATTATAACACTACTATATTTGTTATATTATAACACTTTAATCTTTCAAAAAAAGGTATATCATTTTGAAAAATTCATTAAAATTCTTGACGATAATATTTTTTGTAAACCAGGCTAGCGCTGAAAATCTTGAAACTATTTTTTCTGCACCTGATTTATTCGTTACTTCAAAAATTAAACCTTCATCAAATTTTGACGGTGATCGTGGAAACATACTTTTTGAAAATGATCAGCTTGAAAAAAAAGGACAATACTCAATTGGAGGTATATTGAATGATTTACCTGGTTTATCCTCTACAAGTTTAGGTAACGCTTCTAGACCATTGATTAGAGGTATGTCAAATTCAAGGGTAAGAATTCTTCAAAATAATAGTTCTCTAAGTGACGTTTCTGAGTTTGCAGCAGATCACATAGTGGGTTATGACCCACTTTTGATTGATAAGATAGAGATTATTAAAGGTCCTGCAACATTGCTATATGGAAATAATGCTTTCGCAGGTGTTGTAAATATTATTAATCCTTTAATTGCTGTTGATACACCGATTATCGATCAAAGTGTTCAGGCTAGTTTTGGTTACAGCACTTCCGGTGGTGAACTTAAGTCGGCTCTTAAGGGTACCAAATCAATTGATAATTATACAGTTAGGGGGATGGGAAGTTTTTTAAGTGCTAGTTCTTATAATTTAGCAAATACATCAGCCAATCAAGGCAATTCTGCGAAGTCAAATTTTACAGGTGGATTTGGATTTACTTACAATAATGGTGAAAATTTTTTCGGGATTGCTGCAGACAAATTGGAAGCTGAATATAGTTTGCCGGGAGGTGAAGGTGTGGAAAATAGAACTACAATTAATCCTACAAGAAATACTTTTAATTTCAAAGCCGGTATTGCTTTAGATTCTAGTTTATTTGAAAAAGTAAACTTAGAAGGAACTGTTTCAGAATATAGTCATGCGGAAAGAGTTCTAGCTGATAAACATAACATAGAGTTTTTCAATGACTCTTACGAAATTAAAACCTCACTAAATCATAAATCCTTATTTTCAAATAACCTTGAGGGATTAATAGGGTTTCATTATCAGAATCTCGATCAAGGAGCTAAAGGAGATGAGGAAGTTCATTTAACAAAAACAAAAACAAATAGTTTTGGTTTATTTGTTTTGGAAAAATTCAAATATAATACTATTGAAATAGATCTTGGTGGTCGTCTTGAATCTGTGAACCTTAAAAATTCAAGCAATGAAAAAGGTTTCTTTCCAGTATCCTTTTCATCCACGGCAAGAAAAGAATTTATAGAAAATAATACTTCATTTATTGGTTTTGATTTCACCCAAAGAGCACCAAATCCAGTTGAACTATTTGCTAATGGGGCACATCATGCTGTTGAAAATTTTGAGAATGGTGAATCTACCCTAACAACTGAAAGTTCTTACAATTTTTCATTAGGTAATATTTACAAAAATGATTTAGACAAGTTACAAGTTGAAACATATTTAAATTATATTGATAATTTTATAGCTGCGGATAGAGACGGTACAACTGTAGCAGTCGAGGGTGAAGATTTTAACAATGTTATTCATGAACAATATAATGCAATGTTTACAGGCCTTGAGGTTTCTGGTCGATATAATTTTGCAAGTATAAATGAATTTAACATTCTAACAAATTTTATGTTTGACTTCATTAAAGGATATAAAACATCTACTGATAAAGCTATTACAAGAGTTCCTCAATCTAAAGTTAATGCCGGTTTGCAGCTATTAGGAGATAGTTTAGATTCAAACTTAACTTATAATCATTATTTTAGTAAAGGATTTCTTGGACCTTTTCAAACGCGCACAGGTGGACATTCTAGACTTGATTTTGATGTTACAAAAGATTTTTCCTATTCCACAATCTCTGGACATTTAGTATTTTCAGCTTTGAATTTATTAGATGTAGTTGGAAGAAGTCATTTGGAATCAAAAAAAGACACTGTACAACTTCCTGGCAGACATTTTAATTTTTTGTTAAAGGTTTTTTATTAATATAAAAAAATGTTTAAGTATTACTCTTCTTATGTTCTATTTTATTTTACTTTAACACATTTTTTGTGTTGTGGTATTCCCATTCTTTTAGGCACAATGTCTGTGTTTACAAGTTTATTAATATTTGAATCATTAGTAGTAAATTTTGAGTTTTTGGAAGCATTTGATATTTATTTCTTTACTCTTACATCTCTTCTTTTTTTATTAATAATATGTTTTGAAGTTTATAAAAAAAAATTAAAGACAAAGGTTGAAATTGATAACAGTGATATCCAGAAATTAAATTTAACTAGAAGAAAAGCTAGATTAAACATAATTGCATCTTCAATTATCTATGTATTCAATGCATCAATATTTTTTTCAGAAAGAATGTTTTGAATTCTAAAGTTTGGTTTTATATAAAATCAAATTAGTTACTTTGGGATTAAGTTTTGTTATTCATCTATAAACTTATTATTTTTAAAAATCCCTTTTTTTTTGTCACCATTTTTTTTTGTGAGTACCCCTCTACCGTCAAATAGATTGTTCTTAAACTCTCCTTCATATATATCGCCATTTGAAAATGTATAGGTGCCATTACCCTCTCTATTTCCAAATTTAAAGTGGCCAATGTACTTATCACCCACTTCAAATATTTGTGTACCAAAGCCGTGGGGTAAATCTTCAAAATAGTCTCCTTCATATTCTTCTCCATATGAAAATTTTGCCTTACCATATCCATGGAAAAGTCCATCTTTAAAACCACCTTCGTATCTATCACCGTTAGCAAAATCAAAAACCCCGTTACCATGTTGAATACCATCTCTGAAGTCACCAACATATTTATTACCATTAACATATAAATAGGTCCCTTTTCCGTTGTATTTGTAATCTTTAACTTCTCCAACATATTTTTCTCCATTGGAGTGGTTTATTACACCAAAACAGTGTTCAACAAAGTTACCATTACACTTAGGAAGACTGAATACGTAATTTGTATTCGAAAAAAAAAATAAAAAGAATAAAACTATGATATTATTTCGCATGTATTTAAAATAACTATTTAAAATATTATTACAATCTGATAGTTAATTTACCCATCTTTTAGATAAAAGTTTTGTTCCCTCTTTTATACCAAGAGGAGTTAATGGAACCATTCTATTTGAAAAAATTTTTTTTATAATGCTTATCGATTCAGTTATTTGCCATTTATTTTCTGGAACGGGATTTATCCATAAACTAGAGGACCATTTTGAAAGGGCTCTACTCAACCAAAATTTTCCGGATTCTTGGTTATAATGTTCATTACTAGCTCCGGGCATCAATATCTCGTAAGGACTCATAGAGGCATCACCAACAAAAATACATTTAAAATCTTTACCATAAGTTCTTATAATTTCATTTGTAGAAGATCTTTCGCTCCATCTTCTTTTATTATCTTTCCAAACACCCTCGTACAGACAATTATGAAAATAAAAGTATTCTAAATTTTTAAAAACACTTTTAGCGGCAAAAAATAAACTCTCAACTTTTTTTATATGATCATCCATTGAGCCACCAACATCTAAAAAGAGAATAACTTTTAAAGAATTTTCTTTTTGTTTTTGTTTTTTTATATCTAAATAACCATTTTTAGCAGAAAAATTAATAGTATTTTTAATGTCAATCTCTTCTTCTATGCTTGTTCTAGCCCATTGTCGCAAATGTTTTAAGGAAACTTGTAAACCCCTAGAGTTTAATTGTTTTGAATCATCGAAATCTTTGAATCTTCTTTTGTCCCATGTCTTTAAAGCCTTTCGATGTCTGCTTTCACTTTGTCCGATCCTAATTCCCATTGGATTATAACCATAAGCACCGAATTGTGAGGTTCCAGAAGTTCCTATCCATTTATTTCCACCTTCATGTCTTTTTTTTTGTTCTTCAAGTCTTTTTTTAAATTTTTCCATAAGTTTCTTGAAACCACCGGAGGACTTTATTTTTAACATTTCTTCTTTAGAAAATTCCTTCTCAAATAACTTTTCTATCCAATGATTAGGAATACTAAAAAATTTAGCAACATCTTCAAATTGGATCTTTTCGATAGACTTAAAGTGTTCACCAAAAATAACATCAAACTTATCTATCAGGTTTTCATTTTTTATTAACGTAGTTCTGGTTAAAAAGTAAAATTCTTCAATATCATATTGAATAAAATTTAACTGTAATGCTTTTAATAAAGTTAAATATTCATTCAGAGAAACCGGCAAATTTGAAGCTTTTAACTTTATAAAAAATTCTAAGAACATTAAATCAATCGTTATTTCTTGACATAAATGCCAATTGCTCAAAAAGTTGTATATCTTGCTCGTTTTTGATTAAAGCTCCATAAAGTTTAGGGAGAATTTCTTTAGAATTTTGTTTTAAATCACTGGGTTCCAAATCTTCAATAAGCAGCAATTTAATCCAATCTAAAGCCTCAGATGTAGATGGTTTTTTTTTTAAGACCTGGAACTGATCTTATTTCAAAAAACTTAAAAATAGCAGCATTTAATAATTGTTTTTTTATATCAGGAAAATGCACTTTAACAATTTTTTTTAATGTTTCAATTTCCGGAAATTGAATAAAATGAAAAAAACATCTTCTTAAAAAAGCTTCTGGCAATTCTTTTTCATTGTTTGAAGTTATAATTATAATTGGTCTAGACTTTGCTTGAATTAGTTTATTAGTTTCAAAAACAAAAAACTCCATTCTATCTAATTCTTGCAGTAAATCATTTGGAAATTCAATATCTGCTTTATCAATTTCGTCAATGAGTAAAACTAATTTTTCACTGGATTCAAAAGCCTCCCAAATTTTTCCCTTTTTAATATATTTTTCAATATTATCAATATTTACTTTCATTTGACTATCTCTTAATCTGCTTATAGCGTCAAACTCATACAATCCTTGAGAAGCTTTGGTTGTCGATTTTATGTTCCACTCAATGATTTTTAAATTTAAACTTTTTGCGACTTGTCTAGCTAATTCTGTTTTTCCTGTTCCTGGTTCGCCTTTGACAAGCAACGGTTTTTCTAGGGAAATAGCTGCATTAACAGCAACAGTTAAATCTAAAGTAGATATGTAATCTTTAGTACTTGAGAAGTGCATATAAACTATTCATAATGTTTGAATCTAAGCATAATAGTCAAAATTTTAGTTAAAATATTTTTTTATAAACATTTTCTGCATATACCTGTAATCTCTATGCTCCAACTTTTTTGTTCAAACATATTTTCTTGTAGAGTTTTTTTGAATATAGATGGCAGTTTTCCAAAATGAGATTCGGTAACAGCACCACAATCATTGCATATCATGAATTGAGTTCCTTTATGAGGCTTGTCAGATTCGCATATTGTATACGCATTTAAACTCTCAATTTTATGAATAAAGTTAATACCTCTCCAAAAGTCAATTGCTCTATATACTGTTGGTGGTTTTGGATTCTTTACGAGTTTTGACAGTTCAGATAAGATATCATAAGCTTTAATGGGTCTTTTGCTTGAAGAAACAATCTTCAGCACATTCAACCGAGACTTAGTAACCCTATGCTTATTTTTAATACAAAAATCTAAAACTTTTTTTTCGAAAGATTTCATGATCTTATTTTATTTATTTTACTGTATAAATCAATTTTTTATAACTCAAATTCTTCAATTATTTTTGGAATATTTTTTTTAAAATTAAAAAAACCTTTTTTTGCAAATTTAAAACAAAAAATATCCTCTTTTCTGAAAATAAAATTAAACTTTTTTTGTTTAATTTCATTTTTAAAATTTAATATGAAATCTAAATTCTCACCAATAAAAGGATAAATTATATCGATTTCTATAATATCATTTATTAATTCCTGGAAATTAGATGCATTTACACTAATAATATTATTCTTAAATTCTTTTTTGAAATCGTTCAACAATTCACTTTTATAATTAATAACTTTTTCACTGAGTTCAATTCTTCGGTTGCTATTACTAAGTAATAGCACATAAATCTTTTTATAATTTTGAAATAATATTTTTCTTGAGGTAACATGTAAGTCATTTTCGAAAACCAATAAATTTTCATTTTTGGGTTCAAAATTTGAAGTTAGTAAATTATTTTCAATAGAATAAAATGTAGATTCTTCTTTTGGAAGCGCATTCTCATTAAGGTCAATATTTGCAAACCTATTATTAGTATACCTTTTGATATTCATGCTCCTTGCAAGATAGTGTTTGCCTCTTGTTTGTAATCCTGCAACCCATCGCCAGCTAAGTGTGTTTGAAGCAGCATCTCCATCAAATAAATGTTTTAGAAAGAAATTAGCTCCCATCTGCCATGGCAAATTAAAAGTAAATATCCAAATACTAGCAAACCACATTCTCACATGATTATGAAGATAATTTTTTGTTTTTAATTCTCTTACCCACTCATTAAAGCATTCTATTTTAGTTTCTCCGTTGTATGCTTTGATTAAATCTTTAAAATTATCATTTCGATTGGCCGATTTAACATAATCAAACCAAACACTTGGTCTATGCTCTAACCATCCTTTCCAATAGATTCTCCAGAATACTTCCTGAATAAATTTTTCTACCTCAGAATATTTATAATTTTCAAGCACTTTAGAAACTAATTCATATTCTAGTATTATCCTATGTGATATAAATGGTGATAATTTAGAAACATAATTAGAGTCTGAACTACCAAAGTCAAAGTTTCTATACCTGCTGTAATTAGAAATTTTTTTTTTTAAAAAAGAATTAAGCTGCGATTCTGATCTATCAAAAATGGACGTATTATACATATTCATAAAATAATAATATTTTCAAAAAATTCATTAAAAATATAATATAAAAGATGAATATATTATATTAATTACTTTATAAATATTAAAAATAACTACACGTATTTTTTTTATTTTAAATAAGCATCAAAATATATGGAAGATTTTACTTACACTTTTTTAGCCTTTTCTCCAATTTTATTAGCAGGCTTATTTCTTATTGGTTTTAAACTTTCAGCGAAAATTGCAATGCCAATTGTTTTTATCTGTACTTGTATTTTAGCATATTTTTTTTGGGAAGTAAGTTTCATAAGAATATCAGCTTCCATTCTTCAAGGCTTGGTAATAAGTATCGGAATTGTCTGGATAATTTTTGGTGCATTATTATTATTAAATACCTTGAAATATTCTGGGGCAATCATGACAATTAGAAGAGGATTTTCAAACATTAGTCCGGATAGAAGAATTCAAGTCATTTTGATAGCATGGTTGTTTGGGTGTTTTATTGAAGGAGCATCAGGATTTGGGACACCGGCTGCAGTAGCAGCTCCTTTAATGGTCGCAATTGGTTTCCCCCCATTATCTGCTGTAGTATTCGGAATGATGATTCAATCAACACCTGTATCTTTTGGAGCTGTAGGAACACCAATGATTGTCGGAGTGCAAGGGGGATTAAATAAATCAGAAATAACAGAACAATTGAATATTATTGGACTAGAATGGGATTCTTACTTTTCAATAATAGTGACTGAGGTTGCTTTAATTCACTCTGTATGTGGAACTTTCATGCCTATGTTACTTGTAATGATCATGACAAGATATTTTGGTAAAAATAAATCCTGGTTTGAGGGAATCTCAATCTTTCCATTTGCAATATTTTCAGCATTAAGTTTTACAATTCCATACGCACTTGCAGGAGTTTTTCTAGGTCCAGAATTTCCCTCTATTTTAGGTGGATTAATGGGTTTAGCTTTAGTAAGCACTGCAGTAAAATTCAATTTTTTAGTTCCCAAAGATAAATGGGACTTTCCTAAGACCCCAGAATCCTCTTCCAAATGGACAATTAACTCTGAGCGAAAAATGGAAAATATAAACAATAGAAAAATAGGTAATTTTTTAGCCTGGTGCCCATATTTAGCTTTAGCTTTTTTTCTAATTCTAACTAGAACTTTTGAACCAATTAGTTTTTTTTTAAAATCTTTGGATTTTAAAATTTTAGATATTTTAGGTGAAAATGACATTGATGCAGGTTTTCAAATTATTTATCTTCCTGGAGGGATACTTGTATTCGTTTGCATATTAACATTTATTATGCATAAAATGAGTTTTCCTCAAATTTCAAATGCTTTTAGTGAATCTTCTAGAACAATATTTGGCGCAGCATTTGTTTTAATTTTTACTGTTCCACTTGTAAGAATAATGATTAACTCAGGAATAAATACACTTGATATTCCCAGTATGCCAATAGCAATGGCAAAAGGAACCTCAGAGCTTATGGGGCAGTTTTATCCTTTATTTGCTCCTGCAATTGGAGCAATTGGTGCTTTCCTTGCTGGATCCAATACTGTTAGTAATCTTATGTTAAGCCAATTCCAATTTGAAACGGCAAATTTACTCAATATTTCAGGAGCACTAATGGTCGCCGCACAAAGTGTAGGTGCGGCGGCTGGCAATATGATAGCTATCCATAATATAGTAGCTGCCTCAGCGACAGTGGGACTTTTGGGTAATGAAGGAGCAACTCTTAGAATTACTATAATTCCAACTATTTATTATCTTTTTTTAAGTGGAATAATTGTTTTTATTCTATTTCAAGTATTTGGTATAACTGACCCGTTGATAATTTAAAAAATATATTTTGTTGATTATAAGATAATGGAACCTATTACCCAAGGATTGATTGGTGCAAGTTTAGCGGGATCAATTTCAAAAAAAGATCATTTAAAACAAGCATCAATTTTAGGAGCAGTTGGAGGTATTTTTCCAGATATTGATGTTTTAATTAAATCAGACAATGATCCACTACTATTTATTGACTTTCATAGACATTTTACACATTCTTTAATTTTTAGTCCTTTTGGTAGTCTTTTTTTAGCTTGTATTTTTTTTTTTTATTAAATAAATCAAAATCTTCATTTAAAAATATATATCTTTACATATTCATAGGTTTTATTAGTCACGGTCTATTAGACGCTTGCACAAGCTACGGAACTAGTCTATTTTGGCCCTTTTCTAATGATAGAATATCATGGAATTTAATTTCAGTTGTTGATCCATTTTTTTCAATTTTATTACTTTTATTCTTTACAGTGTTTTTATTGAAAAAATCCAGAGTATTTGTTCAAATTGGAACTTTACTATGTTTAATTTATCTTGTCTTTGGCTATGTAAAAAAAGAAAAGATTAAAAAGTACGTAATCGATTTAGCTGAAAAAAGAAATCATAAGATTGAACGAATATTATTAAAACCAACCTTTGGTAATAATATTCTTTGGAGAAGTATTTATCAAACGAAGAACTTTTATTATCTGAATGCAGTTTATATCCCATTATTCTCAGTTAAGAGTCATAGAAAGGGTGATAGATTAAATGTTATTAATAAAAACACAATATTCTCTGAGATTCCTGAAAATTCAATTCATAGGCAGGATATACTGAGATTTGCAAATTTTTCTCAAAACTTTATTTTTTTGCATCCTGATTATAGTACTGTAATAGCAGACCTAAGATATGGCTCGCTTCCGCATGATTACAAATCTTTATGGGGAATAGAAGTTGATTTAAAAAAATATGACCAGCATGTAGCTTATAAAAATTTAAGAAATTTTGAAAATGACTTCTTAAGAAATTTTTTTAAAATGCTTGGTGGGAATTTAAATTGAAAAAATTTATAAATTTAGTTTATAATAATATCAAATATTATGAGTTCAGTTGCATTTACACTTATTTATATTTCTTTGCAAACTTTGAGTTATAGTAATGAAGCTAAAATTCATATTATTAACGATAAAAAAGTTAAGAATGAAAAGACATTTGCTGGCCCAATGGGTATGGGGTTAGCAAAATCATTTGAAATAGATGGAAAGAAATTTTGTGTTTATAATATTATTCAGGGTCAAAAGAGAATTGAACTCTCTGAAAAGAAGTACGAATGCCCTAAGAATATTTTAGACAATGATAGATATTTAAATGATGATTAAAATCTTATTTATATTTTTTCTTTTATTTTTAAACGCTTGCAGTGTTCAAAGATATTCGCATGAGTACTATATTGAATGTGAAAAAAGTAACGATACCTTCTCAGAAATAAATACTTGTGCTGAAAAAAAAATTGAGAGTAATTGCAATGGTTCAACGAATTGTAAATTAGAAAATAAAAGATTTTTAGGCTCTATTTCAAAAATTAAAGAAATGATTAAATCAAAAGAATTATCAGAAAATGGTGCAATGCTGCAGTATTATTTATTTCTGGAGATGGCAGAAATAAAAAAAGAACAGTTCAAGAAAAAAGAAATTGAAAAAAAACTAAAATTAAAATATCAAGACTATATTTCTGGAGGAAGATTTTACCGATGTTTTTATGTAGATCAAATTTTTTGTTAAAAAATACTAATCTTAAATTTATCAAACTAGCCAAAAACTTGTTTAGCATCTTTAAGACGATAAAAAATGTTAAATTCATCATCTATAGGTACAAGCTCTAATTTGCCTTTAATGTTGATAGCATCATATGAAAAATTAACCGGCTTAATAGCATGAACCTCAATTAATAGATTTGAGGAAGTATGAGGATGATACGGACAAGTAAGTGGAAAGGGGCCCAGTAAAAATAATTTTTGTTTTTCATCTTGTTCTAAAGGAAACATGTAACCCTGGATTAAAACTTCTCTAGATTCTAAATTTTTAATTTTTTCTTTAAAAACTGGACGAAAACCAATCCAATCATTTCCATTATCGTCAGTAAAGGAATATTCATTCATTCCGGTTTCACTAAATGTTTTCCACGAAATACCTCCAGTCGGTAAATCTATAAAATCATCAACAGCAGAAAGTAATTCATTTGGTTGCTCAAGATCACCATCGATTATTTCAAATGTATTTAATTCCTTAAAATAAAAGGAAATTAGGAAAATAATAAGTATTTTTAAATTAAAACTCTTCATTATAACTGAATGTATTTATACATTTTTTGTAAGTTGATGTGCAACATTTATTTTTGATGCTTTCATTGCTGGAAAAATGGCTGCTAAATAACCTGATAAAATCACAGTAAAAACTATTAAAAAAAAGCTTAGATTAAACTGAAAATTTGCCTGAATTGTATTTAATGGAATAATGATTTTGGTTAGAACTTCAAAACCTACTATCCCAACTAAAATTCCAATAAAAAGACCAATTCCAACAATTGACATTCCCTCTAAAATAATTATTTTAAAAATTCTTTTTCTTGAATAACCAATGGCTCTTAATATTGCAAGTTCTCCCATTCTATTATCCAAATTAGTAATTAAGCCAGCAAAAATACTTAAGATTGAAATTATAATTAAAATTGAAGAAAAGATGGTCAAACTTTTAGAGCTCAAACCAAAAATTGATGTCAGACGGGTAATCTCTAATGCTGGATTGGCAGCCTGCAACGAACTTTCTCTATTAATAAGACGAGGCAAATTAACATTTGCAATCGGAGATTTAGTGGTAATTAAAACTGCAGTAATTTCAGAGGTTTTTTTTTCAAAAGAATTTTTTACTATATTTTTGTCATTATTTATTTTATTTTCGATTAAATTATCTAAGTTTAGATTTTTGGTATTCTTTTTGTTATTTGAGCTTTCAACTTTATGATGCTCATGGTGGTGGTGAGTGTTTTTATTTTCTTCATGATTATGTTCTTCATGACTTGTTTTAATTTCATGATGATCATGCTCTTTGGGTAAGGTATCAACTTTTATAGTACTATTTTTTTGTTCTGGTTTATTTCGATAATTTACATTACTCTCATTTATCTGAGGATGATCATGAATGCTCAAAACTGAATCAACTGATGTTAAAAGCAATCTATCAATAACAGTGTTGGTTGGTTTTAAAATTCCTACGACCTTATATTTCTCATCTTCATGTTGGTTGTTGGAATCTAATAAACCATGAGAGCCGTAAAAGGTTTCTTCAATTTGAACATCAATGGAAGAACCTGCTATTATTTCAAAATTATTTTCCCATTTTCTTCCTTTAAATATTTCTGCATTATAGTGTTCGATATAATCAAATGTAGTACCAACAATTCTATATCCATTCCAATTATCTCCAAGTGCAAGTGGAATTGCATTCTCAATTTGAGGATGTTGAATATAGTTTTGAACTAGATCTAATGAAATATTTCCAGTTGGAATATCGACATGATAAACAGTGGATAAAACCATTTGAAGTGGACTTCCTTTGGCACCAACAACGATATCAATATTTTTTCCATCAGCTTTTAACCTATTGTTAAAATGATTATTTAACTGAGCTAAAATTAGTGCTGTAAATACTCCAAAAACGATCAAAATTAAAGATAATGAAGTATTTAATAACCTATATTTTAATGAAAAAAATACAAACTTTAGATCACTCATTATTTAATTTCCAATACATTTTTAAAAAGTCCTTTGATTCTTTTATCATGAGTACAGACTATTAAAGTTGAATTTGTTAATTTTATTTGCTTAAAAATAAGTTTCATTACTTTTTCAGTATTTTTATCATCCAATCCTGAAGTAAGTTCATCAGCAAAAATTACTTTTGCTTCGTTTGCAACCCCTCTTGCAATAGCTACCCTTTGTGCCTCACCAAAACTAAGATTTTTAACTAATTTTTTTTTTATATCTTTTAAACCTAGCTCTTTAATTAATAGATTAATTCTTTCCTTGTTAGTATTATCTTGAACTAACATTATATTTTGTTCAATATTTAAGTGTTTAATTAAGTAAAAGTTTTGAAAAATAAATCCAAAGTTTTTTGAACGAATTTTGTCTAATTCATCTTCATTAAGTAATAACAAATTTTTACCTTCAAAAAAAATTTCTCCTGATGTTGGTTTTAATAAGCCACCCATCAAATTAATTAGAGTTGTCTTTCCACAACCAGAAGGTCCAAGGATAAGCAAGTGCTCATCTCTATTAACTTTAAAGTTTAATGGTCTTAAAATCTCTTGATTCTCAAATTTGTACTTAACATTGACTAAGTTAAAAAGCATACAATTTATCTAACCATTATAATTGAATTCATAAAATAATAAACGTAACTGCTCATTTCATTTTATTTATTATCATTTTATAATTTGATCGATATTATTTTTAAACCTATATTAATATTTGTAAAGTTACTAAAAATTGTTTTCAAATACAAAAAAATAAGTATAGGAAACTAAAACAGCTGGAATCGCACTATAAAGTGTTGCTATGATCGCAGCTTTTGGAAGGATAGCAATAGCCGGAAAAAGTGCATCGCCATCATTAGATATAGCATTCCCAATCTCAGCCGAAAAAGGAATAATACCATTTAAATAAAATGTAGTTACCAGGATTTGTGGTCCACAACCCGGAACAAATCCCATGAAAATAGCTATTAAAGGTACAACTGGTTTCCAAATATCGAAGATAATTTTAATATCAAAATTTGAAAAAAAAATAAAACTTTCATAAAATAAAAATCCACAAACAACCCAAGTTGTTACAAAGTTAGTTGTATCAATAGTCCTTGAGAGATACGAACGTGATTTTTCTGTTGAACATTGAAAATCGCTCAAAGGATTTAAAGTCCACATAAAAATGGATACCACAGCGCCAAATGAGCCAATAGTATTTACAACACTGAAATCATTATACAAAAAGAAATAGTCATCAACATTTACCTGTATTAAATTTAAAATACCAATAAGCAATCCGGGGAAAAAAACAATAATCCATAAAATATTAAATTTTGAAACAAATGTTTTTTTTATGCTTTCAAATTCAACATTTAATTTTTTTTTATCCAATAAATAATCTCTTTTATGAAAAATATCAACTAAATACCCAGTTACTAAACCCGTTGAAAAAGCTATAATAAAAATAATCATACCTTGCATCGGTTGTTTTGCAAGCAATAGAAAGGCTGCATCACCCATAGTTGACGACAAGACTGCAACTAAAGAACCGAAGCTTAATCTACCTTGTATAAACTGGGTAACAACTATAATCGCTCCACCACACCCAGGCAAAGAGCCCAAAAACGACGAAAATAGTACATGAAATTTTTTTGATTTTTTTAAAAAGTTTTTAATTTCAAAATTTGTAAGTGAGTCTAAACCCAAAAATATAAAAAGAGTAAAAGCAACAAATACTGAAACATTTAAATAAGCATCAATCAGTGAAGTTCTTACAACTGTCGCAAAGTCATTAGTTTGAAAAGCAAGAGAAAGAATTAGAAAACCTAAAATACATTTTTTTAGAAGTCTTCCCTCGTTCGCAACTAATATTTTCTTTTTTTTTATTACACTTACAAATAAAGCATTCATTTTTAATTAGTTACCATTGGTAATAATGTAATAAATAAAAAAAAAATACATTATGCAATTTTTAAACATTTTTCAAAACGAGTTATAAAAATTATTTGTTTATTGTTAGGCATCTCGTAATATGATGTGAAAACCGAAATCAGATTCAACAGGTTTGCTCATCTCACCTACACCTAACTTGAAGGCAGCATCTTCAAATTCCTTTACCATAACTCCTTTACCAAACTCGCCAAGGAAACCCCCTGACTTTCCGGAAGCACAATCAGAGTATTTAATAGCAAAGTCTTTAAAAATAACTTGGTTTTTACTATCTTCCTTTGAAATTTTTGTGTGTATATCTTTAATAAGTTTGTGAGCCTTATCTTTTGTTAATTCTGACCTGGAATTAGCAGAATCTTTATGCATTATCAATATATGGTAAGCAGAAATTTTTTCACTCATCAACTTTACCTAGTTTTAACCTTTTAAACAAAATATTTAAAGTAAATATAAAAAATATAATTAAATAAACAAAATCGTAGTTTAATTTATAGTATATTAAATAATAAACTATTCCCATAATCAAGACAGAATTAATCATATAAAATAAATTATAACTTAAAAATAACTGTTTTACATTATTATTTCTTAAATGAAAGGACAATGGCAAGGCACAAGCAGAAATTACAGATAAATAAAATTGAAAAAAATTGATTCCATACGAGGATGAAAGTTCAACAAAGAAAAAATAAATTAAACATAATAAAATATTAAAAAAAGAAAAATAAGTTACTATTTTTTCTTTTCCAATAAGTTGAAATACAAAATGAAAACAAAACATTAATAAAAGAAAAAGGAGTATATGACTCAATTTAAACTGAATAAAAAAAGAATTTTCAGGTCTAACAATTCCAGGAAGCCAAGTTTGTAAAATTATCATCATTAAAAAAAGAATAGGTAATATAAAAAACAAGTTACCAAGTAATAATCTAATTAAATTTGTAATATCCGAGGCCTTACTATTTGAATCAATAATTAAACCAATTAAAAAATTTTCTTCTTTATAATCTTTATTGATGTAAAAATGAAAAATTGAAATAACAATTAAAATCAAAAGACTTATCTTCCAATACCAACTATTCAGCTCATTGTTAGAATAAATTTGATTTAGAAACTCTACGAAAAGCAACCCAAACATTATACCTAAAAACTTAAATACAAATTTTTTAACATTCATAAAAGATGGATTTTTTACAGTATAATCACTTAAAAAGTTATAATTTAAGGCAAATACAATTCCAATTATAATTCTTATTGAAAATAAAATTAAAACATTTAATAAGATATTATTGTTAAAGTTTGGAATTAAAAAACAGCTTAAGTAGGTAAAGGGAATAATATAAATGAAACAATTCTTAAAACTTAGTATTTTTTCACATTCAACTTTAAGTCTTTTTTTTATAAAAAATAAAATTTTTAAAGCAAATGGTCTTATAAAGTACGAACATACGACCAATGAGAGACTTAAAAATAAAAAATCATTATCTTTTAGCTCATTAAAATAATAGTACGAAATATAGGGTAAAAGAGATAGAAATAACGATATGTCCAAACCGTCAATAAAGCCTAGAGTACAGTTTGGGTTTAAAAATTTATTTTTTAAATTACGTTCTTTCATTTTATTTCAGACATTAAAATTAAAAAGTTTTTAATTTCTCTAAATTTTTTTTCACTTTCTTTATATCTACTTAAATAAACTAGTTTATTATCTGGTCGTAACTTTAAGGTTTTGTTATTTTTCTTTACTAATTCTAAAAGGTTATTGATACCACTAAATTTATTATTTTTAAATGAAATTATGAAACCTTTTGAACCTGATGTAATTTTACTTACATTGACTAATTTACTTAAATATTTTATTTCCACAACTTTAGTTAAATTAATTAATTCATTTGGAACTGTGCCATATCTGTCATCTAATTCACCTAAAATTTCTTTAATCTTTTCAAGACTATTAATTCTGGATATTCTTCTGTAAAAACTTAAGCGAGTTTGCAAATCTTTAATATAACTTTCTGGAATAAATACTGGAAAACCCAAATTAATTTGAGGTGACCAATCATCATCAATATTTTTATTATTTTGTATTTCACTAATAGTATCTTTTATAAGTTTTTGATAAAGCTCGATGCCAATTTCTTTTATATGACCAGACTGTTCTTCTCCAATTAAATTACCAGAGCCCCTTATATCAAGATCGTGACTTGCAATTGTAAAACCTGCTCCCAAACGATCGAGTTTTGAAATTACTTCTATTCGTTTTACTGCATTATTAGTGATTAATTGTCCTTCTGGTAGTATTAGGTATGCAAAAGCTTGTTTAGAAGATCTTCCCACCCTACCTCGAAGCTGATATAATTGGGACAATCCAAAATAATTTGGTTTTTCAATAATAATTGTGTTTACATTAGTTACATCTAATCCTGATTCAATTATCGATGTCGATATTAAAATATCAATCTTTTTCTCATAGAATCTTTTATAAACATTATTTAAAACATTACCATTTAACTTGCCATGAGCAATTTCAAGGCTGTTGTTCGGAAAAATCTTTTTTAAATTTAAGTAAATGATATTCAAATCTTTAATTTTTGGTGCAACATAAAAAATCTGTCCTTCTCTCTGTAATTCATTTTCAATAGCATTTTTGATGGTAGTTTTATTATATGAGGTTACATACGTTTTAATTGGCAATCTATCCACTGGCGGGGTCCTTATCATACTTAAGTCCCTAATTCCTAACAAAGAGGATTGTAACGTTCTCGGAATTGGAGTTGCAGATAATGTTAAAATATGCACATTAGATTTCAATTTTTTTAACTTTTCTTTTTGCTCAACTCCAAAACTTTGTTCTTCATCTATGATTAAAAGTCCTAGTTTATTGAAAATAAAAGATTCACTGAGAATAGCGTGGGTCCCAATCAAAACTTTTAAGGTATTATCTTTTAAAAAATCACTTATTTCTTTTTTTTCTTTTAAGCTTTCAAATCTACTAAATTTTTTAATTGAGATATTTAAAGCCTCAAATCTATTCTTAAAATTATTGTAATGTTGATTAACCAATAAAGTTGTGGGGCACAAAAAAGCTACTTGCTGTCCATCAGATGCGACCATAAAAGCAGCTCTCATTGCAATTTCAGTTTTTCCAAATCCAACATCTCCACATATAAGTCTATCCATAGGAACTCCTGATGATAAGTCGTTTTCAATATCATTGATAGCTTTAAGTTGATCAGAAGTTTCAATATAATTAAATTTTTCGGAAAATTTTACATAATTATCGTTGTTAGGAATTATAATTTGGCCTGTCTTTAATTTTCTCTCAGCAGCCACTTTTATTAAATCAAAAGCTATATCTTTAAGCTTTTTTTTTATTAAAGCTTTTCGTAGTTGCCAGTTCTGAGAACCAAGTTTATCAAGGCTAACAATTGAATCTTTGCTTCCAAATCTTGAAATAAGTTCTAAATTTTCCACAGGTAATAATAAAATATCTTTATTATAATACTCAATTTCTACACATTCATGGATTGCTTCGTATAATTGAATATTTTTTAAACCTTTAAATCTTCCAATCCCGTGTTCTGAATGAACTATAATTTCGTCTTCAATGAGATTCGAGATTTCTTCGATCAAATTTTCAGGATTAATATTTGGTCTCGATTTAGTGAAAACTTTTTTTTCAAAAAGGCTTGATTCCGTAAAAACAAGTATATTTTTATTTTTATTTTTTATAATTTCAAAACTATTAGAAATATCTATTTTTAAAAAAAAAATGTTATTCTTCTCATAAAGAATCTTTTTATTTTTATCAAGATCAACCAAATTTTTGTTAAAATCTTTAAGGATATGCATTAATTTTTTTTTGGTTGCGTCACTTTTTAAAGTAAAAAGAAAGTCAAATAGACTTAGATTATTTTTTACATATTGTAAAAATTTATTCTTATTTTTTTCACTATTTAACTTGTATGATAAATTTATGGGTTTCGAAAAGTGCTTAACTTTTTTTTGATGATTAAAGTTTATAACATGAGAATAGTTAATCATATCTTTTGAAATACCCTTAATTATCTCTTCAGGCGAAGCAATATACCTACAAAATATAGCTTCTGAAAAATTCCCATAATTTAGAAAATCATTCTTAATGTCATCAAATTTTTTTGATAAATTTTCTTTAAAATTTTCATTAATGATAAATTTATAATCTTTTATACTTGATACTAAACATGAATAATCTTTATAAAATAAAGGTAAAAACTTTTCGTATCCTTGAATTTTTATTCCTTGAGAAATTGATTCATAGTATTCATTATCGTCTGCAAGGTTTAAAAGTCTGTAATTAGTTCTAAAATTTTCAATACTTTCCTCATTAATAAAAATTTCAGAAGATGGGTATATAAATTTTTTAATTATTTTTCTTAAACTTAATTGAGTAATTGGATCAAAAATTTTGATTGATTCTATTTTGGATAAGAACAAATCTATTCGTAATGGATAGTTATTGCCTGGAGAATAAATATCTAAAATATCACCTCTAATTGCATATTCACCATATCCTCTTACAGTTTCCACTCTATTATAAGAATTTTTAATT
The DNA here is from genome assembly GCA_002691145.1 of Rickettsiales bacterium. Lineage (GTDB taxonomy): Bacteria > Pseudomonadota > Alphaproteobacteria > Methylaequorales > Methylaequoraceae. The sequence continues at coordinate 45,131 of NZHE01000026.1, forward strand.
AAAAAATCTTCCACCACAGATACGTCAATACCAATTTGAATTTCTAAGTAATTATTATTTAGTAATTTTAAGGGTAATACTTTAGTTAAAATAGCTTTAAAAGTTGTTAGTAAAACTATTTTTGGATGTTTAAAATTAGTAATATTCATTAAGGAAGTTATCCTCAGATTTTTGTTAAAATCAGTTGGAGGAATATTAGAAAATAGTGGCGAATCAATTTCAGGAAATAAATATATACAATTTATTTTAAATATATTCTCACAAATTGATTTAAGTTTTAAAATCTCTGTATTGGAAGTGCCGATATAAACAAGCTTATTTTCATTTTCAGATAAATTGCTCAAAAACCAAGGTAAAGAATCTTTGACAAGATAATAATTTTCGTCATTTAAATTGTTAGACATAGTACAATTAACAATTTAATTATTGATGTTTTTTAAACGATTAAATGTTTTGTTATCAAGATTACTCGGCAATGTTTTTTTTTCTAAAATAAAATCCAATAGCTCCAAATCTGGTATATCTAATAACTCATTAAGTTCATGGAGATCTTGCTCAGTTAAATTTTCAAAAAATTTTTGAGAGAATTTTTCAAATAACATATCCAATTCTTTTACGCCTCTATACTTTAATCTATAAAGAATTTTCTTTTTTTTTGTTAAGTTTTTAATATTCATTTGTTAAATTTAAATATTTTTAATAGTAATCTATAATATAAAGAATAAAATGTATAAAAAAAATAGTCAAAAATATGAGATTTTTGATGAATTCTCTAGTATCAATAGCAAAAAAAGTCAATTTATAAAGAAAATTGAAGAACTTTTTGGAAAACGGATTATAGATTTATTCATGCATTATCCAAAAGAATTTATCAAAAGAAAACTTATCAACGAAAAAGTAACATCTCAGCATATGGTAAGTTACAATTTAGTTTCACTAGATTTAAAGGTTTTAGAAATAAAGTTTTCATATAACAAAAGAATGCCAACTAAGATTATTACAAGAAATAATTCAGAACAAATTTTTAATATACTTTATTTCAACACTTCTACAAGAATAATAAATAGTATATATAGTCTTGGTAAAATATATAGGATTACTGGTAATTTACAAGATTTTTTAACGCATTTTCAAATAATTCATCCAGAAAGTGTTTTAAAAGAAGAAAGTTTTGAAAAATTTGAATCTATTGAGCCTATCTATAACTTGGGAAAAAGCTCAATTAATAAAAAAAAATTTAGAAAATTGATACTCAATAATCGTAAATTTATAAAATTATTGTCAACTCCAGTTGAGTGGATTGATAAGAATTTGATTAATCAAAATAAATGGTTTGATTTTAAAAAATCCTTGTACAGAATACACTTCCCTAATAATGAACAAAGCGAAAAATTCAGGAGAAGACTTGCCTTTGATGAAATATTATCAAATTTTTTAGTAATTTCAAAATTAAAGAAAAGCAAGGTTAGTAAGAAATATTATAAAATAAATAATTTTGAAAATTCAGAAAAAATAATGAGTAATTTAGACTTTAAGCTAACTAAATGTCAAAAAAATGCAATTTTTAACATAAGGAATGATTTAAACTCAAAAAGAATGTTTAGATTAATTCAAGGAGATGTTGGATCAGGAAAAACAATTGTATCTGCCTTGATAACAGCAGACATAATTAACTCTGGATTTCAAGTTGCAATCATGGTTCCAACTGATGTTCTTGCCAATCAACATTTTTATTATTTTAAAAAACTGTTTAATAAAATAAACTTAAGCATTTCATTACTGACAGGCAAATTGTCTATCAAAGAGAAAAATAATATATATAATAAATTAGAATTAGGTAAGATCAATCTATTAATCGGAACTCAATCACTTTTCAATAAAGATATAATTTTTAATTCTTTGGGATTGATTGTTATTGACGAACAACATAAGTTTGGAGTAAATCAAAGACTTAATCTCCAAAAAAAAAATCCAAATTCTCATATTTTGATAATGTCAGCAACTCCTATTCCGAGGAGTTTGACATTTGCAATATATGGAGAAATTGATGTATCAGTAATAAAAAACAAACCGCCAGGAAGGCAAGAAATTAAAACAATTGTGATTAGTAATGATAAAATTGAAGATTTAATACAGGGGCTAAAAAGAAAAATTTATAAAAACGAAAAGATTTTTTGGGTTGTTCCTGAAATTGGAAAAGATGAAATAAACCCAAAAAAACAAAATATTATTTCAAGAAGGAGATTTCTTCAAAAATACTTCGGGCAACAAATGGCTTGTATTCACGGAAAAATGAAAAAAAATGAAATTAATGAAATTATAGAAAAGTTTAGAAATGAAAATATCATGATTTTGTTGTCTACCAGTCTTATCGAGGTCGGTATCGACATACCAAAGGCTAGCGCAATTATAATTGAACATGCGGATAAATTTGGTTTAGCACAACTACATCAGTTAAGAGGAAGAGTTGGAAGAGGAAAAATAAAATCTGATTGCATTCTTTTACATCACAATGATTTGAGTGATAGAGGTTTACAAAGACTAGTTGTAATGAAAAATTCTAACGATGGTTTTTTTATAGCTGAGCAAGATTTATTAATAAGAGGTTCGGGAGAAATTTTTGGAATAAAACAAACTGGGCTTCCAAGTTGGAAATTTTTCAATCCTTACAAGGATATGGATTTTTTAGAGGATGTTAGATTACATAGTAAGAAAATGGCCCCGGATAACTTTACAAACAAAAAGCAAAAAGATTTTTTAACATCAATATTCTTCCAAAACAAACAAATTGAAAATTATTTTACAGGATAAGACGGGTTAGGCGGAATAATGCCTGCTGAAACAATAGTCTTAATTGCATCATCTACTTTTACATCAAGATATTTGAGTTCTTTTTCGGGAACCATTAACAAAAAACCAGATGTTGGATTAGGTGTTGTTGGAACAAAGACATTTACAAGTTTCTGTCTATTCTTCTTTTTTATATCACCACTACATGGACCAGTTGTAAAACCAATAATCCATAAACCTTTTCGAGGATATTCAATCATTACAACTTTTCGAAAAGATTTTGATTGCCTTTCATCTAACACTGTTTCAAGTATTTGTTTTATTGACTTATAAAAAACTTTTATAAATGGGATGTTTTGGATAACAATTTCTGCTTTTTTAACAATCCATTTGCCAAATATATTAGCGGTAAGAAATCCAATAAGAATCAAAAATGTAATTAGTACTATTAGTCCAAGACCAGGAACTTCGGTTGGCAAGTAATTATTCGGGTTGAATGTGTTAGGTATAAAAGGGGTAACAATTTTATCAAAAATATTGACTAAGCTTACTACGATCCAAACTGTAATTACGACAGGGGCTGTCACTACAATGCCTGTAAAAAAATAACTTCTTATTTTTAAAGCAATAATTTTTATAGGTATATTTTTATCATTATTAGTCATAATAATTTGGTACGCCGGATGAGGCTCGAACTCATGACAGCTCCCTTAAAAGGGGAGTGCTCTACCAACTGAGCTACCGGCGCATATTGAAAGATATAAAAGAGAAATAACAAATTATCAATAAAAAAAAAAGTTAATTTTTGGTTCTCATAGAAATAATTTTAGTCGGATTAGATAAAACTTCTCCATTATTTCCTTTTCCACCCGGTATTCTGTCAATTAAATGCATTCCCTCAATAACTTTGCCAAATGCAGTATATTGCCCGTCTAAAAATTCATGTTTGTCATAACATATGAAAAACTGGCTATCTGCTGAATCAGGTTCTTGTGCACGAGCCATTGAAATAATACCTCTTTCATGTTTTAATTCGTTAAATTCTGCTTTTAAATTTTTACCGCTGCCTCCTGTTCCATCCCCATTAGGATCCCCTCCTTGAGCCATAAATCCTTTTATGACCCTGTGAAACGTTAGACCGTCGTAAAATCCTTTATTTGAAAGCTCTACTATTCTTTTAACAGTATTTGGAGCATATTTGGGGTATGTTTCTATTTTAACAACCCCTGTTTCTAAGATCATAAGAATCAACGGTTTATCATTTACGTTAGCAGAAGCATCAGAGCTGAAAATTTTTAAAAAAATAGCAATAGTTGTTAAAAAATTTAAATTCTTAAGATTTTTCATGATTTTCCTTCCTTTTTAATTTTTTATTAAGTTTTCCAATAACATTTTTGGGAACAAATGGTTCAATATTCCCTCTATGAAAAGCAACTTCTTTTACAAATCTAGCTGAAGTTAATTGTAAATTCTCAGAAGCCATAAGAAAAATCGTTTCAATTTCAGGACATAACTTAGCATTCATTCCTGCCATTTGAAACTCATACTCAAAATCTGCTACCGCTCTCAAACCTCTGATTATAACTTGAGCATTAGATCTTTTTGCATGTTCAACCAATAAATCATCAAAGCCCACAACTAGAATTTCACAATCTTTTTTAACTAACTCGGTTAAGGATTCATTAATCATAGAAATTCTCTCTCTTAAGGAAAAAATCGGGGTTTTGTTTTGATTTTTCGCTACACTTATTATCAATTTTTCTACTATGTGCGTTGCTCTAGTTACAATATCAAGGTGTCCAAAGGTAAAAGGGTCAAAAGTACCTGGATAAATTCCAATTATTTTTTTTTTACTGCTCATTTTCTTCTAATTTAGCAACAGATACAACTTTCTCATTTTCAGATACATTTAATAAAGTAACACCCTGAGTCTGTCTGCCAGCAATTCTTACACCATTAACTGGGCAACGTATTAACTTACCCTTATCTGTCACTAACATTAACTGATCAGTATTTTTTATCGGAAATGATGCCACAATCTCTTCGCCATTTCTTGGAGTAAGTTGCATATTGGCTATCCCCATACCCCCTCTTTTAGTAACTCTATATTCATAAGCTGAACTTCTCTTTCCAAAACCTTTGTCAGTAATGCTTACAATGAATTGTTCCTCATCTTTGAAAGATTTCAGTTTTTCTTTATTTAGATTTATAGAAATTTTTTCTTTTTTTCTCTCAGCATTAGAAAATTTCAAGTAATTATCCCTTTCAGATGTATCAAAATTAATATTCTTTAAAATAGCAAGAGAAATTACAGAATCCCTATTCTGAAGTCTTATTCCTCTTACCCCGACAGAGGTCCTTCCTGAAAATAAACGAACATCTTTTCCTAAAAATCTAATACATTTTCCAAGCTTTGTGGAAATAAAAATATGTGATTTTTCTGAACAAGTAATTACGTTTATTAGTTTATCATCCTCTATCAACTTCATTGCAATTTTTCCATTAGCATTAATATTATGAAAATCAGTAAGTTTATTTCTTCGAATATTTCCCTTTGCAGTTGCAAATACAATGTTGTTATTATTATCATCAGATACATACGGCATAATAGTGGTTATTTTTTCATCTGATTGTAATGGTAAAAGATTGATTAATGCTTTTCCTCTGGATTGAGGATTACCTATTGGTAATTTGTAAGCTTTTAACTTATAGACAATACCTCTTGAAGAAAAAAACAAAAGCGCAGATAAAGTATTTACTACAAACACCTCATTAACAAAATCTTCCTCTCTAGTTGCCATACCTGCTCTTCCTTTTCCGCCCCTTCGTTGAGATCTATATGTTGATAAAGGCACTCTTTTGACATAGCCTTTATGTGTAACAGTAACAACTACTTCCTCTGAGGATATAAGGGATTCGTCATCAATATCGTCTTCATGCTCAGATATTTGGGTCATTCTTTCACCAGATAATTTTTCTCTAATTGATTTTAATTCATTTATTAAGACATTATTGAGTTTTTCCGAAGATGATAATATTTCTAAATACTCCGTTATTAAATTATTACATTCATTAAGATCATCCGAGATCTTGTTCCTTTCCAAATTTGTAAGTTTGCTCAGTCTAATTTCAAGAATAGATTTTGCTTGTCTTTCAGAAAGCATATACTTGTCATCAATGACTGGATGTTCAGGATCATTAATTATTTTTATTAAATCCTTGACCTCTGCAACCGACCATTTTTTTTCTAATAATTTATTTTTTGCTTCATTTGTATCTTGAGAATTTTTTATTAATTCAATCATTTCATCAATATTTTCTAAAGCAATTGATAGACCACATAAAATATGAGCCCTTTCTCTTGTTTTATCTAAGTGAAATTTAGTTCTTTTAAAAATTAAATCTTTTCTGAACTCAATAAAGTATTTAATTGCTTTTTTTAGAGTTAAAATTTGGGGTATCCCATTATGAAGTGCTAACATATTTATCCCAAAAGATGTTTGCAAAGATGTATACCTATACAGTTGATTAATGATTACTTCAGATTGAATATCTTTTTTTAGGTCAATGACTATTCTTACCCCTTCTCTGTTGGACTCATCTCTTAACTCGGAGATACCTTCAATCGTCTTTTCTCTTGCTACCTTTGCAATACTTTCAATTAATTGAGATTTTTTTATTGAAAAAGGGATCTCGGTGATGACTATAGAATCTCTTGATTTTTTATTATTTTCAATGTTAAGCTTGCCTCTGATAAGAATTGAGCCTTTTCCAGTTAAATAAGCTTGCCTCAAACCACTTTTTCCCATAATAATTCCTCCTGTAGGAAAGTCAGGACCTTTTATAATTTCAAATAACTCATCATCTTTTATTTCTGGATTAAGAACAAATTTACAGCATGCAGAAATAATTTCATTTGGACAATGAGGTGGAATCTTTGTTGCCATCCCAACAGCTATGCCCTCAGAGCCGTTAATTAATAAATTAGGAAACTCAGCTGGTAAAAGTTCAGGTTCTTTAGCAGTTCCATCATAATTATCTTTAAAAGCCACAGTATTAAAATTTATATCATTCGTTAAAAAGGAAGCTACTTCAGATAGCTTTGCCTCTGTATACCTCATTGCAGCAGCAGAATCCCCATCCATTGAACCGAAGTTACCTTGCCCCTTAATTAAGGGCACACGCATATTAAATTCCTGAGCCAATCTCACCATTGCATCATAAATTGCTGAGTCCCCATGCGGATGATACTTACCCATTACATCACCAACAATTCTTGCAGATTTTCTTGTTGGTTTATTAAACACATAACCAGCCTCGTTCATTGCGTATATAATTCTTCTATGAACAGGCTTCAAACCATCGCATACATCAGGAAGTGCTCTAGATACAATTACACTCATTGCATAATCGAGAAACGAACTCTTCATTTCTTTTTCAATATTAATAGTTTTAATATTTTTTGATTGTTCTAAATTTTCTGGTGAGCTGTCGTCAATCATTTACACAAACAATTAAAAAGGAATTTCATCTTCTATTTCCAAGTTTCTTGATTCAGGATTGTCTGTATTTTTGTTTGTAGCTCCAACTTTATTATTATCAGAAAAAGATGAATTAATAATTTCGTTATTTTCTGACCTATTATCAAGCATCGTTAAAGTTGAGTTGAAGTTTTGCAAAACGATTTCAGTAGTGTATTTTTCAACGCCTGCCTGATCGGTAAATTTTCTTGTTTGAATTTGGCCCTCGAGATAAACTTTTGAACCTTTTTTAAGATATTTTTCTGCAATTTCTGCTAAACCATTAGAAAAGATTACCACCCTATGCCATTCTGTTTTCTCTTTTCTTTCATTTGTAGATTTATCTTTCCAACTATCTGAAGTAGCAAGAGATAATCTTACAATTTTATTTCCATCCTGAGAAAGTCTTACTTCTGGATCATTTCCAAGTCTTCCTATCAAAATTGCTTTATTTACAGAGCTCGCCATTATATTTTCAATAAAAATGAATAGTATATTAAATCATATTTACAATATCAATAACATACTTTAATTTGATTCTTCATAGAAAAATGTCAAAAAAAAAAAATATTAATCAATCTGTAGATTTTATTAAAATTGTGGGCGCAAGACAACACAATTTAAAAAATATTTCGATCAATATACCAAGGAATAAATTAGTTGTAATAACTGGATTATCAGGTTCAGGAAAATCATCATTAGCATTTGACACTATTTATGCTGAAGGTCAAAGAAGATATGTAGAAAGCTTATCTTCCTATGCCAGACAATTTCTTGATATGATGGAAAAACCAGACGTTGATTTAATTGAGGGGTTGTCTCCGTCAATATCAATAGAACAGAAATCAACATCAAAAAATCCAAGGTCAACTGTTGGAACAGTAACAGAGATATATGATTATCTGCGTTTACTTTTTGCACGAGTGGGTACTCCATTTTCCCCTAAAACTGGATTGGAGATAAAAGCATTGTCAACCGGAGAAATTGTTGATCAAATTTTAGAACTAAATAACGGTAATAAGTTTCTTTTACTATCCCCAATAGTAAAAAATCGAAAAGGAGAATATAAAAAAGAATTAGATGAATATCAAAAAAAAGGATTCGTTCGATTTAGAATTAATGAAAAAGTTTACACTAATGATGAGTTTCCAAAATTAGATAAAAATAAAAAAAATTCAATTGAGGTAGTTGTTGATCGACTAAAAGTTGATAATAAATTCAAGTCAAGAATCACAGATTCCGTCCAGACAGCACTCCAAATATCTGATGGCGTTACATATATATATGAAATAGAAAATAAACAAAAAATAGTTTATTCATCAAAATTTTCGTGTCCAGAAACTGGTTTTACGATTGAAGACATAGAACCGAGGTTATTTTCTTTTAATAGTCCAAATGGTGCTTGCTCGGAATGTGATGGACTTGGATATAAAGAGAATTTTGATGAAAATTTAATAATCGGAGATACTGACCTGTCACTGGAAGATGGCGTTATAATTCCGTGGAATAAAAAAAATAATACTTTCTACAATGAATTAATAAAAGATGTTGCCAATCATTTTAAAATTAATAAAAAAACAAAATGGCGGGAACTTAGTGAAGATGTAAAAAAAGGAATAATATACGGAAGTGGTAAACTAATAAAAGTAAGTTTTTCCTACTACAGAGATAACTTTTTAAAAGAGAAAGTATACGATGGGGTTATTGGTTTTTTAGAAAAAAAACTTGCTAAATCTGATTTATGGCAAAGGGAAGAATTATCAAAGTATTTAAATAAATTTATGTGTGAAAAGTGCAAAGGTGCAAGGTTAAAACTTGAGGCGCTTTCAATTAAAATAAATGGTAAAACAATATTTGATGTAACACAGCAATCTATATCTGAATCATTGATCTGGTTTAAAAGTATTCAAAAAGAATTTTCAGATACTCAGAAACAGATAAGTGAGAGAATTATTAAAGAGATAGAAAATAGACTTACTTTCTTAGAGGATGTTGGGTTAGGTTACTTAAATTTATCTAGAAGTTCAACGACTTTGTCAGGAGGAGAAAGTCAAAGAATTAGACTCGCTTCTCAAATTGGGTCTGGTTTAACAGGAGTTTTGTATGTTTTAGATGAACCATCAATTGGGCTTCATCAAAAGGATAATAAAAAACTGATAAAAACACTAAAAAAGTTAAGAAATCTTGGAAATACAGTTATTGTAGTAGAACATGATGAAGAAACAATGATTTCGGCTGATTACCTTATAGATATTGGTATAGGAGCAGGAGTAAATGGTGGTAGTATAATTGCTCATGGTAAGCCTGAAAAAGTCAAAAGCAATAAAAAAAGTTTAACAGCCAAGTATTTGTCAAAGAAAGCAGAAAAAATTATGTTGAAATATCAGGATGAACAAAATTTTAATAACTTTCTTTCAGTTGAGGGCGCATGCGGAAATAATCTAAAAAACATTAATGTAAAGTTTCCTTTAAATAAATTTATATCAGTAACTGGGATTTCTGGTGGAGGAAAATCAACTTTAGTAATTGAAACGCTGTATAAGGCTCTTTCAAAACAAATAAATAAGTCTAAGGAAAGACCTTTAAAATATTGTAAAATTGATGGTTATCAGCATATAGATAAAATTATTAAAATCGATCAGAATCCAATAGGAAAAACCCCAAGATCTAATCCCGCCACATATACTGGTTGTTTTACGTTTATAAGAGATTGGTATGCTAATTTACCAGAAGCAAAAGTAAGAGGTTATCAGCCAGGTAGATTTTCATTTAATGTAAAAGGAGGTAGATGCGAAAACTGTCAAGGAGATGGAATGATTAGAATTGAAATGCATTTTTTATCGGATGTTTTTGTAAAATGTGAATTGTGCAATGGTAAGAGATTCAACAGAGAAACTCTTGAAGTTAAATTTAAAAATAAAAGTATAGCTGATGTCCTTGACATGACTGTAAATGAGGGACTGACTTTTTTTAAAGCGATTCCATCAATTAGTAGTAAGTTGAAACTATTACAAGAAGTTGGTTTGGATTATATAAAGATAGGTCAATCTGCTACCACCTTATCCGGTGGTGAAGCTCAAAGAATAAAGTTGTCTAAAGAACTTTCAAAAAGGGCAACTGGAAAAACCTTATATATTCTCGATGAACCAACAACAGGTCTTCATTCTCATGATGTGCAAAATCTTTTGAAAGTACTGCATAAACTAGTTGAGAAAGGAAATACAGTTGTTGTGATTGAACATAATTTAGATGTTATTCAAACATCAGATTGGGTGATTGAACTTGGTCCTGAGGGGGGAGAGAAAGGTGGGCATTTAATTCATCAAGGAAACATTCAAAATTTACTCAAAGTCAAAAACAACCCTACAGCTGAATGTTTAAGGGAAATAATGTAGTTAATTTTTTTTTTTTAATCTAGCCCTTGCTGAAACGATAATTGGGTGTTCATCAGCCGATTCATTTACAGCTTTGTTTTTTTCATTCTTTGTTGATGAATCTTTTGAACTAGTTTGAATTTCTTTAACGAAATCTTTGATAATCATAAAAATTGATAAATAAAATAATATAAACGCAAACAAGAAAAAGGAAAAATTTAAAAATAATCCTAATGCAAATGACAATATACAAAACACAATAATCAGATTTAGTTTGATATTTTTCATTTTATAAATATACCCACAAAAATATAAAATATATACTCAATTTTGGATATTTTTTTTCTTTTATTATTTTTATAACTCTTTAAAAAACACTTACAAAATATTTTCTCAAAATAGTTAATTTTAGTATCATCATATTCAGAAATAAGGTTTTTAACATTTTCATACGGATATTTTTGTATCTCTGAATGATATAAAAAGTAACAAAATTGGAAAAGTGGACTTGTTTGATATAATTGATGTGAATCTGGCATAATTAGTTTAATTATTTGATTATATAATCTTGAAATTTTTTCAAATATAAAAAAGATCTTATCATGATGATTCATTTGAATTGACAATTTTTGATATTCTGCAATTAAATTCTCAAATAAACTTCGAAACTCAAACTTAGTTTTTAATATGATTATTTCATCAACTAAAAAATGCTCAGACGATTTTTTTTTTGTTTCGTCTAAATACCACTGATATTTTATTAGTCTGAGATTTTGGTCTTCAGTTGCATTAAAAATTCTTAATAGTTCATTTTCTAGTAAAAATACTACCTCTAAAAACTCTTTGTTTTTGTTATTTACTATTAATAATTGTAAGAATCTAAAATAATTTACTTTTTTTAATTTTTTATTAAGCATTGAAATTTTTGAATTTAAGTTTAATTTATAGATTATTATATAATTTTATACAGGGATTTTAAATGTCTAATGTTCTATCATCTTTACCAAAAACAATAGTATCTGGATTTATATTACTTTTAATAATAGTTGGTTTAACTAATAATGTAAGTGAATCTGTTGTACTAGATTATGCATATCTTAGTTTTTTTTTCAGATGGTTACATGTTCTTTTTGGGATTATGTGGATTGGACTTTTATGGTATTTCAATTTCGTACAAATCCCAAGCATGCCAAAAATTCCAGATGAACAAAAACCCGCTGTTGGAAAAGTGATTGCTCCGGCTGCATTATTTTGGTTTAGATGGGCAGCTCTATTTACTTTATTATCAGGTTTAATTTTAGCCTACATAAACGGTTATGTTCATGACGCATTAACTTTAAATTATTTAGATAGCAAATCATTTATGATAGGAATTGGCATGTGGTTAGGAATCATAATGGCTTTAAATGTATGGGGTGTAATATGGCCAAATCAAAAAAAAGCTCTTGGAATTGTAGAAGCAACTCCTGAACAGAAACTAAAATCCGCTAGAACAGCAATGCTTTTTTCTAGAACTAATACAATACTTTCTATCCCAATGTTGTATTGTATGGTGGCTGCTCAAAATATCTATTAGTTTATTTTTCTTTTAAATAATTTTTAAAACCTAAAATCGCAATTAACGGTGATGCAATAAATATAGAAGAATAAGTTCCAATAAATACACCCCATATCATCGCAATCACAAAACCTTTTATTACTTCACCTCCAAGAGCTAGCAAAGCTGTTAATGCAATTAAAGTAGTCAGTGAGGTTACTATGGTTCGTGAAAGAGTTTCGTTAACTGAAATATTTAATAAGTCATTAAAAGAAGTTTTGTTTCTTTTATTTATGTTTTCTCTAATTCTATCAAATACAACTACAGTGTCGTTAATGGAGTAACCTGCAATTGTTAAAATTGCTGCAATAGAGGCTAAGTTAAATTCTAGTTGAGTGAGAGAGAAAAAACCAATGGTGCTAAAAACGTCATGAACAACTGCTATAACTGCTCCCAGGCCAAATTGCCACCCAGAAAATCTAAACCAAATATATGCAAACATTGCTAAAAGAGAGAAGATTACTGCTTTAAATCCCATAATTTTGAGTTCTTGTCCAACTTTAGGCCCAACATATTCAATTCTTCTGTAATCAACATTACCAGGTAATATTTCTTTTACTTTTTCAATAGCAACTAGTTGATTTGATTCATCACCTTTTTGCTTTTCGACTCTTATAAGGATATTTTTTGAGTTTCCAAATTCCTGAATTTCAAAGTTACCTAAATTTAAACTACCAATATCATTTCTTAAAATATTTAAATTAGGTTCGGCATTAAATTTCACATCAATCATTATTCCTCCAATAAAATCGATACCGAAGTTCAAATTTTTTTTAAAAAATAGAAAAGTAGAGCCGCTTATTAAAATTATGGAAAATAAAAAAGCAATTCTCCTAACTGCAAAAAAGTTAATATTGAATTTCTGTCCAAAATTGATTAGCGGTTTCATTATAAATTTACTGCATTAGGTTTGAACTTTCTTAACCAGATAACTATCAATAACCTTGTAAGCATTAAAGCTGTGAACATAGATGATATGATTCCAATTGAAAGAGTGACTGCAAAGCCCTTAATTGGACCTGAGCCAAAATTAAATAAAAGTAATGCGGCGATCAAGGTAGTAATATTGGCGTCTAAGATGGTTTTTAAGGCTTGTTTATATCCTAAATCTACTGAGTTTATAGGAGATCTACCTGACGTAAATTCTTCTTTTATTCTTTCAAATACTAAGACATTTGCATCAACAGCCATTCCAACCGTTAAAACTATACCTGCTATTCCGGGCATGGTTAGGGTTCCTTCGATAAGACTTAGTACCGATACAATAATAAATAAATTGAAAATCAGAGCAACATTTGCAAAAATACCAAAAAGTGAATATTTTAAAATCATAAAAACTATAACCAAAATAAAGCCCAGGATTAAGGCTTTTTTTCCTGCTAAAATTGAATCAGCACCTAAACTTGGTCCTACCGTCCTTTCTTCTAAAACTTTTATTGGGGCGGGAAGTGAACCAGCTCTCAATAAGACAGCTAAATCATTAGCCGCTTCGGGTGAAAAATTTCCAGATATATTTCCTTGTCCACCTGTTATTGGCTCTCTAATTTGAGGAGCACTTATAACTTTATTGTCAAGAATTATAGCTAATCTTTGAAATGTGTTGTCCGTTGTAATCTTTGCAAACTTCTTAGCACCTTTATTGTCAAATTCAAAAGCAACAACATATCTTCCTGTTTGCGGGTCGACAGTAGCAGCTGCATCATTAAGCCTATCACCTGATAATAGCACTCTTTTTTTAACCAGAAATTCTTTTTCAAAAGAATTAGGATCATAATTATTAATTTTAATGGTACCAGGAGGTAACTTTCCTCGCTGATTTGCTAACTCGACAGTAGTTTGATCCAAAAGATGAAAGTTTAATTTAGCGGTTCTACCGATTAAAGCTTTAATTCTCTCGGGATCTTTTAAACCCGGAAGCTGAACAATAATCCTATCCTCACCTTGCTTTTGAATATTTGGCTCTCGCGTACCAGATTCATCAACTCTTTTTCTAATTACCTCTATTGATTGCTCAAGTGTATTATTGTTAAATTCATTGATTACAATATCAGAGAAAACAAAATTTAATTTATTATTATCAATTTTTTTTATCTGTACTTCTTTTCCAATCACATCTCTTAAAACTGTAATAGCTTTTTTTTGCTCTTCAGAATCCTTAATAGAAACTGTTGCTCCAATACCCTTCGAACCCAATTTCAAATATTTGATTTTATTTTTTCTGAGTGTTTTTCTTATGTCGTCAACAATATCAAGAGACTTTTCCTTTAAAACAGAATTAGTGTCAACTTCTAATAAGAGATGAGAACCGCCTTGTAAATCCAATCCGAGATTAAATTGTTTTTTTGAAATTAAAGTCGGCAAAGTTAAAACTTCTGTTTTATTATAGAAATTAGGAATTAAAAAATAAACACTAAGAAATAGTATTGTTAATATAAATGTTATTTTTCCCTTACCGTAGTTTAACATTTCTATTTTTTATTTAAAACATCAGAAACTGTAGCTCTGAAAATCTTTACATTTACATTTGGAGATATTTCAACTGTCAAATATTCCGTATCAGCCTTAACAACCTTGCATAAGATACCTCCACTTGTGATAATCTGATCACCTTTTTTTATTCCTGCTAATAATATTTGATGCTGTTTTTGTTTTTTTTGTTGTGGCCTTATTAATAAAAAATAAAAAATTACAAAAATTAAAATTAATGGTATAAATGAAGCAAATAAAGATGGTTGTTGAGTTGCTGATTGAGCATAAGCATAATTAAACATGTTAAAACCTAAAATAAATAAATAAATTTATATTACAAAATTATATTAATTTTTCCACAATAATTGTAGAAAAGGAGTTATACAACAGTTTATTTAATTTTTAAATAGTAAAAAAATGATTAATAAATCAGACATAACAAGATTTGAATACTTTTTTCTATTAAGCGATATAAAAAAAATTATACCAATTAAAAAACTTGATGTTGAGGACTTAAGTAACTTTTTATTTATTGATGAGCAAAAACAACTAATTTTTAAAAATACAAAATATTTTATACAAAATAAGGTTGCAAACAATGTTTTGCTTTGGGGAGAGAGGGGAAACGGCAAGTCTTCACTAATCTTAAGTACAGTAAATGAAATTAATAAAAGTGTAAAAAAAAAAATAAAAATTATAGAAGTTTTAAGTTCTGATTTAAATTGCTTGCCCCAATTAGTCTATAAATTATCTAACATATCTGAAAAGTTTATTATTTATATTGATGACATTTCATTTGAAAAAAATGAGAAAAATTTTAAAATTTTCAAAGTAATTCTTCAAGGGAGTATGTTAAGTTACTGTAGAAATATACTTTTTTATACAACATCTAATATAAGAAATTTATCTTTTTCTAAAAATTCAAATTTCAATGATATAGAATTTAAGGATGACCAAAATAACATTTTATCCTTACAAGAAAGATTTGGCCTTAAATTAGGATTTCATAATTTCTCAAAAGAGCAATTTTTGTCATTAATAATTCACTACGCAAACAAAAAAAACTTAAATTATCCCAGAAAGAAATAGAAAAAAAATCACTTAATTGGTCTGTTCAAAAAGGTAGTTTCTCTGGCAGAGTTGCTTCTCAATTTGTAAGTAATTATTTATTAAATAATTCAGATTAAAAAGTTTTTAGGATTAAAAGCTTTCTTTCCCTTTCTAATTTCAAAGTGTAATTGTGGAGTTATGACGTTTCCAGTTTTACCCACCTCACCGATTCTATCACCTTTCTTTACTTGAATATTTTTTTTTATACTAATTTTTTTTAAATGCGCATAAGCAGTTATTAAATTTCCTTTGTGCTTGATTAAAATTAGATTTCCATAACCGGGTATTTCATTGCCAACATAAATAACTTTACCATCTTGCGAGGCTTTTACTGGACTTCCTAGTTTTCCTTCAATATTGATACCGTCATTATGGAGTCCAGGTTTTATTTGCCCAAAATTGAGAATTATATCTCCTTTAATAGGCCACAAAAAATTTTGCTTTTTAAGTTTATATTTTTGTTCTGCTTGTCTTTCATTTTTCTCTTTAAAATTATTTTTTTTATTTGAACCTTTTTTTATTTTAATTATTTTTTGAGAAGGTATTATTAATTTTTGTCCGGGGAAGATAACTTTTTGTATCTTTACATTATTTAACCTAGATAATTGGTATCTATCGACATCATATTTTCTTGAAATGGAATAAATTGTTTCCCCTCTTTGAACAATATGTAAGTTATTTGACGGAATGATTAACTTTTGATTGGGAAAAATTTTAAAAGGTGAAATTAAATCATTTTCTCTAATTAAATCTTTAATTGATAAATTATATTTATTTGCAATTTTATATAGATTATCCCCAGGCTTTACTGAGTAAATTTTTTGTATTCTTTTGTTAATATTCTTATCATAAATTTCATATGAACCATAAAAATACTTCTCGCATGAACATAAAAAAATTATTAAGATCAGTACAATGTATCTCATGTTTGAACTTTGCCTTCTAACAAGGGAACAAATCTTACTTTCATTAAATTTTTTTGTTCTATTTTTTTTGTTTTTTTTATAATTTTTATAAGCATCTGATCTGTATTTTCTTCACCTACAGGAACTACCATTATTCCCCCAAAAGATAATTGTTTTAATAATATTTTTGGTATCTCTGGGGCAGAGGCTGTTACAAGAATTCTGTCAAAAGGCTCTTGTTCTGGCCAGCCCATTCCTCCATCATTATGTTTTGTAAATACATTGTTCAAATTTAGAGACTTAAATTTTTTTTCAGCTTTAATTTTTAATGTTTTAAATCTCTCTATAGTATATACGAACCTTGAAAGTTGAGATAAAATTGCAGTTTGGTAACCACTTCCAGTTCCAATTTCTAAAATTCTTAAGTTTTTTGAAAGCTCGAGTTCTTGCGTCATCTTTGCAACTACTAAAGGCTGAGAAATTGTTTGACCGCAATCTATAGGTAATGCAACATTCATTAAAGATTTAGATTTAATTGATTTTTCTATGAAGAAATCTCTTGGTATGTATTCAATTGCTTTCAATACATTTTTGTCTTTAATTCCATATTTTTTTAATTCAAATAGAAGTGTTAATAATTCATTTTTATTACAGTCATTAGTCTTCATTTTTTCTTAACTATCTCTTTTATTTCATGCATGTACTTTTGTAAAACTTTAGGCACAATTATATTCCCATTCTTTTGTTGGTAATTTTCAATAATTGCTACTATTATTCTTCCAATGGCTAAACCTGAGCCATTAAGTGTATGAGGATATATTTTTTTTTTTTGAAATATTATCTTTATACCTCATTTTCATTCTTCTTGATTGAAAATCTTTACAATTAGAACAACTTGATACTTCTCTGAATTTTCTTTGCCCAGGCATCCATACTTCAAAATCAAGAGTATATGAAGAGGAAAATCCAATATCAGCTGTGCACAACTCCATTATTCTGTAATGAAGCTCTAATTCTTTTAAAATATTTTCTACACAATTAACCATTCTATCCAATTCTTTTTCAGAATTTTTTGGGCTTGTAATAGAAACAAGTTCAACTTTTCCAAACTGATGTTCTCTAATCAACCCCTTGGTATCAATTCCAGCAGATCCTGCTTCCAATCGAAAACAATTTGTATATGTTGTGTACCTTAGCGGCAAAACATCTGGATTAAGTATCTCTTCCCTATGTAAATTAGATAAGCTTACCTCTGCTGTAGGGATAAGCCACAAATTTTTTGAAGTTTGGAATAAGTCCTCTTTAAATTTTGGTAGTTGACCTGTTCCAAAAAGTGTGTGTGACTTCACTAATTCAGGAACAATTACTTCCTTATAACCATAAGAAATAGTATGTTTGTCTAACATATAATTTACCAATGCCCTATGCATAGTTGCTAAGTCAGTTTTTAGAATAGAAAATCTTGAACCAGATAACTTAATCGCCCTCTCGTAATCTAGCAAATCAAGATTTTCTAAAATAGCCACATGATCCTTTGGTTCAAAATTAAATTCTTTTTTTTTTCCAAATTCTTTTATAATATTGTTATCATGTTCTGATTTACCTAAAGGAGTTTTTTTATCAACAAG
This sequence comes from Rickettsiales bacterium, assembly GCA_002691145.1. GTDB lineage: Bacteria > Pseudomonadota > Alphaproteobacteria > Methylaequorales > Methylaequoraceae. The sequence continues at coordinate 63,524 of NZHE01000026.1, forward strand.
ATTAGGTATGAGTTCCATAATTGAATTTATCTGAACTAATTTTTCATTCAAACTCTGATTAAGTTGGTTGCAATTTTTTTTAATATCTAGAACTTCATCTTTTAGATTTTTAGCCAGGATCACATCAGTCTTAGAAACTTGTCCAATCTTTCTTGAAATTTTATTTCTTTTTTCTTGTTCATTTTCAAGCTCTTTCAAGAGACTTAAGTACTGTTCATAAATTGAAATTATGACTTTACTTTGCGGCTCAATATTTCTTTTTGATAAGAGTTTGTCAAATTCGTTTGGATTATCTTTTATGAATTTTATATCATGCATAATTATTTATTATCTTTTTCGAAAAATATAATCAACAAAATAGCAAATTCATAAAATAAATATAAAGGAAGAGATATTACTAACTGTGAAATTACATCAGGAGGTGTAAGTACCGCACTAAATAGTAAAATTAAAATAAAAAAAATCTTTCTTTGTTTTTTTAGAATTTTTACTGTCAAAATATTAATTTTACATAATGTCATTAAAATTATTGGAAATAAAAAAGAAACACCACCAGAAAATAACAAATACATTGTTAGTTTCATATATTCACCGTACCTAGATTCCAATTCAATAGAAAAAAAATTCTCTGTATTTAAAGTCTGAAACGAAAGAAAAAAATTCCAAACTATAGGAATTAAAATAAAATAAGAAAATAGTACTCCTAAAAAAAAAAAGAAAAGGTATTAAGCAAAATATAGGTAAAAAGAATTTTTTTTCCTTTTTATATAAAGCAGGAGAAATAAAAAGGAAAAATTGTAATACCAAAATTGGAAAAGTTGTCAAAAATGAGGCGAAAAAAGATATTTTAAGATTTGAAATAAATACTTCTGGCAAACCAGTAAAAATCATCCTTGTTTGTTCACTATTTTCGAGTATTTTATATAGTGGTAAGGATAAAATTTTTGCAACAATGTCTGCTATATAAAAATAAAAAAAAAAAACTAACAAAAAATATAAAAAAACAAAATAAAAGTCTATTTCTTAGCTCTGCAAAATGACTTAGATAACTCATAACTTTTTATTTTTTTTTCCATTTTCTTTTTCCTCTGAAATATCAATTTTAGAAAACTCATATTTTAGATCAAATAAATATTTTTGGATTTTCCTGTAAAAAAGTCCAAAATTTTTTGCAATTATTGGCAATTCTTTCGGTTTAATAAATATTAAAGAAAAAAAAATTATAATTAATAACTCAATGAGGCCTATATTAAACATTAATCTTTTTCAATTTTATCTTTATTCTGTTTTTCATTTTTGCTGTTCTCATTTAAACCGTGCTTAAATGCCCTGATTCCTTTTGCGATTTCACCAGCAACCTTCGGTAGTTTTCCAGCTCCAAAAAAGATAAGAACTATTAATAAAATTAGTAAAATTTCCCAATGACCAAGTCCAAACATATATCCTCCTTTTTATAATCAATCAAAATTAAAAGAAACTAATTCATCAACTTTTGGTAAATCTTTGATGCTTTGTAGTCCAAAATGTTTTAAAAATTCAAGATCAGTTGACCAAGTCACTGGTCTTCCTGGTGTTTCTCTTCTTCCATAGGGTTTAATCCATTTTAATTCCAATAGAATATCTAATGTTCCTCTAAATACTGATTTTCCCCTTACTTTTTCAATCTCGGCTCTAGTAACAGGTTGATGATATGCAATAATTGCAAGTGTTTCTAGTGCAGATTTTGAAAGTCTTTTTTTCTTTTCGGTTTCAATACGCAAATATTTAGAAAGATCATTGTTGGTTTTAAAAAACCATTTTTTTTCAATTGAAAAGAGATTTATACCCCTAACTTCATACTCTTTGACAAGTTCTTGTAAGATTTGTTTAACACTGTACTTTTCATATCGTTCAACCACTGATTGTATATATTTTTCAGCCAATGGTTCTCCAGCACTAAATATCAAACCTTCAACTAATTTTTTTGCATCTTCATAATTCATTTTTATCTATTAATTTTATAAATATATTACTAAATGGTTTTTCTTGATTAATTTTTAACTCACCTTTTCTTGCCATCGACATTGAAGCTAAAAGCAATGAAATTATTGCTGATTTTTTCAACCTCAAGTGTTTTATATCTAAGGGAACAAATTTTTTTAAATTTTCCCATGATCTAATTTTATCATTAAATAATCTACTTAGCCACTTTAATGCATCTTCAACTGAAAAATAAATATTTTTTTTCATCTGTAAACTTAACTTTTCTTTTCGCTCATAAATTGAGAGATAGTTTTGGATTAAATCATGAAAACTTAAATCAACTACTAATTTGTTTGTAATCAAAAACTCATTTTTTTTTTTATTGATAAAAAAATCTATATCTAACTGAGGAAGTTCTTCTATCTTGATTACTGCCTTTTTAATTGCTTCATAATGCATTAATCTATTAGTTAATTCTTCTTCAAGTTCTTTTGTCTCAATATCATCATTTGGAATAAGCAGCTTTGATTTTAAGAAAGCTAAAAATGTAGCCATTACAAGATAATCAGCTGAAAGTTTAAGATTATACAAATTATCATTTACAAATTTTAAATATTGTTCGGCTAATTCTAATATCGATACTTTAGTTATATCTACTTTTTGTTTTTTCGATAGCTCAATTAGTAAGTCTAACGGGCCCTCATAACCACTAATGTTTACATTAAGTACATTTTCACTTTTATTTTCAATCAATTATATTTATCCTATCAATTTGTTGTTTCAAATATTTTTTACTTAATTTACTTTTTTTAACGTGTAATTTTGATTTAAGAAAAAATTCAAATTTATTTTTACATACTAATTTTGAAACACTATAAATTTTTTTCATATCAGACAGGACACCTGAACAATACAAAAGTATATCGCATCCACCATTATAACAGTTTTTAGCTTTTAACTTTATATCACCATTAAGTGCCTTCATATCCAAATCATCTGAAAGAGTAAAACCTTTATACAAAATAATATCCTTTAATATATTCTTTATTATAATTTTTGAGTAAGGAGCCACTTTTTTATCTAAATTACTATACAAAATATGAGCAAGCATTAAAAAGTTTTCATTTTTTAATCTTACATACGGCTTTAAATCTATTTTTTTCAGTTCATTTAAATTTACCTTTATTTCAGGCAAGGTTTTATGACTATCTTTGTCTGATCTTCCATGACCAGGAAAATGTTTTAAAACCGGAAAGATACCTGATTCTCTCATTCCTTCACAATAAATTTTCGCTAAATTTGAAACTATTTCTGGATCTTCACTAAACGATCTGTCTCCAATAATATTATCTCCAAAGTCAAAAAAAATATCGAGTACTGGCGAACAATTTATATCAATACCAATTTCCTTTAATTCAAAACCCATCAATCTTGAATAAAGAAATGCTAAGTTCTTAGCTTTATCACAATTTTTTTTATAAATATCACCAAAATATTTTTGAGATGGAATAGAAAAAAACTCCTCATTATTAAATCTCTGAACCCTACCTCCCTCATGATCAACAAAAATTTGAAGATTTTTGTTTAAAGATATATTTTTAAGGTTTTTAATTAATTCAGATATTTGTTTTTTTGATTTAAAATTTCTTGTAAATAAGATAAACCCAAAAGGATCAATTTTAGAAAAAAAATCAAACTCAGATGAACTTATTTTAGTTCCACTACATGATAAAACAATGCCTTTTGGAATTTGAACCATACTCTATTTTACAATTATACAGTCAAATTTTTTTTTCTTCAAATTTAAACATATTTTTTCAGCCTCTTGTTTATTAAACTTTTCAAAACTTTTTATTCTATAAAAACTTCCTTTATTTTTGATTTTTACTTGTTCAATGTTTGGAAAGTCCTCTTCAAAATATTCTGGAAAATTTAATTTATAATCTTTATAAATTTCATTGATTTTCTCTTTATTTTTAATTGATGCAATTTGAACTCTGAATTTATTATCAGAAGTTTTTTCAATATTTTTTCTTTTTGATTTATCATGACTTTGAATATTTTCATAAGATGATTTTTTTTTTGGATCATCAATTATATTATAAATTTCTAATTGCTCGGGTTTGTTTTTTAAACCAACTGCGGCTTTTTTTATACTAGTAATTTCAGCAAAAATTGTAATTTCATTATTTTTAACCATTAAATTATAATTAAATTTAATTATAAAAATAAATAAGATTATCATTGAGAAAATAATAAAAAATTTAAATTTAAATTTGAACATCTTCTACATATTTTCAGGTGCATTTATTTTAAGTAAATTCAATCCTTTTTTTAAGGTTTGTTTTACTGCTAAAACTAAACCCAATCTAGATAAAGAGACTTCTTCATCATCAAATACTAAAATCTTTTTCTTACAATCAATATTACCTAATGACCAATAATTGTGAAAATTCTTCGATAGGTCGTATAAATAGTTTGTGAGTTTTTGAGGTTCAAAATAATTTGCAGCTGACATTATAACTTTTTCATAAGAACAAATTATTTTTATTAAATTTAATTCTTCGAGCATAACTAAAAGACTAAAATCATGGTTTTTAAAGGAATTTTTAAATTGAAATTCTTTTTTTGCCATTTCTTCGATAGAACAACATCTTGCAAAAGCATATTGCACATAAAAAACAGGATTTTCTTTTGTTTTTTTCTTAATTAAATCAAAATCAAATTCAATGATTTTATCAGAACTTCTTGATATCATCATAAATCTTAAAGCGTCTTTTCCAACCTCCTCAATTACCTCTCTTAATGTTATATAAACACCAGCTCTTTTTGACATTTTTAACGATTTTTTATTTTTTATTAGTTTTACTAGTTCTGTTAATTTTATATGAAAATCAAAATCTCGACTTTTAATAACATTCATTGCATTTTTAAGTCTAGAAACGTAACCACTATGGTCAATTCCCCAAATATTTATTAAAATATCATATTGATTGTTAATTTTTTCCTCATGATAAATTATATCTGACATAAAGTAGGTAAGTTCACCATTAGGTTTAATTAAGGCTCTATCCGACTCATCATTAATTTTTTTTGATTTAAATATTAATTGTTTTTTTTGTACCCAATCTTTGTTTTTTCTACCCTTTGGCGGTTCTTGGACTCCGAAATATACAAGATCTTTTTTTAATAATTTATTTTTAATTTCCTCAACTTTTTTATTATTGGTCAATTCTTTTTCGGAAACAAACTTATCATGAATAATTTCAAGACATTTTAAATCCTTTTTTATATCAGAAAGAATTATTTCAACTGCTCTGTCCTTTATAAAATTATTTTCTTTGCTTTTTTCAATTTTTTTTTTTTTTAGTTCAAATTTTATAACATTTGCAATATTTTTCAAATACTCTCCTGGGTAAAGTTCATCTAAAATAGTGTCTTTCAAAGCACCAAAAATATGAAATTTTATAGTTTCAGCTAAAACATTAATTTGATTACCTGCATCATTGACATAGTATTCTCTAGTCACATTATGACCACATTCTTCAAGTAATGATGAGATTGTATCACCTAAAACAGCGCCTCTTGCATGTCCAATATGCATAAGTCCTGTTGGATTTGCAGACACAAATTCTATATTAATATTTTTTATTTTTTTTAATTTTTTTTTAGGAGGATTTAGAAAGAAATAAGAAAGTTGAGATTGCCAAAATTTTTTTTTTAAAAAAAAATTTATAAATCCTGGTTTTTTAATCTCAATTTTTTCAAAAATAGAGTTTTCTCTCATTAATTCTAGAACACTGTCAGCTAGTTCTAAAGGACCAAATTTTGTGTATTTTGTATATACTAATGCAAAATTAGTTGAAATGTCTCCAAATTTCGCATTTGCTGGGATTTCAATACTAAAGTTTACATTCTCGGTTAAAACATGTTTTTTTAAAATATTTTTTTTGACCAAATCATTTTGAACATCCCTTAATAGATTTTGAAATTGTTCATAAAAAAACATATTAAAAACTATATAGATTAAAAAATCGATTGTGAATTGTTATTGCTTTTTTATCAGTTAAACTAGAAATATAATTTGAAATGTTATCATGTAGATCACTTTTTTCATTAAATTCTCTCCAATCTTCGGGTAATAATTGTGGTTCATTTTCAAATAAATCAAACAGTTCTGATATTATTTTTTTAGCTTTAAATGTCATAGTTTTCACCGTTGCATGTTCATACATCTTTTTTTTTAAAAATAATCTTAACTCTTCCTCATTTTTTTGCATTTCCTCGCTAAAAGTTACAACTTTCTCTTTTATTTCCTTTATATCATTTGAGGATTGAGGTTTGTATTTACTTAACTTTAATTTTGTGCAAAACGCTAAGTCATTTAACATATCTTTTATACATAAGCGAACTAATTCATGTTTAATCCTCGATTTATTTCTTTTTGCATTTTTAATGTTTATTTTTTTTAAATTATTTTTAATAATACTTAATGTTTCAAGCTCTTCTAAATCAAATAACTTTGCATGTAATCCATCATCAATATCATTATTATTATAAGCAATATCATCAGCAACTGAAGCTATTTGACCCTCAATAGAAGAATTTAAATAAGTATCACCTTCAAACGATTTTAAAAGATTATCAATAAAATTAGGTAAAGTTTTCTTTTTTAATGGACCATTATGTTTCAAAATTCCATCTAATGTTTCCCATGTTAGATTTAATCCATCAAAATCAATGTATCTTTTCTCTAAAAATGTTAAAATTTTTATTGTTTGGAAATTATGATTAAAACCGCCTCTCATCATTAACTTCTCATTCAAAGCCTCTTCACCGGCATGACCAAATGGAGTGTGTCCAAGATCATGAGCCAATGCAATGGCTTCCGAAAGGTCTTCATTAACTCGAAAAATTTTTGAAATAGACCTTGCTAATTGAGATACTTCAATACTGTGAGATAACCTTGTTCTGTAATAATCACCTTCATGGTATACAAAGACCTGTGTTTTATATTTTAGACGTCTGAAAGCTGTTGAGTGAATAATTCTATCTCTATCTCGCATGAAACAAGTTCTGTGGAGATCGTCAGCCTCTGGAAAAATTCTATAATTTGAATTTTTAGCTTTTGTTGCGATTATTGAGTAATTCATATATATATATTAATAATACAAAATTTAAAAATTAATATAATATAATAAAACTTTAATTATGATAACAATTACAAAAAATGCCGAAGAAAGAATTTCTCAAGTCCTTCTTAAAAAAAAATTAAAAAATAATTATTTTCGAATATCTGTTGATGGAGGCGGCTGTCAGGGATTCTCATATAATTTCGTTTTTGACACAAAACTAAATAAAGAAGATCAGATAATTGAATTAAGCAGTATTAAAGTATTAATAGATAAAACATCTCTGAAATTAATTGATGGGTCTAAACTTGACTTCACAAACGATTTGATGGGTTCCTATTTTAAGATTGAAAATCCACAGGCATCTTCAACTTGCGGTTGCGGTACTTCATTTTCTGTTTAAATAATTTTTTATGTTGTTGATAGCTTCCTGGAATATTAATTCAATAAGAATTAGATTAAATTCAATTTCTGATTGGATAGAAAAAAGATCCCCAGATATTATTTTATTTCAAGAGATAAAATGTCAAACAAATGAATTTCCATATACTTTTTTTATTGACAAAGGTTACGAAAACATTGTGGAAGGTCAAAAAGCAAGAAATGGTGTAGCAATTGTTATTAAAAAAGACTTACTAAAAAAGAAGGAACAGAAAATCAATAATAAAATTAACTTTAATAATCAATCAAGGTTTATGTGCTATTATCTTCCTTTATTAGATATTTACCTATGTAATATTTATGTTCCTAATGGTAATCCAACCGACGATGTTAAAAAATATAATTATAAAGTAGATTTTTTTTTGGCATTAAAAAAATTTTTATATCCGTTTATAATTAACGAAAAGAAAATAATTATTGGAGGCGATTTTAATGTTATTGAGAATAAAAAAGATGTTAAAAATTTTGAACTTTGGAAAAATGATGCACTTGGCAAACTTCAGATAAGAAAGTCATTTAGAGAACTGATTTCTCTTGGTTATTTAAATGTTTGTCGTTTTTTTTTTAATCCTGGAGAAAAATACAGTTTTTGGGATTATCAAAAAATGGCATGGGAACAAAATAATGGTCTTTTGATAGACCATTTCTTAGTTTCCCCGAAAGTAATTGACAAAACAGTGAAATTTGGAATAGATAATGAAGTTAGAGGCTTACAAAGACCCTCTGATCATGTTCCTATTTGGATGAATCTAAATATCTGAATAAATTTTTGTTTCTTTTGTTGCTCCTGGATGTGTTACAGCTCCAAATCTAGCAGGACCAACAGTTTGAGCATACTTCCACAAGGCCCCAGAATTAAAGTCATTGTTTTTATTTTTCCAATTTAACTTTCTTATTTTTAATTCATCCTTTGAAACTAACAGACTTATTACCCCTTTAGTTGCATCAATTTCTATTATGTCACCATTTTCTATAAGAGCAATTGGGCCACCATCTGCAGCTTCTGGACCTACATGACCAATACAAAAACCCCTTGTAGCGCCTGAAAATCTTCCATCAGTAATCAAAGCAACTTTATCTCCTTTTCCTTGACCATATAAGGCTGCGGTTGTTGCTAACATCTCCCGCATACCTGGACCTCCTTTTGGTCCCTCATATCTAATAATAATAACATCGCCGTCATTATATTTTTCCTCTGAAACTGCTTTAAAAGCATCCTCTTCAGAGTTAAAACAAAGGGCTTTTCCCTTAAAAGTCAAAGATTTCATTCCGGCTACTTTCACAATGGCTCCATCTGGAGCTAGATTACCCCTCAAGCCAATTACTCCACCTGTTTTTGAGATAGGATTTTTGGTTGAATAAACAATTTTCTGACTAACAGTATTAAACTTAATTTTTTCAAGATTTTTGGAAATCGTGTCTCCAGTTATAGTTAAACAATCTCCATGAAGATATCCTCCCTCAAGTAATGCTTTCATAATAATAGGTACCCCTCCAATTTCATAAAGATCTTTAACTAAATAATTTCCACCAGGTTTAAGGTCTGCAATATATGGCGTTTGCTTAAAAATTTCAGCAATATCAAAAAGATCAAATTTTATTCCTATTTCATTTGCTAATGCAGGTAAGTGAAGCGCAGCATTAGTTGAACCACCACTACAGGCAACAATTCTAGCGGCATTTTCTAATGATTTAATGTTAACAAGATCTCGAGGTTTGATGTTATTATTAATTAAATTCATAACTGTTTCTCCTGCATGTAAACAAAAATTATGACGTGACTCATAGGGTGCAGGTACCGCTGTTGAATTTGGAAGAGCAATGCCCAATGCCTCTGCTACACACGCCATGGTATTAGCCGTAAATTGACCACCGCATGAACCAGCAGATGGACAAGCTACTTGCTCGAGTTCTGTAAGTTCATTCATAGTTATTTTTTTTGATGCATGTTCACCTACAGCTTCAAAAACATCTTGCACTGTAACATCTTTATTTTTGAATTTTCCAGGCAATATTGAACCTCCATAAACAAAAACTGAAGGAATATTTAACCTTAACATAGACATCATAATACCCGGCAAAGATTTATCACATCCAGCCAAACCTACCAAACCATCATAACAATGTCCTCGCATAGTTACTTCGATAGAATCAGCAATAATATCTCTTGATACTAAAGAAGATTTCATACCCTCATGCCCCATCGCTATTCCGTCAGTAACAGATATTGTTGTAAACTCTCTTGGAGTTCCTTTTTTATTTTTCACACCTTCTTTTACAGACTGAGCTTGTTTGGATAATGATATGTTGCATGGAGCAGATTCATTCCAACAAGAAGCAACTCCAACAAAAGGTTGTTTAATTTCTTTTTCAGTCATACCCATAGCGTAATAATATGATCTATGAGGAGCGGACTCCGGTCCAATGCTGACATGCCGACTTGGTAAATTTGACTTACTAACCATCAGTTTCAAATAAAAGAATGAATAATAGTTCTGAATATATCTTTGTCGTATATATATGCAAAGTGATTTCCGTTTTTAATACATTTTTTTTTATGGCCGCAAAGTTTTGATATTAAATTTCTATTTGCACTCTTTTCTCCATATAAATATAATGTGTTTTTAAAATAATTTTTAAAATAACCAAGCAGATAGTCTTTTTTAGACCAATTGTAAATATGTTTTGAATACATGTAAAAGTCGAATGCACTTATATTTTTAATATTTTTGCTCCAATTTCTTATAAAATAATCTTCTGAGAAAGTACATTTTTTTAGTAAATTGTTGAACCCAACTTCAGTGAAAAATTTCAAAGGATAAGAGATAGTTTTTTTAGTAACTAAAGATGAGTCGGTTCCAATTAAATTTCCTTCAAAAATTAGAAATTTACAATTTTTATTTTTATTCCTCAAAAAATTTTTATAAAGTAAAATAAAGATAATTGAGGACATTGAATGACAAAATATATTAAATTTATCAATACCTTTTATTTTTAAAAAACAATAAATCTTTTTAACATAATCTAGTAGATAATCATTCCTTAAATTACAAACAACTCCTTCATGTCCAGGATTTTTAAATAAAATGATATGTATTTTATTCAAACTAGTTAAAAAAGGAGCATAATCTTTTGAAACACAGCCTAAACCAGGTATAATCACTAATATTTTTTGGCTTTTATTTTTTTTACAATTTAATTTCTTATTGGAAACTATTGATAAATCTCTAAATTTGAGTTTATACATTGTCTTTATAATTTTTTTCTAAAATATCTAAATTCTTTGTTGCATCTTCTAATTTTCTTATTTGTTCTTCAACTATTTTTTTTGGTGCCTTTTTCAAAAAATTTTTATTTTTTAATTTATTATTAAAAAAGTCGATTTCTTTTTTCAAAAAAATAACTTTTTCTTTATAAATTTTATCTGATAGATTTTTTTTAATATAAAATCCAAATTTTAGTTGAGCAGTAAAAAATAGCTTGAAATTTTCATTATTTTTAGTTTCAAAAACTAAATCTTTTACTTTAAAAATAGAATTAAATATTAAAAAGTTTTCGATTAAGAATTGGACATCTTTTTTATTATTGAAACAAAACATCTCTAAATTAGCAATTGTCTTAATTTTATTTTTCTCTAAAAAAGAGCGTAAATCTCTAATAAATAAAATAAGTTTTTCAATATTATTATATTTAATTTTATCAATATTTACTTTTTTTAAATTATCAAATTTTTGATTATAAAGGTAATAAGGCTTTCCAAACTTTAAGTTTTTAAATATTTCTTCAGTTATAAATGGAATAAATGGATTACATAAAATCAAGATATTTCTAAATATCCAATTGAAAGTTTCATTTATTTCTTTGAAATTTTCATTCTCATTTAAGTATGGTTTTACAAATTCTATATAAAGATCACAAAAGTCTGTCCAAATAAATTGGTACAAATTTGTTGTAGCAAAATTAAACTGAAAATTTTTTATATTTTTTTGAACTTTTTTATTGAGCTTAAAGAATTTATCATATATCCAATGGTTTATTGTAAGTTTTAATTTCTCTGGATAAAATTTTCCAGTGTATTGAAAATTATTAAGCTCGTAAAATCTAGCAATGTTCCAAATTTTTGTTAAAAAGTTTCTGCTATTTTCAACCAATTTATCAGATAATTTAATATCTCTTCCTTGTGTAGATAAATTAACCAATGTGAATCTGACAGCATCCGCCCCGTAAGTACGTATTAAATCTAAGGGATTTATTACATTCCCCTTAGATTTAGACATTTTTTTCCCGAATTTATCCTTTACTAGTGGATGTATGTAAATATGTTTAAAGGGGTTATCCTTTTTAAAATAAATTCCCATCATAATCATTCTAGCGACCCAAAAAAATATAATATCAAAACCTGTAACAAGAACATTTGATGGATAATACTTTTCTAACTCATTTGTTTTTTCTGGCCAACCTAGAGTCGAGAAAGGCCATAAAGCAGACGAAAACCAGGTATCCAAAACATCTTCGTCTTGCTTTAATGTAAGATTTTTAGAACCATACTTTTTTTTTGCAATTTTTAATGCTGCTTCAAAATTTTCAGCAACAACAACATTACCATCATTAGTGTACCAAGCGGGAATTCTATGACCCCACCAAATTTGTCTTGAAATACACCATGGCTCAATATTTTCTATCCAATAATTAAAGGAATTAATCCAGTTTTTTGGATGAAAATTAATTTTATTATCCTTAATTAAATCTTTTATTGGAATACAAAGCTTTTTTGCATCGCAAAACCATTGCTCCGTAAGCAAAGGTTCAATCACTTCGCCAGATCTGTCCCCGACTGGTATATACATTTTATTTTCTTTTTCCCCTGATAATATTTTTAGAGATTGAAATTCTAATAAAATTTTTTTTCTAGCATCAAATCTGTATAGTTTTTGATATTTAAGAGGCACATTCTCATTCATTGTAGCGTTTCGATCAAAAATATTTATTGGCTTTAAATTATGTTTTTTTCCTATTTTAAAATCATTAAAGTCATGAGCAGGTGTAATTTTAACTGCCCCACTACCTTTTTTTGGATCAGCGTATTCATCAGAAATTATCGGAATTTTTTTGTTAATTATTGGTACAATAGCAAATTTTCCAATATATTTTTTTAGTTTTTTATTTTTAGGATGAATAGCGATTGCACTATCAGCGAAAATTGTTTCTGGTCTTGTTGTAGCAATCGTTACTATATCTTTAGAATCTGCTATTTTATAGTCAATAAACCACAATTTCCCCAAAACTTCTTTTTGGTTTACCTCTAGATCAGAAATTGCTGTTTGAAGTTTTGGATCCCAATTTACTAGCCTTTTATCCTTGTAAATAACGCCATCATTATACAACTTTTCAAAGACTTTATTTACCGCTTTTGATAAACCTGAATCCATCGTGAAACGGGATCTTTCCCAATCAACCGCAGTACCCAATCTATTCATCTGATGGATAATTAAATCGCCTGAGACTTTTTTCCACTTCCAAATTTCATCAATAAATTTTTTTCTCCCAATTGTTTTTTTTTTTATTTTTTTTTTTTCCAATTCCTTTTCAACTATGATTTCAGTAGCAATCCCAGCATGATCTGTTCCTGCTTGCCATAAGACATCGAAACCTAACTTTTTATAAAACCTGATTAAAATATCCTGTAAAGTAAAAGTTAGCGCATGCCCAATATGAAGACTTCCAGTTATATTTGGTGGTGGCATCATGATTGTAAAACTCATAGTTTTTTTTTCATCAAGAAACTTAAAAACTTTTTTTGATTTCCAATTTTCTAAACAATTTTTTTCAACTATTTCTGTATTAAATCTTTTTTCAATCATCTCACTCAATAATATCAAGCCATTTAAATTTTACATCATTATAATTTTTAGTATCATCAAAATGTTTAACCGGTAGTCCTAAAAAAACAGAATTTAGTAATCCTTTATAAGATAATAGTGCAAAGTAAGCATTAAAATTTTGTTCATAACTCTTCACTAAATTAAATTCAGATTCAATCAACTCTTGTTCTGCATCCAAAATGTCTAAAATTGTTCTTTCACCTAACAAAAACTCCTGTCTTAAACCCTCCAGAAAATTTTTATTAGCCTCGATCTGTTTTAAATTAGCTTGAACTTGTACTTCAGATGACTTGAATTCTGACCATGATAAGGTGGCGTTATATTTTAACTCATTCATTTGAGAAAATTTTAATTCTTTTAGACCCAATAGCTCTTTTTTTACTTCTCTAATTTTAGATGATGCTAATCCAGATTGATATATTGGAAAATCTAACTTTGCAAATGCCGTCATAACCTCTCTAGAACTATCACTTTTAAAATAACCTTTACTTTTTCTAGCCTCTGCTTCAAAATTAACTGACGGAAGTTTGCTAGAGTATAAACTGCTAATCTTTTTACTCACAGATTTTATTAAAAAATCTGTACTCTTTATCATTGGGTTGTTTTCTAAACAGTCTTTTATAAAATTATCAAGCTCATCATTAATTTCTGGAAAATTAAAAAATAATTCAGGTCTTTTAGATTCTATGCCTACTGTTAGTTTGTATTTTGATTTCAATGAAAGCAACTCACTTTCAGACCTAATTAAGTTAGCTTCTGCTAGTAGTAATCTGGCTTGTGAAATTGAAACATCTGTTAATGTAATTTCACCAATATCAAATTGATCATTCGCTTGATTAAATTGTTGTTTTAAAAATTCGACATTTTTCCTGTTTAATTCAATCTCAGATAGTTTTGATGCTAGTGATGAATAAATCTTTATTACTTCAAGAAATACTTGTTGTTCAAAGTCTTGTAAATTATATCTTTGTGAAAAAATTTCAAATTTTGCGGCAGAAAGATTAAAAATAGATTTTCCTCCATTAAATATTGGCTGAGTAATTTTAATTCCTGCACTAGTTTCAGTTCTTACACCATCTGTTACGAAATTAGATCCAGACAAAGCAGTATCTACCTTTCCTTTCTCATAATATCCCTCAACTTTAGGTCTAAATTCAGAGAGTGCTTGCGGCATTAATTCATCCTTTTGAAAAAGTTTTTGTCTCTCGATTTTAAGTTTTGGATTAAAATCGTATGTGCTGCTAAGTGCATCCAATAATTCAAAGTTTAAAAAACTTTTTGCAAAAAGAGAACTATGTAGTAAGGATAAAAAATAAAGAACAAATATGTTAATTTTTAAACTCATCTTGTATACCACGATTTTTAAATTCCTGAAGTAATTTGGCATTTGCATTAAATAAATGCCTAAAAGAAACAGTGCCGTCAATTTTAACACCAACCATACACTCACCAATAACTGAAGATTTATTTTTAAAAATAGTGTATATCTTACCTCCCTCTTTCACTTGTTCTAAAACTTTATTCGATATTTTCTCCACAGAACCTTCGATGATAACTGAATCGTATGGTGAATTTTTTTTTAGACCATCTGAAAGTTTTCCATAGTTAACAGAGCAATTATGACAAGCTATTTCGCTTAATGTTTTATTTGCTTGATTTACTAATTCATTGTTACTTTCAAGACCAAAAACATATCCGGCTAATTTAGAAATTATAGCTACAGAATAACCGGTTAAACAACCAACTACCAAAATAGATTGATTTGCATTAAAATTACAAAATTCAAACAACTTGGCTAATAAAAAAGTTTTAATCATGCTTCTAGTTTCCGAAAAGGGAATCTCAGAATCGCTATAAACAATAGAAAGTTGTGATTTTGGTATAAATAATTCTTTTTGAACTGTTAAGAATGCTTCTATTAGAAATTCATTTTTAACGTTATTAGTAATAATTTGGTTATGAACCATATTTTCTCTGGAAAGAGTGAAAAATTTATCGTACATATTAAACTTAAAAATTAAAATTTTACTATATTGTTATATTTATTTTTTACAATACAAGGTTTATTAATCTTTTGTATCAATAATGGTGCGGTGGCGGAGAGGCTACGCTGCGGCCTGCAAAGCCGTCTACACCGGTTCGAATCCGGTCCGCACCTCCAAAATATTAAATGTTTTTACAAATTAAAATTTTGATTTAATATAATTAAATTTTCCGGCGTAGCTCAGTTGGTAGAGCAAGCGACTGTTAATCGCTGGGTCACAGGTTCGAGTCCTGTCGCCGGAGCCAATTAAAATGTAAAAATTAATTATGAAAAGATTACTAATTACAGGAGGAGCAGGTTTCATAGCTCATCATACTATAAGACACTTTCTAGAGAACACTGATTGGGAAATTGTATCCCTAGATAGACTTGATTATTCAGGAAATTTAAATAGGATTCATGACATGATGAACGAGGTGAAAACTAATAAAAAAAATAGACTGAAAATTGTTTATCATGATCTAAGAGCAGAAGTTAATCAAATGATTACAGCAGATTTAGGTCAATTTGATTACATTATTCACATGGCAGCATCTTCTCATGTTGATAGATCAATAGAAGATCCGATGTGCTTTGTATTGGATAATGTAGTCGCAACTTGTAACATCTTAAACTTTGCTAGAAATCAGGATAATTTAGAAAGATTTGTTTATTTCAGCACTGATGAAGTATTCGGCCCAGCTCCTGATGGAATAAATTATAAGGAACGCGATAGATATAATTCCACTAATCCGTATAGTGCTACTAAAGCCGGTGGAGAAGAATTAGCTGTTGCATTCGAAAATAGTTACAAAATGCCAATATACATCACTCATACAATGAATGTTTTTGGAGAAAGACAACATCCTGAAAAATTCATTCCTATGACTATCAGAAAAGTTCGTGATGCTGAGTCTGTAACCATCCATAGCGATGCTACTAAAACAATCCCTGGTAGTAGACATTACATTCATGCTATCGATGTTGCCGATGGATGTTTATTTTTGTTAAATAATCAAGAAAAAATAAGTAAAATTGAAAAAGATTTTGGTGGAGCGAAATGTCCAAAATTTAATCTTGTTGGTCCTGTTGAATGGAATAATTTAGAGTTAGCAGAAAAGATTGCAGCAGCGCAAAATAAAAAATTAATATACAATATGGTTGATTTTCATAGTAGTAGACCAGGACACGATTTGAGATATGCTCTAGACGGTAATCTAATGAAGGATTTGGGTTGGTACCCTAAAATTTCAATTGAAGAAAGAATTAATCAAGTAGTAAATTGGTCTTTAGAAAATAATAGGTGGCTTAAATTTTAGTAATTTTTTTATGAAAGTATCTTTTGTATGTCCAATCTTTAATAAAAAAAGGTACCTTCCAATGGTTTTAGAAGCTATAAAAAATCAAAAAGGAAATTTTAATAAAGAATATATTTTTATAGACGACGGTTCTCAAGATGGTTCACTCGATTTAGTAAAGAATATTTCAAAAACCTGGCAAAATACTTTTTATCTTCAACATAGAAATAGAGGACCAGCATATTCCACACAAAAAGGAATAAAAATTTCAACAGGTGACTATCTTAAATTAGTTGGAGGAGATGACATAATGTTTCCTAACTGTACTAATATTCTATTAGAAGGAATTAAAAAAGAGTCATCAGTTGCAATTTTCAGTAAGTATAAATTAACAAATAAATTAAATATTTTTAATTTTATTGATGATAAAAAAATAATTGGTTTGAAAACTATTGAAAATCCAATGGAAAAAACAATTATCTCTTGTTTTTCTGGCACTACTCCAAATTTATTTTGCAATAAATCTGTAAAAAAAGCAGGAGGTTGCTACGATAATTTGTTTGTTGAAGATTTCTCACTAGTTCTTAAACTTTCAAAATTTGGCAAATTCACTTTTATAAACAATGTAACTTCTATTGGGCCTAAAGATGACCCTAATAGAATAATGGTTGGTAATGAATACCAAATGATTCATGATTATAATGCATCAATTCTTTATTTTATAAAAGAAAATCCAATTCTTTCAAAAAAAATTATAAATAAAGCGTGTATTAAATGTTTGGGGAGAACCGAAAAATGGTTAAGAAGAAAAAAAGGATATTTTTTTTTCAATAAAATGAGAGTAAAACGACTTTTATTTTTTTTGAATAGGAAAAATGCCATTAATCTAATTAAAGAATCATGTACTACTTTTTATGATGTAAAATTGCCAAAAAAGATAAGATATAAAGTAAGATAATCATTCCCCAAAATTAAAAAGTTGTCCATTTATTTTTGCTTTATTTAACATATTATTGAAAATTAGAATAGAAAGAAAAAAATATATGGAATTCAAAAATAAAGCTTTAAAAAAAAGATTCAATGAGAAGAAATTATTTATTAAAATTTCTCTCATTCCCTCAAAAACATAAACTGGGGGCAAAATTTTACAAAATAATTGTATTTGCTCAGGTAATATATCTAAAGGATAATAAACACAAGAAAAGGGTAATAAAATGAATATAAAAGCCCATGCAAGCTCCTCAAAAGATTGACCATATCTAATTACTAAGCCACAAACTATCAAGCCAATTGACCAACCCATCAGGATTAAATTGAAAAAAAATAAAATTAAATAAAAGCCCATTTCGAATAAATGAAACTCAAAAAAATAGTTAGCTATTAATATAGCAGGCAACAATCCTAAAAAAGCTCTTAAAAAGCTTGTGATTATCAAACTAAGTATAAGTTCTGAGTTTCTCAAAGGAGTGATTAATAAATGACAAAGATTTCTTGACCATATTTCTTCAAAAAAAGTCATGGATAAACCAAGTTGACCTCTAAATAAAATATCCCACAGAATTATCGCTGAAAGTAAAAATGAAATTGCATTATTTGTTGGCGAAGAATTTACGCTTAACAAGTAGTTAGAAAAAAACCCCCACAATAATATTTGAACCGATGGCCAATAAAATATACTTAGCATTCTGGGTAAGGACCCAATTGCTAAAATTCTGTATCTTGTAACCATTGCAAAAACTCTTGACAGCATTATTTTCCAATTTCTATAAATAATTCTTCTAAATTTTTGCAATTATTAGTTTTAACCAGTTCTAGAGGTGAACCTCTCATTAAAATTTCTCCTTTATTTAGAATAATAACACTTTGGCAAATTTCCTCAACTTCCATCATATTATGAGAAGCTATTAAAATACACATATTGTTATTTTGTTGATACCTTATCAAAAACTTTCTAACAAATAAAGATGTGTCAGGATCTAAAGACGCAGTAGGTTCATCTAAAAGTAAGAGTTTTGGCTCATTAACTAAAGATTTACAAATTCCGACCTTTGTTTTTTGTCCTGAGGAAAGTGAGCCAAATTTTTTGTCCAAGAGATTTTCGATTTTGAGAGCCTTACATAAATAACTAATCTTGTCTTTTGGATTTTTAACTCCATATAATTTTGAATAAAAAATTAAATTTTGTTTTACAGTTAATTTTTTTGGCAAGTCTACATATGGACTTTCAAAATTTATTTTATTCAAAAAAAAATTTTTTTCATTTTCAATATTATGTTCTAATATTCTTACTTCTCCAAATGTAGGCTTAACTAATCCTAACAGAATACCGATCAATGTTGTTTTACCAGCACCATTAGTTCCAAGCAAACCAAAAAAGCCTTTATGAGGTAGGTTAAAAGAAATATTTTTTAGCGCTGCAAATTTTCCAAAATATTTTGATAAAGAGTTTACTTGAATTGAATATTTCATTAATGAGTTATATTACTTTTTAAATAGATATCATAATTAAAAATATCTTTAAAACATATATAATGAAGCTAAATTCATTGTGTACATTTAATTAAAAATAAATATATTTAAAATCTATTATTAATTTATATTTATGACCTACATATCTTTAAATTTATTAATTAAAAAAAGTAAAATTTAGGAATAATGAAAAAAAAAATTTATGAAAACTTCTCTGAAAGCATAGGTAACACTCCTATTATAAAACTAAAAAAAGCCTCAAAACTAACAAATTGTAACATATATGGAAAATGTGAGTTTTTAAATCCTGGGGGTTCGATAAAGGACAGAGCAGCACTACAAATTTTAACTGATGCAATTGCAGAAAAAAAAATTAAAAAAGGCGGTACGATAGTTGAAGGTACAGCAGGCAATACTGGAATTGGTTTAACGTTAGTGGGAAACTCTCTTGGTCTGAAATCAGTAATTGTCATGCCAGAAACCCAAAGTATTGAAAAAAAAGAAATGTTAAAATTGTGCGGTGCTAAATTAAAACTTGTAAAGGCTTTACCATATAAAAATCCCGGTAATTATATTAGATATTCTGAAACTCTATCAAAAGAATTAAAGAATACTAATGGAATTTTTTGGGCAAATCAATTTGACAATACGTCTAATCAAAAAGCTCACTACATGAATACAGGTCCAGAAATATGGCAACAACTTTCAGGTAAAGTTGACGGATTTATATGTTCAGTAGGGACCGGAGGAACACTTTCTGGTGTTGGAAAATTTTTAAAAGAAAAAAATAAAAATATTAAAATAGGTTTAGCAGATCCATTTGGTTCAGCACTTCATAATTTTTATAAAAATGGAGATTTGAAAGCTACCGGTGACTCAATTACAGAGGGTATTGGTCAAGGTAGAATTACAAAAAATCTTGAAAATTTATTTCTGGATGAGTCTTTTCAAATTTCGGATAAAGATGCTTTAAATATTGTATTTGATCTTATTAAAAGTGAAGGATTAATTTTAGGAGGTTCATCTGGTATAAATATAATGGGAGCAATAAAACTAGCAAAGAAATTAGGACCAAGAAAAAATATTGTTACTATTCTTTGTGATTATGGAACCAGATATAAGAGTAAAATTTTTAATAAAAAGTATTTAAAACAAAAAAACTTGCCTATTCCTGATTGGTTATAATTTAAATGAATATTTTAGAAGCTGATGAATTAAATAATAACTTAAATCATTTCACTGTCCTTGATTCCAGATGGAAACTAGGTCAAGAGAATTATTTAAATTTTGAATATAATAAAGGGCATATACCAGGAGCGATTAAAATGGATATTGAAATTTTTTCTAAGCCTAATTCAAAGTTTCCACACATGATTCCAGATAAAAAGTATTTTGAAACATTAATATCAAAAATGGGGATTAGTGTAGATGAACAGATATTAATATATGATCAAGAGGGCTTCATTAGCTCAACAAGAATTTGGTTTTTATTAAAGATTTTTGGTTTTAAAAAATTATTTATTTTAAATGGAGGCTTTAAAAAATGGAGTGAAAAAAAACTTCCGGTGCAAATAAAAAAAAATACAGGTAATTTTAAAAAGATGCAAAAATTTTCATTACAGAAAGAATTTATTGTTAATAAACAATTCGTAAATAAAATTATTCATAATAATCAATTTCATATTATAGATGCAAGACCATCTGAGAGATTTCTAGGAAAAGTTTCAGAACCTAGGATAAACGTCAGGAGGGGAAATATTGAGGGAAGTATAAATTTACCATTTAATAAAATTCATAACAAAGATGGTTTAATTTTAGAAAATAAAGAACTTGAAGCGCTTTTTAGAAAGAATTATATTAATATAAATAAAAATATAGTTTGTTTATGTGGGTCAGGTATAACAGCTTGCAATATTATATTTGCTTTAAATAAATTATCATGCAGTAATGTTTTTTTATATGACGGTTCTTGGTCAGAATGGGGTAATATTTAGTTTTTAATTATGTATAGAATATATAAACCTTCAAAATCTTCAATGCAATCAGGATTTTTTAATACAAATTTCTGGGTAATAGAATCATTAGAAATAGAGAGCAAAACTATGGATTCAAGATTTTGCTGGAGAAGTTCGACTAATACTATTGAGCAAGTAAAACTAAAATTCAAAACCTTAAAAGAAGCTATATCATTTGCTGATAAACAGAAATTAGTTTACAGAATAGAAAAACCAAAAGAGTATAAAAAAGTGTTGAAAAATTACGCAGATAACTTCAAACCGAAAAGATAATGAAATTTATAACAAAGTTAAAATTAATTTTAATTCTTTTTTTACCTCTACAAATTCAATCATTTGACAAACAACTAGAATCATGTGTCAATAACAATTTTAGGAAAGAAGCTAATGTTGAAAGAGACAAATATAGGCATCCATTAGAAACACTCTCATTTTTTTCATTAAAGAAAAATATGAATGTTTTGGAGATTTTACCCTCTAGAGGTTGGTATACAGAAATAATTTCTTCATGCTTAAAAGATTCCGGCAAACTAACTGTTGCAAGTTTTGGTGAAAATCATCCAAATAAATATTTACAAAATATTCATAATGATTTCATTGATTACTTCTCCAATAATGAGAGTAAATTTGGGAATATAGACATAATTGATTTTAAAAACAATGATGGTTTTTTAGTTACTGAACCAAATACACATGATCTAGTTCTAACTTTCAGAAATAATCATAACTGGGTTAAAGCAAATATAATTGACGATGTTTATGATGCTATTTGGAAAGTTTTAAAGACAAATGGTTTACTCGGAGTAGTACAACACAGAGCTAAAGCTGAAGAAGATTATAGTTCAAGTCATTTGAATGGGTATTTACCAGAAACATATCTTATTAAAAAGATAGAAAGTAAAGGCTTTAAACTTTTAGGAAAATCTGAAATCAATAAAAACGGTTTAGATACAAAAGATCATCCAAAAGGAGTTTGGACACTTCCACCTGTTATGAGGTTGGGTGAAGTTGATAAAGAAAAATATTTAAGAATTGGAGAAAGTGACAGAATGACTCTAAAATTTATAAAAGTACCAAAATAACCCAAAAAGAATCTAAATAATGATTCATCTTATTTTTGCAACTTCTTTAGAAGCAAAACCCTTTATCAAGTTTTATAAACTAAAAAGAAATATGAAAATACACGAGTTTGAAATTTTCATAAATCAGAAAAAGAAAATTTCCTTAACAATTAGCGGAATAGGTAAATTGTTATCTGCATGCGCAGTTGTATTTACTTATTCACATTTTAAAAAACGAAATAGTATATGGATAAATATCGGTATAGCAGGTTTTAAAGATGCTGAATTAGGGAAATTATTTTTAATTGATAAAATAAACGATACTGATAATAACACCAGTTTTTATCCTTTTTGTCTATTTAAAACAAACATAGAAAAAAAAGATTGCAAAACCTTTAGTGAACCAAATTTTAAATATACTAGTTCAATTCATGATATGGAACTAAGTGGTTTTTATTTGGCTAGCCTAAAATTTTCAACTAATGAATTAATTCATTCCTTTAAAATAATATCAGATAATAAAAATGAAAAGATTGATTTTAAAAATGTTTACGAAGTAGCTACTTTAATGGAAAATAACATTACAAAGATTGATAAATTTATAGACAAATTAAGCCATATAATACAAAGTCATACTAATGGTTGATACAGTTTATATAGAAAGTAATATTAAAAATGAAAAAAAGACATTAGAAATAATTTCAAAACTTGGTAATGTAAATATAGTTAATTGCGAAAAGTATACTGAAGTTTTTAATAAAAAAAGCCAGAATTTTAGACTTCAAAAGCTAAATCCGTCACTAATAATAGCAAAAAAAAATAAAAATTTTGTTTTGAAAACACCACCAAAATTTTCAATTGGATCAAAAAATAATTATTATTTTTCACATATGATGAATTGTATTTACGATTGTAGATATTGTTTTCTCCAAGGAATGTATAATTCAGCAAATTATTTGATCTATATAAATTATTTTGACTTTAAAAATGAGATAGAAAAAGTGTACTTAAATTCAGATTCTAAAGATATTCATTTTTTTTCAGGTTACGATTGCGACAGTTTGGCATTTGAACCATTAACAAACTTTGCAGATTATTTTATAGACTCCTTTAATGATTTCAAAAGGTCATTGTTAGAGCTTAGAACAAAAAGTAATCAAATAAATTTTTTATTAAAAAAAAATCCTCAAGAAAATGTTATAATTGCTTTTAGTCTAAATCCTGAAAGTGTTATTAAAAATTTAGAAAAAAAAACCCCCTCACTAAAAAAAAGATTGATTGCAATTAAAAAGTTACAGCAAAAAGGTTGGAACGTTGGTTTAAGATTTGATCCAATAATATATACAAAAGATTTTAAAATAGAATACTCTAATTTTTTTGAAGATGTATTTAATTTTCTAAACAATAAATTTCATTCAATCACACTTGGAAGTTATAGAATGCCAAAAAGCTTTAATCATAAGATTTCAAGACTATATCCCAAAAATAATTTATTTAAAAAAAATCTAATTGCCGATAAGAATTTTATTAAATATGATGAATGCATATCTGATGAAATAAATGAATTTTGTCAAAAAGAGATTTTGAAATATGTCTCTAAAGAAATTTTATTTTTTAACTAAAATTTTCTGTCTTTCATTTTTAATTGACTGCAATTTAACCAAATTTGATTGTCATTATCAGATTCCATTTTTTTAAACTTTAAAGCAAGGTTTCCGGAAAATCTCCCCAAGATTCCACTTGCATGCCCTGAAGAATCTGAGTACAGATTTTCTATATCACTAGCAAACCACTTAATATTTGAATCAGTGACCATCATCTCATCAGCTTCGAACTTCAAACTTCCTATTTCAATCTTATTACTATTTGATGATAAACTAATAATTAGATCGTTAAAATCTTGGCTTTTAGGTTTATCAGCTCGTGAAACACATACTAATTTTAGTTCTACAGATAGAGCTAAATGTGGAGCACATAATAAAAAAAGCAGTAAATAAAAGATTGTTTTATTAATAAAAGAAATCATTACTTATAATATTCAATTTATGAAATATTTGTCAATTTTATTTATTTATTAGTAATTTTACTTAATTAAAGTTTATAGTAGCATAATTCTTAAGTTTTTTATATGTGGAATACAAAACTTTACATTAAAAATAATTTAGATTTTTTTGAAATAAAAAAATCTAAACTTGAATTATTTAAAGAATGTAAAAAATGCTTTTACTTGCATTTAGTTAAAGGGATAAAAAGACCTTACGGACCTCCATTAGCTATCAACAATATCTTGGGTAAATTAATTAAAGAAGAAATTAATAGCTACAGAGAAAAAGAAATTTGTCATCCACTAATGAAAGACATAGACTGTAATATTATTCCAGCAAAACATAAGTTTTTAAAAGATTGGCAAAATAGTTTTTCAGGCTTATATTTTAAACACAATGAGACAAAACTAATGGTTAGAACAACAATTAGTGATCTTTGGTATAATGTTAAAACTAAGGAATATGTCCCAGTTGATTACAAGTTTACAGCAAAAAATCAAGAGCTTAGCTTACATAATATTTATCCTGGGTATTGGAGACAACTATCTTTAATTAAGCTTCTTTTAGAAAAAATTGGTATTAAAATTTCTAGAGAAGGATACATTGTTTACTCGAATGTAGATCATTCAAAAAAAGTTTTCAATTCAAGCCTAAATTTCAAATCAAGTGTTTTCTCAAATACCTTACAAAGCATAGATCTTGAAAGTAATTTACAGCAAATATTCAATATTTTACAAAATGACAAAATACCTAGTCATAGTAAAAGTTGCAAATATTGCAGTTTTGTACAATATTCAAATGAAGTAAAATAAAAATGAAAAACTATAAAATAATAAAAGAATTAGAGTCCAATAATTCAAGACTCTTTAAGGAAGAAGTAATTCTTCGAGAAATGAAAAATAATAATCAAAAATTATTTGAAGCTTTTTTTTATGCTTGCGACAAGTTACTAACTTTTGGTGTAAAACAAGTGCCAATATCAAAAAAAAGTGGTGAGGGTTTGAATTGGGAGATTTTTAAAGATCTTTTAAATAAGTTAAATAGAAGAATAATTACGGGTAATAAAGCAAAAGAAGAAATTAAAATTGCTATGCAAAAATGTTCTGAGTCAGAATGGAATTACTTTTATAGAAGAATCTTAATAAAAGACTTACGATGTGGTTTGTCTGAGAAAACTATTAATAATGTTGCAAAAAAGAATAATTTTCCTGAATTTTCAATTCCTGTATTTAGTTGCCAGCTAGCACAAGATTCTGAACATCACAAAAAAAAACTAAATGGAGAGAAAATTATTGAAGTTAAACTTGACGGTGTACGAGTAATTTCAATTTTACACTGTGATGGAAAAGTTGACATGTTCAGCAGAAACGGAAAAGAATTATTAAATTTCGAAAAAGTAAAAAAACAACTAGCCGATTCAATAAGTCGTCAAAAAATTGCAACTTCAATTGTCTTAGATGGTGAAATTGTAAGTAAAAATTTTCAAGAACTGATGAAACAAATTTACAGAAAGGATAATCTACAAAATAATGATGCAAATTTATATCTATTTGATTTTCTTACATTTGACGAATTTAAAAAAGGCAAAAGCATAGAAAATCAAAAAGAACGTATTAAACTTTTAAAAAAATGGTTTAATTCTAGAAAAGAATTATTAGATAATGTTAAATTATTAAACTCTGAAATTATAGATTTGTCTACTTCAGAGGGAAATAAAAGGTTTGTGAGCATTAATAAATCAGCTGTAATAGATGGATTTGAGGGAATAATGATTAAAGATCCTAACGCAATTTATGAATCAAAAAGAAGCTTTCATTGGTTGAAGCTTAAACCTGTAATAGAGATTTCTCTTAAGGTAACTTCTGTTGATGAGGGGACAGGTAGAAACAAAAATAAATTAGGTGCAGTAACAGCAGAAGGTACTGAAGAGAACAAAAGGTTTAAAATTAGTGTTGGTTCTGGTTTTTCAGATAATCAAAGAATTTCATTTTGGAAAGAAAAAGATAATCTTATAGGACAAATTATTGAAATAAAGGCAGATGCAATTACTAAAAGCCAGGATGGGGAATTTTGGAGCCTAAGGTTTCCAAGATTTAAAACTTTTAGGGGGTATGAGATCGATGAAAAAATGTAACATTTTAAAAATAAATATAATAAAAAATTTAGCAACGGTTTTTCTGCTTTTGAATACTTTATCTTGCCAAAATAAAGAGGATAATAAGTTAATTGGAGAACTTCTTGGCTCAGCGATAGGGGCTTATCTTGGATCTTCAATAGGAAATGAAAGCACTAAAGCGATATCTACAATTATTGGAACTACTGCAGGTTACCTGATAGGGGGTAAAATAGTAGAATTTCTGGACGAAGAGGAAATAACTGAACTAGAAAATTCTATTCAAACAACATTGAATCAAAATGTAACAAATGATTCAACACTTTGGGAAAGTTCAAAGTTAAAAGATACTTCTGTTTTAATTACTCCAACCAAAGATTTTACTAAAAATAACTTTAAATGTAGAGAATATCAGAAAATGATTACTAGAGATAATAAGCAAATCCTTGAAAATTCTAAAGTTTGTAGAGACAAAGACGGAAATTGGAAAAAATTAGATTCGTAATCTAAACACTTTAATTATCAAAGGTAATAGAACAATACATGATAACTGTGCACATAATAGACTTATGAATAAAAGAATTCCCATTGAGGCAGTACCATAATGCGAGGATATGCTGAAAGTACCAAACGATCCTATTGTAGTAAGGGAACTAAAGAAGACCGCAGATGGAGTGTTGCTTTCCAACATTTTGTCAACACTTTTTAAATCTCTAATTCTTCTGATTATATAGATAGAATAAGAACTTCCCAAACTAAATAGCAGTGGAAGTGCTATCATATTTGCAAAATTTAGATTCAGTCCAAGAATTCTCATAAAAATTGAAATAAGAAAAATTGAGAATATCAAAGGTAAAAGACAGTAGATAATATTCTTAAAATTACGAAAAATAGTAAAAATAAATAAAATTAAAAAGCTTACTGAAATTGATAAAGCAAAGATAAAAGAGGAAATTACTACCTTTCCAGCTTCGAGTTGAACTATAGGCATTCCTGTTGCATTTGGAAATTTCTTATGAACATAATTTACAAAATTATCTAAGTTATTAAGTTGAGTCATATCTTTAGATGGAAAAACTTCAAATCTTGTCAATCCAGATTCAGACACAAATCTACTTAAATAAAATTTAGGAACATCATTTTCATTAACCTGAGACGTATTTATTAAAATCAAAATTTCATTGATAAGATTATCAAAATTCATGAAGAAAAGATCTTGTATATTTTTGAATGGGGTTTGATTTTTTTCAAGCAAATTAATAATTTTTCTTGCATTTTTTGATGCGTCATCAACATTCAGGCTAATTATTTTTTTCAGATTACCTATAAAATTGTTTAATTCTAATTCTGACGAGTAAAATTTATTTTGTATCGGAGTAAGTAGAAAGGATAAATAATCCATACTTTCAATAAGATCAGGATCTAGATTTAACTTTTCAATATGATTTACTTCCTTGATTAAATCACTTTTCTGTAATTCTAAAATATCATTTTTTTTTACTTTATTATTTTTAATAATTGAAATTGTATAATCTGAGGATGGATTTTTATCCATAAGTTTATATGCAAGTTGAACAGATTGGGAATTTTGATCTTTTAATTTCATTGGGTCTGAATCAAATTTAATTTTAAGAAGTGAGTAAGTGCCTAACAAACCTATCAAAATCAAAAATAATGTTATTGTTTTTTTTTGGAGGGATAACCCACGTATCAAATATTTCAAATTTAGTTTTGCAAAATCTTTATAATTAATAAATTTAAAAAAAAACTTTAGCAGTGAAGGAAGAAAAGTAATGTTAACAATTAATCCTACTATAAGTCCAATAGAGCTTATCATTCCAAGTTCAGATAAACCAACATAATCCGTTGGAATAAAAGATAAAAACCCAACCATAGATGTGATCGTAACAATAATTAATGAGCTAGAGATTGAAAAAATAGATGTTTTTAATGAGGATATATATAATTTTTTTGTTTCTAGTGTTCTTAAACAATATTGGATCCCAAAATCAACTGAAATACCAATAAATAAAATTGCGAATGCTATTGATATAATGTTAAGCTTACCTACAGTCAGAGTAGTTATCCCTAAAGTTATCGATAAACCTATTACTATTGAGATTAACAGGGACAATATTACGTATATGTTTCTAAAAGCAATCCATAATATAAGTGCTACAATAATTAGACTCAAAAAACCTGCTTTACCTGAATTTTTAATTACTGATTCAGTCTCTTCATAATCTATAATCTTACCTCCAGTAAAACTAATTTCTAAATCTTTATTTTTATTTTTTTTTAAACCTAATAAAAGCTGGTAAAAATCTTTAAATCCGTTTTGTTTTAGATATTGTTCATTGATCTTAAGCACTAAATAATATTCATAATTACTATTGTTAAAAATTTTATTCCAATCTAAGACATCTTCATTTTTTAAAGAAATATAAAATGCATCTAATAATGTATTTATATTATTGAATTCGTTAACATCTTTATCTGTATTATATTTTGAAATGGCTAAACTTAGTAAATTATTAACACCCTTCATTTTTGGATTGTTTGAAATTTCTGACAGGAATGGTTGATACAAATATAATTTATCTAAAATTTGATTCTTTTGCTCTGTACTCATTATTTTAAATAAATGTTTTTTATAAAATTTGTCAGTATTAGGTGAATATATAAAGTCTAATTTGTCAGTCATTTTATCTAATTTGTTTTTTATTTTTTCTCCTTCTTCGTAAAGAATTTTTCTATTTTTGCTTTCCATGAAAATTAAAATATTATTGGAAAGAATTGGAAAGTTTTCTTTTAGATTTCTTTGTTGTTTTTTAAACATTAGTTCATTGTCAATCAATTGATCAGTGTCTGTAACAACTTTTATGTTTAAAAAAGTATAATATAAACTAAGTGCAGCTAAAAAAAAAAATAAAATTATTGTGATTTTATTATGATCGAAAAATTTGGTAATTATTGTTTCAAAAAGTGATTGAGTTTTCATTTGATAATACTAATATTATAATTATGAATATAATACATTTTTTTAATTAAATGAGCCTAGTTGTTAATGATATACTTGAAAAAATCACCAATAATTATTTTGAAGGTGAGAAATTTAAAATAGTAAGCCTCAAAAATTTAGACGGAAGAGTTCATGCCTCCATTGTAAATATTAATGATGAGTTTTCAGAATATACGGTAGCTTTATCTGTCTTAGAAGATAAAACAAGATTTAAAGTTGTAAAGAAATAATTATATATGCTTTAAAATTATAGTTGAACTCTCTTGTATATTAATTAATATTAACATTAACAATTTATAATATGAAAAATTTTAGAAACATAAATATACTTTTTGTCTTTCTTTTTGTTATCACTCCCTTCTCCTCAGACTCTCATGGTCCATCGAGACAAAAAGTAATAAAAGAAATCGAATTGAACGCAACCATCGACGATGTATGGAAAGTTATAAGTAATTTTAAAGATATGAGCTGGCATCCAGATGTTGCTAAAGTAGACTCAGAAGGAGATGGAATTGGAACAAAAAGAATCATTCAATTTAAAAATGGAAAAAACATTATTCAATCTTTAGAAAAAATTGATGCGGAGAAAAAAAAAATTACTTGGCGGATTACCAAAACCGACCTCGACATAATGCCAGTTAACAGTTACTCAGCCAATATTTTTCTAAATTCAAATAAAGGGAAAACAAACCTCAAATATAAAGTAGCTTTTTATAGAGGTTTTATGGGTAACGATCCTCCAGAAGATTTAAATGACGAAAATTCGAAGAAAAAAGTAAATGAATTTATCGAAAAAGGATTAGATGGACTTAAATCGAAATTTTAAATTTCTATTTGTTTTTGTTTCCTTTTTTTACTGCAACAGTCTTTCTGCTGACATCAAGTTAAGTCCAAAAAAAGATTATGCCTTTATAACAAATCAAATTAGTAGTAAAGTTGATGTAATTGATTTGGGGGAAAAAAAATTAATAAAAAGCTATGATGTTGGTAAAAAACCAGCAGGCATTGATATTGATAATGTAAATAAGAAAATTTTTGTTACGAATGCAGAGAGTAATTCAATTTCAGTAATAAATCTTAAAAAAAATACGATTAAAGAATTTCAATCAAGCAATAGTCCATTAGGGATAAATTTATCTAACGATGGTTTGCATGTTTACATTTCCAATTGGTATGATAATTTTTTAACTGTACTTGATGCCAAGAATGGAAAAAAAATTGCACAAATAAAGACTGGTAAATCTCCCGCTGATGTGAATGTTCATCCAATTGACGGTAATATACTTGTGACCAATAGGAAAGATAATGATCTTTATTTAATAAATCCAAAAACATTTGAGATAGTTTCTAAACTTGAACTAGAGAAAGCTCCTTTTGGAATCACAATTGACTCAAAAGGGAATTTCATTTATGTAACTAATGTTCAGTCTAATTCAGTTTCTGTAGTAAGTTACAAAAAATTTAAAGTTATCTCAAATATAAAAGTAGGAAAATGGCCATATCAGATTGCTATAGACGAAATAAATAAAAAGCTTTTTGTAACTAATCAAAGAAGTAATTCAATTTCAGTATTTAATTCAACTACACATAAAAAGATTGAAGAAATTGAAAACTTATGTGAATATCCTGAAGGAATTAATATAAGTTATAAAAGTAATCTTGTTGTAGTTGCTTGTTGGTTTGATGACGCAGTAGTATTATTAGATCTTTTTGATTATAGTTTAATAAAAAAAATTAATGTGAGTGGAGGACCAAGAGCTTTTGGCGATTTCATACTTAGGTAGATATTATGAAAAAAAAACTAAACTTACATGAATTAAGAGAAATGGCAAATGCTATCAGAGCGTTGTCTATTGATGCTATTGAAAGAGCCAAATCAGGTCATCCAGGATTACCATTGGGAATGGCAGATGTTATAACTATATTATATAAAAATTATCTTAAATTCTCCCCAAAAAATCCTAGATGGGAAGATAGAGATAGATTTATACTTTCTGCAGGACACGGTTCAATGTTACTTTATGCTCTTGGTTATTTGACTGGATATAAAGATTTAACAATTAATCAGATTAAAAATTTTAGACAGCTGGGTAGCAAAACTGCAGGTCATCCAGAATATGGCCTTTTGGATATAATAGAAACAACTACTGGACCATTAGGACAAGGACTTGCTAATTCAGTTGGAATGGCAATCGCTGAAAAAATACTTAATCAGAAGTATGGCTCCTCAGTGGTAAATCATAAAACTTGGGTTCTTGTGGGTGACGGGTGCTTAATGGAGGGAATCTCTCAAGAATCAATATCATTAGCTGGACACTTAAATCTTAATAAATTGATTGTTTTGTTTGATGACAATGGAATTTCAATAGATGGAAGTACTAGTCTGACAACATCTGATAATCAACTAGAAAGATTTAAAGCCTCAAATTGGAATACTTTATCTGTTGACGGCCATAATTTTCAAGAGATTGATATAGCTTTTTCAAAAGCTATTAAATCAGATAAACCAACTCTTATTTCTTGTAAAACAATTATTGGTTTTGGGTCTCCAAAAAAAAGTGGGACATCTCAATGTCATGGTTCGCCACTTGGAGAAGAAGAAGCAATTCAAACAAAAACGAATATTAAATGGACTCATAAACCATTTTTAATTCCAGAAAATTTACTCAAGAAATGGCGAACTCTTGGTGATAAGGGAAATATAAAATCTGAGAAATGGAAACAAAATAAAAGTAAAAAAAAAAATAGCATTTTTAAAACAAGTTAAAAAAGATAAATATAAAAGAAGCGACTTTGCTCAAAGGTTTATTAACAATTTAAAAAATAATCTTAAATACGAGGCCTCAAGGAAGTCATCTCAGAATTCAATTGAAATTCTTTTTGAAAATGTTGGAAACCTTATTGGAGGTTCAGCAGATTTAACAGGTTCAAATTTAACAAAAATCAAAGCCTCTAAATCTGAGGGAAGAAAAACTAACTATTTATATTACGGTGCAAGAGAGCACCTTATGGCAGCTGCGATGAATGGTATATCACTTCATGGAGGTTTTATTCCATATGGAGGGACATTTTTAATCTTCTCAGATTATTGCAAGAATGCAATAAGATTATCAGCTTTAATGAAACAACAAGTTATTTATGTAATGACTCATGACTCCATTGGTCTTGGTGAAGATGGACCAACCCATCAACCCATAGAACAACTTGCAGGTCTGAGATCGATTCCGAATTTGCTTGTTTTAAGACCATGTGATGCTGTTGAAACCTTTGAGTGTTGGGAAATTGCACTATCATCAAATCGGAGTCCATCAATTATTGCTTTATCCAGACAATCATTACCATTAATGAGAAGTAAAAATAAAAATAATCTTTCTAAAAAGGGTGCATATTTTTTGTCACAAGATGCTAATTCAGAACTTACGTTTATAGCAACTGGTTCTGAAGTGTCACTTGCGCAAGAAGTAAAAACAATTTTGGAAAAAAAGGGTTTAAACTCAAACCTTGTAACAATGCCAAGTATGGAGCTATTTGATATGCAAAATGAGAGTTATAAAAATAAGATTCTAGGCTCAAAACCACGTGTAATAATTGAGGCTGCTTCAAGCTTTGGTTGGCATAAATATATGAGGGAAAATGACATAGTTTTTAGTATTGATAAATTTGGAGAATCAGGGAAAGGTTCTGAACTTTTTGATTTTTTTGGATTCAATTCTAAGAATATTTCTAATAATATATACAGTAAATTATTTAATAATGGTTAACTTAAAAAAAAGTTTTAACGATGCTTTAGAATTTATTAATAATAAAATCTGCTTTGTAAGAGTAGACTTAAACCTACCTCATAAAGCCGGAGAATTTACTGATTTAACAAGATTAGAAGCTATAATACCAACAATAAATCAATTAATAAAAAGAAATTCAAAAATTGTTTTATTATCTCATTTAGGAAGACCAAAAGGAAAAGTAATAAATGAGCTTAGTTTAAAACCAGTTGCAAAACTACTAGAAACAGCTTTAGAACAAGAAATTTTATTTAGTGAAGCACAATTATTAAGTTCCAAATCAGAGAAATGCATAAAGAATCTAAAGCCGGGTCAGGTGTTGATGTTAGAGAATATGAGATTTTACAAAGAGGAAGAACTAAATGATACAGATTTTACAAAATCTCTAGCAAGGTGTGGAGATATTTTTATAAATGAATGTTTCTCTTAAAGCCACAGAAAACACAGTTCAACATATGGATTGGCTGAATTTCTTCCGTCATTTCCAGGTCATCATTTAGAGTATGAGCTTGAACATTTAAGTAAAATTACAAAACAAATTGAATCAATATCTTCTATAGCAGTTCTTGGAGGTTCAAAAGTTTCTTCAAAAATTGATGTAATATATAATTTGTTAAATAGGTTTGATAGAATTTTAATAGGGGGGGCAATGGCTAATACCTTTTTAGCTGCAAAAAGAGTTAGTATTGGAAAATCTTTAGTGGAAATAAATTCAGTAAAAGAGGCTAATGAAATTCTCAGAGTTGCAACTGATAAGATTGTTTTGCCTATCGATGTTATAGTATCAAGCGATGAAGAACCAAATGAAATTATGAGTTTAGATGTTGAAAATATTCAGAAAAATCAAATAATTTATGATATTGGACCTAAGACTAGAAAAAACTTCTTTAATGAAATATCAAAATATAAAAAACTGTTGTGGAATGGTCCTTTAGGATTCTTTGAAAAAAAACCTTTTGATAACGGTACTAACTTCGTATCTTCAGTTGTTTCAAAAACAAGTCCAAAAAATTTGTATTCAGTTGCCGGTGGGGGTGATACAATTTCTGCATTGAAAAATTCTAAAAATTTTGATAGATTTTCATTTATATCAACTGGTGGTGGAGCTTTTTTAGAATTTATTAGCGGTAGAACATTACCTTGTGTTGAAATTCTTAATAATTAGAGCTACTAAATTTTAAAAAATGGATAAAAATAAACTTAATAAAATAGCAAATTCTTTAGTTTACGATTCTAAAGGGATATTAGCTGCTGATGAAAGTACTGCTACAATTTCAAAAAGATTTGAACAGATTAATTTAGAATCTAATTTTGAAAATAGAAGAAAATATAGAGAATTATTATTTAAAACACCAAAGCTTGGTGATTATATTAATGGGGTAATTCTTTTTGATGAAACTATTCGCCAGAGTGATGAAAACGGTAAAAGTTTTGTTGATATTTTGAAGGATCAAAATATACAGTCAGGAATTAAAGTAGACGCTGGAGCTAAACCTCTTTTAGGCTCAGCAATTGAAAAAAATACTGAGGGACTTGATAACTTAGATAATAGAATGAAAGAATACTCAGAACTTGGCGCAACATTTACTAAGTGGAGAGCTGTTATTACTATAATGAACGATTTTCCTACAGAGTATTGTATGAACATTAATTCAGATTCTCTTGCGAGATATTCAAGAATTGCACAGTCACATAATTTAGTCCCAATTGTTGAACCAGAAGTTTTAATGGATGGTTCGCATACAATCGAGAAATGTTTTGATATTACATCAAAAATGTTGGAAGTTGTATTTGAACATTTAATTAAACATAATGTGCATCTTGGGGGTATTTTATTGAAACCTAACATGATTATCTCAGGGACCGAATCTGGGGAAACGAATATTCCTGATTTAATTAGTAAAAAAACATATGAATGTCTCCAAAAATATGTACCAAAAGAAGTTCCTGGTATTGTTTTTTTATCTGGAGGTCAATCTAATGAACTTGCAACAGAAAACCTTGATCTGATAAACAAATTGAACAATGAACCATGGAAGTTGAGTTTCTCATATGGCAGAGCGCTCCAACAACCTGTATTAAAAAAATGGGGTGGAAGTAAAGATAATTTTGAGGTGGCTCAAATGGAATTACTTAAAAGAGCAAAATTAAATTTTCTTGCTGCTAAAGGTGAATATGATTCTAATTTAGAATAAATATGGAAAAGACAAATATTAAAGTTGCTCCCTCTATTTTATCAGCAAATTTTTCAATTTTAGGACAGGAAATCAAGCTACTTGATAAGACTTCTTGTGAGTATATACATATCGATATAATGGACGGACATTTTGTGCCAAATCTGACGTTTGGTCACGATATTGTAAAATCAATTAGACAACATACACAAAAAGTTTTTGATGTTCACTTAATGATAAATCCTGTTAAAAAATTCATAGATAAATTTGTCGAGGCCGGAGCAGATATCATAACTATTCACCATGAAATTAGCGAAGACGTTGTTTATTGTTTAAAGTTAATTAAAAGTTTTGGGAAAAAAGCTGGTATTTCAATAAAACCAAGTACAGATGTAAGTGAACTTGCACAGTATTTAGATTATGTCGATCTAATTTTAATTATGACAGTAGAGCCTGGGTTTGGTGGTCAGAAATTTTTAGATTCCCAATTAATAAAAATATTTGAAACGAAAAAATTAATAGGACAAAGAAAAATTGAAATCGAAGTTGATGGTGGGATAAACAACAAAAACTTTGAAAGTGTTATTAAAGCAGGTGCAAACGTTTTAGTTGCTGGTTCTGCTATTTTTAAAAATTCTAATTACGAAGCTAACATTAAAGAACTTAAAAAACCTTTAAAATGAAAAAGATTTTTTTTTTTTCGATACTGATCATTTTATTTTTAATAAACTCTAAAGCCTTGGAAGCTCAACAAATAGTTGTTCCAAAAGTAAAAGCTGTAAAAGTAGAAAATATAATAGTTAATGAAGAAATTGCTATATCAGGCTCTGTAATTGCCAATGAAAGTGTTGAACTTACATCAGTAATTTCTGAAAAGATCAAAGAAATCAAGTTCGTTGAAGGAAGTTATATTAAAAAAAATACTGTACTTGTTGAGTTTCAGAATTCTGAAGAATTAGCAATTTTAAAGCAAGTTGAAGCTGAACTGGAAGAATCGAATCTTAAATATAATAGAGCAATGAAACTTCTTAATGAGGGGAATATTTCGCAAGCAGTAGTTGATAAAAGATTTAAAGATAAGAAAATTCTTGAGGGAAAATTTGATGAGATCTCTGCAAAAATAGAGGACCTGACAATAAAAGCTCCTTTTGACGGTATTATCGGCACTAAAAATTTTAGCATCGGGTCTTTTGTAAATCCTGGTCAAGTAATTGCAGTTTTTTATGATATAAAAAAAGTAAAAATTAAATTTTTCTTACCTGAAAAGTACATAATAAAAATTAAAACCAATCAGAAAATTAAAGCAAAGTTTTTGAATAATAATTTTATTATTGAAGGACAAATTTTTGCAATTAATCCTGCTGTAAATAGTAAAACCAGAACGTTTGAAGTTATAGCACTTGTAAATGAAAATAAAAATTTTTTCTTAAAACCAGGAATGATGGTAAGTGTAAATATTTATTTTAATAAGCAAAATATTCTTTCAGTTCCTGAGGGAGCAATCATACCAGAAGGTCAGGATACATATGTTTTTATTGTAGATGAGAAAAATAACGTAAGGAAAAAAAAAGTGAAAGTTGGTATTAGAAAAAAAGGCATAATAGAGATTGTTAAAGGCTTAAAAAAAAATGAGGTAGTAGTATCAGAAGGCACTAATAAAATTAAATCTGGTTTAAAAGTTGAGCTAATCAAATGAATATTTCTGGTTATTTTATTAAAAAATATATCTTTTGTATTGTTACATTTCTTCTAATTATATTAGTGGGAATATTATCATTAAACCAATTGCCACTGAGAGAATATCCAGATATAGAAAAGTCTGAAATTACAATTAATACAAAATATTCTGGTGCTTCATCAGCAACAGTTGAAACCAAAATTACCGAAATAATAGAGAATCAAATAAGTGGAATTGAAGGAATAAAAACCATTTCCTCGGTTAGCAGAGATGGTCGTTCTAAAATTACAATTGAGTTTAATATTGAAAAAAATATCAATGAGGCTGCAAATGACGTTAGAGATGCAGTTTCAAGAATAACTGGAAGACTTCCAAAAGATTCAGATCCACCAGAAATATTTAAAATTGACTCAGACGCAAATGCGGTAATGTATATTAACCTAGCAAGTAATGCATTAAATCAAATGGAACTAACTCAGTATGCTGAGCTAAACATACTTGATAGACTTTCAGTTGTTCCTGGAGTTGCAAAAATTAATGTCTCTGGGAAAAAAAAAAAAATCTATGAGGATATGGATAGATCCAACTAAATTATCATTTTATGGTTTAAGTGTTTTAGATGTTGAAAAAAAAATTCTAGAGGAAAATATCGAATTTCCAGCTGGTCGACTTGAGTCAAAAACAAGAGATTTCTCAATAAAATTACAAAGCGGCCTGAATAGTGTAAAAGAATTTGAAAATCTTGTATTAAAAAAAGGAGATGATTTCTCTTACGTAACAATAAAAGATATCGCAAAAGTAGAAATGGCTCCAGAAGAACCTCGTGAATTATTTAGAGGAAATGGAGAGGAGATGATAAGTTTTGGGATAGTAAAACAGACTTCTGCTAATCTTATATCTGTTTCTAAAGGAGTTTTGCAAGAATTTGAAAAAATTAAAAAAGATCTTCCTACTAATATAAAAATATATAAAAGTTGGGATACATCTATTTTTGTAAAGGAAGCACTTGTAGAAGTTCTTATTACATTATTATTGGCAGTTTCATTTGTAACATTAGTGATTATACTTTTCTTAAGAAATGTTTCTCTATCTTTAATACCTTTTATTACAGTTCCAATCTCAATAATAGCGACATTTATATTTTTGAATTTTTTTGGATTTTCCGTAAATTTAATAACTTTACTTGCGCTTGTTCTTTGTACTGGTTTAGTTGTAGACGATTCCATCGTTATGCTTGAAAATATATTTAAAAAAATTGAACTAGGAAAAGATAAAATTCAGGCAGCAATTGAAGGCTCAAAAGAAGTTTTTTTTGCCATTGTATCAACATCAGTTGTCTTAGTAAGTGTTTTTCTCCCTATTATTTTTTTAAAAGGTGATACCGCCAGATTATTTGATGAATTAGCTGTAACAATAATAGGAGCTATTTTTTTTTCCACTTTCACTTCACTCACTTTGACACCAATGCTGTGTACAAAGTTAGTGAAAAATAATCGAAAAAGTTTTCATAATAAATTTTATATAAAAAGATATATTTCTCTTTTAAATACTTTCCTTAAAAGTAAAAAACCTGTCTACTTCATATTCCTATTTTCAATTATTGGTTCGTATTTTCTTTATTCAGATGTATCGAAAGAATTAGCTCCAAGGGAGGATCGAGGAGCTTTTTTTATCATTATGAATTCTCCCGAGGGTAGTAGTTTTGAAAATACTGTCAATCAGATGTTAGAATTGGAGAAAATACTTTTAAAGCTTAATGAGAGTAATGAAGCAAAAAGAGTTTTATTAAAAGTTCCAAGAAGTTTCTCAGGAGCTGAAAATTTTAGTGATGGTATTGGAATTATTATTCTTAATCATTGGTCAGATAGAAGAGATATAAATGAAATAATTAGAGAGGTGAGAGAAAAATCAAACATAAGTGATTCAAAAGTCAGAGTCTTCCCACCAAGAGGTCTTGGTCAGAGGAGAGCAGGTTCTCAAGTCCAATTCGTTATTGGTGGCAATGAATATTCAAATTTGGAGAGTAACCTTGAAAGGGTAATTAATAAACTAAAAACAAATAAAAACTTTGTTTTTTTTGATACAGATTACAAAAAAACAAGACCAAACCTAAAAATTGATATTAATAGAGACAAAACATCAGAACTTTTAGTTTCAACATTCGATATTGGAAGAACTTTAGAAATTTTACTTGCAGGAAGGAAAATTAATACTTTCATTGATAATGGAAAAGAGTACTACGTAATTATTCAAGCCTTAAAGTCAAAAAGAGAACTAAAAGATGATTTATCAATTATAGAAGTTAAAAACTCTAATGGAGATTTTATTCGATTAGATTCGTTGATAAATTATCGAGAATCTGCAGAAGCTAAAGAATTGAATAGGTTCAATAGAAGTAGAGCTATTACACTAAAAGCAAGTATATCAAAGGATTATTCACTCGGTGAAGCAATATCATTTATTGAAAATATTGCAATTAATGAATTAGATTCAAATATCAAGACAGACTTTAAAGGTCAAGGCAAAGAGTTCAAGGATTCTTCAAAACAGTTTATATTTTTATTTATCATTTCTTTTTTAGTTGTCTATTTAGTTTTAAGTGCCCAATTCGAAAGCTTCATCTATCCTTTAATAATAGTAATAACAGTTCCCCTATCACTATCGGGTGGTTTGCTAGGGTTATGGATCTTTGATAATTCGTTGAATATTTTTAGTCAAATAGGCATAATTATCTTATTAGGAATTTCCGCTAAAAATGGAATTTTAATCGTTGAATTTGCTAATCAACTTAGAAAAAAAGGTAAAGACGTTCATGATGCTTTGTTAGAAAGTTGCGAAAAAAGAGTAAGACCTATAATTATGACTGCAATTTCCACTATAGTGGGTACAATTCCTTTAATTGTGAGTTCAGGCGCTGGATCTCAAGCAAGGTTAACCATTGGAATTGTGATTTTTAGCGGATTGTTAATTTCAATTTTTCTTACTTTGTTTATAACACCATATTTCTATTCAAAAATTGCACCCTTTATAAAAAACTTTAATGCAGATTAAAATTCCCATCTCTAAAAAAGTAGTCATCAACCTCAAATGAAGATAAATCAAGTGAGTAGAATTTCTCAAACCACTTTTTTAAGTCGGGTTTTATAGACTTTTCAAAA
Source organism: Rickettsiales bacterium (assembly GCA_002691145.1). Lineage (GTDB taxonomy): Bacteria > Pseudomonadota > Alphaproteobacteria > Methylaequorales > Methylaequoraceae. The sequence goes on from NZHE01000026.1 coordinate 103,779, forward strand.
TTGATATCTAATCCTTGCGTGCTTCCATTGATCAATTTAATAATTTTTCCTTTTTTTACTATAAGTTCACCATTTTTAAAAACATACGCTGCTTCAGAAAACATTTTATCAATTCTTTTTTTTGGATCATAAATTGAAATATCTGCAATACATCCTGCTTTTAAAGATCCTCTATCATCAAGACCAAGAAGTTTTGCTGGAGCAGCCCTTGTCATAATTACTATTTCATATAATGAATATTTTCTTTTAATATCTTTAAGATTACAAATATCAAAAGCAAATTTATTTATTTTATTTAACTCCAAATTTCTGAATTCAGGATCCATCAGCAATCTAAATAGTTTTGGATAAGAGGTGAATGGAGCACCATTAGGATGATCCGTAGTGAGAAAAACTCTCCAAGGATCTTTTATAAGTAAGAAAAGTTCAAGTCCAATCAACCATTGCAAAGCATTTACAAAGTTTTTTTCTTTGTATATATATGGTACTATTCCCCCTCCTCCATCCTCAACGTCAGAAATAATCCATTTTTTTGGATTTGCGTGCTCTCTTGCATTAGATTGTCTTAAAATGTCAGATGAAATAGTTACAGTTTTTTTAAACATAACTTGCCCAATATCAACCGAAATATTTTTATTTTTGTTAATTTTATCAGCCAGTTTTTCTGACCCTGATGAAAAGCCTCTTTTACCATCACTTCCATACCCATAAAATTGTATATGGGCTAAATGCATTCTTCTTCCTTCAGCTGCATCAATAGTGTTAATGGCTGTTTCCACATTTCCTGCCATTCCTAAATTATTACAGTGGACATGAAGAGGATGTGGAATATTTAGATTTTCATTCGCTATATTTAAAGTCTTTAAAATTTGTCTAGAAGAAATACCATATGAAGGAACAATGTCGTCTAAACCAAAATCTAGGCCACCATTTTTAAATACTTCTGAACCTCCAGCGTTAATTACTTTCAAACCTAAACATTTTGAGGAATTAATGGTCCATGCGACGTAATCATCAAAAAAAGATTGTCCTTTTTTTTTGTTAAGATTTTCTAGAAGAAAACTGTCATTTCCAAGAATAGCTAAACCCGCTTTATCTATCATTGGAATCTTCTCCAACTCTAAATGGGTAACAAAAGCATTTACAGGTAGTACAGCTGGCTCAACTACTGTTGTAAATCCCATTTCAGAATACCTATAACCTGTTCCATCAGTCGTCCATCTCGACCCCTTACCTGGTAAATTTTCTCTATTTTTTAAATTATTTTCGACAAATATTTTATGTACTTCAGGCATCAGTAATCTTGCATTATTTACATTACCACCTGCAATATGAGAATGAATATCAATGCCTCCAGCCATCACAATTAAACCAGTGGCATCTATGATTTGTTCATATTTTTTACTTTCGTTACCCTGAGGCTCAATAATCCTTCCATCTTTTAAGTAAATATCTTTTCTAATTCCATTTAAATTTTGAGTTGGATCATAAACGATACCATTAGTTATTTTAATATTTGTCATATTTTAATAGAATGATTAAATTACTTAAATAATTTTCAGGATATTAAAGTTAAATTAAAAAGTGCTTTATTTTTATTTTTTAATAACAATTTAATAAGTTATAGTATAATCGAATTAATTAAACAATCAAAAAGGATTTCAAATGGATGCAACTTCTCCAGAAGCAGAAACAAATAAGAAACGAGCGGTGTCTCGTGAACAAGCAGAAGAAGCTGTTAAAGTTTTAATTAGATGGGCTGGGGACAATCCAGACAGAGAGGGTTTAAAAGAAACACCAAAAAGAGTTGTGAACGCTTATAATGAATTTTTCGCTGGTTATAAAGAAGACCCAAAGCAACTACTTAATAAAACATTTGATGAAGTTAATGGGTATAATGACATAGTTATGCTGAAAAACATTTCATTGCATTCACACTGCGAACATCATATGGTACCGATCATTGGCAAAGTACACCTTGCTTATTTGCCTGTTGATAAAGTAGTAGGCATTTCTAAACTAGCAAGAGTTGTAGACATTTTTGCCAAAAGATTGCAAACTCAGGAAACCATGACCCAACAAATAGCAGAGGTAATTCAGAAATGTCTTAAACCCAAAGGAGTCGCTATATATATTGAAGCTTTTCATCAGTGCATGACTACGAGAGGTGTTTCAAAACCCAATGTATCTACAATAACTTCATGCTTTTTGGGTGAATTCAAAAATAATGATAAAATGGAAAATAAATTTTTAAATTTTGTTAAAGAATAATGGTCATTAGGTTCGATAAAAGAGTTTCTGTTAAAGAAGTTGAGGAAGGACATTCATTACAACCTAAATTTAATGAATCAGGTTTAATTCCTGTAATAACCACGGATTTTATAGATAATGTGGTTTTAATGCATGGATACATGAATGAAGAAGCACTTAAGAAATCTTTAGAAACAGGCTTTGTACACTATTGGTCAAGAAGTAGAAACTCCTTATGGATAAAAGGAGAATCAAGCGGTCTTAAGCAAAAGATTAAGGAAATTAAAATTGATGATGATCAGGATTGTTTGTGGTTTAGCGTAAAGGTTTCTGGTAATGGTGCAAGTTGTCATGTTGGTTACAGATCTTGTTTTTATAGAAAAGTAAAAATGAATATTAATACTAAAAACAATTTAGAATTTATCGAAAAAGACAAAGTGTTCGATCCAATTAAGGTTTATGGAAATGCTCCAAATCCTACGAAACTATAGCCTTACTCTTATTTTATTTTTCTTACCAATAAATACACATTCGAATGATTTTGAAGTTAAGGAAGTCGAAAACAATATTTTTGTACATTTTGGTGTTCATGAAGATGCAAACAAGCTAAATAATGGTGATATTTGTAATATCGGCTTCATAATTGGAAAAAAGTCTGTTTTGGTAGTTGATCCAGGAGGCACTCCTAAAATTGCTGAAAAATTAATAGAGCAGATTAAAAAAAAGACGAAACTCCCAATTTCGCATGTTGTAATTACTCACGGACACCCTGATCACTTTTTGGGAAGCACTGCTTTTTCAAAATACAAACCTATTTTTATAGGTCACGAGAATCTGAAAAGGTCCCTTGATATGAATTTTAATTTTTATAAGCTTTTGCAGTCTTCAAATCTTGAAGATAAAAATATCTTAAAAGTTAAACCTGTACTCCCTGGCTTGATTGTGAAAAAAAATCAATCAATAGAGATAAATTTAGGAGAAAGAAAAGTTAGTATTCAAGCATGGTCAAGTGGCCATACCGATAATGATTTATCAGTTTACGATAAAAATACAAAAGTTTTTTGGTCCGAGAACATATTTGTTGATAGAATACCGTCGATAACAGCAAGTATACTTGGATGGAAAAAAAATTTAGAAATCACGAAAAAAATGGAGATATCAAAAATAGTACCTGGTCATGGACCAATTATGAAAAAAGACTCGGCAATAGAACCAATGCTTAAATATTTTAATAGAATTATCGATCAAGTGAGAATTCTTCATAAAAATGGCTTAGACTTAGAATATGCTCAAAAAAACGTTGCAAAAAAAAACTTAGAGGGTTGGTTGTTATTTGATATTTATCATAAGTCCAACATTACTAAAGCTTATACAGAACTAGAATGGGAATAAAATTTAAATTAAGAGTTTAAAAGATAATTTAATAAGTTAATATTAAATTATATATATTATTTAAATGGAGGAAATAATGGACGCATCAATACTTAATTACAGTGTTAATGACAATGTTGCAGATTTTTTATCTGGAACAAAAAAACTATATATCAATGGTCAATGGATTGATTCAAAATCAGGAAAAACTTTTGATGTCGAAGATCCTGCAACTGGGAAAAAAATTGCCACGTGTGCTGCAGGTGATAAAAATGATGTTGACTTGGCAGTTGTTGCAGCCAGAAAAGCATTTGATTCCGGCAAATGGACTTCTATCCCAAATAATGAGAGAGGTAAAATTATTTGGAAAATTGCGCAATTGATAGACGATCACGCTGAAGAACTTGCTCAATTGGAGTCTTTAGATAATGGAAAACCAGTTACAATAGCTGGAGCAGCAGACGTACCTTTATCATCAGATATATTTCGATATATGGCTGGTTGGGCAACAAAGATTGAGGGAGAAACTATTCCATATTCATGTCTTTACACGCCAGGCGCTCAATATCATAGTTATACATTGAGAGAACCTGTTGGTGTTTGTGGCCAAATCATTCCATGGAATTTTCCACTTCTTATGGCTGCCTGGAAATTAGCGCCAGCTTTGACAGCAGGATGTACAATTATTCTGAAACCTGCTGAACAAACTCCTTTATCTGCCTTAAGACTAATGGAAATTATTAACGACTCAGGGCTTTTACCTGAGGGTGTTTTAAACTTAGTTACAGGATTAGGAGAAGAAGCAGGTGCTCCACTAGCCGAACATCCACATGTTGACAAAGTTGCATTTACCGGTTCGACTGAGGTTGGTAAAATTATAACAAAAGCTGCATCAGGGAATCTAAAAAAAGTATCGCTTGAACTGGGAGGAAAGTCTCCTACTATAGTTTTTCCAGATGCGGATATAGAAGCAGCTATAGCGGGCGCAGCAAGTGCAATCTTTTTTAATCACGGACAATGTTGTTGTGCAGGTTCTAGACTTTTTGCTCATGAAAAAGTTTTTGATCAAGTTACAGAAGGAATTTCTAAAATTGCTTCAAACATTAAAGTGGGACCGGGCATGGATTCTTCTACAGAAATGGGACCATTAGTCTCAGATGAACAGTATCAGAAAGTTGCAGGTTACATTGAGTCTGGAAAGTCAGAAGGTGGTCAAATAATCGCTGGTGGAAAATATGATAATTCAAATGGAGGACATTTTGTGCATCCTACTGTTTTCTCAAAAACTAATCAGGATATGACGTTGGTAAAAGAAGAAATATTTGGTCCTGTGGTCTGTGCACAACCTTTTTCTGATGAAAATCTAGAAAAGATTGCAGCAGAAGCAAATAATACTTCTTTTGGTCTTGCGGCAAGTGTTTGGACAAGCAATGTCAGTGTTGCGCATAAACTAGCAGCAAAGATTCGTGCGGGAACTGTTTGGGTTAATTGTCATAATATATTTGATGCCTCTTTACCTTTTGGTGGATATAAAGAATCTGGTTGGGGTAGAGAAATGGGTCATGAAGTATTGAAAAATTACACTGAGTGTAAGGCCGTAACAGTAAACCTATAAGCTTAATGCCAGGTCTTAACAGACCTGGCAATTTAATATGAGAGATTTTGAAAAACTTTTGCAAAATAAAGATTTTTGCAAACTCGTACGTTTGCAAAAATTTTATAGTTATTTTTTTTCTGCACTAGTTTTCTTTTTGTATTTTTTATTCATTTTTATAATAGGTTTTTTTCCCGATTTTTTTTCAAATAAATTACCAGGTTTTTCGATCACCTATGGTATCATTTATGGACTTTTTCTGATTTCATTTTCCATTATAATAACTATTATCTACGTTATTATTTCAAATAAAAAAATAGATATCTTACGAAAAAAAATTAGAAATGATTAATCTTTTTTTTTTAGTAAGTTTTTTTATTCTTTGTCCATCAAATGTGTCTTCGAAAACTTTTGAAAACTTTTACGCAGGTGGTATTTTTTCTTTATTTGTCTTTGCAACGCTTACGATTACGTATTACGCATCAAAAAGAATAAAAAATAAGTCGGATTTTTATGCTGCGGACGGAAAAATTTCAGGAGTTCAAAATGGATTTGCAATTGCGGGAGACTATATGTCAGCAGCCTCATTTTTAGGTATTTCTGGCTTAGTTTTTTATTCAGGTTTTGATGGTTTAATTTATTCTATCGGTTTTCTAGTTGGATGGCCTATAATATTATTTTTAATCGCTGAAAAATTAAGAAATTTAGGCAGTTATACGTTTGCTGATGTAACCTCATTAAGATTTGTTCAAAAAGATATGAGAATCCTCGCCTCGTTCGGTACTTTATTAACTGTAGTATTATATCTCATTGCACAAATGGTTGGAGCCGGTGGATTAATTCAAACATTGTTTAATCTTCCATATAATTATGCAGTATGGATTGTTGGAATATTGATGATATTTTATGTAAGTTTTGGTGGAATGATAGCAACCACTTGGGTACAAATAATAAAGGCTGTTTTATTAATTTTTGGTGCATCTGTATTAGCCTTTTTGGTATTAAAAGAAAATTCTTTTAACCTAAATCAACTTTTTGCAAATGCAACAAAAATTCATAATGATGGTGTAAGTATTCTTAACCCAGGTAAATTAATTTCTGATCCCATTTCAGCAATTTCTCTGGGAGTAGCACTAATATTTGGGACCGCTGGACTTCCACACATATTAATGCGTTTTTTCACAGTTCCAGATGCTAAAAGTGCTAGAGTATCGGCTGTATATGCAACGAGTTTAATAGGTTATTTTTATATTCTGACTTTCATCATTGGTTTTGGAGCTATTGTTAGTTTAACAAACAACAATACTTTTTATGATGCATCTGGCAATTTAATTGGTTCAAATAATATGGCCGCAATTCATTTGTCTAATGCTTTAGGCGGTGATTTATTTCTAGGTTTTATTTCCGCAGTAGCATTTGCAACTATTTTAGCAGTGGTCTCTGGCTTAACGCTATCTGGAGCTTCCGCTGTTGGTCACGATTTATATGCAAATGTTTTGTGTAAGGGAAAGCCTAATGAAAAAAAAGAGCTAATTATCTCGAAATTATCAACATTTACGCTAGGAATAATTGCAATTATTTTAGGTATAGTTTTTAAAGAACAAAACGTCGCTTTTATGGTCGGGCTTGCTTTTGCGATTGCAGCAAGCACAAATTTCCCAATACTAATTTTATCAATTACTTGGCAAGGACTTACTAATAAGGGGGCATTGTACGGAGGAATATCAGGCTTATTTACCTCGGTTTTATTTGTAATTCTTGGTCCTATTGTTTGGGTGGATATATTTGGTTTTGAACATGCTATTTTCCCGTACAAATATCCTGCAATCTTTTCGGTTTCTATAGCTTTTGCTGTTATATATATCGTTTCAAAATTTGATAAAGAATCAAAAACTAAAAAACATGAACAAAATTTTAACAAAATGTATACTAGTTCATATATAAATTTAGATTAGACAGATGTTTGAAAATATAGACGAGCCAGATCCAAAAGAAATTAAAATTTGGTTATCAGAAACAAAATTTTCTACAGATGAGGCTTCACGTGCCTTAGGAATAAGTAAAAGACAATTTTTAAGATTTCTTTCAGGTGAGACAAAAGCAAAAAAGTTTCATGCTTTAGCAATGCAGATGATCTGGTTATTTGAAGAAAATAAAAAAGATAATTTAAAAAAAAATATAAAAAGTAAAAATAAAAGAGTCATTAAAATACCAATAAGATAATTATTTTGTAAAGGATAAATAATTTAGTCTTTTTTGCTCATGTCTATGTTTTTTTATAACATCCAGTATTAAGCCTGAAAAAAAACATAAAAAAGCAATAACCATATTTATTGCAGCCAAAATGGCTGAGGGTAGTTTGTCAACTAAACCTGTATTAAAAAATTCGATAGTTACTGGAACACCAAACAACAAAGATAAAAAAATAAAAAAAAATACTTAAAAAAGAGAAAAAAAATAGTGGTTTTTCGTCTTTAATCAAAATTAATAATACCTTTAAAATTTTAAATCCATCACTGAAAGTATTTAATTTACTATGCGAACCCTTTGGTCTCGATTTGTATTTACAATTAATCTCATCTATTGGTAACCGTTGTTCTAATGCATGAATGGTTAACTCAGTTTCAATTTCAAAACCTCGTGAATTTCCCGGAAATGATTTTACAAATCTTTTTGAAAAAATTCTAAAACCTGAAAATAAATCATCTATTACATTTCCAAATATAAATTTTACTAATCTTGAAAAGATCTTATTCCCAACAACATGTCCAAATCTGTAGGCCTCCTCATCAACACTAATTCTTTTTGCAACAAGCATATCCAAATTATTCAGCTCAAAATAAGAAATCATATCTTTAATCGTTGTAATATCATAAGTATCATCTCCATCAATCATTATGAACATATCTCCTGACAAATCAGCAAACATTCTCCTAACCACATTACCCTTACCTATATATTTAATATTATGCAAGTGAACGTTATTTTTAAAAACTATCTCTTTTGTTCTATCCGAGGAATTGTTATCAAATACGTGTATAACTGCATTGGGCAAATTCTTTTTAAAGCTCGTAATTACGGACTGAATAGTCTCCTGTTCATTCAAACAGGGAATCATTACAACTATTTTTTTATTCTCATTCATTTTCTTTTTGTAAAGAATAAAGTTTTATTTTTCTCATCCTCAGAGTCATAATTAAAACCATTATAACTAAATTGTTTCAATTCATTTATATCTGAAATTTTTGATTTAATAAAAAATCCAGCCATCGCACCTCTTAGTCTTTTTGCATACATTCCTACATTTTTTGAAGTTTTTCCGTCAATGAAGTAAAATTTTATTTTATAAACTTCAGTTTTTAATATATTTAAATTTATGGATTTAAAATATTCATCTGAGGCAAGATTTAATAAAAACTTAAATTTATTTTTTTTAATTTCTTCATTGATTTGCTCTGTTATCAAGTTACCCCAAAACTCATATAACGATCTTTTCATTATAACATCAGTTTTAGTACCCATTTCAAGTCTATGAGGCTGAATAATATCAAGTGGTTTTAAAATTCCATATAATCCTGACAAAATTCTAATTTTTCTTTGAGCATTTAAAATTTGAGACATTGAAAAATTATTGACATCCAGGCCAACAAAAGTATCCCCAGAAAAGGTATATATTGCTGGTTTAAAATTATCTAACTTTTTTTTAATTTCAAAAGATTGAAATCTATTAAAGTTTTCAAGTGAAAGTTTATCACTCACATTTAATAAATTTTTGACTTCTACTTTATTAAGATTTTTTAGGTGTTTAATAAGGTATTTAGCTTTTTCTATAAATACAGGTTCTGAAAACGTTAAATTAACTTCTATGGGTTTTAAATTTAGTTTTTTTGCAGGTGAAATCAAAATCATTCTAAAATAATAATAATATTTATTTTAAAAACAATCTATATTTTATCTAATAACTCTCCAACTTCCACTATTTTCTCTACAAGCAGTATCAAAGAAACTTTTTGGATTATTTTTTTTTATGTATTTGTGTTCTATTATTCTACACTCTGGTGAACGATAATAATTTTTCACAATTACTACACCCTCATTTCCTGTTTTAATATTTTTCCAATAACCAGACTTTCCTAATTGATTTTCATTTAAAGTCTCAATAAGTGTTTTTTGATAATAGTAGTAATCATTTTTATCCAAATAATCATTAAAATAATTGCCCAATAAGATACCGCCTGCTGATGATAGGAGTGTTGAGAAAATATCAGCATCTGAAAATTTGTAACCTAGATACGCACCAGCGGAAGAGGCTGTAACTTTTACTAGATCTCTTCTTTGAGAAGAGTAATTATCAAGGACAGAACTGCAACTTGAAATAAACAATAAAAATACGATTAAATAAATCTTATTCATCTTTAAAATACCTATTAATTAAAAAGTCTCTACTATTTTTTCTGTATATAGAATCATTTAAATAAAACTCACTTTGGTTTTGAGCAATATTTGAATCAATACCGTTTTTTAAAATAGAACCTCTAAAATCAATAATGTCGTTAATCTTTTCAACGGAGGATTTATTCATTTTTAAAATAGAATTCTCAGTATTAAAAATTTTTGACTTATCATATGCAAGTGGAGAAAGCTTTTTGCGATAATCTGGCTCAAAACCAAAAGGGGTAAAAAATCCAGTATCATGCAATTGTTTAATTGTATATCCAATAGCTCCGGTAAATCCTAAGTACTGAAGTGAATAACTCAATGATCTGCTTTTGGGGTTTTCTATACCCGAGGACCCCTCTGAACCAAAAACCTCCGAAAAAGAACCAGCATTTAGATGTTGGGGTAAAAAGAATAAAAAAGTAAATATAATTATAATTTTCATGAAAATATTGTTTATGAATATATACGACACTTTATCAAAAAGCTTTAGATACTTAATAACTTCCTTTCATTAAATTAATTTGCTCTGAAATACTTAAATAATTTATTAAATCAGTGTTGGAATTAATAGTAAAATTGTTATTCTTAGATATAAGAGTGTTCTCAGATTTCAAAAGAACTCTTTTTTTTTTTACGTAATTACTTTCCTTTTCTAGAGAATTATCAAAATATTGTTCATATAATATTGGTCCAGCTACAGATATTGCATAAAGCTCAAAAACATTCAAAGAGAATGTTTTAAAAGGAAGAAGAATAGAAAAAATTAAAACACAAACTTTCTTCATGCTGATAGTAGAACATTAAATTTGTACTATGTAAAATATATTTTAATATTTTTAAAGTTAATTAATCACTATGATTCTGGCATATAAGTTGCTGAATGTAATATATGTTAAATAGCATTACAAATACGAAAAGCAGTATATTGCTTGAATGGGGGTGCTTTGCGTTAATTGAATTTTTAGTATCAGAAAATGAAAAAATACCTAAAAACTTCAAAAACGCACTAGATATTGGAAGTTTCCAGGGAAATCATACAAAAATTATGAAAAATTTTGGATTAGAAGTTGATCAAATAGATAAATATGTTCCTTCAGCTGAGATTAATGATGACTTTAATTCTTATAATTTTAGCAAGAAATATGATGTAGTTTTTTGTTCGCACGTAATCGAACATCAAAGAAATGTTGGATTTTTTTTAGACAAGATTTTTGATATTTTAACCAATAATGGTGTTTTAATAATAACAGGTCCAAAACATCCAGCGGAAAGATTCGTAGAGGGACATTTACACAGTACAATACTTCCTTTGTTTTTACAAAATCTAGTTTTTGCTGGTTTTGATTGTAAAAAGGGTAAAATTTTATGTTTGGGTGGTATTGAAAATTCGTTCATAGTAAAGAAGGCAAACAACTTTGACAAAAAAGAAAGACAAGAACTTTGTTATTCATGGACAAAAAAACATTTAGATAGATCAATTATAAATTTAAAACATAAAACATACATACCAAATCAAACAATTTTTCTAGAAAATTGTGAATTTTTAAAACTTGAAATAGTAAAGTCAACAGAAGATAATAATGCAATAAACAACTTTGGATTGAGTTTAAACTTTCCTAAAGGGTATAAATACAAAGACTTTCTAATAAATTTTCACATAAGAAGTCATTTTCAAATATTAGACTCTAAAAAGAAAATATTGTGTAAGGAAAATTCTGAATACGTTGAGATGAAGGTTTAAATGAGTAAAGATAGTAATAATAAAAATAATTCCTTCTATATTTTTGGAAATTATCCTTTGCTAGAGTTTTTGGTTAGTCAAAAATCAAACTCAAAAAAGAAAGATAAAATGCTAGTTTTGGGTAAAATCTCAAATAATCAAAAAAACTTAATAAAAAAATTTGAATATGAACCCACCGTTATTAGTTCTTCAATTTCATTATCAAAATTTATAAACAAAAAAATCAGTAACACATATGATGCCATTTTATGCAATAATATTATTCAATATCAAAAAAATACTGGTTTTTTTCTTGATAAAATCTTTGATTCATTAAAAAATGAAGGGCAACTGATTATCACAGGTCCGAAAAATAAAGCAGATGTTTTGGAAGAAGCTAATTTGTTTATTCCAACATTAACACTTTTAATTCAAAATCTAATTTATTCCGGATTTGATGCTAAAGATTGCAAAATAATCTCATTTGTTGAGGAAAATTCAATTATCATTAAAAAGGCTAAAGACTTTAAATTTTTGGAAAGAAATGAAACTGGATATAAATGGAAAGAAATTCATCATAAAAGATCTCCCTTTGCAAAATTAATATCGGGAATGAGTATACACGAGGAAAAAATATTTTTTGTTAATTGTAACTTTTGGAAAATTGGTCCATCTTTTGGTGAAAGTAGATTAGCTATTAAACCTGAATTTCCAGAAAATTATTTGCCAAAAAATTTTAAACTTAGTTTTCAAGTGCCCCAAAAAGTAGATTTTTATGAAAAGCAATTTTTAAGTTCAGGAAAAATATCAGAAATTGTTTTATAAAATTTATTTTATTTTATATATTTTAAATATAAAATATATTTATTGAAATGCCACATCTTCAGTTTGAAATAAGCAAAAAAGTTAACATAGAAAAGAAAAAAAAATTCATTGAAGAAGTGAAACTAATATTTTGTGAAGTCATGCAAACTGGCTCTTATCATATTGCAATCACTTTAAGAGAAATAGATAGATATTCAATTGAACTAGGAAAAGTTTCACAAAACGAGGATGTTTGTTTAATGAACTTAGACATAAGAGAAGGTAGGACAGGCAAACAAAAAAGAATTTTAGCTAAAGAATTTATTTTATTAGTAAAGGAGAAATTTGATATTAAAAAAGAAAATCAATACGTTACTATTACAGAGCATAAGGGTTCCGACTTTAATTTATTTGAAAAATCACTTAAAACTTGGAAAAAAAATGATAAACCACTTAATGGGTAGCAAGAAATTATATACAAGAAATTTATTTATTTAAAATTTAATTTAGTCCTTTTCCGATTTTCTTGGCCATAACTAGGTTTTGTAAAATTCCCTCCTCCTCAAACTTAATTAAATTGAAATTATGTCTCTGAAATAACAGTTTCATTGACTGAAAGGAAAAGATAGAAACGTGTCCATTTCTTGGAGCGATGTACCATGAGTGAAGGATTTTATCCCTCGGTGCCGAAAAATAATGGTGTCCACCAAAAATTTCCTCATTATTTGTGTTTATTTCATGAAGCATTGTTTGAATCCATAAAAAACCATTATCATCCAAAAGTTCTGACAAATTTTTGCATGTCTTTTCGAGTTCATGACAATGCTCTATTACTTCAATCATAAAAATAAAATCGAATTTCTGATTTATATTATTTACATTATTTTCTTTAAAAAACGGATCATATGATTCCAAATTAAAACCATTTGCTTTTAAACCTCTTCCAAATGAACTCAAAGAACCGCCAGAACCATAATCTAATATTTTTATTTCTTCTCTAGATTTTGATATCTTTTTATTTTTTATTAGTCCTAAAATTATGTTAGAGAAATAGTTGCCATAATGATAACCCGAATTAGTTTTCTCTCCCTGAGAATTTTCCTTAGGATCAGCTAAAATATAGTCATCATTATATATATTTTTTTTAAAATCTGACTTATTCCAGTTATCCATAAAATCAGTAAATATAAAATTACAATTTCTACAAATGAAATAAGGGACCAAAATTTTTGAACTCTTGAAGACACTTGAAGTTGGCTTGTCCTCGCATGTTTTATTAAAATTAATATTCCCTAAAAAGGACGACGTATTAAAACAGCATTTACACACAGTATTCATATATATATATTAATTAAACTTAAAAAAAATTAAAGTTACTAATTAGAATTTTTATATTAATGAATAGATTTTTTTAATTTTCCTTGAATATGCAAACTTTTCTTTTCTTCAATATCTATCTTGTCAAAATTTCAGTTCTCCAATTTTGATTATGAGATGGCTGTGATACCTATGATCAATATTACTGTGTTGTTTGTAATGAGAACTGAGGAACCCCCTACTCTTTTTGGTTTTTATGGTAGCGGAGGAGGGACTTGAACCCCCGACACGCGGATTATGATTCCGCTGCTCTAACCACCTGAGCTACTCCGCCATAAAGATAAATTATCTATATTTAGCCAATAAAGCAAGTGACGGACTATATTATTGATAGAGGTTAAGATGAAGTATATCGCGCCACTGAAATCGTGGCGCGAAATAGTAGTTACTTAGTAGCTGTTGCAGTAATTTTGTAGATCTCTCCTTCATCTACTGCTGCATACAAAGCTCCGTCAGGTCCAAGTCTTAGACCTCTGAATCTCTTAGTAAGACCAGATGGCATGTGAATAACACTCTTAATTGACTTACCATCTTTAGCAATGTCAACAATGTCAATTCTCATTCCAGATGGAGTTCCGCCGAAACCAATACCCATAATTCCAACAGCTAAACGACCTTCCCAATAGCCCCAGTTACTTCCTTTTAAGAAAGCAGCTGATCCAGTACCTTGAGAAAGACCATTATTGTTCCAAGCTGGTGGCATTAAATCACCAAAACGCTCATCACTCATTGGCATGAACGCAGCACGAGCTGCTGGAAGCATTCCTTCTTTTTGGTTAGGCATGTAGCCACAATACTTATCTGGACAATCACCACGACCACCGACGTTTGGACGAGGATCCCATCCACCATTACCACCATTTACTAATGCAGTAATTTCGTCATTTTGCCATGGACCATGCTCAGCTGTAAAAGCTCTTCCATCACTTGGACGGAAATCAATACCTTGAACATTTCTGTGACCATATGTGTACATACGCTTATCAAATCCCTTTGGTGGCTTATTACCAGGATGAGCCTTACCATCAGTATCAATTCTTAGAACGTTTCCGCCTAATAGTGTTGGAGATTGTGGTACGACACCTCTGTGACGATCACCAGTTGTAGCCCATAAATAGCCATCAGGACCGAAACGAAGTCTGTTACCATTATGTGCACCAGGACCTCCAAAAGGATGGTCTGATTCGAATGGCTTATATTGAATATCTTTTACAATATCAACACGGTTTGACACACTTTTCATGTCTTTACTTACTTCAAATCTCATAATGATGTTTCCATCACATCTAGAGAAGTTGTCTTTACATCCAGAACCGTGATACTTGTTTGAAGTTGAAGCAACATAAACTCTTCGGTTTTTGTTAAAGTTTGGATCTAAAGCAACACCCATCATGCCTGCTTGACCAGAACAAAAAAGGTCACTATTACCACTTGCGTAGCCTTTTGCGCCTTTCATTCCAGCTAAAGCATTCACTGAGCCTGAAGAAGTTTTTACTGAAAGACCTTTACATTTTTCAGTGTAAAACATATCACCACCAGAAGTGAAAGCCATATCCCAAGGGTTTTCTAAACCGTTAAGAATTGACATAGCACTAATCTTTGGCGTACCCATAGTATCAGCTTGGCTTGAAGTTGCAAATAAGGCCATTGCCGAAATTGCAGCCGCTGATAAAAGTTTAGTAGTTTTAAACATAAATATATATTTCCTTTCTTAGTTTATATTTATTTAGTTTTGCACACTTGACAAGTATGCTGCTAAATTTGCGATTTCCTCATCTGATAAAGGCATTGCCATCATTATCATTAAAGAAGAATTAGGTCCTATTTTTTTTCCGGATCTGTAAGTTTGAAGTCTATCAACTAGATAAGAGATCTCTTTGCCAGATATTTTTGGATAACTTGCTAAACCCATTCCTCCAGGCCCATGACAATTGCCACAGTTCTGTGAATAACGAGCTTTGCCAGCATCGGGATCTCCGGCTAAAACTAAAGAAGCCGAAACTAAAAAAAAAGTAAAAATGAACATGAAAATCATGTATTTCATATATTTCCTCCCTAACAATTTAATTTTCAATTTGAAGTTAACCAAATTTAGAATACGCAAATTGTCATGTTATAAAGATAGAATTTAATTATGCTTTGTCAAGAATAACTACCAACTTTATGCTTATATATTTGGAAAAAATACAATTAATTATCACATTAACAACAATTTTGTATTTATTGTTATTAAATGTGCAATAATTCAGATAATAAACTGTAAATTTGTCTTTTCAGCTGCAGTTATCCAACCACCACCCAGCATTTTATTCTTTTTATAAAAAACACATGCTTGGCCTGGAGCAACACCAAACTCAGCATTAGAAAGATTCACAACTCCAGTTTTATTATTTTTACAAATATTGACTGTGGCTTTTACTTTCTTTAAACCAGATCTAATTTTTATTTCAGCATTAAACTCTTTAGATTTTATGTCTGAAATAAGGTTAACTTCTTTTAAATATATCTTATACGATTTTAATTTATCCCTAGTTCCAACGATAACTTTATTTTCATTTTTATCTATTTGCACAACATAGAGAGGTTCACCCTCTTTTTGTCCTGATACACCTCCTAGTCCGATTCCTTTTCTTTGTCCTACTGTATAGTTAATAATTCCATTATGATATCCTAAAACATGTCCAGCTGTATTTTCAATTACACCTCTTGAAGAAAAACTTAAGTTTCTTTTCTTTATAAATTCTCGATAATTGCCATTTGGTATGAAACAAATATCCTGGCTATCCGGTTTAAAGGCATTTTTTAGTTCAAATAATTTTGCTAATTCTCTAACCTGTTCTTTCTTAAAATTTCCAATTGGGAATCTTAACATTTGCAGTTGTGGTTTGGTTGTAGCAAATAAAAAATAACTTTGATCTTTTAAAAGATCAGAAGCTTGAAATATATTAAAAGTCTTCCCAACCTCTTTTCTTCTTACATAATGACCAGTAGCAAGATATTTACTACCAATTTTTTTTGTAAAATTTATTAAGTCTGTAAACTTTACTGTTTGGTTACATCTTATGCAAGGAACAGGAGTTTCCCCATTCAAATAACTATCAACAAATTCGTCAATTACTGATGATTTAAACTGTTTTTTATAATCTATTACGTAATGCTTAAATGAATGTCTTTTTGCTACCTCTCTAGCGTCTGCTATATCTATTCCTGAGCAGCAAGTTTTGGAATTACTTACTTTTATTTTTGATTCGTGTAGTTGCATAGTTACTCCAATAACCTGATAGCCAGCTTTTGATAATAAAACCGCTACAACTGACGAATCAACTCCACCAGACATGGCAACAACAACTTTTTCACCTTTTTTTGGTAAATTATTGTCTTTAATAATATCATCAAAGTTTAATCTCATTTAATCTCTTTCTTCGATCCATGCCATCTGAATCGATTCTAAGATTTTTTCATTCGATGCGTTAGGATCATCATCGAAATTTTCTAACTCAATTATCCATTTATGAAGATCTGTAAATCTTAGATTTAAATTATCAATATTTGGATATTTTTCCTCCAACGCAATTGCAATCTCCAAACTGTCTTTCCAAGTTAAAATCACTTATCCACACTCATATTTCTTGTCCCACTTGGTAATTTAATTTTTATACCATCTAAATCATCATTAATTATTATTTGACATCCAAGTCTGGATGTATGTGTAAGTCCAAAAGCTAGATCTAACATATCCTCTTCTTCTTCAGTAGGTTCATTTAAACTATCAAAAATTTCTTTTTCTAGTATTACGTGACAAGTAGCACATGCCAGAGATCCCTCGCAAGCGCCCTCCAAATCAATTCCATTTTTATGAGCAACTTCTAAAATTGACAATCCCTTTTCCGCTTCAACTGTTTTTTCAACTCCCTCTGAATCAATAAATATTACTTTAGGCATTATTTACTCCCTACTTTATATATTATCATACTTATTTCCTACTAGACCAGACTTCAAACTAGATTTTATTCTTTTTTCAGAAAAACTCTGCGTAGATTCATCAAGCTTTTCTATTAGAAATTTAATTTGTTCCACACTTTTTTCTTCTAATGCATTTCTTAAATCAGTGATGATGTTATTTATCTCTTTTACTTCAGATTTAGAGCACAAATTATTGAGTTCGTCATTTAAGGATTCTAGATGATTAAGCAATCTCTGGGCATCAATTTTTGCTTCATATAAATTTCTCTTTTTGATATCTTCTTTTGCATTAATAATACTTTCGTTGATCATATTCTTCATTTCATCAATATCCAAATCTGAATGGGGTTTTATCTCAAGCTCTTTTGTCTTTTCACTATCGCTTTCTGAGGCAGAAACATTAAGTATTCCATTGGCGTCAACAGTAAATTTTACCTTTATTCTTGGAATTCCAGGTGGTTTTGGAGATATACCATCTAATATAAATTCTCCCAAACTTCTATTGTCACTTATAATTTCTCTTTCACCCTGAATAATATTAATCTTAATAGAAGTTTGTCCATCTTCATAAGTAGTAAAATCTTGTTCCTTAGAAATTGGAATTGGAGAATTTCTTTGTATTATTTTTTCCATTAAACCACCTGCTGTTTCAATCCCTAGGGAAAGAGGAATGATGTCTAACAGCAAATTATCCGAACCATTGAGAAGTCCGTCTGCATGGAGAGCTGCCCCTTTAGAAACAGCAAAGTCTGGATCAATTTCAGAAAATATTTTTAACTCAAATTCCTTTTTTATCATTTCACTTATTAGACTTATTCTCGAAGAACCACCTACAAGAATAAAACCGTCTAAATCATTCAAAGATAATTTTGACTCTCTTAAAGCATCTTTGCAAATATTGATAGTTTTTTCTATTTGAGCTTTAATGACATCATTAAATTCTTTCTTGGTAATACTAATTGTTTTATTTAAGTTAAAAAAAAATACACTTTTCTTAAAAAAGTCTTCTTTGGATAAATACTCTTTAATCTTTTTAGCAAATTTAATAAAAGCCAGAAATTCTTTATCTACTATCTCTTCAAGTTTTAAGTTAAAGAATTTATTAAGTAAATATTTTGCCAGCGTATAATCAATATCATCACCTCCAAACCTTGAGTCACCCCCAGTTCCAACAACTTGAAATATTCCCTCATTTAACTTTAAAATTGATACATCAAAAGTTCCACCTCCGAGATCATATACAAAATAATTACCTCTTTTATTTTTTTCAAGACCATATGCGTACGCTGCTGATGTTGGTTCATTGATTAATCTTAAAACATTGAATCCTGCGATTTTAGCTGATTTTCTAATGCCAGATCTGGCAATATCGTCAAAATATGCCGGAACTGTAATTACGCAATTTTCAATGTCCATTTTAGTAAAGCTTGTAGAAATCTTTTTTAAATATTTAAAGATCTTAGTAGCAAGTTCAACTGGTGAATATGATTTATTTATTTTACTTAAAAATTCTATTTTATTAGGATCATTGTTGAACATGCGTTTAATGGAAAATATACATTTATCAATTTCTTGATTTATTTTCTCAAGTCCTTGATTCCCAATTAAAATCTCACTTTCTGTAAAATAAAGTACACTTGGTATTAGTCCTTTACCAAACTCATCTTTCACAATTTTTATTTTTTTATCAATTCTTACCGAGCACACACAATTAGAGGTGCCAAAGTCAATTCCTAATGCATAACTATCTTTCGCATGAGGTTCTGGTGATTTTCCTGGTTCACTAATTTGTATTAAGCTCATAAAGTGTTTCTGTTCAAATTAAAGTTGTCAATATCTTTAATCAGCTTTTTTAAATACGATATTCTAACGTTTGTTTTAAATGCCTCATCTAATTTTTTAGAATTAAAATTTTTAATTAATGTATTCATGTCATTCTTTACTAAATTTTCAACTTTTTTTTGAAGAATCTTTTTTTCTTTCTCATTCTGAATCTCTTCTAATTCCTCTTGAAGAAACATAATTTCATTTAAAGTTTGAACATCATTAAAGGTGCTACTCTCAAATTTAATATCAAAACCTAATATTTTTAATAATTCATTTGCTCTAGATACAGAATCATTAATTTTTTTATAGGCATCATTGATATTAGCAGTATGCATTTGGGCAAATAATTTTTCATTCTCTGGAGAATTTATAAAATTATCTGGATGAATTTCTCTTTGCAATGAAAAATATTTTTTTTCTATTTCTTCATGATTAATAATAAAATTAGGAAATAAACTAAAAGTCTCAAAGATATTAAGATTTTTAGGTTTTTGAACTTTATTACATCTTAAGCAAAAAAAAGTTGTTGTACTTGAATCTTCATTACAATTCCAACATTTCCAATTTTCCTGAGGCATTTATATTTTTAGACATGAAATGATTCGCCGCAGCCACATCTTCCTTTTTCATTGGGGTTGCTAAATTGAAAGCCGGATTGAAGATCATCTTCTACATAATCCATTTTTGTACCTATTAAAAATAAGGATGCTTTTGGATCAATAAATACATTTACGTCATCAACAACAATTTTTTCATCTGAATTATCTTTTGTATCAACGTATTCTAATGTATAAGAAAGACCTGAGCAACCTTTGGTTTTAACACCAATTCTGATACCCTCAGAATCTTTTTTCCTATCTTCAAGTAATTTTTTAACGGCTTGGATAGCTTTAGTTGTAAGCGTGATCATAAAAATTATTTGTCATTTTTTTTCTTGTAGTCGTTAACTGCAGCTTTAATTGCATCTTCTGCGAGTACAGAGCAATGAATCTTAACTGGAGGCAAAGCCAAATGCTGGGCAATTTCTGTATTTTTGATTTTGTTGGCTTCGTCAATATTTTTTCCTTTTACCCACTCTGTAATTAATGAACTCGATGCGATTGCCGAACCACATCCAAATGTTTTAAATTTAGCATCTTCAATAACGCCATCGTCGTTCACCTTAATTTGGAGTTTCATAACATCTCCGCATGCTGGAGCTCCAACTAAACCAGTTCCAACCTTTTCATTGTCCTTGTCCATTGAACCAACATTTCTAGGTTTTTCGTAATGATCTAATAATTCTTTACTGTACGCCATTTGAGTGTCTCCTATGTTTGAGTTTTAGTTAGTGTTCTGCCCATTGTATTTTACTAATATCAATTCCCTCTTGGGCCATTTCCCATAAAGGACTTAATTTTCTTAACCTCGTTACTTCTTTTACTATAGAACTAAGTGCAAGATCAACTTCTTTTTCAGTTGTAAACCTTCCAAATCCAATTCTCAGACTTGTATGAGCAAGTTCCTCTTCGACACCAAGCGCTCTTAATACATAAGAAGGTTCTAAAGAAGATGAAGTGCATGCAGAACCAGAAGAAACCGAAAGGTTTTTAATTCCCATCATTAGAGATTCACCTTCTACATAAGCAAAGCTTAAATTTAAATTTCCGGGGATTCTTTTTTTATCACAACCGTTAAGAAATACATCTTTACATGCTTTGTTAATTCCATCTAAAAATTTATTTCTGTAATATTCAAGCTTCTTTCTTTCATCATCCATTTCATTCAGACAAATTTTACAAGCCTCACCAAGTCCAATACATAATGCGGGAGATAAAGTACCTGATCTCATGCCTCTTTCCTGACCACCTCCACTCATCATTGCTTTTATTCTAATCCTGGGCTTTCTTCTCACATACAATGCTCCTATCCCTTTGGGTCCATATATTTTATGTCCTGAAATACTCATCAAATCAATGTTCATATCGTTGACATCTAATTTAATTTTTCCGATAGCTTGAGCGCAATCGGTGTGAAAGAAAATTTGATTTTTTCTACAAAGCTCGCCAATCTCTTTGATTGGTTGAATTACACCAATTTCGTTGTGAACAGCCATTATTGAGACAAGCAAAGTATCATCTCTGATGTTTTTTTCTAAAAGCTTTAAATCAATAAGCCCATTCTGATTAACAGGTAAATAAGTAATTTCAAATCCAGATTCGTTTAAAGAACGACATGATTCTAAAACACACTTATGTTCTGTTACACACGTTATAATGTGTTTTTTTTTATCACCATAAAAATCGGCAACACCCTTTATAGCTAAATTATTTGATTCAGTTGCACCTGACGTAAAGACAATCTCTTTTGGGTTAGCGTTGATGATTTTAGCAACTTGCTCACGAGCCATTTCTGTAGCTTCTTCCGCTTCCCAGCCGAAGGAATGATTTCGTGAATGCGGGTTTCCAAACTTTTCACCAAAGTAAGGTAACATTTTGTTTAAAACTCTTGGATCGAGTGGTGTAGTTGCTTGGTAATCTAAATAAATGTTCTTTGATAGTTTCATTAACCTAACCATATTTGTTTATATACAATATAGTACTTGTTTTTAACTTTTCCATAAAAATCCACAGTCTTTTTCTATTTATCATACTTTTTTTAAACTATTATTTAATCTCATTTTGTTGCATGTTAATTAAATCAAAAATTCAAATAAATTATTTAACTTTACGCCCTGGATTCACCTTAATTTTTTTTCTCTACTAGATTTGCTAATTATAATATTTTCTAGATCACTCCTTTTTTTTGCTAAATAGTCGATATCACTCTCAATAGAACTAATTTTTCGTTCAAGCTCGTAGAATTCATTCAATAATGCAATAATACTTTTTTTATTAGGATCATCAATTTTTCCCTCAACAATCCCATAAGGATCAAAATTTCCGGGTACATTGACTTTGTTTACCCTTCTAGCAGGAACTCCAATAAAAGTCTCGTTATCTGGAACATCCTTAAGAACAACTGCATTAGAACCAATTCTAGCGTTTTTTCCAATTGAAATTGGACCTAAAATTTGTGCCCCTGAGCCAACAATAACTCCATCTTTTAAAGTTGGATGCCTTTTTGTTTTGGCTTGATTTTTTGAGTTTATCGACGGAGATATACCACCTAGAGTTACTTGCTGATACATTGTTATATTTTTCCCAAGTAATGCAGTTTCTCCGATTACTAAGCCTGCACCATGATCAATAAAAAAGGATTCATCAATTCTTGCACCTGGATGTATTTCAATAGAAGTAATGATTCTAAATATATTACTCACAAATCTTGCAATTAACTTTAGTTTAATTTTCCACAAAAAGTGAGATAATCTGTAAGCTATAACTGCATGAAAACTTGAATAGGTAAGAATTATTTCTAAATAAGAATTTGCTGCTGGATCTCTATATCGAGCTGCTTTTAAATCACTAAGTATTAATCTAAAAATATTTTTTTTTGACATAAATTAGTATTTATAATAAACATACTCTTAAATCATTAACTTATTATATCTGACCAAATTAGTCAAGTTTTCGTATGCCCGAAATATTAATCAACGGCCCTGTCGGTAGAATTGAATCAAGATATACGCATAGTGTGAAAACGAATTCACCAACAATGTTAGTTTTACACGCTCATCCCGGTCACGGGGGTAATATGGATAATCATTTATCAGTGTTACTGCATAAGAATTTTTCTGACCTTGGTTTTTCAACTTTGAGATTTAACTTTAGAGGAGTTGGTAAATCAGATGGAGAGCACGATGGTAGTGAGGGTGAGTTGGCAGACTCTGCTATTGCTCTTGATTGGATACAAGGTCAAAACGAAAGCTCCAATGAGCACTGGATATGTGGAATATCCTTTGGTGCATGGATAGGAATGCAGCTTTTAATGAGAAGACCTGAGATAACAAAATTTATATTAATAGGACCGCCAGCTGGGAAATATGACTTTAATTTTCTTGCACCTTGCCCATCCTCTGGCCTCGTTTTTTCAGGAGATAAAGATTCTTTGATTGATCATGATACACTTAAGGATCTCATAAAAAAACTTAATGAGCAAAATAACATAAATGTAACACACGAAATTGTTAAAAACTCAAATCATTTTTTTCTTAATCAAGAAAATTCTGTCATAAATAAAATTAATAACTACATCAAAATTAATAAGACTTAAAAACTAATTCACCGCATACAGTTGGTTTTTGAACACCAGTTGTTCCTGGAAATGTGGAAGGAAGAGATATAATTTTTCTGATAGCTAGATATGCAAATGCTTGAGATTCAACAAAGTCAGAATTCCAACCATATTTATCTGAAACAATGACTTTTTTTAGTTTTTTCGATAAGATATTCATTAAAAATAGGTTTTTAGAGCCTCCGCCACAAATTATCCATTCATCAATTTCTTCTTTAAAAAAAACTTTTGATAATTCAATAATTTTGGCAGTAAAATAAGTAAGTGTACATATTAAATCATAATTAATAGTTTTGTTTTTAGGTAATATTTTATCTATTAAAATATAATCACTTAAATTGAAAAAAAAGTTATCAAACGATTTTGGGATTTTCTTTTTGATAAAAGATTTATTTAACCAAATATTGAGTAGTTTAGGTATTAAATTACCTTTCGAACCATTTTTTCCCTCATAGTCTAAAGATTTTTTAAATGCAATTTCACTAAATTTATCAATAAGAACATTTCCTGGACCAATGTCTGAAGAAATCAGAATATTTTTCTTACCAAGGAATGTTATATTAGTTATTCCACCAATATTTACTATAGCTCTTGTAATTTTAGAATCTTTAAAAATAGCCTTATGAAAAATTGGAACTAGAGGAGCACCCTGCCCACCATTTTTAATATCACTATTTCTAAAATTAAATACACATCGAGTTTGAAAATACTTACTTAAAAAATCCCCAGAGCCTACCTGAAGTGATATTTTTTTGTTTGGATTATGGTAAATAGTATGACCATGTAACCCTATTACATCTAGATTTGAAATAGAAAAATTAAATCTTTTGCAAAAATCCAATATTTTATTTTTTACAAAGATGTTAAATTTATCTTCCAATTTTAAATAATTGATATTTTTGCTAATATTCTCTGTATTACCTTTATTTACAAAAGTTATAAAATTTTTGATTTCAATTTCTAAATTTTTTGGGTATTTATAAGTTATGTCATTTATTGAGTCTACAATCTTATCACCATCAGAGTTGATTAATGATATGTCTATGCCATCCATAGAAGTTCCACTCATAATACCCATTGAGGTAAATAATTTTCTCATTTTTATTAATATGAATTTATGAATAAGTCCTTTCTAGAATATCTTAATCAAAGAGGTTTTTACAATCAATGTACAAATTATGAAAATTTTGATTTGTCACTAAAAAAACCTTTAGTCGGATATGCAGGTTTTGATTGCACAGCCGATAGTTTGCATGTTGGCTCATTAGTTCAAATTATGTTATTAAGGGCTTTTCAAAAATTTGGACATAAACCCATAATTCTTTTAGGCGGAGGAACTTCATTAATTGGAGACCCTTCTGGGAAAGATGAGACAAGAAATATTTTAAATATAAAAACTGTAAACTATAATAAAAATAAATTATTGTATCTCTTTAAAAAGTTTATCAATTTCGATAAATCAAGAACTGGTGCAATTCTTGTAGATAATTTTGATTGGATAAAAAAGATTAATTATTTAGATTTTATAAGAGATATTGGTAGTCAATTTTCTGTTAATAGGATGTTATCATTTGATTCCGTGAAGCTTAGACTTCAAAGAGAACAAAATTTAAGTTTCTTAGAGTTTAATTACGTTTTAATTCAATCTTATGATTTTCTAGAACTATATAAAAGAATGGAGTGTACTGTTCAATTTGGAGGTTCTGATCAATGGGGAAATATAGTATCTGGTATTGAATTGATAAAAAAAAAAAAAAATCAAGAAGTTTTTGGCTTAACCTCACCTCTAATAACAACATCGAATGGGGGAAAGATGGGAAAAACAAATCAGGGGGCGGTATGGTTGACCTCAGAAAAATTAAGTCCATACGAATATTGGCAATTTTGGAGAAATACTTCAGATTCGGATGTAATTAGGTTTCTTAAATTATTTACTGAGTTACCAATAGAACAAATAAATAAATTTCAGGAGTTGAAAGGTAAAGATTTGAACGAGGCAAAGATTTTACTTGCAAATGAGGCTACCAAAATTTGCCATGGAGAAAATAACTCAACAAAAGCATATAATTCTTCGATTAAAATTTTTAATAACAACCAAATTGATGAATCAATTCCAGAAAAAAATATTTTTAAAGTTGACTCGAATTATTTAAAAGATGGTTTTATTTTAAAAGAAGCACTTATAAAAATTAATTTTTCAAATTCTAATGGAGAATCAAAAAGACTGATAATAAATGGTGGAGTAAGGATAAATAACATTAAAATTTCAGATAAGGATTATAAGATAACTGAGTCTGATTTTGGAGAAGAAAAGAAGATAAAAATTAGTGTTGGTAAAAAAAAATACGGTCTGATAACAATTAATTAGTATCACCTAATTTAATTAAATTTCTAATTATACTTGGTACTAAAACTGAAATAGGGTTAAATTCAATTTTCACATCGTCATTAAAATTTTTTATATTAAAAGTTGTAGCTAATATACCCTCCTCTGGAGACCCGATAGTAATGATATCTCCAATAATTGGTACACTTGTGATTAACGTATTTATTGTGTAAGCGGGCACTAAGGTTCCAGAAACATCAAAATCATTTGTGTGAAGATTTATTTCACCATTGAAAGTTAACCCAAGATCACTTCCTCTCATCAAACCATTATCCAATAAAATAGTGCCATTTTCAAAAATATAATTGCTTTCTAAAGATTCAAAAAAAACACCTCCATCTTTAAGATTTTGCTCTAATCCATCTAAAGAAAAAAGAGTCAAAACTTTTGCAAAGAAAGGTGCATCATAAGCAACCAAACTATTTAGAAGAATTTTTCCATTATATGCATTATTTTTTTCAATAGCCTCGACAAAAAGTTTCCCCATTTTGACATTCGGATCAATGTCAAAAAAATTCAAAAGAGTTTCTCCATTATCAGAGTTAATTTGAAACATTTTTTTTTTATTTTTTTTAAAAATTTTGATGCTGTGATACTCATTATTATCTATAAATTCAAATAAAAAATTCTCAAAATACCCCCTTTTCATACTTCCAAAAAAAGTTGGTTTGTAGGCTGATAAATTATTATAGTTTAGTTCATCAATTTTTACTGAAAAATCTAGGTTTAAATTATTTTTTCCTTGTTCAACGTTGTCAAAAAAATTCTCAAAGTTGAACTTTTTTCCAGTTATCACAACATCAAATTTTTCATCAGTTTTTTTTATTTTTGCAGAAAAATCTTGTGTTGGAGAAACGACTTTATTTAAATTTATATTTATTTCGTTATTCTTATTTTTTATAAATTCAGAATCTATCTTAAAATTCTCAGAATTAATTAAAAAGTTAGATGTATGAGTGTTGAGATTGTAATTTATATTGGATGAAAATATGATTTTACCACTTGAATAATTGTGCTCATAATCTAATTTGCTCAATAATCCTGAAAAAGAGCTTAGATCTCCCTGACCAGAAATGTCTATATAATTACCAAGTTTGTCAATAATAATATTGATATTTAATGGTATTATGCCATTGGCATTTAAAATGAAGTTATTACTTAAGTCATTGACCAGTAAAGGGTTTAAATCAATAAAAACCTTAATATTTTCTTTTTTTTTTACCTCATATAAATTTTCTTCTCCCTCAAATTTAACTTTCATATTCTTTAAAAAACCTCTACCATTATATTTTATTGATTCCTTATTAACTAAAATTGAAATATCTGAGTTATTAAGAATGAAGTTACTATAAATATTATTTATTGTTGAATTAATGTAATTTAGTTGCGCAAAATAATTTATTTGTTCCAAACTAAGATCTAGTAATAATGGAAAATCTAATTTTAAATTTATGGATGGTTCTCCTTGAATAAGTTTAAGCCTTTCAAAATTCGAAATATCAATTGGAGACTCAGATAAATAATTCAAAAAATCTACAGAGTTCGATTCTAAATTTAATTCAATGAAAATTTTTTCTATAGATTGGTTCAAATCAGTAATAGTAACAACACTATTTTTTAAAAGAATTTTCTCTGAAAAACCTTGATCAATATAAAAATTAAGATTTTTTTCATTAAATTCTGCACTACCTGAGATATTTTCAACTTTAGGCATTTGTTCTTGATATTTTACAGATACATCAAAATAGTCAAATTTTGCACTGAATTTATCAATATCAAAGTAAGAATTTTCTAAAAATGAAAAACTTATTCTTACATTATTTAATTGTCCATTAATGTTAGGTTTAATCCAATCAACTGCAGGTGTATTAATTGCATTGGGCCAATATTCTTTTAAATTTTGCATAGAGATGTTATCTACATTAAAATTTAATTTTTTACTTACTTTTCTCTCTGTATCAAATAAATAAGTCGTGTTGATTTTTGAAACTTTATCAGTTAAGTTTAGATTTGTGTAAAGTATGCTTTCATTAAAACTACTCTCAAAATTACCTTCAACAAAGTTTTCTTTATCGATATCATCAATTTTAAAGTTGCAATCAAATAAGATGTTAGAAGAAAAGTTTGAGATGACAAAATCATTTGAAAATTTTAATTCAGTGTTTCCATTTAAGATTAGTTGCGTAAATTTGAAATATTTAAATTCTTCTATGATTTCTGGTGGAGGCTCTACTTTGAAATTTTCAAAATTCATTTTTAAATTTAAAAAATTTTCTTTTGAAAATTCAAATGATAAAAACTCATTTTTTTCTTTTTGAATTAAACCTTTAAGTTTGTAATCACTCTCTTTTTTTTCAATTTTTAAGTCTATGGGCCCGAAATTTATACTCTTATTATTTACAAAATCTATATTTAAAAAAGAATTACTAAGTTCAATAATTTCAAAATTATTAAGAAATTTTTCAAGATTCTCATCTTTTTTCTCAAAATAACTCTCAAATAATTTCATATCAAGTTCATGAATCGTATTTTTGTAATCTTGAAAGTTTAAGGATAAGTCTGAATCATAAACTTTTAGTATAGTTGGATGAAAAGAACCTTTTAAAAGATTTTTTATGTTTATACCTAATAATAAATTTGGAATATTAAAGGATTCGCTTTTAATGTCATCAACCAAAATTTCAAACTTTTTTGAAAACTTATTAAAACTAAAGTAAACATCCCCAATTTTATTAATTTTATAATTTTCTAAAATATTTTGATTATCGATTATTTCATTAATAAAGTTTATCTTTACAGGTTTTAAACTAACTAATAAAAATAGCAAAGCTATTGCTGATGTAAAAAAAAGAAACATCCACGATATAAATTTTGAAATCTTTTTTAATTTTAAAATTTTCATTGATAACTGAATTATATAAACTTATTTTAAGAATACATCATGTATTTTGTTTAAGGAAAAAAATATGAAAGAAAATGAGATAATTAAAGATTTAAAATTATACATTAGCAAAGATAAGACACTCACTGAAAATGACCTAAAGGGAAAAAAAAATATTATTTATTTTTACCCTAAAGACGATACGCCAGGTTGTACTAAAGAAGCAATTAGTTTTTCGGAGCATTTACAAGATTTCAAAGTTCATAATACCCAAATTTTTGGAGTTTCAAAAGATTCTGAAGAAAAACACAACAAGTTTATAAACAAATATAATCTTAAAATAAATTTAATTTCTGATTTAGACTGCATACTTTGTAAAAAATTTAATGTGTGGGTTGAAAAATCAATGTATGGAAAAAAGTATATGGGAATTGAAAGGTCAACATTCTTAACTGACGAAAATCTAAAAATTATTAAAGTTTGGAGAAAAGTAAAAGTTTCTGGTCACGTCTCAGATGTTTTAAATTATCTTGAAAATTAATATTACAACTCTTTTAACTGAGATTTTAAAAACCTGTCTATTTTACCATCTAAAACCGACAATACATTTTTTTCCTCATGATTTGTTCTATGATCCTTAACAAGTTGGTAAGGTTGCATCACATATGACCTAATTTGGTGACCCCACCCTATTTCTGTTTTTTTTTCTTCTTTTTTTTTTCTTTCCTCATCTTCTTTTTTTAATCTTATTTCGTATAATTTAGATTTTAACATTTCCATCGCAATATTTTTATTTCTGTGCTGAGACCTACTACTCTGGCACTGAACACTAATTTTTGTAGGAATGTGAGTAATTCTAACTGCACTATCTGTTTTATTGACATGTTGGCCACCAGCTCCACTTGCTCTATAGGTGTCAATTCTAATATCTTTGTCAATAATCTCAATTGAAATTGAATTATCGATTTCAGGAAAACAAGATACAGATGCGAAACTTGTGTGCCTTCTAGACTGAGAATCAAAAGGGGATATCCTAACTAATCTATGGATACCAGATTCATATTTAAGCCATCCATATGATTTGTCTCCAGAAACTTTAATCGTAACAGATTTTAAACCAGCTTCCTCTCCATCTGTTTGTTCTATAAGTTCAACTTTATAGGATTTAGATTCTGCCCACCTACTATACATTCTCAAAATCATTTCTACCCAGTCTTGAGATTCTGTTCCACCGGCTCCTGCATGTATTTCTAGAAAACAATTTTTTGAATCTATTTGTCCATTCATAAGAGTCTCTATGTACAAATCGTTCAATTCAAATTGAATTTTAATTAATTCAGATTCTAATTCCGAAATTAAATTTTGATCGTTTTCTTTTTCAGATAATTGCAATAAATCATTTGTGTCTGAGAATCTTATTTCTAAATTTTCTTTTTTATTCAAAAAATTATTAATCGAATTTTTTTGCTTTAAAAAATTATTTAACTTTGTGTGGTCTTTCCAAATAGCTTCCTCTGAAATTTTTCTTTCAATTTCTTTTAAGTTTTTTTTAATTTCTTTTTTTTCAAACAAACCCCCTTAGGTTTTCAAATAAAACCCCTATTTCGTTAATAATTAATTGAGTTTCAAATTTCATCTCTAGTAAAAACCTTTGAATCTTGTGTCAATATCTGAAGACTCATTTACATCCTCTTTATTAATAAAATTAAAGTCTTTTTTAAAAACTTCCTGAATGAAATTTTTATTTGAAGGCAAACCAGATTTAATATCAACATTTACAAATTTCACACCCTCTGGTGGAAAAAAAGGCTTGGGAACTTTTTCAACATAAACGTTTTTCATAAAATCTGCAAAAATAGGGGCCGCAACTTTTGAACCTGTTTCATTTGGTCCCAAAGTTCTGGGTTTGTCATATCCAACATACAATCCCACAGTAATTTCTGAGTTAAAGCCAATAAACCATGAATCTTTGTTATTATTCGTTGTTCCTGTTTTTCCAGCTACCTCAAAATCAAAAAAATTAATATTCTTTGCCGTTCCTCTTTTGATAACACCCATTAAAAAAGAGGTCATTTGATAGGCAGATTCTTTAGAAATCACTCTTTTTCTATTTTCAATAATTTCTGGGAAAGTTTTAAAATTTTTTAATTCTTCGTCAGAATATTTATCAATATCAAATGAACAATTATTACATTCTCTCTTATCGTGTTTATAAATTGTCTTACCGTATCTATCTTGAACCTTATCAATAAGAGATGGTTTAACAAAATAACCTCCATTTGCGATTATTGCGTATGCATTTGCAATATTTATCAGATTAGTTTCTACTGAACCCAGGGATGAAGACATTAATTCTGGAAAATTTTCATATATTCCTAACTGTTTTGAAAAACTAGAAATTTTTTCTAAGCCAACAGATCTAGATAACCTTACAGTCATTAAATTTCTTGACTTCTCTATACCTAATCTTAGGGTGCTCAAACCATAAAACTTATTTCCATAATTAGTTGGTCGCCATTGTTTTTCATCATCATCTTTTGTATTTTCAATGATTACAGGTGCATCTAATATCTTACTTACTGGACTTAGGCCTTTTTCTAATGCTAATAAATACACAAATGGCTTAAAAGCTGAACCAGGTTGTCTTTTGGCTTGAATTACTCTATTAAAAGAAGAGCTTGAATCATAACCACCAACCATTGCTAAAATTCTTCCAGAACTATTTTCAATTACAACCATTCCACCATTGACGTCAGGTATTTGTGATAAAACCTCTTTTTCGCCTTTGCTTTCAACAACAATAACATCTCCAATTGCAAAAAAATCACTTAAATTTCCAATTTTTAAATTTTTGACTATCTTCAAATCTGTAATATTTAATCTAGATACTTTTCCACTTTCAAAACCAACTTCTAGAGAATCACTAAATACTTTTAAAACTATTGCTAATTTATCTTGGTATAAACCTTTAGGTTTTTTGATTTTCTTTAACTCAGATTGCCACCCATTTTTATTGTTTATATTTCCTAATGGGCCTCTCCAACCCTTTCTTGAATCAAATTTTTTAATTCCATTTTGAAAAGATTTTTCAGCTTTGATTTGCAGATCCGTATCCAAACTCGAGATTATTGATAAGCCTTGATCATACAATTTTTTTTGATCATATTTTTTAATAATTTCTCTTCTTATTGCTTCTTTATAAAATGAAGCTTTAGTGGATAAAACTTTATTTCTTTTGTTTAACACTATGGGTTTTGCAACAGCTTCATCAAATTCTTTTTTCAATATAAATTTTTCTTCAACTAACCTTGTTAAAACCCAATTTCTCCTCTTGAGTGCTTTGTTCTGATTGGAGAAAGGGTTGTATGTGCTCGGGGCTTTTGGTAACGCCGCGAGAAGTGCCATTTCCTGTAAATTTAAGTCATTAAGCGACTTATTAAAGTAATTTACTGCTGCTGCAGAAATACCATAAGAACGATTTCCAAGATAAATCTCGTTAAGGTAAAGTTCAAGTATTTGTTCTTTAGATAAAGTTTTTTCTATTCTTAAAGATAATATAATCTCTTTGATTTTTCTAGTGTAGGAGATTTCTCCAGATAACAAAAAATTTTTTGCAACTTGTTGTGTTATCGTTGAAGCCCCTTCTGGCCTTCTATCATTAAAAAAGTTTCTTAAATTTTTTGAAAAAGCTCTAATAATACCTTTAATATCAAATCCAATGTGGCTATAAAAATTTTTGTCCTCTGCTACTAAAAAACAATTTATAACTTGTCTAGGAATCTGATTGAAATTGGTAAAGACTCTATTTTCCCTAGAGTATTCTTCAAGAAATTCTCCGTTAGAAGCAAATACTTTTGAAACTACAGGTGGCTCATAATTTGATAAGGATTTAAAATCTGGAAGATCTCTTCCAAAAAACCAAAAAGCCGAAACTATTAAAATTAATAAAGTAATTAAAAGAATAAAAAAAAAGTATAAAAAATTTGTGATATATTTCATTGATTTTAACTACTTATCCATTTTCCATTTAAAATAATTATCAATTCCATTGTTTATACTATCAATTATTTTTTCATGGTAATTATTTTTAACTAAAAGTTCTGCATCTTTTTTATTTGAAAGGTATCCCATTTCAATCAAAACTGAGGGAATATCAGGAGCCTTCAAAACTGCAAAACCTGCGAATCTATGTGTCCTTTGTAACAGTTTTGTTCTAATTCTAAATTCTTTGATAAGGAAATCAACAAAATAACTCGATTGATTCATTGTTTCTCTTTGAGTTAAGTCAATTAAGATATTTGCAACCTCTTTTGATTCTAAACTTAAATCTAATCCTTCAATTAAATCTGACTTATTTTCTCTCTTTGCAAGAGCTTCTGCTTCTTTATCAGATGCTCTTTCAGATAAAGTATAAATTGAAACTCCACTTACATTTTTGTTTCTATGAAAATCAGCATGAAGTGAAATAAATAAATCAGCTTTATTCTTTCTTGCAATTTTTACTCTATCCCTTAGTCTTAAATATCTATCCCCCTGCCTAGTTAAGATAACTCTATAATTTTTATTCTTCTGCAATCTTTTTTTAAGTTTTTTTGCAACCACTAAGGTGACATCTTTTTCCAATATTTTTCTAACACCAATGGCACCAGAATCTTTTCCACCATGACCAGCATCAATGATAATTATCTTTTCTCTAACATTCTTTTCATTGTTTATAGATTTTTCTTTAAGAGAAAAATCTATTACGATTCTAAAATCTTTAATACTATTTTTTTTTATCGAATAAAGATTCTTGATTTGAATCTCTTTTTTAAAGATAATGGTCACTTTTTTTTCGTTAGAAAAAAAATCAATTTTTTCTACATACTCTGTATTGTACTTTTTTTTTGAAATATTTTTGAGATCTTTAAAAAAAATTAATTCTAATTTTTTTTATAAATAAGAGATTTAAATTTTACATCATTTGATATATCTAAAACAATTCTGTTAACCTCATTTTTTTGACCAAACCTAATGTCTTTTATTTCAAACGCTGATAAATTATTAAAGCAATTGAAAAAAAATATTAAAAATATTAATTTAGAAAAAAAATACAAATTACAACAAAATTTTGTTACTATACAACATATAGTAAAATTAGAATAAAAAAAAACAATATCTTTGATTTTTTTAAATTTTTTCAATTTTATAGTATATTTAACAAATATTGATAAAAAACAATTATAAAAAATAAGGATTATTTAGGAAAAAATAATGACAAAAAAAATGCTAATAGATGCAAATCAGCCAGAGGAAACAAGAATGGCTATAGTTGAGGGGGAAAAACTTTTAGAATATGAATCTGAAGTATTAAATCTTAAACCAATTAAAGGAAATATTTACTTAGCTAAGATAATAAGGGTAGAACCATCTCTTCAAGCAGCTTTTGTGGACTATGGGGGACAAAGGCATGGATTTTTAGCTTACAATGAAATTCATCCTGATTACTTCAAAATTCCAACTTCCGATAAAGAAAAATTATTAGCTGCTGAAAATGAGATGACATCTAATTACAATCTTGAAGAAGAAAGCATCGTTGTAGAAGAAGAATCAGAATTAAAAAATAAAAAAACCAAAATAAAAAATAGTTCAAACAAAGATAAAAAATCTTTTTTAGAAAAAATTTTAAATTTTTTCAATTATAGTCCCATTGATGACGAGGAAATAATTTCCAAAAATGAGTTTTATAAGAAAAAAAAAAATAAAAAGCAAAGTCAAAATAAGATTAGAAATTTTTCTATTCACAGAAGATACAGCATTCAAGAAGTAATAAAGAGAAACCAGGTTATACTTATACAAATAGTAAAAGAAGAGAGAGGCAACAAAGGTGCAGCTGTTACAACACGCTTATCTTTAGCTGGAAAGTATTGTGTATTAATGCCAAATACGAATAAAGGTGGAGGAGTATCAAGAAAAATTACAGATTTAAAACTAAGAAAAAATTTAAAAAATATTTTAAGTTCGCTAGATATTAAAAACGGAATTGGAGTGATAATCAGAACCGCAGGTCAACTAATGAACAAAGCTCAAATTAATCGAGATTACAAAGCTCTTTTAAAGCTTTGGAATGATATCACCTCAAAAACTATTAAGTCTACCGCGCCATCCTTAATTCATGAGGAAGGAAATTTATTAAAAAGATCTATAAGAGACTATTTTTCAAATGATATCAGTGAAGTAATAGTAAATAACAAAGATGTATTTAAAAATGCAAAAGAAGTAATGAAAGCTTTTATGCCAAGTCATATTAAGCAAATAAAAATGCAAGATAAATCAGAAAATTCACTATTTGGAATCAATAAGATTGAAAAACAGGTTAATGAAATTTTCAAACCTGTAGTTTATTTACGATCAGGTGGATATCTAGTAATCAATCAAACTGAGGCTTTAGTTGCAATAGATGTTAATTCCGGAAAATATACAAAACAAAGAAATATTGAAGATACAGCATTGAAAACAAATTTAGAAGCTGCTGAAGAGATTCCTTTTCAATTGAGGTTAAGAGATCTTGCTGGTTTAATCGTAGTTGACTTTATTGACATGCTTGAAAGATCAAATAATTTTAAAGTAGAAAGAAAAATCAAAGAATCTGTAAAAAATGATAGAGCAAGAGTGCAATACGGAAGGATAAGTAATTTTGGTTTGTTGGAAATATCTCGTCAAAGATTAAAACAAGTGATTAACACAACAACTTCTCATAAATGTCATCATTGTAATGGAACAGGAAGAATTAACTCGATTGAGTTTACCGCAATGCAGATTCTAAGAGTTTGTGAAGAAAGCTTAATTAATACAACTTTTAAAAGTTTAACAATACTAGTTAATAATGAAGTGGCGAATTTCATAAACAACAAAAGGATTAAGTTTTTAAATGAAATTATAAAAAAGACAAGACGAAAAATTTACATAAAGGAATATGAAGATTTTTCTACTTCTGAGTCAGCTATTTTTAATAAACAAGAAATTATATACGAGAATTGTGATGATGAACAAAAATTAGCGAGTGCGGCAAGTCATTTGGAATTTATCAGTCAAAAATTTACCAAAAATAAAACCCGGTCCTATGGTCTTGAGAAGTTAGATGAAAAAAAAGAGAATGCAAAAATGCAAAATGAAAAATCATCTAAAAACTTAAAAAATATCAAAAACAAAAAATCTTATGAGAAAAAACAAAATGAAGATACAAAAACTTCCGAAGTTTCTGAAACTAACGTTTCAAGTTTAAAACAAAAAAGAACAAGTTTTAGGGCTAATGCAGAGGATTTTACAAAAGTAAATAAAAAAAAAATAAGAGTTAAAAAATTAAAAGATGTATCAAAATCTAATGTTAAAAATGAAGCTTTATTAAATACGGAAAAAAGAGAGGGATGGTGGAATCAATAGTTTTGATTTATCCATTTAGTTAGTTTTTTCATTCCATTTGTAAGATAATCATGATTGGAAGAAAAAGATAATCTTAAAGTACTATTTCCATTTTTGGCATCGAAGTCAATTCCTGGTGTAAGCGCTACACCACACTCATTCAGAACTTTTTTAACAAGTTTTTTTGAATCAGTAGTATATTTTGATATGTCTATATAAGTATAAAACGATCCATCAGCTCTAGTAAACCGATTCCAAGAAGTTTTTCCTAACATATCTAAAACCAGATCTTTGTTCTTTTTGTATATTTCAGTGATCTTCTTATATTCTTCAACACAATCTAAAGAGTCAATTGCCAATTTTTGAGCAATACTCCCACAAGATATAAAAAGATTTTGAGACAATCTGAGAAAGTTTTCTACCAATTTTTTTGGCACAATTACCCATCCTAATCTCCACCCAGGCATACAGAAAAATTTTGAAAAACTATTAATAACAACAACCTCTCTTCCAAACTCTCGCATAGAGAAAGTTTGCTTATCGAACGAAATACCATGATAGATTTCATCAGATATCAGTCTTATATTGTTTTTAAGACAGAATTCATAAATAAATTTTAATTCTTTTTCATCAAAAATCTGTCCATTAGGATTGTTTGGACTTGAAATAATTAAACCATCAATTTTTTTAAAATTTTTAATTTCATCTAAATCAATGAATAGTTTATTTTTTGAATGAATTTCAATTACTTCTATGTTAACTGAACTTAGGATATTCTTATATGCGGGATAAGTAGGTGAAAATATAGCAACCCTATTACCAGGATCAAAACATGTTAAAAAGGTTAGAAGAAATGCACCAGATGAGCCCACCGTTATAAATATATCGTCTGCATTTACTTTAATATTTTTTTTTAAATAATAAGTCTCTAATTTCTCTCTAAGCTCCCGCATTCCATTAGAGGGAGTATACCCGGGTATTTTTGAAAAATTGAATTGATTTAATCTTTCAGTTAACTTTTTTGGAATAAAATTTATTGGTTCCCCAAGCTCTAAGTGAAATATCTCTTTTCCCGAATGCTCAAGGTTACTTGCTTCATTGAGAACGTCCATGACTAAAAACTTCTCAATTAATGACCTTTTTGATGGAAGAAAATCTTTTTTTGTGTTCATATGATTATGTTTTATATGATTTTTATGAAAAAAAAAATAAATTATCTTTTTATTGTTTTTATATTTAATTTCAATTCAGTTTTCTCGCAAAATATAAATTTAATTAGAGATGCTGAAATAGAAAATTTTATTTATGATTTATCGTCCCCAATTTTGAAAAGCGCAAGATTAGAAAAAGAGAATATTAATTTCTATCTAGACCAACAATCATTCGTAAACGCTTTTGTCACTTTTGGAAATAATATTTTTTTGACAACTGAACTGATAAAAAAAGTAAAAAATGTTGATCAAATTGCAGGTGTGATTGCTCACGAAATTGGACATTTAAAAGGAGGGCATTTAAATAAAAGATTAAACGAGAGTAAAAGTTCTCTTTTAAATTCAGTGCTTTCAGGGATTTTAGCTGCAGGAGCAATTGCAGCAGGATCTGCAGAAGCAGGTACTGCAATAATAATGGGTGGACAACATATTAACAGACAAAGTATGTTATCATTTTCTAGAAAACAAGAGTCATATGCAGACCAAGCAGCGATAAAATATTTAAAGTCATCTAATTATTCCGTAAGAGGAATGGTTGAGCTGTTTACTTTACTTGAACAAAATGAAAGATTCTCAAATATTAATCCCTATTCAATAACACACCCACTTTCAAAAGAAAGAAAAAAAATAGTAAAGTTACATCTATATGAACAAGAAGAATTAACAAAGAATTATGAACTCAATCAAAGATTAAAGATTGTTCAAGCAAAGCTAATTGGTTTTATAATAGATACGAATAAAGTGTCAAAATATTATCCTTTAGACCAAAAAACAAAAGAATCTTGTTATGCTAATTCCATTAAATATTATAGGATGGGTCAGATTTCAAATTCATTAAAATTTATTGATTTGTGTATTGAGTTGGATAATAAAAATCCATATTTTCACGAACTTAAAGGTCAAATTTTATATGAGAATGGTGATAGTAAACTGGCTATCAATGCATTTAAGAATGCTCTTGAACGGAAGAAAAATGAAAAATTTTTTCATCTAGCTCTTGCAAAGGCATATTACTCCTCCGGCAAAAGGCAAAATTATCTTAAATCAATTGAACTATTAAAAAAATATATAAAAGAAGATAAATTTCCTGTTGAGGCATGGCATTATATGGCATTATCTTATGGAAAATTAAAAAACTTTTCTTTTGCAGCTTTAGCTTTAGCAGAAAAGTTTTTATTATTGAATGATATTAAAAATGCAAAACAACAGCTTAAAAAAATTGAGAAAATTAATGACAAAAATCCAGAAATAATATCATTAGTAGAAGATATAAAAAACACTATTGCTCAAAGAGAAAAAAAATGAAAAATATTTTAATTATTAATGGTCCAAATCTTAACCTTTTAGGACAAAGAGAAGTAGAAATTTATGGGAAAAGAACATTAGAAACAATCAATGAGGATTGTAAGGAATTTGTGTTCAAACACAATATCAATGTTAAGCTTTCTTTTTTTCAAAGTAACTCAGAAGAACAAATAATTAATAAAATACAAAGTTCTAAAAGTTTCGACGGACTAATAATAAATGCTGCTGCTTTCACTCACACATCGATAGCAATCCATGACAGCTTAAAAATAGTAAATTTTCCAATAGTTGAAGTTCATCTTTCTAATTTATATAATAGAGAGGAATTTAGACAAAAATCTCTTATAAGTCCTATTGCCTCTGGAATAATATTAGGATTTGGTTCTGATGTATATAAATTAGCCATAATGGCTTTGAATTTTAAAATAAAAAACTAATTCATGAATAAATTAAATAAAAAGTTAGTTGAAGAAATGTCTAAATTAATGGATGAGTTGGGGTTAACTGAATTTGAATTTTCAGATGAAAAAATAAAGATTAAGCTAGGAAAAAATATTTTTACATCCCATAAAGAGGACGTCTACTCAAAAAATTCAAGACAGGTAAATAGTAATATAAACAAGGAATCTGATGAAAATGAAAATATTGTAAAAGCGCCATTAGTTGGAACAGTCTATCTAGCTCCTGAACCGGGATCCAAAAATTTTGTTGAAGTTGGGCAAGATGTCAAAATTGGTCAGGTATTATTGATTGTTGAAGCTATGAAAACAATGAACGAAATTACTTCGCATAAAACGGGAAAAATTAAAGAGGTTTTTGTAAAAAATTCCGAGCCAGTAGAATTTGGTGAGCCTTTAGTATTAATTGAATGAGATGTTTAACAAAATATTAATAGCTAATAGAGGGGAAATAGCTCTTAGAATTCACAGAACATGCCAAGATATGGGAATCAAAACAGTTGCTATACATTCTACCGCAGACGAAAACGCAATGCATGTTAAATTAGCAGATGAAAGTGTTTGTATCGGTCCTCCTCAAATAAAAGATTCTTATCTAAATATACCCTCAATTATCTCAGCAGCAACAATAGCCAATGTAGATGCTGTACATCCTGGGGTAGGATTATTGTCGGAAAACTCAGAATTTGCAAAAATTGTAAATGATCATGGTTATTGTTTTATTGGACCAAAATATGAACATTTGGCTGTGATGGGTGATAAAATTGAAGCAAAAAAGATGGCAAAAAAAATAGGCTTACCAATTCTACCAGGTAGTACAAATAATATAAAAAATCTCAGGGAAGCGATTGAAATCTCAAAAAATATTGGTTTTCCATTATTAATTAAAGCAACCAAAGGTGGCGGCGGAAGAGGAATAAAAAAAGTTTTTTCGTCTGATGATTTAGAACTGCAATTTTCTCTTGCAAAATCAGAGGCAAAAAATAGTTTTGGAGACGATTCTGTTTATATTGAGAGATATCTTACAAATCCAAGACATATTGAAATTCAGATAATCGCTGATAATCATGGAAATGTAATACATATTGGCGAGAGAGATTGTTCAATCCAAAGAAGAAGTCAAAAAATTCTTGAAGAATGTCCCTCACCCGCACTTAATGATGATGAAAGAAGTAGAATTTACGAAATTTCGGTAAAAGCTATGGAAAATCTAAAATACCAAAATCTAGGTACAATTGAATATTTATATGAAAATGGAGAGTTTTATTTCATAGAGATGAATACTAGACTTCAAGTTGAACATCCGGTTAGTGAAATAGTATATGGAATAGACATTGTTAAGGAGCAAATCAGAGTTGCTTCAGGTAAAAAAATTTCATTTGTTCAAGACGATATTAAAAAATATGGTCATTCAATAGAATGCAGAATTAATGCAGAAAATCCCAAGAATTTCTATCCATCAAGTGGCTTAATAAAAACTTACCATGTACCTGGAGGACCAGGAATTAGGGTTGACTCTGCGCTATATTCAGGACTCGAGATTTCAAATTATTATGATGGTCTTATTGCTAAACTAATTATTC
The DNA here is from genome assembly GCA_002691145.1 of Rickettsiales bacterium. GTDB lineage: Bacteria > Pseudomonadota > Alphaproteobacteria > Methylaequorales > Methylaequoraceae. The sequence goes on from NZHE01000026.1 coordinate 144,565, forward strand.
AAGGAAGAGACAGAACAGAATGTTTAATGCGATTAAGAAGAGCTCTAATAGAGTTTGTTATAGAGGGAATTGATACAACAATCCCACTTCATAAATCCATCATTGAAAAAGAAGAATTCATTAATGGTGAATATGATATTAATTGGTTAGAAAAAAATATCTAAATATGTTTCTTTCTCCAAACCACATCATTGAGGGCTATAAAAAAGGTATTTTTCCAATGTCTAATTCCTCAGATGATCCCTATATTTTTTGGGTAAGTCCTGAAAAAAGAGGTATAATTGAGTTAGAAAAATTTAGACTTTCAAAAAGTTTAAAAAAGGAAATTAGAAAAAATAGATTTAAAGTTCAAATAAACAAAAATTTTAAAAAAGTAATAGATAACTGCAGGAAACCAGATATTAAGAGAGAATCAACTTGGATTAATCAACAAATCATTGATAATTATTGTTATCTTTTTTTAAACGGATACGCAGTATCAGTCGAAACGTATGAAAATAATCAACTAGTTGGAGGATTGTATGGTGTTAAAATTGGAGGATTATTTTTTGGAGAAAGTATGTTTAGTAAAACAACAAATGCAAGTAAAGTAGCGTTAGTTTTTTTGGCAGCACATTTAAAACAAGGAGGTTTTCAAATAATCGATACCCAATTTTTAACTAAGCATCTAGAACAATTTGGCGCAACTGAAGTATGTAAAAAAGAGTATCTTATAAAACTTAGAAAAAATATTAAAAAAAACATAAGATTTCCAGTTACACTAAAAAAAAATGTGCTAGATTATTTTAGTTAAGTAATTTAATATTTGGAAATAAAGGATCGTTTTTTAGGCAACTTTCTAATTTAATATCTAGAATTGGATGTTCGATATTATTTAAAGATGGAGATGATTTAATCAGCCATCCAAGAAAATCAGGAACATTTGGATTTTTTTCGATAGATTCGAACTTTAATAAAGCCAAGTGTTCATCTATTTTATTTTTGTCTATAACTACACATTTAAAAACTACAAATTTATGCATTTCTAATTCTAAGGATTGACCAATAGGACTCACTACCTCAAATCTTTTTGTTGAAACTTTATTAAGGATTTTAAGAACAACTCCATAACCAATTTCCTCTTTGTGAAGCACGTGATCATCCGAATTAGTTGAGGAAAAAGTCACTAATAAAAATGAAAAAATTAAGAGGCAAAAAAACTTAATCAAAGGAATATTTTATATTTTTTACAATTCTAAGAATTTTTAATTTTACGTCTAAACTATCACAACCCATCAATAGTGCATCATCATATAAACTTTGAACCATATTTTCTAATTCATTAATATTTTCGTTTAAAATCTTATTTTTTTCATCGCAAGAGATAATTTTTTTATCCTTTGCTTTCCATACATATTTGTTTTTTTCTAAATCCATCAAATTTATTGAGTTGCTAAAAATATTATTTTACTTACCTGATCTTCAATCGACTCATAGTCGTTTACCTTTTCGATTAACTCATTTTTCTGTAAGAATCCAGATGATTTGTCACCAGGAATAATTGATAAATATTTATTACCCAAAATACCCTCACTTGCCACACTGACTTGACTATCTTTGGGGATCAAAATATTGCTATATACAAAAAATTTTACTTCAGCAAAATATTCATCATTCAAAGTTACGCTAGATACTGTACCTACTTTTACACCCCTTAACTTTACATCATTCCCAACTTGAATTCCTCCGACTTTCAAAAAATTTGCTGATAATTCATAATTTTCATATTCACTTCTATCAAAGTTTACTGATATATATTTAAACAAAAAGAATGCTGATATTATTAATATTATGAAGCCTATTGCCGACTCAAAGTAATTGCTTTTCATAATTTCCTTTCTAAATTTATAATTTATTTTCACCAATTTTAATTATTTTACTTAGTAATTCTTCAATTAGCATTGAGTCTTCAGTAAAAATAATTTCATCACCATTTTTTATATAATCAAATGAACCCCCAGGCTCTATAGATAAATATTTTCCTCCAAATAATCCGTCTGTCTGTATAGAAATTGAAGAGTCTGATGGTATACCGATTTCTTTATTTAAACTTATTAAAACTTCTGGTTTGTTTTGATTCAAGGAAATTTTTATCACTTTACCAACTATCACCCCTGATAATCTAACTTCAGAGCCAAGCAAAAGTCCATCAATTCTATTAAACTTAGCTTTTGCAGTAAAGAGGTTAGCAAAATCATTTTCACCTTTTATAAAAATAAAATTAAAAATAATAGACAAAAATATAATTCCTAAAACAAACTTAAATTTTGATTTATTCATCAGGTTCCCATAATGAGTATTTATTTTCTACCTTACCTCTATTTTTAATACTTTCATAAGTATTAGATTTTTCAGTTCCTGTCATATTAGGTAAATGTTTTTTTATCCATCTAGGTTTTCTTTGGTTGTTTTTGGGAATTTCATTAGTAACGTGATGAAGCCATGCGTTCCACTCAGGCGGAACTTTGCTAGCTTCAACTTCCCCACTATAAATTACCCATCTTCTTTTTCTATTATTATTTGCAATACTTTTTTTCTTGGATGTAAAATACAAATTATTGTAAACATCAACTCCAACCTTTACTGAAAATAGCAAACTAAAAATTCTTAAAAAAAATTGATTATATGATAAATTCATTCTATTTTATATATTTAATTATAATACATGAAAATATCATAATGGTAAAAAAATTAAATACAAAAGAAGTTATTCATATATTCCTTAAAAACCTTAAAGACAAATTAAATGAAGATAATTTTGATTTAACTCAAAGGAATAAAATAACAAAAGATATTGATAGTTTTTTAGCAAGTTCTAATGTCGCATCAAAATATTCAAAAGTTGTTAGAAATAGATTGCCACATAGAAGAAAGGGATATACCCAAAAAGCTTCAATTAATAGTCATAAAGTTTATCTTAGAACAGGTGAATATATGGATGGTTCGTTAGGAGAGATCTTTATTGATATGCATAAAGAGGGTGCCTCTTTCAGAAGTTTAATGAATAATTTTGCAATTTCTATATCTATAGGATTACAGTATGGAGTGCCATTGGAAGAATTTGTAGAGGCATTTACATTTACAAAATTTGAACCAAGTGGTAAAGTTAAAGGAAATGAAGAAATAAAATTTTCTACTTCTATACTTGATTATATTTTTAAAGAGTTAGCTATTTCTTATCTTGGAAGAGATGATTTCAGTAATATCGAAGATAATAGCCAGACCACAGAATTGAATCCAGAAAAAAATTATTTATCTGAAAATGATGAAGACAAAGAAAAGTTTTTACTTTCTTTTACAAGCAAAGGATATATAAGAAAAAAAATTTATGATAATAACCTTACTCTTATAACTAATACGAGTAAAAACCTAAAGACAAATAAAGATTTAAAAAAAGATAAACAAGACTTTGAGGAAGATCCATGCAGTAAATGTGGCAACTTCACAAAATATAGACAAAGTAATTATCTGATTTGTTTATCCTGCGATTTTAAACAAAAGGTGTAGACATATTTATTGTAAATAATTTAAAAAAACTTGGTTTTGAAACAGATCATAAACCCAAAAATTTAGCTTTTTATAAGCCTTACACAATTTCCAACAATTTGATTTTTATTTCTGGTCAACTTCCAACATTGAATAGTGAGATTATATTTTCAGGAAAAATTGGGGAAGATTTAAGTGAAAATGATGCAAAAAAAGCTGTTAGACAAGCAACTTGTAACTTACTGTTAACTCTTAATTTAGCTATCAGTGAAAATAATTTGAAAAAAAATTTCATAAAAATGACTAATCTTAAAGGATACATTAATTCTAATAGTAATTTTTTTAATCACTCCAAAATCCTAAATGAAGCATCTGAAATGGTCGTATATGTTATGGGAGAAAAAAATGGCATGCATTCTAGAAGTGTTATTGGGGTAAATTCACTTCCATTTAATTCATCAGTTGAAATTGAGGGTATTTTTTCAATATCTTAATTATGCAACAAAGAAAAAATCTAGAAATTTCATGTGTTAAGAGTGTAACTGAAATTCCAAAAAGTACTTGGAATATGCTCTCAAAGAATAATATTTTAACTGATTATGACTTTTTTCATGCGCTCGAAATAAGTCAGTGTACCTCTGATAAAACAGGTTGGATTCCAAATCATATCGTTTTTAAACTTGATAAAATAGTTGTAGCTATAATTCCTACATTTAAAAAATTAAATTCATTTGGAGAATATGTTTTTGATCATTCATGGGCAGATGCTTATCACAGAATGGGAATTAATTATTATCCAAAACTTTTAACTGCAATTCCTTTCACACCTATAAATACGGACAAAATTCTTGTAAATAAAATTTATGTTGAAAGATTTGACGAAATTATAACTAAGCTCAGAGAATATTTATTAAGTTATAATCTCTCATCTTACCACATAAACTTTATTAATTTAAAAGATTCTGATAAATTAAAAAATTTTAATTTTTTTCAAAGAACAGGCATACAATATCATTGGAAAAATAATCATTATTCCAATTTTAATGATTTTTTATCCGAGTTCAGATCAAAAAAAAAAAAAAATATAGTTAAAGAAAGGAATTATCTTATTAAAAATAAGATCAAGATTTCCCAATTAATCGGTGATGAAATTTCAAAGGATGATTTAAATTTTTTTTACAAATGCTATTCTAATACCATTGAAAAAAAATGGTCACAAAAATATCTTAATTTGAATTTTTTTGAAAATATACTTAAATCTAATCTCAAAAAAAAAATACTATTAATCACAGCTAAAGATAATGATGAAAATTATTTAGCCTGTTCACTAAACTTTATAGATAAGGACAAATTAATTGGAAGATATTGGGGTTGTCAGAATGAGATTCCTTTCCTTCATTTTGAACTTTGTTATTATCAAACTATTGATTTCTGCATTAAAAATAATATCAACCTTATAGAAGCAGGAGCGCAAGGTGAACATAAGATTGCCCGAGGTTATAGACCAACACTCACATTTTCAAATCATTGGGTAAATAACAAAGTAATGGAGGAACCTATTGCAAATTTTTTGAGTCATGAGAACAAAGTAATAAAAAGAAATTTATCTTTTTTGAATAATTACCTTCCTTTTAAAAAATAATTTCTATTTCTTTACTATTTTAGGAACTTTATTAGGTTTTATTTTGATTTCTATCCCATCCTTGGACTTATTTAAAGCAATTGAGATATGCCCACCATTTTTCAATTTGCCGTCTAGAATATCATTAGCAATTGGAACCTTTATTTGGTCCTTTATAACTTTAGCCATCGGACGTGCACCGTTATAGGGATCAAATCCTTTTTTTAATAACCATTTTTTTGCGTTCACTGTGATTTCTAATGTTAAATTTTTGGATGTAAAAATTGTTTCTAACTCAAAAATGAATTTATCAACAACCTTTAACGCATTTGCTTCACTTAATTTTGAAAATTGAATTATTGCATCAAGCCTATTTTTAAATTCTGGGCTAAAATACTGATTAATTGAATCCTCTATATCTATGTTGCTTTCGTTTCCAAGAAACCCAATTTTTTCTTTAAACAGCTCTCTAGCTCCCACATTACTTGTCATTATTATTATCGCATTTGTAAAATCAACTGTCTTACCAAGATGATCTGTTAGTTTTCCATAATCAAAAACTTGAAGTAAGATATTGAACAAGTCTGGATGAGCTTTTTCTATTTCATCTAACAATAAAACGCTATGTGGTTCTTTATCTATTGAATCTGTTAACAAACCACCTTGATCGTAACCCACATAGCCTGGAGGTGCTCCAATGAGCTTTGAAACACTATGTCTCTCCATATATTCAGACATATCGAATCTTATAAAATTTATACCAAGGATATTTGACAACTGCTTAGCTAATTCTGTTTTACCGACACCCGTAGGACCCGTAAAAAGGTATGAACCAATAGGCTTTGAATTATTATTTAGGCCTGCTTTTGATAACTTCACAGCAGATGACAACTGTTTAACGGCCTTGTCTTGTCCAAAAATTAGGGTTTTTAAATTTCTTTCTAAGTTTTTAAATTTTGTCTTCTCGGTGCTTGATATAGTCTTTCTTGGAATTTTAGCCATCTTTGAAATGACAATTTCAATATCACTGACGTTAACTATTTTTTTATTTCTTCTAGAATCTATCTTCACTGCTGCTGCTGCCTCATCTAAAATATCAATAGCCTTGTCTGGTAACTTTCTGTCTGAGATGTATTTTTTCGATAGTTCGACGGCCAATTTGAAACAATCTGACTCATACTTTATATTATGAAAATTTTCATAATAAAACTTAATTCCTTGAAGGATTTTAATTGAATCTTCAGAGGAGGGTTCATCAATATCAACTTTCTGAAATCTTCTACTTAGTGCCCTGTCTTTTTCAAAAAAATTTCTATATTCCGAATAAGTAGTTGAGCCAATACATCTCAATGTTCTTTTAGATAGTGCAGGTTTAAGTAAATTGGATGCATCCATTGTTCCAGAGTTTGTGCCACCTGCTCCAATCAATGTGTGAATTTCATCAATGAATAATATAAAATCATCATTTTTTTCAAAAATATTAATTATTTTTTTCAGTCTTTCTTCAAAGTCACCTCTGTATCTGGTACCTGCAATTAGCGAACCTAAATCTAAAGAAAATAAAGTAGAATTATTTAAGTTATCAGGAACATTATTGTTAACGATTTCAATCGCCAAACCCTCAGCTAATGCTGTTTTTCCAACACCTGGGTCACCTACGAAAATTGGGTTATTTTTATTTCTTCTTGATAGAATTTGAATTGTTCTAGATATTTCATCCTCTCTCCCAATAATTTTATCAATTTTATTAGATGAAGCTTTTTTATTTAGATTAGTACAGTATTTTTCTAGAAAATTTTCTTTTACTTTATTTGCAGCATCATTTTCATTGAAATTCTCTTGTGAGAAAATTTCTTCATCATCATTTTTTTCTGTTCCATGAGATATATAATTAATTACATCAAGTCTTGTTAAATCCTGTTTTTGGAGAAAATAAACTGCATGAGATTCTCTTTCAGAATATAAAGCAGCAAGTATGTTCTGACCGTTAGCTTCTTTTTTACCAGAAGATTGAACATGAATCACAGCCCTTTGTATAACTCTCTGAAAACCTAGAGTTGGCTTTGGTTCAAAGTCTTCTTTTATGACTAAGTCATTAAGTTTATTTTGTATAAAATCATCAACTTCTCTTTTTAAAAGTTCAAAATTAACATCGCATGCTTTAAATATTTTCATTGCATCAAGATCATCTAACAAAGCAAACAAAAGGTGTTCTAGTGTAATAAACTGGTGGTTACATACTATAGCCTTATCAAGTGCTTTTTGTACGGTCTTTTCAAGCTCGTCAGATAACATTATTCTTTCTCCAAAATACATTTAAGCGGATGTTCATCATTCTTGGCCATTTGATTGACAGTTTTGACTTTAGTTTCAGCAACCTCAAGAGTGTAAACCCCACAAACACCAGAACCTTTTTTATGAACTGTAAGCATTATATTAACTGCTTGATCTTGAGACCTATTAAAAACTTTTTTTAACAGTGTGACAACATACTCCATTGGAGTGTAATCGTCGTTGAGCAAAATAACTTTATAAAGCTTTGGTTTTTTTACTTTAATGGATTCTCTTGAGATGACGGCAATTTCATCAACGTTATTATTATTTTTGTAGGTATTTTTATTTGGCATAATTTAACTTCGTTATATATAAAAATAGAAAAAAAAAATTACAGTTTCAAGCAATTATTTGATTACTTAGATCTTTACTTATCTTTTTTAGTTCGAGCTTAACCTTTGAGACTATTTTTTTTAAATTATCTTCAGAATTTGCCTCACATCTGATAACTAAACATGGTTGTGTGTTTGATGCACGTAATAACCACCAACCCTCTTCTTCTTTAACCCTCAAACCATCAATTAAAATTGCATTTCTATTCTTTTGATTTCTAACTATTTTTTCAACAACAGAAAACTTTAATTCGTCGGAACACTCAATTCTAATTTCCGGTGTATTAAAAGTTTTTGGAAAGTTATTCACTATCTCAGATAATTTTTTTTCAGAACTCGATACCAAATTAATAAGTCTTACAGCAGCATATAATGCATCATCATAACCATAATATTTATCAGCAAAAAACATATGACCACTCATCTCTCCAGCAATATCTGCTTTTTCTTTCTTCATCATTTGCTTTATGAGACTATGACCTGTTTTTGACATAAAGGATTGGCCACCAATTTTTTTTATGTAATCAAATAAAACTTGACTGCACTTCACATCGGCAATAATTTTTGCATCATTTTTTTTTAAAATTAATTCTTGAGCATAGATTAGTAATAATATATCTCCAGGAACTATCTTTCCATTGTTGTCCACAACACCAATACGATCTCCATCTCCATCAAATGCGATTCCAAAATCTAGTTTTTTTTCTTTCACTACATTAATAACATCTTTTAAATTTTCTGGCACAGAGGGATCAGGATGATGATTAGGAAAATTTCCGTCAATGTTACAAAATAATAAAACTTGATTTCCTTTAACAGACTTAGATAAACTTTTCATTACCTCTCCTGCTGAACCGTTACCTGCATCCCAGGCTATGTTTAATTCTTTTTTTTGATTTAAACATGTTATAAGTTTGTTTACATATTTTATTTTTGTCACCAGTTTTCTTGATTTTAAAGAACTTTGTTTTTTTTTATATTCAATTGTCTTATCTGTGAGTTTTTTTAGTTCTTTTCCGAAAAAAGGGCTATTATTTTTTATTACCTTAAATCCATTATGACTCGCTGGATTATGAGAACCAGTTATCATGATTCCAGCCTCAGCATCATTTAAATATGAGGAATAATAAAGCATAGGAGTTGGGCCAACTTCAATTTCAAATACATTTGCTCCCCCGTTTATTAAACCTTTAAGTAAATATTCTTTCAAAGGTAATGAGGAATGTCTTCCATCCATACCCACATTTACAATCTTATTACCGATTAATGTTTTAGCAAAAATATAACCAAATATTTCAGCATCTATTAGATTTAGAGATTCTTTAAAAACTCCTCTAATATCATATTCTCGAATGATAAATGGATTAAACTTATGTTTCATTTAAAAATCTTATTTGGTCTTCCTAAAGAATAATATTTGAAACCCATTTCAATCATTTCTTTAGGATTGTATATGTTCCTAAAGTCAATCAATACTGGTTCTTTTAATAAATTCTTTATTTTTTCTAGATTCAATGCTCTAAATTGATTCCATTCTGTTAATATAATAAGTGCATCTGAATTCTCTACTGCTTCATATGTCTCATTGAACCATTGAATTTCTGTAAAATATTTTTTGAATTTTTTTTTTGCTTCTCTCATTCCCTCAGGATCATACAAATTAATTTTCACACCCTCTTTAATAAGTGCTGGAACTAGATCCAAACTAGGACTATCTCTCATGTCGTCTGTGTTTGGTTTAAAAGTTAATCCTAAAATTGTTAATGTTTTATTTTTTAAATTGTAGCCACATACCTCCATAACTTTTTTATAGAGATTTTGTTTTCTTTGATTATTACTTTTAACTACATGTTCAATTAATCCTAAATTAAAATTGTGTTCTTGTGCTGTTTTAACCAGTGCTAGAGTATCTTTAGGAAAACAAGAGCCTCCATAACCTGGTCCTGGATGAAGAAATTTTTTACCAATTCTTCCATCTAAACCAATCCCAGTTGATACGTCTCCAATATTGGCACCAACTTTTTCACAAAGTTCTGACATCTCATTTATAAAAGTAATTTTTGTTGCCAAGAAAGAATTAGCAGCGTACTTTATTAGTTCTGATGTTTCCCTTTTGGTAAAAATTATAGGTGTTTCCAAAAGATACAAAGGTCTATAAAGTTCACTTAATAATTTTTTTGCTTTATCGCTTTCACAACCAATAACAATACGATCAGGTCTCATAAAATCGTCGATAGCTGAGCCTTCTCTTAAAAATTCTGGATTTGACGCCACATCGAAGTTAAGTCTGTTATTTTCTTTCTTAATAATCTCAAACACACGTTTGCCAGTTCCTACAGGCACAGTTGATTTGTTAACTACAACAGCATAATGATTTAACTTTTTTCCAATTTCTTGTGCAACTTTAAAAACAAAGCTCAGATCAGCATGCCCATTGTCTTTTCTGGGAGGCGTTCCTACTGCAATAAATATTACCTGGGAATCCAAAATTGATTTAGAAAGATCTGTTTCAAATTTTAATCTCTTCTGCTCAAGATTCTTTTTTACTAAAGATTCCAAACCAGGTTCATATATGGGAATAATACCTTTTTTTAAATTTTTAATTTTTTCTATATTATTATCTACACATGTTACATCTACTCCAAACTCTGCAAAGCAAGTTCCAGAAACTAAACCAACATATCCTGTTCCTATAATTGTGATTTTCATTTTCTTTTTAAAAACTCTAAAAGTTCATTTTTTATATTTTTTTGTCTAAGGGCAAATCCAATATTGGCTTTTACAAATCCTAAACTACTTCCACAGTCGTATCTCTCCCCCTTAAACTTATAACCATAAACCTTAGATACCTTTAATAAATCATCTATAGCATCCGTAAGTTGAATTTCACCACCTACTCCTATCTTTTGTTTTTCTAAAAAATTAAAAATTTTAGAATCTAGAATGTATCTTCCAATTACAGATAAGTTTGATGGAGCGTCTTTCGGTTCTGGTTTTTCGATAATATTTTTAATTAAAAGATAATCTTTAAATTTTTTTTTTACATCAACAATTCCGTACTTGTGCGTCTCACTTTTTGAAACTTGCTCTAAAGACAAAATTGAACCCCCTATACTAGCTTCAAGTTCAAGCATTTGAAGGGTAACTTTTTTCCTTGCATAAATTAAATCGTCTGGAAGAATAACAACAAACTTTTCATTTTTGTTAATCAAATTTCTTGCGCACCAGATTGCATGTCCAAGTCCTCTGGGTTCGTGTTGTATTACCGTAATAATTTCTCCCATCTGGGTTTGTCTTTTGATTAATTCAAGTTCCTTAAGTTTTTTTTTTCTTTTTAAATTATCCTCTAAAACTAAAGATCTATCAAAATGTTCGCTTAAAAGATTTTTCTTTGATGAACTAACAAAAATAATTTGTTCAATTCCAGATTCAAAAGCTTCTGAAACAGCCCACTCAATAATGGGTCTATCTAATACTATAAGCATTTCTTTCGGAACTGCTTTTGTCGCAGGCAGAAATCTTGTGCCAAGACCGGCAACTGGGATTATAGCTTTTTTTATTTTACTCATTTGTATTATTCTTATATTACAAGAAATATCAATTTAAAAGAGTTTCTTTCGCTTTATTTATCCTAGAAGTAACCCAATCAGATCCACCTAAATCGGGATGATTTTTTTTAATTTGCTTTCTATAAGCTGCGATGATGTCATCTTTTGTTGCTCCATCATTCAGTCCAAGAATTCTCAGAGCCTCATCTCTACTCATTGAACTACTGAAATCTTTGTTTTCTTTTTTTTTAAAAATAAAATTTTTTATAAATAAAATTACAGAGCGCCATCTTATGAAAAACCAAAAAGCAGCAGGGATAAATGAAAAAAAAGATGGATAAACTCTGTACAGCAGAAAACAGCTTAAAATTATTAAGAATAAAATTATTATATTAAGAAAAAGTTTAAAATTTTTAAAAGATGAATTAGAAATTTTTTTTAAAAAAAAAATAACTAACAAAAGAGAAAATATTCCAACTAATAAAAGAAAAAACATGATATGTTTTTAAAAAAATTATGACTAAAAGTAAACTTTTATATTTTGTTAGTGAGGATAAATATTTTCTAACTCACAAATTATCGCATGGTTTAGCTGCATTAAAAAATGGATTCGATGTTTTGGTCATTTGTAATATTTCTGTCTATAAAAAAAAATTAGAGACATATGGCTTTAAAGTATTAAACTTTCCATTTAACAGAAAGAGTATCAATCCTATTAAGGAAATAATTTATGCTTTTAAATTTTTAAGGATATTAAATAAGGTTAAACCAGATATAGTCCAATGTATTGCTTTAAAACCAATCTTATATTTTATTATTTGTGAATTTTTTTATAAATTTAGTGTACAAAAAATTTTCGCAATTGTTGGATTAGGATACATCTTCATTAATAAAAATTTCAAAACTAAATTTCTTAAGTTTGTTTTGCTAAATATGATTGCATTTTCATTGAAAAAAAAAAAACTCTATAGTTGTTTTCCAAAATATTGATGACATGAATTATTTTTTACAAAGAAGAATTGTTGAAAAAGATAAAGTTTTGATAATTCCTGGGTCAGGTGTAAACACTAGCTATTTTAAACCAAGAAATGTAGCAAAAAAATACGACTTAATTTTACATTCAAGAATGCTAATTGATAAAGGAGTTGTCGATATAATAACAGCTTTACAAATTTTGCAAAAAAAAGAAATATTTTTAAAAACGCTTTTTTTAGGAAACCCAGATTATAACAATTTAGCCTCGATTAAGACTAATGAATTAAAATTGTGGAATAAGCAAAAACTTATAGTTTGGATTCCAGAAAAAAAAAAAATTTTAAAATATATATTACAGTCTAGGATATCGATACTTCCTTCTTTAAGAGAGGGATTTCCAAAGAGCTTACTTGAAGCCGCAAGTTGCGGTCTACCCTTGATTTCTACTGACGTTCCTGGTTGTAGAGAAATTTGTATAAATAATTATAACGGATTATTAGTAAAAAAAAATAACCCTCAAGATTTATCTATAGCTATAGAACGTCTTATAAAAAATAAAAACAAGTTAAAAACTTTTGGATACAACAGCAGAAAACTTGTTGTTGAAAATTTTTCGGATAAAATTATTTCTAAGCAATTTTTAAGTTTATACAATACAAGAGCTAAAAAAGTCCTTTGATCTGGTCTTTTTGATCAACCCCAACTTCGTAAGCCGCTGGTTTTTTCGGAAGTCCAGGCATAGTCATTATATCCCCTGCTACTGCAACAATAAATTCGGCGCCTGCCGAAATTCTTATCTCTCTGATTGTTATAGTATGATCTTTTGGTGCACACTTTTTGGAAGGATCAGTACTAAAACTATACTGAGTTTTTGCCATGCAAACTGGAAAATGATTAAATCCAAGAGTATCAATTTCCTTTAATTTTTTTATAGCAGCTGGTGAAAAAGTTACCTCATCTGCTCGGTATATTTCTTTTGAAATTATATTTATTTTTTCTTCAGTAGTATTTTCATTATCATATAAAAACTTAAAATTTGCATTATTCTCATCAGTCTTTTTAACAACCTCTTTTGCTAAATTTGCTGCACCTTCCCCGCCCTTGGCCCAATGTTCTGCCAGAATTGCATTCACACCATATTGCTTACAAACATCTTGAACAGCATCAATTTCTTTATCAGTATCAGTTGGAAATTTATTTATTGCAACAACACTTGATAATCCAAACTTTGATATATTCTCAATATGCCTAAGTAAATTTGGTAATCCTAATTTTAACGCGCCAATATCCTCTGTACCTAGACTTTTTGGTTCAGCATTTCCGTGAAGTTTTAGAGCTCTAACTGTTGCCACAATAACAGCACATGATGGAGCAATTCCTGATTTTCTGCATTTTATATCTAGGAATTTTTCAGCACCTAAATCTGCACCAAAACCAGCTTCGGTAACTACATAATCGGATAGCTTCAAGGCTGTTTTAGTTGCAAGAACTGTATTACAACCATGGGCTATATTTGCGAACGGTCCTCCATGAATAAAAGCGGGGTTATTTTCTAAAGTTTGTACTAAATTAGGTTGTAATGCATCTTTTAACAAAGCTGACATAGCACCATCAGCTTTAATGTCTTTGCAAGTAACTGGATTCATGTCGCTATCATATGCAACAATTATTTTACCTAGCCTATTAAATAAATCATCAAAATCATTTGCCAAACACAATATAGCCATAACTTCAGAGGCAACTGTGATATCAAATCCATCCTCTCTAGAAAATCCATTAGCTACTCCTCCCAAAGAATTAACTATTGTTCTTAGAGCTCTATCATTCATATCAACCACTCTTCTCCAGAATACTCTTCTTGAATCAATTCTCGGTTCTAAGCGCCAGTATATGTGATTATCAATCATTGCCGACAAAAGATTATGTGCTGATGTTATGGCGTGAAAATCACCAGTAAAATGAAGATTAATATCCTCCATTGGAACAACTTGAGCATAACCTCCGCCTGCTGCTCCTCCTTTCATTCCGAAACAAGGTCCCAAACTTGGTTCACGAAGAGCTACCATTGCTTTCTTTCCAATATAGTTTAAACCATCAGTAAGACCAACCGAAGTTGTGGTTTTCCCCTCTCCAGCAGTAGTTGGTGTCATTGCTGTAACTAAAATTAATTTTCCATCTTCTTTATTTTTAAGATTATTTATGACCTTGAATGGTATTTTTGCCTTGTCATGACCATAAGGAATCAAGTCGTCAGAGTTTAAATTTAATCTCGTTCTTGCAAGTTCAAGTATAGGTGTTTTTTTTGCTAGTCTGGCAATTTCTATATCAGATTTATAATCAGTCATCAGATGACTATACTATGAAAATAAAAAATTTTAAATTTTTTTTTTAGATTATTGATCAATTTCTTTTCCTAATCTCGATATTTCTTTATTGATGATATTTTATACAAATTTTGTTTTAGGAAAATACTTCATCTAGAAATTTATGGACTAATTTGTTCTAAACTTATTTAAAATTCTTTTTTTTTCATAATCTTTAAAACATGATTTTTTTCATAAAGAATATATGAACTCATAAAATAGTTTTATTAAAATCAATTTTTTTATTACAAACCCTATTACTTTTTTTCATAAAAAGCCATGATTGGATATTTTCTATCATAAACTCTTTCTCGAATTTCTAAACTTGAACAATATTAACTTTAAAATCATGATTTTTATCTTTATAGTCAATATTTAAACTAACCAAGTTACTAAAAATAATAATTAAATATTCTTACAACATAAATTGAATTGCATATACTTGTAAATGAAATCATTAATTAAAAATACAAACGATATTATATCAAAAAAAACCGCTAAAATATTAATTAATATTGGTTCAATAAATTTTAGTCCTAATAAACCGTTTAAATTAACATCTGGAAAATTTAGTCCTGTATATTGTGACTGTAGAAGGATAATTTCATTTCCAAAAGAAAGAGCAAAACTAATTAATTTTGCTACGAAAAAAATTAAAAATGAGTCTTTTTTTAATAAAATAACAAATATTTCAGGCGGAGAAACCGCTGGAATACCTTTTTCAGCATTAATCGCTTCAAAACTAAATTTACCAATGACATACATTAGAAAAGAAAAAAAAAAATTCGGAAAAAAAGAACAAATTGAGGGAATTTTAAATGAATCTGAAAACGTGATACTAGTCGAAGATTTGATAACTGATGGGGGTAGTAAACTAAGTTTTATAAATGCGTTAGAAGAAAAAAAAGTAAAATTAAGAGCAATATTTGTTATTTTCAATTATGGTATTTTTTTCAATAAGTTCCAACACAAAAACAAATCAATTAAATTAATACACCTAACAACATGGAAAGACGTAGTTCAGATGGCATTTTCGATGAATAAAATAACTTTAAAGGAAAAGAAAATTATTAACGATTTTCTAAAAGAAATAGGAGTTAAAAATTAGAAATCTTTCCATGATTTGATGTTGAAAGCCTAGAATATTTATTTTGTTCTATCATACCTGATAAAAAAGCTTTTCTTCCAGCTCTAACTGCTAATTTCATTGCTTCAGCCATATGTTTAGGCTCTAGTGATCTTGCAACAGATGAATTTAATAGAACTCCATCAAAACCAAGTTCCATAACTTTAGCTGCATCACTTGGTTTTCCAATGCCAGCATCGACAATTACATTGCCTTTACAAAATTCTCTAATTAATTCTAAATTATGTTGATTTCTAATTCCCAAGCCTGAGCCAATTGGTGAGACAAGGGGCATTACTACTTCACATCCAACTTCCTCAAGTTTTAGACATATTACAGGATCATCAGAACAATATGCTAAAATCTTAAATCCTTTTTTTACAAGTTCCCTAGAAGTGTTAACCAATTCAATGGAGTTTGGAAGTAAAGTATCTTCATCGGCGATTATTTCTAATTTTAGAAGATTAGTTTCTAAAGCTTCTCTCGACAACTCGGCCGTTAAAATTGCTTCTCTTGAGGATAGACAACCTGCTGTATTTGGCAAAAAAGTGTATTTTTCTTTTAATCTTTCAAAAATATTATCATTTGAATTAAAATCAACTTTTCTAATCGATACAGTAATTATTTCTGCCCCTGAAAGTGCCAGAGACTCCTCTAAAATTTTATCATTTGGATATTGGGATGTCCCCATTATCAGTCTGGATGAGTATTTTTTATTATTTATTTTTAATTTGTCTGTCACCATAAATTTATCCCCCTGGAAATGGAGTAACAATTTCAATTATATCATTCGATTTCAGTGTATATATAGCCCAATCTTTCTTTTTAATTAAATTTTTATTAACAGCAACAGCAATATTTTTTTTGTTGAAGTTAGGAATTTTTGTTTTCAATAGAAGACCTAAATTCGGAATGTCCGTATAAAAAAAACTAATTTTTTCTTCGTTAACAGTTAATTCTATTTTTTCTTTCATAATTTTTTTTTTAAAAACCTTGTTGGCGACAAACTTTGATTAATTTTTTTGCCCATGATTACATCATATACTAATTCAGCTGTTATTGGTGATAAAAGTACTCCATGTCTATAATGACCAAAGGCACAAATAATGCTTTTTGATATTTCATCTATTGTGCCGATAATTGGAAGCCCGTCGTAACTTGCAGGTCTCAAACCAGAATTTAAACTTTTAATTTCAAGTTCTTCTGTAAAAGGTAGCGATTCTTTTAAATTTTTCACCAAAAAAAAAAATTTCATCTATATTAATCCCTGATTTAAACCCTCTATCATCCTCAGTAGCTCCAACCATAATCTCATTGTCATCTCTTGGTGCTATATAAATATTTCTAAACCACAAGTTATGAGTAATTTTTTGATTATTGTTACAACTTAAATTTAATGAAACCCCTTTTAGAGGTTTCGATGAAATATTTATTGAGAATGAACGTTTTAAAACTTTTTGACTCCAAGCTCCCGCAGCTAAAATAATTTTATCGGAATAAAATTTTTCACCATCATAACTCACACCAACTTTTTTATTTTCAAAAATTATTTTTTCAATATTTTTATTAATAATTTTTCCTCCATTTTTTAAAAAACAATCTTTCAAACACATTTTCAAGTTTATTGGATTAACCTGATCTTGTGATTTACAATATAGTGAACCTTGAACATTATCATTTAAATTAGGTTCAAATTTTAAAGTCTCTTCTCTATCTAAAAAGTCAATATTTTTACCGAGTTTCAAGAAAAATTTTTGTTTAAACTTTAATCTCTGTAAATCATCAAAATTATTTGCAACCATTAAGGCAGACGTCTTTTTAAAATTAATTTCAAGACTTGAATGTTCACTTATTTTTTTAGCATATTCTTCCCACTTTTTTTTTGAGAGTTCTAATAAATTGAATAAATCTTCCTCTGAGGGTTTAGCTTCTATTATTGGTGCTAACATTCCTACAGACGCTAGACTAGATTCTCTTGAATCATCATAATTAAATATTGTTACTTCAAAACCATTCGTTATAAGTTTAAATCCAATTGATAAACCTATCAAACCTGAGCCAATTATAAAAATCATTTAACTTTTAAAATAAATTACTACTTTAATCCTTGAATATATAGATTATTATAATTAAAAACTTATTAAATGTTTAAATTAGATAAAAAAAAATTAAAACACAAACTTAATCACTTAGCCTTTGAAGTGACCCAAAATAATAGCACTGAACCTGCTTTTTCAGGTCAGTACTACGATTTTTTCGAGGAAGGTACATATAATTGTATATGTTGCGGTAAAGAACTTTTCAACTCAAAGGATAAATATGATTCTGGAAGTGGCTGGCCAAGTTTTTCTGCTTCTATAAACGATAAAGAACTTAAGTTAGTTAAAGATAAGAGCTTCGGCATGGTAAGAATCGAGGTAAGGTGTCGTAAATGCGATTCACATTTAGGTCATCTTTTTGACGATGGTCCTAAACCTACCTTTAAAAGATTTTGTATTAATAGTGTTTCATTGAAATTCGAAAGTGACAAAGATGAATTATAATAATTTTTTTAAAGAAAACTTGGAGAGTTTAAAAAATCAAGGTAAATACAGAACTTTTGCAGACTTGGAAAAAATAGCTGGGAACTTTCCTCAAGCAATAAACTATGAGGGTAATCTGGTTAAAGAAGTTACTGTTTGGTGCAGTAATGATTATTTAGGTATGAGTCAAAATAAAGAGGTTTTGAAACAAATGTCATTTGCTCTTAACAAAGTTGGAGCTGGTTCAGGTGGAACTAGAAATATTTCTGGAACTAATCATTATCATGTATTGCTCGAAAGAGAATTATGTTATCTGCATCAAAAAGAGGCGGCACTATTGTTCAATTCAGGTTATTTAGCCAACTTAGCTACTTTATCAACATTTGGAAAAATGATGCCAAACTGTACATTTATATCTGACGAAAAAAATCATGCTTCAATGATTCAAGGCATCAAGCATTCAAATGCAAAAAAATTTATTTTTAGACACAATGATCTCAATGATTTAGAGGATAAATTAAAAAAAATAAATCCTAACCATCCAAAAATTATTGCTTTTGAATCCGTCTATTCTATGGATGGAGATTTTGCTCCCGTTAAAAATATTGTAAAAATAGCAAAGAAATATAAAGCTCTTACTTATGTTGATGAAGTACATGCCGTTGGTATGTACGGAAAAAGAGGGGCTGGAGTTTGCGAACAAGAGGGTGTAATGAATCAAATAGATATTCTTCAGGGCACATTAGCAAAGGCATTTGGGGTTATGGGAGGATACATATCAGGTAATAGATATCTTATTGATTTTATAAGAAGTCATGCTTCTGGTTTCATCTTTACAACTTCACTCCCACCCTGCATTGCCGCAGGTGCATATACAGCAATGAGACATCTTAAATTTTCAAAAAATGAAAGAAATGAGCAAATAAAAGTTGTTAATAAAGTAAAGAAAAAATTTTTAGAAGAAAACATACCTTTTCTTGATTATGAAAGTCATATAATACCGGTTATTATTGCAGATGCGAAGTTATGTAAACTTGCAAGTAAAATACTTCTTGAAAATCATAATATATATGTTCAACCTATTAATTATCCCACAGTTCCAATTGGAAAAGAGCGGCTAAGAATTACTCCAACCCCTCTTCATTCTGATGCAATGATAAGAAAACTCATATATGGCATAAAATCAGTTTTTGAAACGCTTAAGATAAAGCTAAACACTTAATTATTATGGAAATAAAAGCTTACTATCCCATTTCTTTGCTTTTTTAAAAAAATACTCTCTTTCATGAAGTCTGTACTTTCCTTGTTTCCAAAACTCAAAATCTATAGGCTCAATTTTTATTCCTGCCCAATGAGAGGGTCTGGGAATAAATTTATTTTTGAATTTTTTCCTATAATACTCTATTCTTCTCAAAAAAAAAGTTCTTGAATCTAGTTTTTTAGATTGGTTTGAAGCCCAAGCACCAATCCTACTTTCTCTTGGTCTTGTAAAAAAATACTCATCTGAAGATTTTTCATCAATCAATTTTCCAATTCCGGTAATTCTTATTTGCTTTCCAATACTTTCCCAATAAAAACACATTGACATTTTATTATTAAATTCAAATTGCTTTCCTTTATTACTTTTTAGATTGGTAAAAAAAACAAATCCATCATCTAATATTTTTTTTAACAAAACCATTCTTATGTAAGGTTGATTTTTCTTATCTGATGTTCCCAATGCGAATGCAGTAGGGTCTTGAGTTTTTTTGTTTTCAACTTCATTGAACCATTGGTTAAATTTTTTATAAGGATCAGTCATAAGTAATAGTTGGTATTTTCTTAAATCTATATTATAAATTTAAATAATATATAAAATCTTACAAACAATAATAAAATTACATGAATAAATCTATAATAAATTTGAAAGGCAAAAAAGGGATAATCATGGGTGTTGCAAACGAACGTTCTGTTGCTTGGGGCATCGCATCAGCTTTATCGAATAGTGGAGCAGAGCTTGCTTTTTCTTATGTTAATGAGTCTATTAAAAAAAGGGTTGTTCCTCTTGCTGAAAAGTGTAACTCAAGTTTAGTTTTTGAATGCGATGTTGGCTCTGACAAAAGTATAAAAGAATTTTTTAATAAGATCTCAGGTTCGTGGGCTGATTTTGATTTTCTCGTACATTCAATCGCATTTTCTGATAAAAATGAATTAAAAGGAGAATATATTGATACCTCGAGAGAAAACTTTGTTAACACACTTAATATTTCATGTTATTCGTTAACAATATTAAGTAAAGAAGCTAGTAAACTCATGAAAAATGGAGGGCAAATATTAACTTTATCTTACTTAGGTGCAGAAAGAGTTATGCCTCATTACAACGTGATGGGAATTGCAAAATCGGCGCTTGAAACAAGTGTAAAATACTTGGCGTCTGATTTAGGAAAATTAAATATTAGAATTAATTCAATTTCGGCTGGTCCAATAAAAACACTTGCCTCATCTGGTATCTCAGATTTTAAATATATACTTAAATGGAACGAATATAATTCTCCAATGAAACGAATAACAGATATTGATGAAGTAGGAAAAAATGCTCTGTATTTATTATCTGATTTGTCTTCAGGTGTAACAGGAGAAAACATTCATGTTGATTGTGGCTATCATGTAGTAGGAATGAAAGCTGTTGATGCCCCAGACATATCAGTTATATAATGTCAGGAAGCAGTTTTGGTGAAATATTCAAGTTAACTACATGGGGAGAAAGTCATGGTGATGCAATTGGATGTGTTATTGAGGGAGTGCCTTCTGGAATAAAATTAACCGAGAATTGTATTCAGAATTATCTAGACAAGAGAAAACCAGGCCAATCAAAATTTACAACCCAAAGAAAAGAACCAGATAAAATAAAAATTCTTTCTGGTTTATTTGAAAATACGACTACGGGCACGCCTCTATCAATGGTTATTTATAATGTTGATAAAAAAAGTAAGGATTATAAAGATATTTCTGAATCTTTTAGACCTGGGCACGCAGATTATACCTATGAAAAAAAATTTGGGCTCAGAGATTACAGGGGTGGTGGAAGGGCCTCAGCCAGAGAAACTGCTATGAGAGTGGCCGCTGGAGCAATTGCCCGAAAAATATTATCCAACAAAATTAAGATTCGAGGAGCACTGATCCAAATTGGAAAAATTAAAATCAATAAAAAAAATTGGAATTGGAAAGAAGTAACTAAAAACGATTTTTTCTCACCTGATAAACATATAGTTAAAATATGGGAAGAGTATCTTTTAAAGGTTAGAAAAGAGGGCTCTTCTATTGGTGCAATTATTGAGATAAGGGCATCTAATGTTCCGGTAGGCTTAGGGGAACCTGTATTCGACAAAGTTGACGCACTTATTGCAAAAGCAATGATGAGTATACCAGCGGTCAAAGGTGTTGAGATAGGAAAAGGTTTTGAAAGTGCTGAAATTAGAGGGGAGGAAAATGTTGACGAAATATATATAAAAAATAATAAAGTTACATTTAATTCAAATAATGCTGGTGGAACTCTTGGAGGAATTACTTCAGGTCAAGATATTGTGATTAGATTTGCGGTAAAGCCAACAAGTTCAATTCTTAAACCAAAAAATACCATTACCAAATCTGGCAAAGAGACAAAAATTATTACTAAAGGTAGACACGATCCATGCGTAGGAATTCGAGCAGTCCCGGTAGGTGAAGCAATGCTTGCAATTGTTTTAGCTGACCTTTTTTTAAGAAAAAAAGCAATGGCTAAATAAATTATTAGTTATTCGTCATGTAAAGAAAAAATTCTTTATTACCTTTTTGACCTTTGATTGGACTCTCAATAAGATCGACGAAATTTAGATTTAGATTTTTTGTAAACCATTCAATTAATTCATTACAGACTTTATTATGGATAAGCTTATCTTTTATAATACCTCCTTTTCCAACATATTTTCTTCCTGCTTCAAACTGAGGCTTTATCAATAGAATTATTGAGGACTTTGGATTCAAAAATTTTAAACTTGGTGGTATTACTTTTTTTAAAGAAATAAAGCTTACATCGCATACAAGCAAATCTAATTTATCTTTAATTTTTTTTTCATCTAAATATCTTGCGTTTGTTCGTTCTAAAACTTTTACTTTATTGTTATTTCTAAGTTTCCAATCAAGTTGTCCATAACCAACATCTATTGAATATACTAAATTAGCACCGTTACTAATTAAGACTTCAGTAAATCCTCCAGTAGAAGACCCAATATCTATGCAAATTTTTTCTCTAACCTTTAAATTAAAATATTTAATAGCATAAGATAATTTTATTCCGCCTCTAGAAACCCACTCATGCTCATTTTCAATTATTTTAATATAAGAGCCTTTTTTTACTATAAATCCTGGCTTATCAATTTTCTTGTCATCTATGAAAACGGCACCAGAAATTATTTTTGAAACTGCTTTTTGTCTAGAATTAAATAATTTTAAATTAATTAAAACAGTGTCTAACCTGAGTTTATTTTGTTGCTGTGGTACAATTAGATTTTTCAAGATTTAATAATTTCTCTCAATTATTAGTTTCGTAATTTTCGTTAAGTTGTTTGATTTAGAACCAAAGCTAGATATTAGATCAATTGACTCGTCGATTAAATCTTTTGCCATCTGTTTTGCTTTTTTTACTCCTAAGAATGAAATGAAAGTTTTTTTTCCTTGTAATTTATCTTTATTTATTTTCTTTCCAACTTTACTCTCTTCTCCCTCAAAATCGAGCAGATCATCTTTTATTTGAAAAGCAATTCCGAGATTAAATGAATATTTCTCAAATAATTCATAAAATTCTTTTTCTTTTTTTGCTAATATTGGAGCAGAAATGCAAGAAAATCTAAATAATTCCCCAGTTTTAAGTCTCTGAAGTTTCTTTATATCTCCAAAATTTAGATCCTTACTTGAGGCTTCTAAGTCTAACATTTGCCCCTCAACCATACCTGTAACACCTGCAGATTTACAGAGCTCATTTATTAAATTACACCTAACAGCAGAACATGGATGTGTCTCTTTTTCTGATAAGATTTGAAATGACAAACATTGCAGAGCATCACCAACTAATATAGCCGTAGCAACATCAAATTTTTTATGACAAGTCAGACTTCCTCTTCTCATGTCATCGTTATCCATTGCTGGCAAATCGTCATGAACTAAAGAGTAACAATGCATTAATTCAATACTTATTGCAACATTCACTGCTTGCTTTATATCTACATCTAAAATTTTGGCAATTTCCAAAACAAAAATAGGTCTTAATCTTTTTCCACCAACATTTAAAACATATTTTATTGCCTCCAATATAGAAGCATCTGAAAATTTTGCTCTACTTACAAACTTTAAAATCTTGTCCGTAACATATTTAGAATAATTTTCTAAATAAGCTTTGAATTCACTATTCATTTATTCATCAAAGTTTTCTAACTTATTTTTATCAATGACTTTTTTTATTTTCATTTCTGCATTTTTTAATTTGAAATCACAGTGATTTTTCAATTTTATCCCTAATTCATATAACTTTATCGATTCATCTAAGTCAGATTCTTCACTTTCAAGTTTACTAATTATATTTTCAAGCATCTTAAACGATTCTTCAAAACTCAATTTTTCAATTTCATCTTCCCTAATAGTATCTTGCATATTAAAAACTAACTTTTTTTTATTGTAAAACAAACAACTTTATTAATATTTTCTTGATTAAGAATTTTTATATTCAAATTTTTTGATAACTCTAATAAATCTTGCTTAAAATTTGGATCATCAGCTTGAATTTCAATAATTGAATCTTTTTCAACTTCTTTGATTTTTTTTGCAACTTTTAATACTGGGATTGGACACTTAAAACCAACCAAGTTCAATTTAGTAATTTTTTGTTTCATAAAATAATAAATTTAATATTTAAATTGAGAACTATATTATATATATTAATATGAATTCTATTATATTATTATGAAATATTTTAAATATATATTAACTTTAGTAGTCTTTTTTTCTTTTGATCTAAGCTTTGCACAGAACAAAATTAAAATTGGTACCCTTCAATATGGGAGTGTCAATTGGGAGCTTGAACTCATTAAACAATTATCACTAGACAAAAAAAATAACATTAATGTAGAAATTGTTCAGCTTGCAAGTAAGAATGCGGCAGCTGTAGCACTTCAAGGTAATGCTGTTGATTTGATTGTTACTGATTGGTTTTGGGTCTCAAGACAAAGAGCTTTAAACAGAATGTTTTCCTTTGTACCTCATTCTATGGCCGCGGGTGGGCTTATCGTAGATGAGAACTCAGGTATTCAGAGTATTGACGATCTTAAAGGAAAAAAAATTGGCATTGCTGGCGGCCAAGTAGATAAAAGCTGGTTGATATTTAGAGCTTTCTATCAACAAAAATTTGGTAATGATCTAATAAATGAAACAAAACAAATTTTTGGAGCTCCACCATTGCTTAACAGAAAGATAGAGCAAGGTAGTTTTGACGCCATTTTAACATATTGGCCTTATCAGGCTAGATTACTCTCAAAAGGATTTGTAAAAGTGATAAATGTTAATGATATTATCAAAAATTTGGGAATAAACAGTAATATGCCAATAATCGGATGGGTATTTAGGGATGAATGGGCGCAGGAAAATCCAAATTTATTAGAAAACTTTATAAATACATCAAATGAAGCCAAAGAGTTGATGTTGAAAAAAGATGAAGTTTGGGAAAATATCAAGCCCATTATGAAATCAGAAAATGATAAAGTTTTCAATAATCTTCGTGATATTTATCGCGAAGGCATACCAAGAAATTTTGGTTCATCCAATGTAGACGGCGCATCAATTCTTTATAGTACTCTTTCTGAAATTGGTGGCAAAGCTCTTGTTGGAAACTCAAAGGAAATTGCCCCAGGAACATTCTGGTTAGAATAACATGAAAATTTTTTCCAATAGTACTAGCCTAAGGCTTTTATCCTTATTGGCTTTCCTCTCTTTATGGTATCTAGTAAGTTTCTTAGTTGATAATTCACTGTTACCTAGTCCCTCAAATGTTTTGATAAAAATTAACGATGAAATTAATGCTAATGAATTATTTAAGCATACAGGCATTACTCTTAGAAGAGTATTCTTATCATTTAGTATTGCAATGATAATAGGTGCAGCCATTGGAATATTTATGGGAAGAAGAAAGAAGATTAATGACTTTTTCGATGATTGGTTAGTTTTAGGATTGAATGTTCCAGCTTTAGTTATCATTATTTTATGTTATGTTTGGTTTGGGTTGAATGAATCTGCAGCAATTTTAGCAGTTTCCTTAAATAAAATACCAATGGTTGCTGTTATTATGCGGGAAGGCTCTAGATCCATTGATGAACAATATATCGATGTAGCAAAATTTTATAATATTAGTAAAAAAAAACTTTTTTATAAAATAATTATACCACAACTATATCCATATCTAATGTCTGCAGCTCGGTCTGGATTGTCCCTAATTTGGAAAATAGTTCTAGTTGTTGAACTGTTGGGAAGAAGTGATGGAGTAGGTTTTAAATTATACGGTCTTTTTCAATTTTTTGATATAAGTGGAATCCTAGCCTATACTTTTACATTTGTTGCAGTAATAATATTTGTTGAATTTATTTTTGTAAGACCCCTTGAAAGAAAGTTAACATTATGGCGTTAAAAAATGAGTATTTCTATTAAGATCAAGGAAAAATTTTTTCTAAGCAAGGATAAACAAGAGAAGATAGTTGCTCTCAGAAATATTAACACAAAAATTAAATCAAAAGAATTTGTATGCATTGTTGGACCATCGGGATGTGGTAAAACAACTCTAATGAACTTAATTGGAGGATTGGTGGCGTCTAATGACTCTGAAATTTTAATTAATGAACAAGAACTTAGTTCAAAAAATTCTTTAGGTTATGTATTTCAAACATCAAGATTAATGCCATGGCTAAATCTTTTCGAAAACATAAAATTGGTTTGTAATGACTCAATAGATTCAGAAAAAAAAATAAAGGAAATACTAGAAAATTTTGAACTTTCAGAATTTTTAAATGCATTTCCAAGTACCATATCCGGTGGTATGAGACGAAAAGTTGCATTAGCCCGAGCTTTTGTGAATAGCCCAGAAGTACTATTAATGGACGAACCATTTGTTTCTTTGGATCAACCAACAACTGAAAACTTATATAAGGTACTCATTGACTATTGGGAAAAAATGCCTACAACTGTAATCTTTATAACACACGTTTTAAAAGAGGCTCTTTTACTAGGAGATAGAATTTTGTTTTTTACCAAAAGACCTGGAACCATAGTATTAGACTACAAAGTAAAATCAAAGCGCTCCCCATTAAAAATAGACAATGATGAAGTTGCAAAAGAATATGATGCTCTGAACAAAAAGTATCCAAGTCTGTTAAAAGGAATTCTATGAATTTTGAATTTCTGTTAACTTATTTTGATAAGGGTGGTTTTATTTTTGCTTTATTATTGATGATTTCTTTGGTTTCAATAACCATAATAATATACAAAATCTTCCAATTTTTTTTTATTGATAATGCTAACGCAGAAAAATTGGAGATTCTAATACAAGAATCTGCGTCTATTCGTGAGTTCAAAAATAAGATTTTACTTTTAAATAATAAGGAAAATATTTTTTTTTCTACAATTAAATACGCGTCAGCAATATTTGAAAAAAAATCAATCAATGATGAAGATAAAGTAAATGCAATTAAGATACACGTACAAAAAAAAGTAAATAAAGTTGAGTCTTTTCTCTCCGTACTTGAAATAATAGCACAAGTAAGTCCTCTTCTTGGTCTTCTAGGCACAATTCTAGGAATGATAGCATCGTTTACCGAACTAGAAGTTGGAGGAAGTAATATAGATCCGTCTATATTGGCCGGTGGAATTTGGACGGCTCTGCTAACAACTGCGATTGGTCTTATTGTAGCAATCCCTGCATTAGTTGCATTTCATTTTTTTGAAAAGAGAGTTTTATCCATAAAAAATAAATTAAACAATCTTTTACTTCAGCTCAACGGAATTAAAGATAATTAGAGTATTAGCTAATCGAAATGTTTTTGGAAGAAAAAGAAGAGAAAAATAGAACTATTAACATAATCCCACTTATAGATATTATTTTTCTTATGCTAATTTTTTTTATGTTGGCAACAAATTTTTATAAAGACAAGGAGATTGATTTCATAGTTCCAAAAAATAAAGTTGAATTAACAAATACATCTGAAGAATTTTTGGAGATAAGATTAAATGAAGATAAATATCTTTGCAACAATGAAGAAATGAATTTTGGGGAGTTATCCGAAAAATTTTTGAAAATTTGGAGAGAAAAAGATTATGAAGGAGTAGTTATATTTAACAATGAAAAATCTGAAGTAAGGAACCTTATTAAGTTACTCGATATTTTAAACAAAAATAAAGTTTCGAAATTTTTCTTTGGAGAGAAAAATGTTTATAAAAAAAGATAAGTTTAAAAAAAAGGAAATTAATCTGATTCCTATGATTAATATTATATTTCTCTTACTAATTTTTTTTATGCTAACAGGTACAATAAAATATCAGGAATATCCTCAGATTATGAAGCCATATTCCGAGCAAGCATATAAAGAATCTAACTATAGTGAAAATAATTTTAATCTCGGAATTTTAGCTAATGGTGAATTACTTTTTAAACAAAAGAAAATAAATTTGAATGACCTAGGCAAAAAAGTAACAGAATTATCAAAGACCAAAAAAATTTTATTAAGCGTTCATAAAAATACAAAAATCGAAAAATTCAAAGAAGTATTAGGAGTTTTCAAACAAAATAATTTTGAAAAAGTTTATGTTTTAACAACTAATGAAGATATATGACATGTCGAATTTAAAAATAGCATTTTTGGCATTAAACTTTTCTATTTTATGTCACATTTTTTTTATCTTATTACTTCTTGAAAAAAAAAGTAGTGAAAAAAAGTACGCTGTAGTTGATCTTTCAAATTTCAGTAAATTTCAAACAATCAATATCAAGAAAAAAGAAAAAATTGATAATACGAAAAGCTCAGAAAAAAAAAAAAATAGTGATAACAAAAAAACATTACAAAAAAATTTAGAAACCTCAAAGCAAGAACCAAAAAAAGTAATAAAAAAAAATGATTTAACTTATCCAAAAGTTGAAGTTTTAAAAAAGCCTGAAAAAAAAAATCCATTTTTTGAAAAGGAAAAAGATGTAGAAGAAAATGAAAAAAAAAAAAAAGAGAAGACTTTTGATAGTAGCGATGAATATCAGAAACAAAGTTCAGCTGCCAAAGAATTATTAATTATTAAAGATAAAGCCCTTTATAACTATTTAAAACAAATATCTACTGAAATTAATATTTTAGCAAATAAGGCATATCCAAAGCGTTCAATTTTAAGAAGAGAACAAGGAAAAATTTTGACGAGAATTACCATTGGTTATTCAGGAGAGGTAATAAATATACAAATTTTAACAAAAAGACCGAAAAACTTAGCAAAAAGTGCTGAAAAGATATTAAAACAAAGAAATAAACTTCCAGCGCCACCTGAAATTTTAATCAAAAATTCTAAAAGTATAGTTGTTGAGATACCTATAAATTATATTCTCAAGTAATAATTATGTTGTATAAAAACAACATTTTATCAAAAATGTTACAATATACAGAATATTATGTTTAAGAAAACTTTATTATAATGTAAAAAGAGAATACTATTAACAATAATTAAGGGAGGGAAAATTGAATAAATTTTCTAAAAAAATCGCTGTAGCCGCAATACCTGCTGTTATGGCCCTTTCTGCATCTGCTGTCGACTCAAAACAACTTCTAATGAGTGAAGGTGGCTGGGAAATATCGTTTGATGGTGCAGCAAACGCATTTTATAACGTGACTAATTCTGATGCTACCAACGATGCAACATTCGCTGGTGCTAATACTGTAACAACTTTTGAAACTGCAGGTGATTTCATTGCAAGTGATGGAGCTCAAACAAGTTCTATTTCTGTTGGTTTATTACCTAACGTTTTTGGTTTTACCATAAAAGCCCCAACTTCTAATGGACTAGATGTTTCAGGTAGATTAGGTATTTATACACACATGAACGCAGATGGTTCTTCTGCTGCTAGTAACGCACCTAATATGCGTGAAACTAGTTTTACAGTTGCTGGTTCATTTGGTTCTATACTTGCCGGAAGACATTTAGGTCTATGGCAAAGAAAGGCTATCGTAAACGATGTAACACTCTTTGGCGTTGGTGGTACGGCTGGTAACATTACAGGAACCACATTAGGTAGAATTGGTTCTGGTTATGTTTACGCTGACTGGTACCCTCAAATTCAATGGACACTTCCAACAATGGGTGCTGTAACTGCTACTGTAAGTTTACTTCAGGCCACACCATTGATTTCCACAACTGCTAACTATGGTGCGACTGAAACAGCAACTCCAAGAGTTGAAGTTTTAATTGACGCTAATCACTCTTTCGGTGGAGCTGACATTAACTTCTGGCTTGACGGTCAATTTCAAGAGTTAGAGAGAACAACAACCCAAACTACTACTGTTAGAGCTGGAGCAACAGCTTATAATGGTGCTAGCACTGATGAGGCTGATGCAATAACTGCATACGGTGTTGGAGCTGGTGCAAAGATTACTGTAGGTAGTTTTGATTTAGTAGCTTCCTTTTTCAAAAACCGTGGAGTTGGTATTCAGTTCCAAGGTAATACAGGTGGATCAACTTACTCAGGTGCACTTGACGCAGTTGGAAAAGCTAGACACTTCTACGGTGGATACATCCAAGCACATGCTGATCTCGGTGGCGGAACTAATGCCGCTTTCTCGTACGGTCAAAACAAAGCTGTAGCTACTGGTAGTGATATCGAATCACTCACTGTTGCCGAAAGAAATACAGTTGAACATTGGAATGGAATGCTTTGGCATAACTTAACTGATGATTTCAGAGTCATCGCTGAAGGTTCTTATTCTGAACAAAGTCTACACATGGGCGGTAGCCAAGATTCAACAAATGTTTCTCTTGGTGCTTTCTTCTTCTGGTAAAATTTATCAGATTGTTATAAACTGAAGGGAGATTTTTTAATCTCCCTTTTTTTATGCTTAAATATGAAAAAAATCACCTCATTAATTCTGTTTTTCTTTTTAAATTCGTGTGCGGTTTCTGAATTTTTATTTAATGAAGATATATTATGGCTTAGGACGATTGAAAATGTTAAATTAGTTGATCAAGACTCAAAAATAGTTCCTAATGTTCATCCAATAAAGATTTCACCCGATCGAGTACAAGGTGCTTTTAGACTTATTCTAGTTAGATATAATCAAAAAATGGTACAATTATTTTCAGAGGACAAGTTATATGTTGTTTCACAAGCTATAAGTGAAGGACTTAGAAAAGCAAAGCCTGATCAAGATATTGTTTTTACTCTCGAGGATTGGTACAAAGGAAAATATACGAAGGATAACAAAGTAACATCAGGTAGAGTATTTTATAATAAAGATGGCTTGAATATTATTTTTGGCTCAATCCTAAGAAAGGGTTTGATGAATGAGAGTGATCCAATGGTTGCTGCAGTGAATGAGGATTTGAGGATTAACCCATATGTTCCAGGTTCTAGAAAAATAAGTATCAAAAATAAATTCTTTCTAGCTGCTCCGCCTAAGTCCGGAGTTTTTAGACCCAGAAATGCTAAAGGAAGGGTAGATTGGTTGGTTTTTACAAATAAAGCCTTAAGAGCAAGAGCAATGCTAGGGAATGAGGAAAAAAGAATTTCTCAAAGAAGTAAAATCGAAGTTCAAAGTCTCAGCAGTGAGGTTAAACAACTTAGAAAGGAAATTGAAAATCTGAGAAGAAACCCAAATCAAGTAAATAGAAGTTCAAACCGAGAATATCAGAGTAATAAATATAGAACACAAAATTATAATACAGGTAGTAAAAACAATTTAGAAATCAAAGCATTAAAGAATCTAAGAAGTAAAGGTATTATAAGTGAAAAAGAGTACAGGGAAAGATTGAGACAGTTAGGCTATTAAAACTCCACCTCAATATTCCAAATTAGCGCGTTTTTTGAGGCATCTTTTGTAATCCCTTTTAAGTAACCCAATTCTAGTTCAAGCTCATATTTATTAATCAAAAATTCTTTACCTAATAAAAAACCAATTTGATGTTCTTGTTTTTGTAATGAGTGAAAATTTGATAATTCGCCAAATTCCGAGAAATTAATTAAACCTATTTTAAACAAGTTTAATATATTTTTACTAAATTCCAAATAATTGGATAACCCAAATTCAGTAGAACCCGAAGCAGAAGTACCTATTTGTTTTTCAAAAATAAAGTTTGTTATTAAACTAAACTCTTTAAATAAAAATTGATTAAGAAATTTATATTCTATTTCATCACCTTTTCTTTCACTCGAATTAAAATTATATGAGAAATAGAGCGCGCTTGCTAGGTACTGTAAGTCTATGATTTGTAGCTGATTTTGTAACTCTGTTTTTTCCCAGTCTAATGGGGTATCTGTTTTATCAGAAATGTGAAATTCTACTTCACTTTGCCAATAAGAATTCCAAGAATATTCAGTTTCAAAAACCTGATGGTAACTTTTATCAATCGAATTTGACGATTCTAAATTAAAATGACCTCTCCATTCAAATGATTGACGTCCCTCTTCTACCCTTGGACTATAGATTTTATGATGAGCATTACCATTGTTAAATACTAACATAAAGAAAAAAAATAACAAACTACGAATCAAGTAGATCTTCATCTAAAATTGTCATATGAAATTGATAACTTACTTCTCCATCTTCTTCGTCTTTATATATCAGGCCAATAAACTCATCTTTAAAATATAATTCACAAGAATTGTTTTTTACATCATCTTTAATACTAAATTTATCACTTTCAAATTTAGAGTTTAAATATAATTCTAACTTTTTTAATTCAAATTGTTTCATTGACTAGAATTTATAGTAAGAGATAATATAATACTATTACAAAATAATAATATGAAAAATATAATTATTTTTTTCACTCTTCTTGGCGTTTTACCTCTTTATTTAGGTATTATTTTTAATAAGCAATATTTTTACTTAAATAATGAAAAAATTGAGCTTTATTGCCTTTTAATTTTATCTTTTCTGTGTGGAATGCATTGGCAAGTTCTGATATTTAAGAATAAAAATTCTATTTTTATAATGTCTATACCAATTCTTATTTTCATTTGGGGTTGGAGCTCGCAATTTAATAATTTTTTCGATACTCGCCTTATACTAATCACAAGTTTTATCCTCTCATTATTTTTTGATTATGTCTGTAATATATTTAAGCCTGAAAAATGGTATTTAAAATTAAGAACAATTGTAACAACTTTAGTAATTATTGCACTTTTTCTGTAATTTTTAGTACTTATATTTCAATGACTTACAAAAAAAGTAAAGATTTTTTCTTGAATTAACTCAATAAGTTAGGCAAGGTCTTAGAAGTTTATTACTTGTGGGGAGGGTTTAGGCATTACTTACATCCGTTCCGCATTAACATTAACATTAATATTAATGTTTAATTAATATTAAGCATAATTATGAAAGGATATTAGTTATGGATGGAATGCTACAAACATCTGATTTTGTTGGTGTGACATTTTGGATCATCTCTGTTTCAATGGTTGCCTCAACTTTCTTTTTTTTCTCAGAGGCCAACAATGTTGGTAAACACTGGGGTACATCAGTCAGAGTAGCTGGTTTGGTTACTTTAATTGCTGCTGTTCACTATTATTACATGCGAGACGTATGGGTAGGCACTGGTGAAACACCAACGGTACTAAGATATATTGACTGGTTATTAACCGTACCACTTCAAATGATCGAATTCTACTTAATATTAGCTGCTGTAGGTGCTGCAACAGCTGGAATGTTCTGGCGCCTTTTAATTGGAACACTTGTTATGTTGATAGCTGGCTTCATGGGCGAAGCTGGTTTTATTAATGCAACAGTTGGTTTTGTTGTAGGCATGGCTGGATGGATTTACATTCTTTATGAAGTGTTCGCAGGTGAAGCTGCTCAAGCTAATACTTCAAGTAATTCTGAAGCTCAAAAATCAGCATTTAATGCTATGAAATGGATTGTATCAATAGGTTGGTCTATTTACCCTATTGGATATTTCTTAGGATATCTCGCAGGAGGCACTGATGATAGTTCATTAAATGCAATTTATAATTTAGCAGACTTTATCAACAAGATTTTGTTTGGTCTAGTAATCTGGGCAGCTGCAAAGTCTGAAACTGCTAAAGCTTAAATAGCTAATGTTTCTTTAATTTAAAAGGGGAAGTACAAATTACTTCCCCTTTTTTTTAAGATGAGCAAAATTTTATTAAATAAAAAATCCATTGAAAATATAAATGTTCTTGCAAACAGTAAACACTGGAACATTATTAATGATTATAATGTAAAAAATTTAAATCTAAATCTGAACTCAAAGCTCCTAAGAACCCAATTAAAAAAAGTTGAAAAACTTATTTCTGAACAGACATGTGACAATTCTTGGATGGGAGAATGTGCTAAGTATCACCTAAATTCAGGAGGAAAAAGGTTTAGAGCAGCTCTCGCATTAATATCAGGACAAATACTTGATCTGGACGAACTTTCCTCAATTTACGTGGCCGCGTCGTGCGAGCTAATACATAATGCTTCCCTTGTTCATGATGATCTTCAAGATAGAGACTTATTGAGAAGAGGAAGTCCTACAATTTGGAGTCGTTTCGGAGATCCTTCAGCTATAAATTTAGGTGACTATTTTATTTCCAGTTCTTTTGAAATTCTTTCTAATACACCTTCTAGTGAAAAATTTAAATGTATGGCTATCAAAGAATTCAGTAAATCAATTAAACAAGCTGTAGCAGGTCAAACTAGAGAAATACAAACAAGAGCAGACTTAAATTTACAATTAGAAGACTACGAATCTATGGCTAGAGCAAAAACTGGAAGCTTGCTTAGTCTACCTGTAAAACTAATTATGATACTTACAGGTAGAAATAACCAGCTTGATATTTCTTTAAAGTCTATTTATGAAGCAGGCGTTGCGTACCAAATTCAAGACGACTTATCTGATTTCATTGGAATAAAGGAGAGAGATTTACCAGGAAGAGACCTCAAAGAGGGCAAAATGAGTGCACTAATAATAAATTATATTAATGAGGCGTCAATATCTGAGAAATATTTAATAAATTCTTTTCTAAAAAAAAGGTTTGATTCTATTTCAGAGGAAGAAATATTTTTTTGGATTACAAAAATGCAAAAAAAAAATATTATTGAAAAGACTATAGACTACTTACACCAGGTGATAAAAAAATCTATAAATATTTCTGAAAAGAATGGTAGAGAGTACACATCCATAACAAAATTTATTATTAAGAATATTTTATCAAGAATATCTAAAAAAATAGTTTAATCTAAATAAGTTTGCTTATATTTATTAATATGAAAAAATCAGCAATTGTAATTGGCTCAGGTTTTGGTGGCATTTCATCTGCTCTGAGATTAAGAGCTTTAGGTTATGATGTCTCTATTTATGAAAAACTTAATCAATTAGGTGGAAGAGCCAGAGTGTTTAAAAAAAACGGATTTACATTTGATGCTGGACCCACTGTGATTACAGCGCCATTTTTATTTGATGAACTTTTTAGTTTATTTAAAAAAGAAAGAAAAAATTACGTTAAATTTGTGCCTTTGAACCCTTGGTATCAATTTTATTTTAATGACACCAAAAAATATTTTAATTATGGAGGTTCAATAAAGGATACTGAAAATGAAATAGAAAAATTTGAGCCAATGGATGTATTAGGATACAGAAAACTCGTTAAAATGTCTGAGAAAATATTCGAAACTGGTTTTAATAAACTATCTCATGTCCCGTTTGATAGTTTTCTGTTTATGCTTAAACAAATACCGGAATTAATTAAACTTAAAAGTTATCTAACAGTTTCACAACTTGTTGCAAAGTATATTAAAAATCATGAGATTAGAAAAGCACTGAGTATCCAACCTCTATTACTTGGAGGTAACCCGTTTACTACAACTTCTATTTATAATTTAATTCATTATTTAGAGAGAAAATGGGGGGTACATTATGCTTTAGGGGGAACGGGAGCAATTATAAATGCTCTGACTAAATTAATGCGTGAGGAGGGCATAAAAATAGTTCTAAACCAACAAGTGAAAATGATAAAATTTAAAGGCAATGTTGCTGTGGGAATCGAACTTGAAAATGGAAAATCTGTACATTCAAATATAGTTGTGTCAAATTGCGATCCTGCACATGTTTACAATAACATGATAAATGCAAAAAAGATAAAAACATGGAAAAAAAAGAAAGTTGATAACTGTGAGTTTTCAATGGGTTTATTTGTAATATTTTTTGGGACAAAAAAAAAATATAAGAACGTAGAACATCATACTATATGGATGGGAAATAGGTTCAAGGGGTTATTAAATGATATTTTTAAAAATAAAATCTTAGCAAAAGATTTTAGTCTTTATTTGCATAGACCCACAGCTACTGATAATTCAATGGCTCCAAAAGGATCTGATTGTTTTTATGTTCTTTCACCTGTTCCTAATCTCTCGTCAAAAATAAATTGGAGTGAAAATGCTGAAGATTATAAAGAAAAAATTTTGGAAGCACTTGAAAAATCAATTCTACCTAATCTAAAAAAGAATTTGACTACCTGTTTTTATATGACTCCAGAAGACTTTAAAAATGACTATTTATCTGAGTATGGTTCAGGATTTTCCATTTCACCAATCTTTACTCAATCAGCTTGGTTTAGGTTTAATAATAAATCTGAAGATTTCAAAAATTTATACTTCGTAGGTGCAGGAACGCATCCTGGTGCTGGAGTTCCTGGGGTAATAAGTTCAGCTAAAGTTTTAGAAAATTTATTAAAAAATGGATAATTTCATTTCATTAAAGAAAAGATCAAAAAGTTTCTTCTGGGCGTCTTTTTTTTTTTCCAAAAATGAAACAGATCAAATTAATATCTTATATTCTTTTTGTAGATTAATTGATGATATTTCTGATTCAAATCGTTTTGATAAGAAAACATCGAAAAAAATTTTAAATAAAATTAAAATTGAAATTATTAATAAAAAGTCCAACGAAATAACTGTTAAAAATTTCATAAAATTAATTAAATTCTTAAATATAGACGAAAAGATACCGTGTGAACTTATTGATGGTGTGAAGTCAGATTTAAAGAAAGTAAATTTTACTAATATTAGAGAATTAGAAAATTATAGTTATTTTGTAGCGGGCACAGTAGGGTTAATGATGTGTTCTATAATGAAAGTAAAAAAAAAATCTCTTTATAAACATGCTATTGAGTTAGGAATTGCTATGCAAATTACTAATATAGCCAGAGACTTACGTGAGGATTTAGATAGGGCAAGGATATATTTGCCCGAAACGTTTAGAAGTTTCAAATTTAAAAATGTTGAAGAACTTAGAAATAATAAAACAAAGATCAACTTATTTTGCAACGACAACGTAAAATTAATATTGTATTCTGATGTAGTTTATTCATCGGCTAGACAGGGAATATACCAACTTCCAATGAAACACAGAATTCCGATAATGCTTGCTTCTAATCTATATCAAGAAATTGGAAAAAAAATTATAAGAAATCCAATCAATGTATGGAATACGAGAGTTTATGTAAGCTTTCAAAAAAAAATTCTTATTACTATTAAAACAATTTTAATTTGTATCTTACCACTTCATAAAAAAAAGAATAATATTTGATTAATAGAAAAAAATGAAAAGTTTTGACATAATTATAATTGGTTCTGGGTTATCAGGTTTATCTCTAACAATAGAACTTTTGAAAAAAACAGATAAAACCGTTTTAATATTAGAGAAAAAAAAAAAATTAGTTAGAGATAAAAATTTCTGCTTCTGGAATTCTCCTAAAAACTCTTTTACTAATCAGTGTGATACAATATGGAAGAAAATTAAAATCAAAGAACAAGACAGAACTATTATTAAGAGTCATAAGGATTTTTACTATTGCCATTTATCCTCAAGTACATTTTATAATAATTGCCTCAACACAATCAAAAAAAATAAGAATGTGAGTATCTTGTTTAATCAAAAAATAAAGTCAGTTATTTCCAAAAAAAACCACGTAATTGTGGATTCAAATAACAAAGCTTTTAGCTCGAATTTATTATTTGATAGTAGACCAAAGAAATTTGTAAAGTATAAATTATTGCAACATTTTTATGGAATTGAAGTTACATCAAAAAGTAATATTTTTGATGAGAATGAGGTTACCCTTATGGACTTAAAACCAGATAAAATGAAAACTCACTTTTTTTACATATTACCTTTTACAAAAAATAAAGCATTGATTGAAAGTACATATTTTTCTAATAATATTTATCCAAAAAAAAAATATAAATTTGAAATATTTAATTATCTAAAAAAAAATTATCCTGGAGAAGTTTTTAAATTAGGATTTGAAGAATATGGTGTTATCCCTATGCACAAAATCCCGGAAAGCGTTTCAAAATGCAGTAAGATCATCAATATTGGTACTAGTGCCAATTGGATAAGGATGTCGACAGGATATAGTTTCCAAAATTCATTTATAAATAGTCAAATATTAGTTAATAAAATCATAAAAAAAAAAAAAATTAAAATTGAAGAAAAAAAAATAACCAATTTTCTAGACAACATTTTTTGTATTTTTTTATCAAATTTTCCAGAAAAAACTAATGTAACATTTTTTAATTTTTTTTTAAAAAATAAATTAGATACAATTGTTAGATTTTTAACTGATAGTTATACTTATAAAGATATGTTTAAAATTATTTTCTCACTACCAAAAAAAGAATTGATATATTGTGCATTTAAATACATCATAAAGTAAATGCAGAAAAAAATTGAATTATATATATTCTTATTTTCAATATTATTTTTTAGTGTTACTATTTTTTCATTTGAAGAAATATTCAAAAATAACCTAAGAAATCAATTTCTTCTCATTATAATACCTCTCTTATGGCCTGGTATAGCGCACGGTAGCCTTGATTTACACATTGCACAAAGATTGAAATTTGTTGAAAATAAGTTTAATCTACTTTTATTTTCATTTGGATATATATTGATTGCGACTGCTTATTTTATTCTATGGCTTATAAATTCGGAATTATCTTTGTACCTTTTTCTTTTAATTTCAATTATTCATTTTGGAATAAGTGATACCTTAAATACATCAAATACAAAGTTTTTCTATTTTGAGCTTTTTCTTAGGGGAACGATTCCTATTATTGTGCCTATAATTTTTTATGAACAAATTACAGATTCAATTTTTTCCTTATTATCAACTAGCAATAACCTCTCACAAATAATCAATCAATATTTATATTTTTATTTCGTAATCTTATTAATTGTGTTTTTTAAGGATTTATATACAAAAAAACTTTTTATTAAAGAGCATTATTATCAAAGCTTGATAGAGATTTTTTTTATTTTTTTGTGTTTTGTTAGTTTTGAGCCTTTAATCGCATTTTCGATATATTTTTGTTTTCTTCACTCAATAAGGCATCTTTTTGATGAAAAAATTAAATTAAAATTTACTACTAAAAAGCTTATAAAGGCAACTCTACCTCTCACTTTAATTACTACAATTATAATGATATGTATTTATTACATGATAAAAGATTTTGAATATATTTATATCTCATTATTATTTATCATTTTATCATGTCTTACAGTACCACATATGCTTTTAGTTAACTTTACAAAAAGTTAAATTTTAAAGGGGCCTATTTGTAAAGCAGTTTCTAAACCATTCTTTTTTTTTTTTTTCAAAATTTCCGTCTAGCATTTTTGGTATAGCATAATTATACGAATCTGTCTTAGTAACAGTTCTAGTTTCTAGATTAAGTCTATCATGTATCCCTGAATTACTTCCATGCAAATGATGTCCTGAAAAACAAACAATATCCCCCACTCTAAGTTTAATAACAACTTTATCATTTATATCTACTTTACCAATAATAGTTGGTGTTGAATCTAAATTAATTTTATTTTTTAAGTACTTTTCAAATGACCATAAACTAGAATTGTTAATAATTTTTTGATTAAAATATTTTGGTGAAATGAATAAAGTATTATTGCTTAAAATGTCGATTGCAGGGAACCACCAATTAATTTGTTCCAAAATATTTGACGCCCACGTGTCTCTGTGTGCTTTTGTATGTTTCAAATTTCCAACAATTTTGTCGTTTTTTTTGGGAATATATCTTATGCAAATTCTGTCAATATAAGTATCATGAATACTAAAATCTAACGTTTGTAAAAATAAATTAAATAACTTTTTTATTAACAATGATTTTTTAACTTCTTTTTGTATATTTAGAAACCTAATATTTAAACTTTTCTTTTCAAAAGAACTTGAATAGTTAAAAATATTGTAGCAAAAAAAATTTTCTACAATATTTCTGACTTCTTTGATAATTTTTTTTACTATACTAGAGTTTCTAAAAATAATGATGTGACCTGAAAAAATTTTTACTTTTAAAAATTTCTGAATATTAGTATCTTTGATTCTATTAAAACTGTTTGTATTTATCGTTATTATTTTTTTATGGCGCATGCTTTAATATATTAATATTATTTTAAAATATAAATGAAAAATTTAGATTTAAAAAAAGTTCTTGAATTACTTAAAACTAATTCTATCAATCATAGTGTTGTGATCTCTGATCCAAATATTAAGGACTGCCCAATGGTATATATTAGTGACGAATTTGTAAAACAGACAGGGTATTCAATCGAAGAATCTTTGGGTAAAAATTGTAGATTTTTACAGGGACCAGAGACTGATCCTAGAGATATTGATTGTATTAGAGTGGCAATAAAAAGACAAAAAAGTATTACCATAGATATTTTAAATTACAAAAAAAATGGAGAAAAGTTTTGGAATAGACTGCGAATAAGACCACTTTTTGATCAAAAAAAGAAGTTAATTTATTTTGCGGGAGACCAAAACCCAATATCTCTAGAACAAGTTCGAAGATATAACTTCAATAAAATTCTCGATTAATCATTAAATTTATACTGTAAATCAAGATACGAACCACCTTCACATTGCAGAACATTTTCTGGCCCTTTGTTATTATTTGCATTTTTCTTTTGTATCAAAAATAAATTTTGATAAAAGATGGCCTGTCTTTCTTGTAATGTCCAAAGAGTATGTTCATCAAGATCAAACTCTTTATTTGAATTTTTTTGATAATGATGAATTAATTCATGTAAAATGATTGATTGATCACAAACATCTTTTAAGGGTTTAAGTGTGTTGATATAAAAAATACCTTCGTTTTTAACATAATAGGCTTTTACTTTACAATTTTTATCAGAAAAACATGCCTTATCAGACATTTCATCTTTACTAATAGAAAAAAAATTGGGTGGTTCAATAACACTATTAAATTCTGTGTTATCTATAATCCAAGATGCTAGAAGAATAAGTAATTTTTGACTAATCATATCTTAAATTCAATGTTTTAATAGTTTTTCCATCGCTTAAATCAATAATTTTAATTAAATCATTTTTATCATTAGATAAATGTAAATATAGTAAATTATTTTCAATTTCAAATGAAATAACTTTTAGATCTATATCTATATAATTGTATAAATCAGTTTCCTTTAAAGACTCTGCTTCTTTATCTATGTTTAATCTAGTGAAAACAGTGTATACTACTATAATTAAAAGAATAATTATTAAAAAAGCAAGAGTGATTACAATTTTTTTTAATGAGTTAAGCATTGGTAGTTGAAATAATTAACATAAGTATAACTAATGAGGATATAGACAATAGAATAGATTTTCTACTTTCAAAAAAAATTTCTAAATTTTCAAGAAATAAAATTCAATATATGATTTTAAATGGTCTAGTTGAATACAACTCAAAGATAATTAAAAATAGTTCTTTTAAAGTAAAAGAAAAGGGTTCTATTAGACTAAAAGTACCTGCCCCAAGAGCCTCAACTATCAAAGCTCAAAAGATTAATTTAGATGTATATTATGAGGATAACGACTTAATAATAGTAAACAAACCACCAGGTATGGTAGTTCATCCAGCAGTTGGTAACAATGAGGGAACTTTAGTCAATGCTTTGCTTCATCACTGCAAACAAAGCTTATCAGGTATTGGTGGCATCGAGAGACCAGGTATCGTTCATAGACTAGATAAAATGACTAGTGGATTACTTATTGTAGCAAAAAATGATTTTGTTCATATATCCCTATCAGAACAATTTAAAAAAAAAGATATTACAAGAAAATATAAGGCAATCACCGTTAATAAATTACTTGATTTTAAAGGAGACATTAAAAAAAACCTTGAAAGGTCAAAATTTGATAGAAAAAAAGTTTGTGTTACAAGCCCTAATAGAGGAAAATTTGCTCATACAAATTATAACCTTGTTAATAAGTTTGTAATTTCAGATTCTTTAACACTTAATTACATCAACTGCGAGTTATTGACTGGGAGAACTCATCAAATTAGAGTTCATATGAGTTCAATTGGTTCTCCGATTCTTGGTGATATAAGTTATGGAAGAAAATTTGATATTAAAAGTAAAAAATTTGAAAAACACTTTTGTGAACTGATCATTAATGACTGGTATTCAAAAAAAAGACATGCTTTGCACGCTGAAACTTTAGGCTTTTTTCATCCGGTAAAAAAAAAAAAAATGTATTTCAAAAGTACTTTACCTTCTGACTTCTCTAAACTATTGAAATATTTAGAAAAATTTAGTATTAATAATGATAATGAATCTTAGTCTGGAATAATTCTAATTAAGGTTGACATTCTGTTTTAAGAACACAATAATAATCTTATGTTAAAAAAAATTAAGCATACAATTTCTAAAACTTTGGATGAAAATGGGTTATCTAAATTTTTAAGAGAAATTAGAAAGTTTCCTGTATTAACTTTTGATGAAGAAAATAAGTTAGCAAATGATTGGGTAAAACATAAAAATCCTAAATCCGCACACAAACTCGTAAACAGTCATCTTAGATTAGTCGTTAAAATTGCAATGGGTTTTAGGGGTTACGGTATACCCCTTAATGAATTAGTTTCTGAGGGTAACGTTGGTATGATTCAATCTCTTGAAAGATTCGATCCCAGCAAGGGATTTAGACTCTCAACATATGCCATGTGGTGGATTAGAGCGTCTATCCAGGAATATATATTACATTCTTGGTCCATGGTGAAAATTGGAACTACTGCAGCCCAAAAAAAACTTTTCTTTAATTTACGCTCATTGAAAGGAAAATTAAAAGCTATTGAGGATGGTGATTTGCAACCTGAACTAGTTACTGAAATAGCAGATAGATTAGACGTTTCAGAGTTAGATGTTATTGATATGAACAGAAGAATGTCAGGGCATGATCATTCTTTGAATTCACCCCTATCTGATGATAATGCGAGTGAGTGGATCAATGGTATTATTGATGACCGAGACTCTCAAGAAAATGAGATTATACATAAAGATGAGTTTTTCAAAAGAAAACAGATCTTAATGAAGGCTCTTGAAAACCTAAATGAAAGAGAGAGACAAATTCTTGTGAAAAGACGATTAACAGACGAACCTTTAACTTTAGAGGAATTAAGCAAGTTTTATGGAATTTCAAGAGAAAGAGTTAGACAAGTAGAAGTCAGAGCTTTTGAAAAATTAAGAAAAGTTGTAAAAAACATTGATTACAATTCAAAAAACTTTAATCAATAAATGGATCTTTTACTAAAATTGTATCCTCACGGCTAGGACTAGTAGATAGTATTGAAACTTGATTGTTTATTAGTTCTTCAATTCTTCTGACATACTTAATAGCTAATGCCGGCAATTCTGACCAGCTTCTAGCCCCTTTAGTGCTAGATAACCACCCTTTATGCTTTTCGTAAACAGGAATTAGATTTTTTTGCTCGTATTCTGATAATGGAAAATATTCGATTTTCTTTCCAAAAAGTTTGTAACCTATACAAATCTTAATTTCTTTAAAACCGTCTAAAACGTCTAGTTTAGTTAGCGCTATTCCATTCGAACCTGATATCTCTAATGAATACTTGGTAAGAATAGCATCAAACCATCCACATCTTCTTTTTCTTCCAGTTACCGTCCCAAATTCTTTACCAATTTCTCCCAATTTTTGGCCAGTTTTATTATTTAATTCGGAGGGGAACGGTCCACTTCCAACTCTTGTTGTATATGCCTTTACTATTCCAAGAATAAAACCAAGTTGTTTTACAGATACCCCCGAACCAACAGATGCTGCCGCAGAAATAGTATTTGAAGAAGTTACGTACGGATATGTTCCATGATCAACGTCTAACATGACCCCTTGAGCACCCTCAAAAAGAATTTTTTTTTGCTTTTTTTTTGCTTCATCTAAAATTGGAGTTAATCTTTTTGAATAATTCAAAAGAATTTTTGAAACCTGCTTTAACTCATCAAAAACTTCATCAGTTTTTATTTCAGGAGAATTAAGACCTCTTAAAATTATATTATGGAATTCCAAAAGAGCATTTATTTTTGTTCTTAAGTGAGATTCGTTTTTTAGATCATGAATCTTAATTGCTCTTCTTCCAACTTTGTCTTCGTAAGCTGGTCCAATCCCTCTTCCAGTTGTACCGATTTTGTTTTTACCTTTGATATTTTCTCTTAATTGATCAATTTTCTTGTGTAAATTAAGAATCAAACAAGCATTTTCTGATATTATTAAGTTTTTTGTAGAAATTTTAATTCCTGACTTAGTAATCTTATTTATTTCTTGAATTAATGCAGAGGCATTAACAACTACCCCATTACCTATAATTGCAATCTTATTTTTTCTTAAAACACCTGACGGTAGTAAACTTAAAGAGATTTTTTTTTTATTAATAACAATTGTGTGACCAGCATTATTACCTCCCTGAAACCTAACAACAATATCTGCCCTACTAGATAACCAGTCAACAATCTTTCCCTTACCTTCATCACCCCACTGAGCGCCAATTACAGTTACATTTCCCATATTATCAAGTCTTATAAGGTTGACTGTTAAAAATATAAAAATCACAACCTAATTCTATTGCTTTTTTATGCAGTTTAGTTCTGTTCATTTTTTCGTTTACATGTACAAAATAAAAATTTTTTTTAACTAACGAAATTCTATCAAAATCAATCTCATTTATCGGTACTAAAATCCTTTTTTTTTTTTTTAAAATAATATTACTTTCTTTCATCATATTTTCAATCAATCCAGAAAATCCTATACATTTTTTGTCCTCAATTTTATAACAACCACCACTA
This sequence comes from Rickettsiales bacterium, assembly GCA_002691145.1. Classification (GTDB taxonomy): domain Bacteria; phylum Pseudomonadota; class Alphaproteobacteria; order Methylaequorales; family Methylaequoraceae. The sequence continues at coordinate 189,305 of NZHE01000026.1, forward strand.
AATAAATCTGTTAAATTCTTAGAGTAAAATTTAAACATTATACCATTATGATATCCTGATTTATCTATTTCTACAGGATCAATATTCATATCAATATTTTTCAATTTCCTATCTATCAACTTTAATGTCTCTAAAAATTTATTTATTTCTATTTGTGTAAATCTGGAAAATTTAAAATTACTTAATTCTTTTATTTTATTTTTAAAGTCTCCCTCGTTTTTTAATAAAACTGAGGAAATATCAAAAAGTTTTTTTGGAAAGCTTTGTATTTCCGTTAGATTTTTATTACTAAGTTTTTCTTTGAGATTTGTTACCTGACTTCCCTTAAGCTTAAAATCTTTTATAATAGCATCGAATATTGAAGGCATCGAAAAAATTAAAGAAAAATCGTTAATTTTCATTAATTTTAATAAACTTATGGTCAAAATAATTATCTCAATTTCAAAATTACTATCTTTATAATCAATAATTTCTGCTCCAATCTGAGTTGATTGTCTAGATACATTTAGTTGATCGCTTTTAACCTTCAGTATTTCACCAATGTAACATAATCTTAACGGTTTGTTTTTCTTGGTTAGTGAACTTGATGCTATTCTGGCAATCTGAGATGTTATATCAGAGCGAAGAGCCATCATTTTTTGTGATAAAGGATCAAGTAATCTAAATGAATTTTTATTTATCTGTTTTTTTGATAAAAGGGAAAAAGAGCTTTCAAATTCTAATAATGGAGGTATTACGACTTCAAATCCATTGTTAGTTATGAAATTTAAAAATGAGTTTACAATCAAATATTCTTTCTCAGCTAGTTCTGGTAAACTGTCTCTAAATCCCTCAGGAAGTAAAAAATTTTGCATCTTATTTAAAAAATTTATAAAAAGACCAATCTAGCCATTTTGTTAAAGCAATCAAATCTTTTTTTAAAATTGTTGGACCGGTCCAAATTCTAATACCAATAGGCATTTTTCTATACGCTTGAATGTCAAATGCTATTTTTTCATGTTTTAAATATTCAAAAACTTTTTCAAGAGCTCTTGATTTATTCTGGTTACTTAATAAAAAATAAGAACAAGATATAGCTTGATGTTTTGAATCTTTTACAAAATATTCAATATTTGTATTATTTTTTACTAGTCTTCTTAAAATCTGACAATTTTCATTGGATGTTTTATTTGACCAATTTAAACCACCTTTTTTTTTTAACCAATCTAGGCAAAATTTAAAATCTGCAAAACATAATAATGAAGGTGTGTTAATCATAAAATTATTCTCACTAATATTTAAAATTTTAGGAAAAATCTTTTTTTTTTTTTTGAATTTTAATCTTTCTAATGCTTTTGGACTTAAAATAATTAGGCCGTGTTGAGATTCAGAGCCAAGAGCTTTTTGCCATGAAAAGAAAGAAACGTCTAATTTTTTCCAATTAATTTTTTCAATAAAAACACTTGAGGAAATATCTGAAATCACTAATCCCTCATGTTTATTAGATATCCAATTAATTTCATTAATAGAAATACCGGCTGACGTTCCAGTCCAAACAAAAAAAATATCACTATCAGTTTTAATATTTTCAAGTGGAGGAACAACTCCATATCTTTTGTACCTCACTTCTTGCTTATATTTTGCTTTAATTATTTCATCTGACCACAATTTACCCCAATAATCGTAGATGATTGATGTAATCACTCTATCTCCGAGCAAAGAATGGATAATAGCTGTCATTGCTCCAGTACATGAACCAGGAGATAATAAGATTTTATAATTTTTTGGTATTTTAAGAATATATTTTACTAATAACAAAATTTCATTTAAGTAATTTTTTACCTCCATACTTCTATGATACCTACCTAAGAATGAATAATTGAGTTTGGATAAAGACCATTCACTTGGTTTTTTTGTAGGTCCAGAGGAAAAATTTGTAAATCTAGGTTTTTCTTTTGGCTTTAAAATCATATTTTATAGTACCAAGGAAAAAAAATCGTAAAAGTAATCCATGAGACAATGGTTAAAGGTAAACCAAATTTTAGAAAATCATGAAATTTATAATGACCTGGTCCCATAACCAAAAGATTTGTTTGATAAGCCAAAGGAGTCAAAAAAGAAGTATTTACAGCAAATATCAAACTTATAGCGAATATTTTTGGATCAATATTTACTTTACTAGCAAGATCTAATGCAATCGGAGTGAATAATATTGCACATGCATTATTAGATATAAAGTTTGTTACAACAGCAACAAATATAAAAAAACAGGATAGTATCATTACCGGAGACGAATCTTTTAATAACAAAAAGAAAACTTCTGACAAATAAGATGCAGTTCCAGTCTCCTGAATCATAGTTCCTAAAGCTAACGAGGTTACAACAAGTAATAATAAATTACTGTCAACAGATTGGAGGGTTTGTCTAATTGTTAATATGTTGAAAAAAAGCATTCCAAAAACACCCAACATAGATGCAACTACAATTGGTAAAATATCAAAAGCACTCATAAGTATAACTCCCAGGAAAATAAATAAAGATTTGGTAGCTAATTTTCTTTTTATAATTTCAGTAGATGCCCATTCCATTGGCATAATATCACTATGATCTCTTAGATTTTTTATTGCACTTTTAGTACCTTGAATCAGCAAAACATCTCCAGTTTCTAGTGCAATCTCCGTCATTCTATTTCGAATCATTCTAGACCTCCTCTGAAGACCTATTACTATGCAATCAAATCTATATCTAAAACTTATATTTTCTATTGTCTGACCTACTAGGGACGATGGAGGAGTTATCATTGCTTCGGTAAGAACCTGCTCAGTTAACTCATCTTCGTCTTGATTATCAATTGAAGTTCTATGAGAAATTGTTACCTCAATTTTTTTAGAAATTATCTCACTCAGAGCTTCTCTAGTCGTAGCGATTACTAAAAGGTCATCTTTTTGTAGCTCAAAATCTTCAAAAGGGCCTATTTCTGCATGCTCTTTCCTTTGAATTGACAATATCGATATCTTTTCTAAGTCTGGAAATATGTTAGATTTAATTTTTTTCCCAATTAAATTTGAACTTTCAGGAATGCTCACTTGAGCTATAAATTGTTTGTCACTCTCTCCGATAAGCTCTTTAGCCATTGCTTTATTGTTTTTTAAAAGAAATCTTGAAAAAATTATCAAATAAAAGATTCCCGCAAGTGCAATCACTGAGCCAGGAATTAAAAAGTCAAAAAAACCAATTTTTATGTCACTAAGTTGATAAAGTGAGTTTGCAACTAAAAGATTAGTACTTGAACCAATTAAAGTTGTCATACCCCCCAGAATTGCAGCAAAACTTAACGGCATTAAAAACTGGCTCGCAGGTTGATTAGTTTTTTGAGCTAGACCCTGCAAAATAGGTATAAAAATAATTACTACAGGTGTATTATTTAGAAATGCACTTAATGTAAGTACAATAATTAAAGAAATAACAAAAACAAAATTTGGACTATTTGGAAAAAGGTTTATTATTTGCGAAATGAAGTTATCTAAAACCTTTGTTTTTACGACACCTTGACCTAAAACGATTAAACAAATAACTGCAATCAAACTTGTATTACTAAATCCATTAAGAATAACTGAGGGAGATAATTTATTAACATTATTTTCATCGAGATATGGAAAAATTGAAAAAAAAACTAGCAGAAATGCAAGAACAAATATACTTTTATAAAAAATACTCCATTTATCAATGGCATAAAGTGTTACTGTCATTATAACAAAAAAAAGGCTAAAAAATATGAAGTATTCTTGAGTTAAATTAAACATAAAAATTACTTAGAATAAAAATAAAAGTTTGTTTTTTAATTTACTTATGTAAGAATTATAGTTGAAAAGTATGATTTGATTATTACTTAAATTTAATACTTTCATATTTTCACATATTAAATGTTATAAAGAACAATATCAATGTTAAAAAGAATAACAAATAAAGATAACTTAGATAAAAAAAAACTAAATCCTGAACTTTTAAAGCCTTTACCAAGTTCAAATAAGGTTTATGTTTCAAGTAATAGGTTCAAAGACGTCAAAGTCGGAATGCGTCAGATCAATATTAGTGATCAAGAAAATAGGAGTATTACTGTATATGATACCTCGGGTTCATATACAGAATTGAATTGCAGTAATGACATTAATAAGGGATTAAAGAAAATTAGGAAAGGTTGGATTTCAAGAAGAGAAAATGTTCTGGAAACTAAGAAAACAAAATTATTATTTCTTAACAGTAAAAATAATAAAGGGATTATTTTTCCAAAAAAAAATAAGAAAATATTTAAAAGAGATAAAAATGCCGAAATCACTCAAATGTTTTATGCAAGAAATGGTGTTATTACAGAAGAAATGGAGTTTTGTGCTATAAGAGAAAATGAAAGACGTGAAAAACTCCTTATAAATAAAAAATGTTTTAGAGACTTTAAACATTCAGATCTAATCACACCTGAATTTGTAAGAAAGGAAATCGCTGAGGGAAGAGCTATAATACCATCTAATATCAACCATTTAGAGCTTGAACCCATGATTATAGGAAAAAATTTTTTAGTTAAAATTAATGCAAATATTGGGAATTCTGCTGTATGGTCTAATACCACTGACGAGGTTGAAAAGTTAATTTGGGCTACTAGATGGGGAAGTGACACTGTAATGGATTTATCCACTGGAAAAAACATTCACAACATCAGGGAATGGATAATAAGAAATTCACCTGTTCCGATTGGAACAGTGCCAATTTATCAAGCACTTGAAAAGGTTGACGGTATCGCTGAAAATTTAAATTGGGATGTTTTTAAAGAAACTTTAATTGAGCAAGCCGAACAAGGTGTTGACTATTTTACAATTCATGCTGGAGTTCGTTTAGCTTACATTCCTAAAACAATTGACAGATTGACAGGCATTGTTTCAAGAGGTGGTTCAATAATTGCCAAATGGTGTCTGGCTCATCATAAAGAAAATTTTTTATTAGAGAATTTTGATGAATTATGTGAAATTATGGCCGATTTTGATGTTTCTTTTTCTTTGGGTGATGGTTTAAGACCAGGAAGTATTAATGATGCAAATGATGATGCTCAATTTTCTGAACTTAAAACGCTTGGAGAATTAACAAAAAAGGCTTGGGAAAAAAATGTTCAAGTTATGATTGAGGGACCTGGACATGTACCCATGCATAAGATTAAGGAGAATATGGTAGAACAAGAAAAACATTGCGATGAAGCCCCTTTTTATACTTTAGGACCTCTCACTACCGATATAGCCCCAGGTTATGATCATATTACAAGCGCAATAGGTGCTGCAATGATTGGATGGTTTGGAACCTCAATGCTTTGTTATGTTACACCTAAAGAGCATCTAGGATTACCTAATAAGGAGGATGTGAAAATAGGTGTTATTACATATAAAATAGCTGCACATGCTGCAGACCTAGCTAAAAATAACAAAGGTGCGTATTTAAGAGATTACGAGTTATCAAAAGCAAGGTTTGAATTTAGGTGGAAAGACCAATTTAATTTATCCTTAGATCCAGAAACAGCAGAAAAATTTCATGACCAAACATTACCATCAGAGGGTGCTAAATTGGCTCATTTTTGTTCTATGTGTGGCCCTAAATTTTGTTCAATGAAAATTTCGCATGAAATAAAAAAAGACGCTATCCATGGTCAATCAGAAATGTCAAAGAAATTTTTAGAACTTGGAAGTGAAATTTACATCAAAAATGATTAAAGACCAAGAGGACCATAATCTAGATCAAAGTTCGGTGAATTAATAATTGATTTTGAAACAAATTTTTGAGATTTTTCTATTGCATTCTTCATAACTTCTCCGCTAGCTAGATAAAAAGCTATAGTAGCTGAAAATGTGCAACCAGTACCATGAGTATTTCTATTATTAATTTTTTTAAACTTCATGTTGTAGAACTTTTCATTGTGATACAGAATATTTCTAATAACTTTTCCATTCTCAATCTCGTTTCCTTTTAAAAGGACTGAACAACCGTTTTTACTATAAAAATTTTTGCAAAAATTTTTCATATCATCAATATTTTTAATCTTTATTCCACCCAATATTGAGGCCTCAAAAATAGTTGGAGTTATAAGAGTAGACACTGAAGCCAATATTCTTTGAATAGATATAAACTTATCTTTTTTTACTAAATATTTGCCTAATGAAGACTTTAAAACCGGATCGATAACAATTGGTATTTTTTTTTTCTTAAATAATTTTTTAATTTTTTTTACAAAGCTAATATCCGATATCATTCCAATTTTAATAGCATCAAACTCATGATCGCTTAAAACACATTTTAACTGAGATTCTAAAATTTTACCCGATAAATTTTCCACTTTATTTATCTGTTTTGAATTTTGTGCTGTAATAGATGTTATTACAGTACAACAGTAACCCCCCAGTGCTTTTATAGTTTTTAAGTCTGCTTGAATCCCAGCTCCTGCAGAACAATCACTTCCAGCTATTGATAATATTTTTATAATTTTTTTACCTTTTTTATTTATTACATAGTAAAAAATTAGTTAAATCGTCTGTAATTTTTTTTGTTAACTTTAGATTTTCCGATTGAGCCATAATTCTTAATACATCCTCAGTACCTGACTTTCTAACTAGTACGGAACCATTTTTTCCCAGTTTTTTTGTATAATTATTTATCAAATCTAAAAATTTTTTTTTTCTAAGATTTTTTTTTGAAAGTGTTGAAAGTTTTAAATTTACTAATTTTTGTGGGAAAATATTAAAGTTTTGAAGGATTTGAGATAATTTTCTATTACTCAATTTCATAATAGATAATATTAAAAAAGCTGTCATTATTCCATCACCAGATGGACTTAAGTCTGAAAAAATGATGTGTCCAGATTGTTCTCCACCAAGATTACTATTTTTTTTTCTCATTCCCTCTGAAACATATTTATCTCCGACAGGCGTCTTAAATAATTTTAAACCGTTACTTTCCAAATATTTTGAAAGGCCTAAATTAGCCATATGAGTGGAAACTATATATTTACTTCTTAATTTTTCTTGTTTCTGAAGATATGTACTTACAATTGCGAGAATTTTATCACCATTTATTATCTCCCCTTTTTCATCACTAACTATTAAACGATCTGCGTCACCGTCAAAAGCAATACCAATATCAGCATTATTTAAAACTACTTTTTTTGATAAATTTTTTGAGAATAAGGCTCCGCATTTTGAGTTAATATTAATACCATTTGGTTTAGTAGAATCTAATATAAGATCAATACCAAATTCAGTAAAAATCTCAGGTGCAATTCTAAATGCTGATCCATTCGCACAATCCACAACCATTTTTATATTTTTAAAGTTAACTCCGGATGGTATGATTTTGAAAATATTATTTTTATATTCGGAAAAGTTGTTTACTATTGATGTTTTACCAATTTTATTTGGTAAACAAAAATCTACTAGATATTTTTTTTTAATAATTTCTTCAATTTTTAATTCCTCATCGTCACTTAGTTTCTCACCTTTATTGTTAAAGATTTTTATTCCATTATCATAGTAAGGGTTATGTGAGGCAGAAATCATAATTCCCAAATCACCCTTTAATACCTTTGTCATATATGAAAGTATTGGCGTTGTCGAAATCCCAATTAAACTTACATTCACTCCCGTCGAACAAAAACCAGATACTAAAGAATTCTCAATCATATCACACGAGTTTCTTGTATCTTTTCCAATAATTACTCTGCAATTACTTTTTTTAATAAATTTGGAAACGCGTAAAGAAAAATCAAGAAAAAAACTACTTGTTATTGGATATTGATTTACTTGACCCCTAATACCATCTGTTCCGAAATACTTTTTTTTCATGTTTAAAGCTCTAGTTTAATCCAAGTCTCAAGGGCCTGAATTGTTTCTTTGACATCATGAACCCGCATTATTTGAACACCTTGATTAAACCCATTTATAACTGCTGAGAGCGAACCAGGAAGTCTTTCTTTTGGAACATCCTCTTTAATGATTGAGGAAATAAATCTTTTCCTTGATACGCCTAACATAATTGGACAACCAAGTGAATGAAACAGTGATATATTTTTAAGAATTTCAATGTTTTGTTCGTAGTTTTTGCCAAATCCAATACCTGGATCAATTATAATCTGTTCTTTTTTCAATCCATTTTTAACACAAAAATTTATTCTTTCTTCAAAAAAATCAAATAAATCTAACACTACGTGCTTATAGATATTTCGTCTCATCATGGTTCTTGGGTTTCCTGGCATATGCATTATTATTACAGGAACTCTAAATTCATTTATGACTTCAACGCTACTTTTATCACCTCTCAAACCGCTAACATCATTAATTAAATTAACTCCTGAAAGTAATCCATATTTCATTGTGTCTGAGTTTCTGGTGTCGAGTGAAATTTTTTCTTTTTTTTTTTTTAGTTTTTGAATTACTGGAAGCACTCTTAATATTTCTTGAGATGGTCGTATTTTCTTAGCGCCTGGTCTTGTAGATTCTCCACCAATATCAATATAATCAACACCAGAATCAATCATCCTACTTGCTTCATCAGATGCCTTATCTGAATCAAGAAAATCGCCACCATCGGAAAAACTATCAGGTGTGATGTTTAAGATACCAAATACATGATAATTTTTTTTCTTAAAAAACCTACTGTTCTCTAAAAGTGGCTTTTTTTTTGTAATTTTATTTAATAGATCATACAATGTTTGATTTTTTTTTTCATCCAAAAAAGCTTTGAATGATTTTATATCCATAAATTCAGAATTAACTATACTTTTGTTATTTTTTATTAGGACCTCAACATTAAGGAAATATCTTTCTGAACCACCAATTCTTAGGGATATTCCTTTTTTATAGAAATATTTTCCTAATTGGGTTGGAACAAAAGAACAGGGCCTTAAATAGATCTTATCTGATTTGCAAAATTTCAGCAAATTTAATATTATGAACCTATCGCAGGTTCGGGATTAAGATTTATAGGTTTTTTGTCAGAACTATTTGGCATAGATGTTTTTTTCATCTTTGGTTTATTATTTTGACTTGAACTCTTAATTTTTTTTCCATTAATCAAATTATCCACATCCTCACCAGATAAAGTTTCATACTCAAGCAAAGCCTTTGCCAATGCGTGAAGATGCTTCAAATGCTTTTTCAGTATTTTTCTTGCCTGTTTTTCACCGTTATCAATTAACAACCTTATTTCATCATCAATTAGTTTAGCTGTTTCGTCTGACATAGTTTTACTTTGGGTTACAGATCTGCCCAGAAAAACTTCTTCCTCATTTTCTGAATATCGTAAAGGACCTAATCTATCGCTCATACCCCATTCAACGACCATTGACCTTGCTTTTTTTGTGGCCTGTAAAATGTCATTAGATGCTCCTGAAGTAATATTATCTTTACCGAAAATTAATTCTTCTGCGACCCTGCCTCCAAACATCATAGCAATCTTCGCATTCATTTCATTTTTAGATTCTGAATATCTGTCACGCTCTGGTAGATTCATTGTTACGCCTAATGCTCTACCCCTTGGAATAATGGTAACTTTATGAAGAGGATCATTCCCAGGTGTGAAAATACCGACTAATGCGTGACCAGCCTCGTGATAAGCTGTTAGTTCTTTTTCTTTTAGAGTCATTACCATAGATCTGCGCTCAGAACCCATCATAACTTTGTCTTTCGCGTCTTCAAACTCTAACATTGTTACTAATCTTTTATTTCTTCTAGCTGCTAATAAAGCAGCTTCGTTAACCAAATTCGCCAGATCAGCTCCTGAAAAACCTGGTGTACCTCTGGCTATAACTTTTACATTTACATCAGGGGACAGTGGGAGTTTTTTTATATGCACATTTAAGATTTTATCTCTACCTACTATATCTGGGTTAGGAACAACAACTTGTCTATCAAATCTACCGGGTCTCAAAAGAGCAGGATCTAATACATCCGGTCTGTTGGTAGCTGCAATTAAAATTACACCTTCAGCCGCGTCGAATCCATCCATTTCTACTAACAGTTGATTTAATGTTTGCTCTCTTTCGTCATTTCCACCACCAAGACCAGCTCCTCGATGTCTGCCGACTGCGTCAATTTCATCTATAAATATAATACAAGGGGCATTTTTTTTGCCTTGATCAAACATATCTCTAACCCTACTAGCGCCTACTCCAACAAACATCTCGACAAAGTCAGATCCAGATATTGTGAAAAATGGAACATTAGCTTCACCAGCAATTGCTCTTGCTAGCAACGTTTTTCCAGTACCTGGAGGTCCAACTAATAATGCGCCCTTGGGTATTTTTCCACCAAGTCTTTGAAATTTTGATGGATCTTTTAAAAATTCTACTATCTCTTCAAGCTCAGCTTTTGCTTCATCAATTCCTGCCACGTCAGCAAAAGTAACTCTATCCTTTTTTTCGTTTAACAATTTTGCTCTCGATTTTCCAAAGCCCATAGCTCTTCCACTTCCTGATTGCATTTGTCTCATAAAGAATATCCAAACACCAATCAATAACAACATCGGGAACCAAGATATTAATACATCCAATAAAGTTGGGCTCTTACCGCTTGGTGGAGATGCAATAATCTCAATATCATTTTTTTGTAATTTATCGATCAAAGTGATGTCACCTGGGGAGTATGAAAGGAACTTCGAACCGTTTGCATATTTTCCAGTAATATTGTTACCTTGAATCTCAACAGAGGAGATATTGCCTTTTTCAATTTCTTTGAGGAATTGGGAATAAGGGACGTTGCTAACCTGACTTTTTGGTGAACTAGATTCAAAAAAATCAAGTATCATAAATAAGATAAAACCTATTAAGGCCCATATTGCTATGTTTTTCATTGTATTGTTCAATATAATCTCCGTATAAGTTGTTTTGATTATATAGTATTCTTTTTAACAAACTCAATTAATAATTAAAATTTATTATTGGTAAGTTGAGTTTTTGGATTAAAAAAAAAACTTATTTTATTTTCATGCATTAATTTAGGACAAAGAAAAGGAATTAAAAAAATTTTCTTAATATGAATTAAAGGAAGTGACTTTATAATCTCAAAATTGATATTATAGTATTTTTCTATCACCAAGTTTTTTTTAATCTCAAACCAATTTTTTGAATTTATCACGCTACACACTATATCGTCGGATTGGCAAGAAAGTCTGAATCTATAATCCCAGATTGCTGAATTGTTTTTTTTTATAGATAACCCATTTTTCATATTTAATGATGTTTTAAAACTCTCTCTATAAATTTTAAATTTAGTTATACTTGTCTCAATTATTGATGAATGAAGAGTGTGCAACGATTGTTGACTTTTGCTTGAATAAATAAGACGGTTTACTGATTTTTTTTTTGGAGGATAACTTTTACCTGAACATGAAGTTAGTAACCTTTTTATAATTTCTACTTGTATATCATTGTCATATTCATAAAGTGCTTCTTTTTTAAATTCGAAAACACCACAATTGTAAAAATATAAGTTTTTTAAAAAAAAATTTGAAACTTCTTTTTCTATATTTTTTGTTTTATTTACATATTTTCTAATGTTTTTTTGAATATCCAAGAAATATTGATTTTTTTTGACACTTAAGTATTTTCTTATTCTAATTCTTTCATATTTTTCACAGCTATTTGTTGGATCATTTATCCACTGCTTGAGGAACAACTTGCAAGTTTCTTCTAATCTTTTTTTCTTAATTTGTAAAAATGGTCTTATAATTCTAACAGAGTTGAAATGTACTAAAGGTGATATTGAGGAAAGACCAATAATATTTCCCTTTCTCTGTGCTCTCATTTTATAGGTCTCAATGTTATCATTTAATTGATGCCCAACTAACAAATGCATTATATTTAAATTCTTGCACTCGTTTAAGACTATCTCGTATCTTTTTTTTCTCGCTGTCTCTAACAAACTAGAACTTGGTTTTCTCTCATTCCAACTTAAAATTTTAGTTTTTACATTAAGATTTTTTATCCATTTTTTTACTTGCAAGCATTCTGATGTGGAATTTTTTCTAAGTTTATGATCAAGGATTAGTGCAGTTATAGTTCCTCCCTTATGCTTGATCCAATTGTTCATTAAATATAATAAACTCATGCTATCAGAGCCACCTGATACGGACACTGCAACATCAGGGTTATCCTCAAATTTACAAATTTTTTCTAATAATTTTCTAAACTCTTTATCGGAAATTGAGTTATTAACAGGCATATTTATTCTTGAATACAGTCTAACTTTTCTTTTTCACTTAACGCTCTTTGCAACACATCCTTAGAGGCACTAGGATATTTTACTTCTAATTCAAAAAAAACATTACATGCCTCAACTTTTTTTTTAAGGTTAGCAAATGATAGACCTAACTTAAGCATATTATCGGGACCTTTTATTGAATTAGGATAATTTTCTAAACCTTCACCAAACTCTAGAATAGCTCTACTAAAATCTTTCTTTTCATAAAAAACTTCACCTAACCAATACTGTATATTAGGCATTAAATCTTGAGGTTTCATTGATTTTAAATCTAATAGTTCAGCCATAGCCTCATCTAGTTTATCAGCCCATAGTAACTTAATAGCATTTTCGTACTTTTTTTTTGCCTCTTCTACATTAATCATATTTTCTTGTTGAAGTTCATTTTTTATTTCACTTTCACTTTCAACAAAGTTACTCGTTTTAGAGCCTCGAATAGGATCACTTAGACTGAGTTTATTTTGAAAAATTTTTTTAATTTCATCCAACTGAGTAGAAATATCTATATTTAGCAACTCAATTTTTTTCTCAATTTCATTAATTCTATTTTCTAAAATCTCGAACTTACCAAAATTATTTTGGGTTGCCGTCTCTATTTCATCAAGTCGCTTTTCATTTCTAGAAATATAACCAGAGGAAAGATTACTAGAATCATCATTTAAGTTAAATTTCTGTAAATCATTTATATTGTTTTCTATTCTATTTATTCTATCAAGAATATCGTCACTATCTAATTCCTGTGAAATTACAAAGCTTGCGAAAAGTGAAAGATAAAAAAATGATACTAAATGAAAAAAAATCATACCGATAAATTAAGAGCTGCTGTTTAATAAGCAGCTCAAAGTAAAAAAAATTAATCACTGATTATTGTGACGACTCTTCTATTTTCCGACCATGCTTCAGATGTGCTTCCCTCAGCAGCAGGTCTCTCTTTACCGTAACTTCTTGTTTCAATTCTACCTGTGTCAACACCAAGGGAAACTAAAAAATCCTTGACTGAGTTAGCCCTTCTATCTCCTAAAGCTAAGTTATAGTCTCTCGTACCTCTCTCATCACAATGTCCCTCTAATAAAATAGTAAAACCCGGAGTAGCTTTTAACCAATTTGCTTGGGCCTCTAGCGTAAAAGCAGATGCTGAACTAATATTATGCTTATCAGTATCGAAATAAACTCTATCTCCAACTTCCTTTTGAAGATATGATTGGAGATCCGCAACACTAGAACCAGGTGCAGGGTAATTATTTGTAGGAACAGCGTCTCCTGAACTAGTTCCTGTAGTTTCACAGCTTGCTAGAAAGAATGTGATTAGTATTAAGTGTAGAATATAATTTTTTTTCATAATAAAGGTCCTATAATTGTTAATTCTTTTTTTTACAACCTGAAGCTCTATAAGTCAAATCAATTAGCGTATTTACTAAATATAAATTATTATGGTAAAAGACCAGACCATGCCGGATCAGAAGCGTCTGATGGTGTTATAATTTCTCTTAAATTACTTCCCGTTAAATCAATAATTTTGATTCTTGGCGGTGTAATTTTATTTTTTTTTATTTTAGTCTGACTATAAAAACTTAATACCCTTCCGTTCGGAGCCCAAGTCGGTCCTTCAACTAAATAAGAGCTGTAGAGAACTCGTTCTCCCTTTCCGTCGGTATACATAACACCAATATAAAATTCACCTCCTAATAATTTCGTAAATGCGATAGTATCTCCTCTCGGTGACCACACAGGTGTTGCATATCTTCCATTTCCGAAACTGATTCTTTTTTTTTTCTTTGTTTTCATATTAAGCACATAAATTTGTTGGCTGCCGCTTCTATCCGATTCGAATACAATGTTTTTACCATCAGGAGAATATGATGGGGCCGTATCTATCCCTTTATAAGTTGTAATCTGTTCTAATTTTCCAGTTTTCAAATTCATTTCATATATGTCTGTATTTCCTTTTTTTGCTAAGCTCATAATAATTTTTTTTCCATCAGGTGAAAATCTAGGCGCAAAAGACATACCAGGAAAATCTCCCAAAATTTTCTGATAACCAGTATCTAGATCTAATAAAAAGACACGCGGATCTCCATTATGATAAGAAAAATAAGCTATTTGTTGCGCAGCTGGAGAAAATCTTGGTGTTAAAGCTAGATATGAGCCATCAGTCAAAAATTTATGATTTGCTCCATCTTGATCCATAATTGCCAACCTCTTTCTTTTATTTTTTTTTTCTCCAGATTCTGAAATGTAAACAATTCTTGAATCAAAATAACCGGACTCGCCTGTAATTCTTTGATAAATTATATCAGAAATTACATGGGATATTCTTCTCCAATTGGTTCTTTTCGTTGTAAGCTGTTGAGCAATCATTTGTTTTTCAGATAAAATATCCCATAATCTAAATTCAATTCTAATTTCATCTACATTTATTTTTATTATTCTCCCATGAATTAAACCCTGTGCTTTTGTTATTCTCCAATCAGAAAAAGAAGGTTTTGAATTAAAAGAAATTTTCTCTTCCAAAAAAATTTTTTTGTCTAAGATCTCAAAAAGACCGGATCTTTCTAAGTTATTTGAAACAACTTTGATAATTTTTTTTGTAATTTTATCATCCTCTTTATTATTTGAACTAAAGTTTAATAATGCTAAAGGGATAGGCTCTGTATTTCCCTCAGTAATGTCAATTCTTAAATTTGCATGGCTTGAGTTAAACAAAAAAATCAATAAAAAAGTTGGTAAATATATTTTAAATAAATTCTTCATGGTTAAAACATACTAGGATCAAAGTTTAGAGTTATATTTTTCCAGATTTCATATTTTTTTTCAGGAACTTTAAGTTTTTTGCATGATGGATGTTTGACTGCTCTTAATGCACTCTCAGCTGCAGCCTTAAAAAAGGGATCACTTAACCTTCCAGTATTAAGTAATTTTGAACTTATAACGTTTCCCTCTCTGTCTAGTGAAATTTCAACTGTAACTTTTAAATTTTTTATATTTTTAGCACCTGCAGGAATGTTCCAACATGAAATAAATTGTCTTCTCACTAAATCTATCTCACTAATTGTTAATTTTTCTTGAAATTTATTAATTTCACTAGTTTCAATTTTTTTTTCTTTGCTTTTTTTATTTTCCTCAATTTTAATCTTATCTATCGACTTTAGTATTGAAGAGAGTCTATTTTCATTTTTTTTTTCTACTTTATCTTCTTGTTTTACTTTTTTTTTTTTCTTTTTTTTTTCGATTTTTTCTATGAATTCTGGTGGCTTCGGTTTTGAAATAACTTGGGGTGGATTAAAAGCTAAAACTGCTTCTTTACTTTTTTTCAATTTTTTATTTTTTTTTTCCTGCTTTTCTGTAATTGTTTTCTCAGAAACCTCGACTACTTCTATTGGTATTTCGTTGATTACAGTTTTCTTTGTTAAATTAAAATGATTTGAAACTAAAATTATAATCATCACAATAAAAACATGAAAAATTACTGATTTAATAAAATTATGAATCATTATTAAAATCTTTATTTTATCTTAGTTACTAATGCAACCTTTTTAAAACCCGCTTTAGTTATTTTCCCCATTATTGAAATTACATCACCATAATTTAAATCTTTATCACCTCTTATATAAATTTTTAAATTCTTATCTTGTTTCTTAAGTTCAAATAATTTTAACATCAACTTTTTTTCAGAAACTTTTTGCTTTTGTAAAAAAATTTCTCCTTTTTTGTTGATACTTACAGTTATTGGCTCATTTTTTTCAGAAAGGGTTTTATTGTTGCTTTCCGGCAAATTTACTTTTATTCCTGCTGTTAATAATGGAGCTGTGACCATGAAAATTATCAATAATACAAGCATTACATCTACAAATGGGGTAACATTAATTTCTGAAATAGCCGTTCTTTTTCCTCTTTGTTTTTTATTTAAATGAATTCCCATGACTAATTTCTAATCCTTAAAAATTTCTTTTGATATAATAATCGACATTTCCTCTATTAATAATTCAGCTCTATTACTATACTGAGCTATGAGATCGTTTAGTTTGTTATATGCTAAAACTGCTGGGATTGCAGCTACTAACCCTAATGCTGTAGCAAATAAAGCTTCAGCAATACCAGGAGCAACGACAGCTAAACTAGTATTTTGTGAAATTCCTATTGCAGTAAAACTATTCATAATACCCCAGACAGTTCCAAATAAACCTATAAATGGTGCTGTTGAACCTACAGAAGCAAGGAAATTCATGTTTTTTGAAAGAAAGTCTAACTCTCTTTCATTTACTACATACATTTCTTTTTCAATTCTTTTACAGAGATTTTTTTTAAATTCTACGTTTTTGTTTACTGTACCAAGTTTTATTTTATCAAGATAACTCATGCATGAAAAAAAAATTGCTTCAAATGGATTAGTTGGGCTATTTCCAAGTTTATTGGACAGTTTTTGAAGCGTTGAACTTGAATAAAAACTTTCCTCAAAATCTTCAGCTTCTTTAAATAAGTTTTTTAAAGTTGAAAATTTTGAAAATATAATAGTCCATGACCAGATTGATGCAAAAATCAGGATAACGATCACCGACTTTACTACAATATCAGCATCAAGAAAAAGAGACATTAATGAAAAAGTCGAAGATGTTTCATCAAGCACAATTTTCTCTAAAGTTTCATCCATAAATAATTTATACTAATTTTATTTCATTAAGTAAAAAACTTAATTCATTAATTATTTTTGTGGGTCTTTGATTTTTGCTACTTATCCAAACCAGTTGAACATCCATGATGCAATGTTCTTGTGTGTTTTTTTTTAATATCTGTTCAAGCCATATTGAAGTTTTGGTAACTTTTTTTAAAATTGTTGAAATAACTAAATCATCAAATAACAAACAAGGTCTTAAATAAGTTACATTTATTTTTCTAACAACAAAAAAAAAATCACCATTTTGAAGTATTTTTTTTATTTTTGGATATAGAGTTATTAATAGATTAGTTCTAGCTCTTTCAAAATATTTCAAGTACGAAGCGTAGTAAACAACGCCAGCGCAATCTGTATCTTCATAAAATACTTTTATTTTAAAATTTGATTTTTTGAGTTTATTAACCTTTGTGATTTTCAATATGTAATAATCCTTTCTTCGATAAAACCCTTCCTCTGGAAGTTCGTTGAACTAATCCTTTTTGGATAAGGAATGGTTCAACCACATCTTCGAGAATGTCTTTTTCCTCCAGTAATGCAGCACTTAAATTTTCAATGCCAACAGGTCCTCCCTCGTAATTTTTTACTATACAGTTCATATATTTTCTATCCATTTCATCTAAACCCAAAGCATCAATTTTTAAATTCTTTAATGACTGATTTACTATTTCTACATCTATTTTCCCTGAATCCTTGACAACAGCAAAATCTATTGTCCTTTTCAATAATCTAATTGATATACGCGGTGTTCCTCTAGATCTTATTGCTATTTCAATTGCGGCTTCTTCATTAATATGAACCTTCATTAATTTTGCAACTTTAATTATAATGATTTTTAGATCCTCTGGTTTATAAAAACTTAATTGAAGTGGAATACCGAATCTATCTCTCAATGGTCTGGATAGCAGTCCTAATCGAGTAGTTGCTCCAATAAGAGTAAATTGCTCAACTGAAATTTGCATCACTCTTGCTGATGGACCCGAACCAATAACATAATCACATTTAAAATCCTCCATAGCGGGGTATAATGTTTCTTCAATTATTGGAGATAATCTGTGTATTTCATCTATAAATAAAATATCTCCATTGGAAAGGTTACTTAATAGAGTAACAAGATCCCCTTTTTTTGTAAAAGCTGGTCCACTAGTAATGTGTATATTCGTTTTTTTTTCATTTGAAACGATTTTAGCCAAAGTAGTCTTACCCAAGCCTGGTGGTCCGTAAAAAATTACATGATCAAGGATTGTTTTTTTTTTATAGAGGCCTGAATAAATGTATTAAGGTTTAATTTTAAAGTTTTTTGTCCAATGAATTCACTCAATAAATTTGGTCTCAAGCTCAAAATTTCAGAATCTTCTTTTAATTTCTTAAGTCCAGTTATCTTTTCATTTTTAATTTCTATCATCTAAGAGACTTTATTTTGTTTTTATAAGTTTTAAAGCTTTTGGTATTAAGTTTTCTAATTCATTATCACTATTTTCGGAGATAACAGAAATTGCAACATCCTCTGAAATTTTGTTCTGAAATCCTAAATTTACTAAACAGGATGTTAAATCTTGTAATTTTTTCTCATAAATTGAGGATGATTTGATATTTTCATCAAATAGAGTAGTCTCTATTTTATCCTTCATTTCATTAATAAGTCTTTGTGCCAATTTATTTCCTACCCCCGAAATTTTTTTGAAATTTAATAACTTATTTTGCTGAACTGATTGTATAAGTTCTTTGATATTCATTATTGAAAGAATATTTAATGCCATTTTACCTCCAACTCCATGAACTTTTATTAAGTTTTCAAACATAATTTTTTCATTCAAATCTAGAAAACCAAAAAAAAAGTTTCCATCATCCCTGAAAATCTGATTTACATGGACTTCAATCGTTTTAGAATCTTCAGTAATTAAATTTAAATCTCTAGTTGTAGCAAAAATTTTATATGTAATCCCATTTACATACAGATGAAGCGAATCATCTTTTATTTCCTCTACATGTCCTTTAAATTTAACAATCACTTCTTGAAATTTACCTTTTTATTAAAATTCAAACGCATTGAATGACAAATTGCAACTGCTAATGCATCACCTGAATCATTATTATAAATATTTATACCAGGAAATAATCTTTTCAACATTTCATTAATTTGTATTTTTGTCGCATGTCCGTAGCCGACTAAATTTTTTTTTACTTGATTAGGTGAGTATTCGTTAATTTCAATTTTGTTTATTGCAGCAGATAAAAAGATAATCCCCCTTGCCTGTGCAAGTTTTATTGAACTCTCAGGATTAATATTAATAAAAATATTTTCAACAGCTAGATAACTTGGTTTAAAAAATTTAATCATTTTATTCAATTCATTGAAAATTTTCTCAAGTCTAAAACCAATGGTTAGATTCGAATCTGTAATAACGGCCCCATTATCCATGTGTTCATCTCTGTTACCTTGATTTTCAATTACGCCCCAACCTGTTGAACTGAGACCTGGATCCACTCCTAAGATAATTGCATTATTTTTCATTCATAAAATATCATTTGGAATTTTCAAATTAGAATATAAATTTTGCACATCATCAATATCTTCAAGCTTTTCAAGTAATTCAATAACTTTAACTATTTTCTCTTTTTCAAGTTGCAAGAGTTCTTTCGCTTTCCATTCAACGCTGGAGGACACTGGTAATTCATATTTAACCTCAAGTTTCTCAAGAATTGCATGAAACTCTTCATTTGGTATTGTTAGTTCGTAATGTTCTTCAGTTTCTTGTATATCAATCACACCAACGGATATAGAAAATTCAAAAATATCTTCAAATTCGCAAATATTTTTAGAATAAACTGCTATTCCAACTTTCTCAAAAAAGTGCCTGACGCTACCCGAAATGCCAAGATTACCATTATTTTTAGAAAAAGTTGATCTTATTTCGGAGGCAGTCCTATTTTTATTGTCTGTGATACATTCTATAATTACAGCTATACCAGAGGGACCATAGCCTTCATAAACAATTTCTTCGATTAGACTATTTTTTTCATTTTCAGAGTGTTTCCTTATAGCTTTGTCAATATTGTCTTTAGGCATGTTTGCTGCAAAAGCATTGTTTATGGCAGTTCTCAATCTTGGATTAACATTTGGATCAGGTATTCCTAGCTTTGCAGAAACAGAAATTTCTCTAGTTAATCTCGAAAAAAGCTTTGCCCTTTTTTTGTCTTGAGAACCCTTTCTATGCATAATATTTTTAAACTTTGAATGACCTGCCATTTTATTTATTCCCTATGATGCCACCAATTTTTATTTGTTTGAATGATTGAACCTTTAGACTCATTTCATCAATTTTTAAAATTATACCACATAAAGTGGCTTCTCCATTTGCAGGCTCAAATCGACTTTTTTTATGTTTATGCAAAAATCTTGACAAAGATATGGTCTTATCCATTCCAACTACAGAATTATAATCGCCACACATACCAAGATCAGTTTGATAAAAAGTTCCTTTCTCTAGTAAGTGTGGATCAGCTGTTGGAACATGAGTGTGTGTTCCTACAACAGCAGAAACCTTCCCATCTAAATAATGCCCTAAAGCCATTTTCTCAGAAGTTGCTTCTCCGTGGATATCAACTATAATTATGGTTTTTCCCAATTGATTATCTAATTTATACAAAACAGATTCGATGGCTCTGAAAGGATCATCATAAAGATCCATAAATAGTCTGCATATCAGGTTAATTACAACTACATAGGTTCCGTTAACCATAGAAAAAACTCCATACCCATTTCCTGGTGAATCAGTTGGAAAATTTATTGGTCTTAAGAGTCTTTTATCGTTTCCGATATATCCTGTTATTTCCTTTTGATCCCAAACATGATTACCAGTTGTTATGACATCAACTCCAATGTTATAAAACTGTTGGCAAATTTTTTTTGTAATACCAAAGCCATTAGCAGCATTCTCACCGTTTACGACTATAAAATCTAAAGATTCCTCAGTTTTTAATCCGGGAATTTTATTTTCAATAATTTCTCTTCCAGATTTTCCAACAACATCACCACAAACTAAAATTTTCATATTACTTAATTATACTAGTTGGAGTAATAATAAAATCTAATTTTTGATCAAAATAATTTTTTGGTACCTTTTTTGTAACTTGTTCATCAAAAGATACTCCAATTGCTACAATATTTTTTTTTTTCTTAAATATTGAATTGTTTTGTCATAATATCCTCCTCCATAACCAATTCTGTATTTCAATGAATCAAAACAAACAAGAGGAACAATTAATAAATCCGGTTCAATTTCACACTTAGAAAATGGAACCTTTATATTGAATTTTCCAATTTCTAATGGTTCATTAAAATCCCAAAAACTAAAAAATAATCTTTCTTTTAAATTTTTTATAAAAGGGAAACAAATTTTGGTGTTTTGCTCCTTTAAAAAATTTAAAGTATAAAAAATATCGACCTCATTTTTCGTTGAAAAATATCCAGAAATGATTTTCGTATTATACTTACTTAAAAATTTTAATAGCCTAAAATTTAAACTAAAAGTTTTCACTAATTTTTTTTTTATATTTTGTCTTTTTTTTAAATAAATGATTCGTAACTGCTCTTTAGCTTTAGATTGTTTCATCTTAGTTAATCTATATTTTTTTCAAGTTTCTGAATAAGTTTTTCAACATCCTTTAAAATACTTTCCTGTTTTGTAATTATATCTTTTCTCTCATTGTATTCACTGGCAAGTAAAATTGCCACCATAAGAAGTTTTGTTTTTTTTTGAATATGGACCTCATCTTTAAAAATATCCATTTTTTGATTAACAATTTTGACCGCTCTTGTTAATTCATCCTCTTCACCTTCCTCACATTGAAGTGTATATTCATCTTTATTAACAATTATTTTGATTTCCGGCATACTATTTTTTTTCTAATCTTTTTATTGAGTTCTCAAGAGCATTGTGTGCTCTAATTAGAAATTCTTTATTGATAGAAACTTTTGTCGATGTGTTAATAAAATCCAAATCTCCTTTATCTAAAATATAAATGATTTTTTTAACTCTTAATGATAATTTATTTAGCTCATTTAAATTCATAATTAAAAAAAATAAAATTATTTTACACAAAGTCTTTACATTAATCCAATAACTATTTAATCAGTTAAATAACAAAATGGGAAATAAAAAATGTCTTTAAAAATAGCAATTAATGGATTTGGAAGAATTGGAAGATTAACTTTAAGAGCTTTGATTGAAAGAAACGAAAAACATATAGATGTAGTTGCAGTTAATGATCTAGGAGATTTCAAATCAAACTTACATTTACTTAAATATGATTCTGTGCATGGTCAGTTTAAGGAAAAAATTGAAGTTAAAGAAAATATTTTAAAAGTCAATAGTCAATCTATCAACTTTTATAATGAAAGAGAACCAAATAAACTTCCATGGAAAGAACTTAATGTTGATGTGGTTATTGAATCAACTGGCGTTTTTACCAATAGAAAACAAGCTTCAAAACACTTAGAGGCGGGGGCTAGAAAAGTTTTAATTTCTGCACCCTCATCTGATGCTGACCAAACCGTAGTGTTCGGGGTAAACCACAAAAATATTAAGAATACTGATTTGTTAATTTCTAATGGTTCATGCACTACCAATTGTTTAGCACCACTTGCTTTTATTCTTCACAAAGAATTGGGAATTGAGTCAGGTTACATGACTACTGTTCATGCAATTACAGGTGATCAAAATACCATAGATACATTTCACAAAGATCTTAGAAGAGCACGTAATTCTATTTCCTCAATGATTCCAACCTCTACAGGCGCAGCAAAAGCTGTCGAAGTTGTAATGCCTGAACTCAAAGGTAAACTTGATGGAAGTGCTATTAGAGTGCCAACTACAAATGTTTCACTTGTGGATTTTTGCTTCAAAACAAAGCAAAGTACTGACGTAGAAAAAATAAATTCCTTGTTTAAAAAAGCTGAATTATCTGATTTTAAAAATATTGTTCAAACAATAAATTCTCCTCTGGTTTCTTCGGATTTAAATCATAACCCACATAGTTCAATTGTTGATACACTTGAAACAAAAGTTGTTGACCAAAATTTTTGCAGAGTGTTATCTTGGTACGACAACGAGTGGGGGTTCTCGAATAGACTAATTGATGTATCATTATTCATTTTTAATTTAAATGCTTCAAAATAATTCAAATAATCAAATAACAGAGCAGGATTATATTGAAAGAATAAATATCTTATACAAAAAAAAAGTAAATATTATTTATCCATACAGATTAGCAGTTTGGAAAGGCAGTCCCTATATTAAAGAACTTTTTTTTTATTTAAAAAAAAGACGCATAAAAATATTTATTAATTGTGAGGATGATCTAAATCTAGTTCTTCAACTAATTGAAGTTAACATAAATACAATTATATTTTCACCTTCAAATACAGAGATTAGAAAAAAAATAAAAAGCCTTGCAAAAAAATATGATGTGGAAATTTTTGAATATCAAGAATTATATAAAAAAAACATTACTCTTTACGAGTTTATGAAAAATTAATAATGAAGGCTTATTTAATCTCCCCGCCTTGTGAAGATAAGGCATTCGATAAATATATTTTTGAAGAAATTACAAAAAATATTAACATAGAATTTTTTCAACTAAGACCTAAGTATGAAAAAATTAAAAAAAACAGAGATTTCATAGAAAAATATCACAAGGAATTATATGATATTTGTAAAAAAAAAAATATTAAATTTATAGTAAATGATGATATTGAATTAGCAAAAAAGCTAGAATTTGATGGAGTTCATTTGGGCCAAAGTGATACTAATTGCGTAGAAGCGAGAAATTATTTAGGTAATGATTTTGTCATAGGTATAAGCTGCGGGAAATCTATTAAAAAAGCTATTAAAGCTGAAAAAAACGGTGCTGATTATATTGCTCTAGGTCCGTTATATAAATCAAAAACAAAAAAAACTTACAGAAAAAATCTTTCTGAAAAACTTTTTTATGAAATAAAAAAAAATGTAAACATTCCGATAACACTTATTGGCGGAATTAATCATAAAAATTTTTATAAATTAAAAATATTAAAACCAGATAACTTTGCTATTATAAATCAGATTTGGAATTTTAATGAAGGGCCGGTAAGATCATCAAAAAAATTTCAAAATTTATTAAAAATAAATCGGAGGAATCTTTGAAAATAATCGCTAATTTAATAAGAGTTGGAAATATTATTAAGTATCAAGAAAAAATCTACCAAGTTCTAAATACAAATACAATTAAACCTGGAAAAGGAGGTGCCTTTATTCAAGTTGAGATGCGAAATTTATTAACTGGTCTCAAAACAAACGAAAGATGGAGAACTTCCGAAAATATTGAAAAATTAAATACAGAAGAAATTGAATGTACATATTTATTTAAGGATTCAGATTCATTAACTTTAATGAACAAAGAAAACTTTGAACAGTTCCAATATGACATAAAAAATTTAGGTAACAAAATTCATCTTCTAGAAGATGGAATGACATTAATTGCGGATTATATTGACAATAAAATTATAAATATAAAGTTTCCTAAATCTGTCAAAATCAAAATTGAATCTGCTGATGCAGTAGTAAAAGGGCAAACTGCATCTACTTCTTTCAAAAATGCTGAAACTGATAATGGATTGCGTGTTTTAGTTCCCCCACATATTAAATCAGGTGACAAAATAATTATTAACTCTGAGAATTTTGAATATATTGAAAAATCAAAAGATTAAGTCATGGTATACATAAATCCAAGTATCAACATATTGTCTAAATCTCTTAGGAATATTGGCAGAAATATCTTGAGAGACTTCAGTGAAGTTGAAAAACTTCAGAGTTCAATTAGAGGGACAGAGGACTTTTCAAGAAAAGCAATTATAAAAATAAAGCAAAAAATTCAAATAGTTTTAAGTGAGTTCAAGCCAAATTATTCATTTCAATTTTCTGACACTAATAATATTAAAGAGAAATCGAATGATTTTTTTTTTGTATGTCCCTTAAATGGCTTTATTAACTTTTCTCATGCCATTCCTCATTTTTGTATGTCCATATCTATGAGTGAAAATTCGAAAATAGTTACAGAACTAATTTACGATCCGATAAAAGATGAGATGTTTTATGCCTCAGAGGGTAAAGGAGCATATTTAAATGACTCAAGAATCAGAGTATCACTAAGATCAAAAATTGAAAATTCACTTCTCATTGTAAATAATATTGAAAAAACAAAAGAATCTCTAAAAGTAAAAGAAAAATTTATATTTTTAAGAGAAACTGGATGTTCTAATTTAGATAAATGTTATGTAGCTTCTGGACGAAGTGAGGCATTGATTCAAATGAACTTAAAAAACAATGAGTTTATTCCAGGAACATTGATTATAAGAGAGGCCGGAGGTGTTGCAGAAAACTTGAATATTAACAAAACAAATCTTTTTTATGCGAGTAACATAAAATGTCAAAACTCAATAAAAGAAATCATAAATAATATGTGAAAAAAAATAAAAAAAGGATATAATTTAAATATGCGTATATTTAATTTTATAAATTATTTTATTGTTATCTTTCTTTTATTTTTTCAAATTGATTATTTATATTCTAATGAAAAGAATGTAAATAATAAAAACAAGTTAAAAATTGAAATACCTTTATCTTCCGAAAGAGTTTTAATGCCTCAAATTGGTGTTGATGGGGAAAAAGAAATAATTTTGATACCTCCTAAAAATCTAATAGAAATAAATAAAAAAGCTGAAGAGGAACGTAAACTCAAAGAACAAGAAGCTTTAAGAAAAGCTGAAGAAGAGCGTAAACTTAAAGAGCAAGAAGCTTTAAGAAAAGCT
>NZHE01000027.1 GCA_002691145.1 Rickettsiales bacterium
AGGAGGAAGGCATGAAAGATAGACCACACTATATCAATATGGGAATCAATTTTTCAATTCTTGCCCTGTTGATCTATTTGGCAGTTCAGATAGGAGATATCAAAGACAGGATATCAGGAGAACACCAATTGATCACTAACAATCAGTCAAAGATTGTGGCAGATAAAGGTGAAGAATTGGCCCTTGCGATTATGAACAAATTATTGGTGGAATTGACTGAAAAAACCGAGTAATCTGTTCCATAAAATGGAAGGTTTTGAGCGGTTGACGGTATGTGTGTTCATGTTAAAATATAGCATGAACAGAAGGATAGTTGATATGCAGAAAATATTCAAGACATTGGCAGTGGCAGGAATGATTGCTTTTAGTTCTACGGCAGTTGCAGATGCTCCCAGCAAGAACGAATGGAAGAAGAAATTTCCTAGTATAGAGTATCCTAAAGATGATTGTTTGAATTGTACTAGATCACACGCCTATTGGGCCTATAACTTTTACAGAAAACACTCTATCATGGACAGGGATCACAGGAACAATGGTGGTCTTAAGAGTTGGAAGTTTGGCAAAGGCAATGAAGTAAGAGTTATCAATGAAGACATCAAGCCTTTAGACAGCAAGGTTTTTGATTTCGTTTACAATCGAGATATCAGTAGTTTGATGGTGATGGAAAACGGTGTTCTAGTGCATGACTGGAAGAGAGACTATGTGAAGGACTCTGTTCCTATCGCAGGTAATAGCAGAAGCAAGAGTGTCTTGGGTGTTGCGATTGCGACGGCAGTTTGTAGAAATGGTTTGGACCTGAACAAGACTCATGGATACTATTCTAAGCAGATCGCAGGCAGTTATTATGAAGACATCACTCTGTTGCAGAGTTTGAACATGATGGCCAGAGACAAGGACATAATTGGTTATAAACTTCAATCTATCCATCGCAAGAAGATCGACATCATAACACAGGTGAACAGATTCAAGAAAGAGTTGGAATACCCGAGCGAGAACAAATGGCACTATTCTAACCAGAACACGGATCTGGTGTTGTTGGCATTGGTCAATCACCTAGGTGGCAAGAAGAAATTCATAAAATGGTTCAACAAGAATGTTGCCAACGAGGCAGGATTCGCGAACAAGAGCAAGTTGTTAGTGGACAAAAAAGGCACAGGAATGGCATCTAACAATTTCAAGTTCACTAGGGATGACTGGATGAGATTTGGAATGTATGTGATAGAATTGATGAAAGATCCTGCAAGTTGCGAAGGCCAGTTGCTCCACAATGCTTTTGACAATGCAGTAGAAACAGGCAAGAAGTTTGGTCCCAAGTATGCCATGTTCTTTTGGTTGAACGGCTATGGCGTAGATGACCTAGTGCAGATGAGAGGACACGGATTGAGACTTACTTTGATTGACTGGAAGAACAATAGAATTATCCAAACAAATGGTTTCGCAATATCATGGAAACCGCAGGAGTTGGTGAACCTGCTTTGGAAGTGAGTTATATGAGTAGATTACAATGGATAGTGAACAAGATCTGGAACGATGCCAAGAGCAATTGGCCGTTGATAGTGAAGATGATGGGTGTGCTGATCGCGATGATCACACTCCTAAAGGTGCTGATATACTTTGGCAAGGACGGCCTGTTCATGCCCATCGTGTTGATAGTGGTGCCGGTGTACATGGTCTACAAGTGGTACTCCATGGACTATGACCGAGAACAGAAGAAGATAGTTGACAAATTAAAGGACGAATAGGAGATTTATGGATGCTGGAAGTGTTGGGGATTCTCGTGCTGTCGAACATAGTGTTGTCAGGAATATGCAAGATATCAGATGCGATATTGGTATTACCAAGTTGCCCCTTGTGACCCACAAGCGAAGCGAAGGCGTTGCGCCAAAAATTTTACCAAGCGACAAGTCCATAGAGTTTCGAAGAAACTCGCGTGATAGCAAAATTGACACCTTGATTCATGCTTACCGATCCTGTAATAGTGATTGGATACCTACCTGCTCATTCGCAGTTGAAGGTGTATCCACACTTCGCTCGCTCGCTCGTGCAACCTTGGATCACACCGTGGAAAGGGTGACTAGACAATATGTGATTATGAAGGCGGTTAGAATATGATGCTTAGAATTACCAACACCGCTGACAACCCTAGTATCCAGCATGATACACAGACGGAGGCCTTTGACAGCGATCTGAGATGTGACCTGATGCCTGTGGGTGCGGGTGGATCTGTGTCCTTTATTTCTGGCCGGAGGACCTTTTCTGGTATTGGCATACGACTATTTATAGACTGGGTCGCTAGGTGTTATAAATGCTTGGAGCATTTTAGCATAGTGCCCCATCCTAAGGATTTTTCTTTGAAAAACCTTGCTTCGCTCTTGTATTCTGGGTCATGCCCACCATATGGAGCCAGGCTTCAGACAGCGCCAGGATCTGCCAACAATATGGCCTGCTCGTATAGTGTTGCCAGACTTTACCAGACCTTACCAACCAAGATCACCATGTGTTTGCCAGGCCTGCGAACCCGGACACGATTACCAAACTTTACCAACACGACCGCAACGGCTCACACGACCACTTGGTCATTACCAAACTCTACCAAACCATACCATGCGGTTGACATATTGTCAATGGGTGTTATAATGAACATAATACAAAAAAGGGAGAAAAATCTTGAAGAAATACATTAGAATAGAAACAGGCAGTTATCGAGGCACAGATCAGTCTGGCCGGGTGTTGCCCATCATAAAGGACTTTCAATCGTTCTCTAACAAGCCAGGCGGATTCGTGACCTGTGCTGTGAGTGAGTTGCCGGGTTATGAGGGACTGGACAAGGTGCGAATAAATGTGCCCAGTCTGACCAGTTTCCAGATCGTGGCCGAGGGCGAGTACATCAAGTTCAGAGACGAGTTGCAGAAGGGTGAGTCGCCCGCAGAGCCGGAAGAGAGCGACGAGGACGCCATAGGCCGTATAGAGAGCAAGTTCAACATCTTGAACGAGATGGCAGAGGCAGTGGCCACCCGCAAGGTGAGGGCCATGATAGTGTCAGGCCCGCCCGGCATTGGTAAATCCTACGGAGTCGAGACCACACTGGAGAGGTTCTCCACCTTTGACGACATCGCTGGTAACAAGCGGAAGTTCGAGGTTGTGAAGGGTGCCATGAGTGCGGTGGGGCTCTACAAGAAACTATATGAACACGCGGATCCGGGCCATGTTGTGTGCTTTGATGACTGTGACGCGATCTTGTATGATGACCTGGCCCTGAACCTGCTTAAGGCCGCATTGGACACGGGTCGCAAGCGAACCCTACACTGGAACACAGAATCCTCGGCACTACGGAACGAGGGTGTGCCCAACAGTTTTGAGTTCAACGGTGGCATCATATTCATAACAAATGTCAAGTTCGACAATGTGAGATCCAAGAAACTACAGGACCACCTAGAAGCATTACAAAGCAGATGCCATTACCTGGATCTTACCATAGACTCCATGCGGGATCGTATGCTCCGTATCCGACAGATCTGCCGACAAGGTATGCTGGAGAAGTATCGTATGGACAAGGCGANNGAGGCCGACCTGGTGCAGTTCATATTCGACAACAGGCACAGGTTGAGAGAGATATCGTTGAGGATGGTATTGAAGATAGCGGACNTGTGGAAGATGGCCCCAGATAGGTACAAGGAGTTGGCCATAAGCACCTGCATGAAGCCGGAGAGCAACTAGATGCGGATGTTCTTACAATATCTAAAAGACATTAAGGAAGACGCCATGCCATGGATATACGCGGTCATGATAGTGNTGGCGGCACTATTGATATTGGGGACTGCCGTATGATGGGTCTCGAGTTCATAGTGATGGCCACCTGCTTCACATTGATAGTGTTGCTGATAGGCGGCCCACCCCCCAGACTATAAACAGTTTCCGACCTCCCTTCGGAAAACCTGCCCTGTGTGTGTGCTTAGGTGCATATGCAGGGCACCTTTTGACACAATCAAGAATGGTTGGCCAGGTGGCCGATGTGAATCTGAGTTGAAGAAAATTTCCAAGGCGGTCGCATTACTATTTGATTTTTGGAAATTTTTTTGGATTTGGCAACCCCATGGTCTAGAAATCACCAGGTCGATGATAAAATNCCCCCATATTAAAAAAAATGCACAGCACCCAAAACACTGCGTATACAGGTCGGGTGTGTGCTATCGATAAGTGTTATTGATTAGTTGAAAGTTCTAGTAGAACCAAAGAATTTAGCAATCCTAGTGTATAGTCTAGAAACCCATGCTGGTCTTGGCACTGCCCATGTGACTGCTATTGCTGATACAAGCAATACTAGTTCCATCAATTCGTGTAGTAAAAAAGCCATAAATTATCTCCTTTTGCTAATAGTAATTATTCGCAAGTGGTAAGTCAACCGATATTATTGGCTCAAACCGAAGACCTGCATCTGCAGATAAGTACAGTATGCAAACCACAATAAGAGAAGACCATCGGGTCAAAGTCACCCAGCACAACGGCCGTATCATCAAAGAGTTCAAACCCAACTACAAGTTCAAAAACCCCGATCACCAACTGTGGATGCACACACTGAACGGGTTCTCAGATCGGCACGGTCATTTCCCACGCATATTTGAGGCCAACGAGGACACACTGATCACGGCAATTGCACCTGGTCATGCTCTGCACAATGGCCANATCTGGGTTCAGCAGGACACTCTGGAAAAAAAGATCCGACTGCTACAACGCCTGCAAGTGACGTATTTCCAGTTCATCACCAACGTGCTACGCCACAACATCACNTANGGCACCCACATCGCTCATCATGATCTNAATTCCAGTAATATGTTTTTTGATGACGACAGGATGACCTGCATCGATCTCAATTCAGTGACCACGCATCTGCCCTGTGAATACTACTGGATCGAGTACGGAGCCAAGGAGTTCGGCAAGCGATCAGCAATGTTGGGCCGCGGCAGATATAACAGCACACACAGATAAGTACACACAAACAACACTGGAGCAACATATGAGATTGATGGCAATACTATCAGCAATCGTGTTACTGAGCATAATGACCCTGCCTGCAAAAGCGGGACACAGCACCGGAAACGGCACCTGCTTGGATGACGCCACACACTACCAGAACATGATAGTGAACGGCAAACGTTCAGACGCACCACTGTACCAACAGTCACTGGAGATGAGGGACAAGGCAGTCAGCGAGAAGACACAGGGCAACGTGGACAAGTGCGAGGAGTACTTCGAGGAAGCACTGCGTATGATCAGGAAGACCAGCGGCGAATACCCAACAGAGTAGACAAAAGCACCCGGGGTGGGTGTTCCTCAGATCAAAAAAATTTGCACAGCGGAATTTTATCATGCTGTAACCGCCTCTGATAATTAAGCATATGTGCGGCATCTACGGAATCACCACTCGAGACACAGAGTTCATACAGCAATACATACAGAGATGTAAGCACAGGGGACCCGACGGATCAGCGGTCTGGCACAACGACAGCATGACCCTGGGCCACAACCTATTGAGCATAATGGGTGAACCCGGCAATGCAACACAGCCATGGACCACTCCCAAGGGCAACATACTGGTGTACAACGGTGAGATATTCAATTACTACGAACTGAAAGACAGACACAGGGAGTTCACAGACACCACGGGTTGCGACACAGAACTACTTGCCTGGGGACTAGACAAGTTTGGATTGGACTTCATTGACGAGATAGACTCCATGCACGGTTTCGCCTACCACGACACAGCCAGACAGGAGACATGGCTCAGCAGGGATCATGCGGGCGTCAAGCCGGTGTACTATGCAGAGATCAAAGAAGGACTGGTGTTTGGTTCTGAGATCAAGGGCCTGCAGGACAGGGTTCCAGGATCGCGACAGTTGGACGAACTGGCCTGTGCTTTCCAGAGTCGTACAGGTTGCAATCCACTGCGTAACACTGTGTTCAAGAACATCAAGCAGTTGTTGCCGGGAGAGACCAGGATCTACAACTGTCAGTCGCGTCAGTTCACAGGAGCCAAGCGGGTGTTGGTCAGGCCCAACGGAGTCAACGGCTTCGACGAGACCGAGTTCNGGCAACAGGTGGCCGCCGCTGTGAAGAGGTCCGCCATGGGCAGGAGAAAGATCGGCGTGTTCCTCAGTGGTGGGATGGACTCCAGCATGGTGGCATACGAGTTGGGCAGACTGCATGGAGGCATCAACACATTCACCAACAGGATTGAACCAGACGTCGCGGTCACCAACATAGATGGCAGAAAGCAGGAAGACTTCAACAGCGACGCCAAAGCCGCAAAGGTGTTGGCCACAGCAGAAGGGTACAACCACGAAGAAGTGATCATAACACCCAAGAATTACATGGAAGCATGGAACGACTGCCTACGACACATGGAACAGATATCATTCAACCCCAGCATGGCGATGTACTGCCACACCAACAAGCATCTTGCCAGCAAGGGCATAGTGGTAACGATTGCGGGAGACATGGGCGACGAACTGCTGTGCGGATATCCCAAGTACCAAAAGATGTTCTATGAAGTGAAAGACAGCCTGCCCACCAGTTGGAGAGAACTGCTGACTGTGTGGTTGAACAGGCTCAAGAGACCNAAAGTTTTCGTTGACGTCAAGTTGTCAGACAAGGATCTGGTGGACGCACTGGAACAGTGCTATCCAGACGACCTATGGAATCCAAATGACCCAGTGGGTTCATACATGGCGCTCGATTGTGTGACACAGTGTCCAGCAGAGTTCTTCAGCAGGAACGACAACTACGGAATGGCCTACAGCATGGAAGGGCGTTTCCCGTTGGCAAGTAAAACGTTCATGCAGTACTGCCTAGACATTCACACCAAACACAAGGTCAGCAGGGCAGAAACCAAGATAATGAGCAGAACTGCCTACAGCAGACTGCTACCCAAAGACATAATCAACAAAGAGAAGACAGGATGGACAGTGCCAGTTGGTCTGTGGCTCACGATGAGAAAAGATGCCGAACTGGAAGAATTTTATGTCTCGCGGTTGGGCAAGGACAAACTTAACGCAGTATCCACAAGTCAGAAGTCTGCCAAGTTGCTGATACCCGATCTTACACTGCATGATTGGAAAAAAATATATAAAGTTCAATAGAGTCAATTCATAAACTAAATAACTTTATAACATGAATTTCTATGTGTCAATAATTCTAATCACTCTTGTAGTGGGAATCTATCTCGGCATATACGTTTGGTAATCGGAAAGGTCAGAAGATGTCAAAGTTAATCTTAATAGTAGCCTTCTTGCAGATGGCGCCGGGCGAATCATTCCAACAGAGTTTTGTTTTCAAAAAACCACAGTTCTATAATATTCCCGATTGTCAGATGTTTGTGCAACAGAACCTACCATGGGTACATAGTGCCATCAATCAAGCATACGGTGAACCAAAAACACTTGATACAATCTACTGCGTTAAAGCAGACTCTATCGAGGACATGATGAAGGAATTCAATATGTCTCCGGACATAGACGGAGATGGTCAGGGCGATGGATATGGTGAACCTGAGACACCAGGCACTTCCATATAACACACGGACACGTTGATTTCAACTTTTTTAATTTTTCTGTTGACACAATCAAAGATTGTGCTATATTAATAATAATAGTTTAGTGTGCAACACACAGAGATAGGCAACACCAAGTTGTCTATAACAGAGCGAACCGGCACCGCTCGGCAATTACGCCACAATGTCGATCACAGAGGAGAAGAGGGTCTTGGTCCAATAGTTCGGGTAAGTGCAATAATTCGCCGCCAAGGCCCTTGCCAACAATCATACTACTCGTAGTTCAACTGGATAGAACAACGGACTTCTAATCCGTAGGTTGCAGGTTCGAGTCCTGCCGAGTAGGCCAACACCGCTCGCGTGATGGAATTGGTAGACATAACGGACTTAAAATCCGTAGGCAATGATTGCCGTGCCGGTTCAAGTCCGGCCGCGAGTACCATACTATAACTACTTTATAGGAGAAACAATGACAAATTTTGGAAAAGTAAAAGAGTTCATGCAAACATTTGGCCAGGACGTCNTGGAAAAACCACAGTGGCCACTGGATCAAGTGAAGAAATTGAGACTGGATCTCATACAAGAAGAACTAGAAGAGTTAGAAGATGCCTGTGAAAAGGGAACTTTGATTGATGTTGCAGACGCCTTAACTGATATTCTATATGTGGTGTATGGTGCAGGACACTCGTTTGGTATTGATCTAGACAAGTGCTTCACTGAAGTACACCAGTCAAATATGAGTAAACTTGACACAAACGGGAAACCGTTGTACAATAGTGAAGGAAAAGTAATTAAAGGACCTAGGTTTAAAATACCTAATCTAGAAAAGATATTGTATGAAAGAGACTGAAGAATACTTACACGACATGGACATGAGCGGTCCTAAGGTTGACCCTCATCTTGAAACCAATCTCAATGATGTGATTGACGATCAAGCCATGAAAGAGAAGTATATCAAACAGATCAAAGAGAAACTTAAAAATGTCTATGATCCAGAGATCTCTGTAGACATCTACAATCTAGGATTGATATACGATGTTAAGATAACCAAAGACGAAGTGGTACACGTGCTCATGAGTCTTACAAGTGCTTTCTGTCCAGCCGCTGACAGCATTCCACAGGATGTTATAGGACAAGTTACATCAATTGACGGAATAAGGAACTGTGATGTTCGCATCACAATGGTACCACAGTGGGGCAGAGAAATGATTGAACCAAATATAAGAGATATGATGGGCCTCTAGGCGCTAGTTGTGTTTAGATAATCGTCTTCTATACAATCAATATTGGTGACAGTAATTCCATGGTCCATGCCATATGTCCAGTTCAAATAATCTTGTAAACTGTTTACGAAACCTTGTGGATTTTCTACAAGTGCTTGTTGACATTCTTCTTTAGAATCAAACATCAACTTCTGTGCAAATACAGTTTCTTCAACACTGTTTGGGAATAAAAGAATTGCAAATACTATCCATTTCATATCAAAAGTATTTAACCACCGGTTGCAAGTCTTTTACCATGCACTTATTACTTGACACACTTGCAAAAATAATAGTATAATAAAACTATGAAAAATTTAATACCAATTGTTATAGAACAAACGTCCAAAGGAGAAAGAAGTTACGATATATTTTCTCGTTTGATGAAAGATAGAATCATTGTTTTCGACGGTGTCGTTGCAGACCATATGTCCTCGATCATGTGTGCTCAAATGTTATTCCTTGAATCGCAGGCGCCAGAGAAAGATATCACTGTCTACGTGAACTCACCAGGAGGTTCAGTCACAGCAGGAATGGCCATATATGANACCATGCAGTACATCAAGTGTGATGTCAAAACCATTGTAATAGGACAGGCCTGCTCTATGGGATCAATACTTGCAAGTGCCGGCACAAAAGGAAAACGGTTCTTGTTACCAAACTCAAGACACATGATACACCAACCACTGGGCGGTGCAAGTGGACAAGCAACAGATGTTGAGATAAGAACTAAAGAATTATTACGTTGGAAAACTGTTTTAACAGACATCTATCACAAGACCACAGGTCAACCTTTAGAAAAGTTAAAAGACGACATGGAACGAGATAAGTTTATGACTGCCGAAGAGTCAATTGCTTACGGACTTGCAGATAAAATTGTAAAGAGCAGGGACGAAGATTCTAAAAAAGATTTTTAATTATTTTTTTTGCA
Source organism: Rickettsiales bacterium (assembly GCA_002691145.1). GTDB lineage: Bacteria > Pseudomonadota > Alphaproteobacteria > Methylaequorales > Methylaequoraceae. Next base: position 9,737 of record NZHE01000027.1, read on the forward strand.
CTTGCTTAATTCATTTTTGAGGAATTGTAAACGCGACTTCTGATCTTTAAGCAAAGTATATGTTGATTCTCTTTCATTAATCATTTGTTTCAGTTCAGCCTGTATCAAAGGTTTGACCTCATCTGGAACATACGTAAGTTGATGCGTGAGTTCGTTGACAGCACCATTAAGTCTTTGATATTCTCTGTGATTCATGAACACATTGAAATCAAGAACTCCAAATTCGTTATCGTACTGTTGACAGTCAGACGACTTTGCCGGGACTACAAAAAGAAAAAAAAGTGTTAAGAACAAAGCAGTGAAACTTGCTCTCGCACACCAAAGACTTATTTTTTTAATTTTTTCTTTTTCTTTTTTAGTTTCTTTTTTTCTTTTACTATCCATTCCTTTTTCAATACTAAAGGTTTTTCTTTTCTTCTAAAGTAATTTGGATCGTACGTAGCGACAACCTTGTCCAACCATTTCCACATAGTAAGTCCTCTGCTGTTATATTATTTTTTAAATGGATTTAATTTTTTTATGCCTGCGCCTGCACCTTTTACTGTTGACCCAACTCCAGATCCAATTTTCTTTCCTAGATCCTTTGCTTTACCAACAACATTTGGCATCTTGACTTTTGGCATTTTAATTTTAGGTATTTTAAACATAACTATTTTTTCTTAAACCATTTTAAGGGATTAAGTTTTTCTCCCAAGTTCTCTACTTTTTCATTGACCCACCATCCGGCGATGAATCCTACTATAAAACCAATTGTTAAAAACATATGTTTTCCTCCTAGTGTGCATTACTTATCCACATCTGCCATTGACAAAAAACTATAATGTGCTATTATAATGGGTAAATATGCACATGAAAACATTTTTAATTGTACTTACGACGTTGTTATTAGTTGGTTGCACAGTACCAAAGAATCCAAAAGTAAGTTTTGGTAAGAAATGCTCTGTACAAGGAGAGCAGGTTGTATGGTCACACGTTTGGATCTACGACAAGCAAATTGGATTAAAAGCATCAGCGGATAACTGCAAACTTATTGCTGACTAATTGTAAGTAAATAAATCGCTATGAGAATTTTACTAGGTCTACTAGGAATATTGCTTTTGACCAATTGTCAGTCTATGCCGATAGTTGGCAGTCTTACTGGCAACGGAGTCACCGCGGCAGTCACAGGCCAGATTGAGAAGTCGATTGCTTCTACTGTTGTAGACATTGCAGTACACGATAAAACAGGCAAGACACCATCGCAACACATTCTTGCCAAATTAACAAAAGAAAAATACGAACAGGTTACTGTGATGTATGAAGAATTTAAAGACAAGGCGTTAGTTGCCTTTGAACACCACGAACAGTTCCACACCTCACCTTAAATTATTTAAGTCGCATACCATTGAAAACTGTTGTTTTCAATTTACTGTTATCTGAATCTATAGATTTAAAAGTGTCAAAGTCTATTCCTAGTTTCTCTAACAACTTGGCCATCGCTCTCACATCTTTTGGTAAACACATACCACCATATCCTTTTAGATTTTCATTTACATCTAGATATGAATCTTTGCATCTACCACCTTTTATGAAAGCATCTTTCACTCTTGTATAATCACAATCAGTTTTGTTACATAATTCTGCCATGATGTTAGCAAATATTATCTTAGTTGCCGCAAAGACATTGTTGTAATATTTTAAAATTTCTGCCTCCGTGGGTTTTAGTTTGATTGTATTTTTAGGATAATGGCCGTGTGCTTCAACAAGTTTATCAAATACGAAACTATCGTGTGTACCTATCGCCAACACATTATGATTATTGATGAAATCATCTTCGGCACATCTCTCCCTTAAAAATTCAGGTACGAAGCAAAGTGCCATTTTTGGAAATTGTAGAATCATTTTTTCTGTGAAGCCGCACTCAACAGTGGACTTAATTGCCACTATGCCCCTGTACATCAAATTGTCAAGTTGTTGTAAAACTTCTTTTATAATCGATGTGTCACAACTTCCATCTTCGTCTTGAGGTGTAGGCACACAGATAAAAACTATTTCAGTTTCTTTTACAGTATCTATTGTAGATTTAAGTTTTAAGTCGTGGCATAATACTTTATGATCTAATCTTTCAAAACCATTCTTTATAGCATTACCTACAACACCTAGTCCTATGATACCTATCTTCATATTAAACTTTCCACAGTTTTCCTTAATCCTTTTTCCAAGGGAGTGTAGTTTGTAAATTTTGTCAACTCCCTTACTAAACTGGTATCAGGACATCTACGCTTGGCAGAACCAATTGGACCAGATTTTATTTCTAATTTAGTTGGATCAACTTCCATGATGTCCATTATGCACTTGGCAACAGTTTCAATTTGTATTTCTTCTTGGTGCCCGACGTTTACTATCTTGTTNTTTACATTTTCAATTAAGTTATGTGTCATTTGTATAGCATCGTCGATATAACAAAAACTTCTTGTGTCATTACCTTTGATATAATATTCTTTGTTCTTAACTCGATTAACAAACTCACTTATGAAATGATCTTTCTGTCCAGGACCATATACGTTGAAGTATCTAATTATCAACCAGTGTGTTTTTAAATTTGAAATTAGATTCTCACCTAGTGCCTTTGGAATGCTGTAACTCCATCTTGCGTTTGTTATATCTTCAAACATTATAGGAACCTGTTCGTTGGTAGGAATATCATAAAGTCCTTTATCTATTGTACCATTAAATATTTCACAGGTACTAGTAAAAACAATTTTTGTTGGAGTATCTTTGTAGCGATCAACTATATTAAATGTAGGCAGTGTGTTGTTAAAGGTTACATCAGTTGGTGTCTCATAAAATAATCTTGTTCCGTTTGTCGCCGCCATATGTACAACCACGTCGCAGTCTGGCATAGAATCAACTTTACTTTTATCTTTTAGATCAAAATCTTCAATCAAATCATAGGCATTTACCTCATTATCATCTTTAACGTATTTGTAATAATGGCTTCCTATAAATCCTTTGTGTCCTGTTAAAACAATTCTCATTGGTTCCAATACGGTTGAGTTGACCTTTCTGTTTTTATTCTATCTTTAAAATCATCTAGGCTAGACTTTCCTTTGTTTTTCCTGTTGTCTCCTTTTAGATGGTCCATGAAAGTTCCTAGTATGCTGTTTACAAATGGGTGTTTCTTACCCAGGCCATCTGGGCCTGTGATATCATTACTTTGTGTTTGGTATTTGCTTTCTATCCTTTTTCTTGCTGTGTCAAATGTATAACAGTCTACTTGATAATCTAGATCAAATAACTCTCCGCTGGTGTATAGTTGTTCGAACACGTCAGCAAATTCTAAGATGTTTGGGTGCTTCAAATTATACATAATGAATCCTGTTTCAGCAAAAGGCAACTTATTATTTTTAGGTCTACCAAGATATGCAGTTAGATCAGTTTCTGNCAAAAGCCTATCGATAAGATGTAAAGGAGGACTTGCAAAAGTCAAAGTATCTGCGTCTATAAAAATAAGTTTGTCCGACGCACTGTTTCTTATCGAATGGCACTGAGCAAATACCTTATACGAGAACTTGATTGCATCGTACTTGAAATCTCTCACACCATTTCTATAACCATTTGCTTCACGTGAATTGTACAAGTCTATAAAAGGTCTAAGTTTATCGCAGGTTTTAAAAATATCATGTTCAATAATTCTAGGATTGTTAAGGTTGACATCAACATTTTCACAGTACACATTTAATTTAATATTGCTAGGCCAGTGTGCAAGAAAAGTTTCAACCATTCTTCTGCCGTACTGTTCCCATCCTGCTTTATGAAAGGTTGTCAAAAGTTCAAACATCTTGTTTACCTATGCCCACTTATTTTTTTTAAGAATATCAATAGTATCTAGATAAGGAGTTTTATTAATGTCAAAAGATAAAACACTTCTGGCCTCATTACTTTTGTTCCATACCCAGTGCCAAGACTTTGTGTTTAAAAGCACAGGTTCTTTCATGTGATATGTATCTCCGTTCTCCTCAAGATTAAATCCAGGGTTCTGATCGTTTGGATGCATATCAAACCACTTAGATTCGATACTATCGTTAAGTTCATATTTGTAAACGCCAAGTTCTGTGTTCTCTGGTATNATGATAGGTACGTTGATTGCACAGTGTCTATCTCTGTCGATGTGTACCCGCTGGAATCTATTTGGCTTTAGGTTTAACATCATGACTCCTGTTATTATATTGGCGAAAGGAATACGGTCCATGATGCTTTGAAATAATTCATTTCTCACTGGATTGTGGCATTTGTTTTCACCGCCCTTTCGTATAATAATTCTAAATATTGCTCCGTTGTCTATTACAGGTTGTATCTTGTATTCTGCTTCTTTAAATAGAGTTGTGCCTAATTCTTTGAGGTCTCTCAATACATCCTCGGGGATATTTAGAATTGTGTAGTTCTTCATAGTCCGGCCTTTTTTTCTGCCAGTTCATAAGGATTCAATCCTGCGTCTGTGCCTCTCGCATCAAACTTTTTATCTATAAGATATCTCAACGGTGTCCTGATGCCTAACTTAATAAGTCTGCCGGGATCTTTAAAAGCAATGTGGAAAGCATCTGACTCTGTTAAGTTCCAATCCCTTATAACTTGATCATACTGTTCTTCGTAAGTGTTCCAGAGATAGTCAGGACCAAACCTCTCTATTCTTTGNATTCCCAACCAGGCATCAGCAATATTGACATACCCTTGTTCGTTCATGCTTGTGACAGATCCTCTCTGCCTTTCTCTAGTATATCTGATACCAATCCTGTGGGCACCCATTCCAAATGCTTTTGACAAACTGACAAAAACACTTTTAATCTGTGGATGTGAAAGGTCCAATTCAAAATTTCTACAACAACCAAACCATGCTCCGTCTATGTGTATGGGAACATCTAGGCTTTCTGCTCTCTTTAGCAAACTTTTAAAATCCCAATGGTAGTTGGTTGTGATCGCACTTGGGTAAGATATAACAACTGCATCACCTTTTTGTAATTCAGAATTGTCTCTTATTNTTTTAATTTTTCCATCTGTAATTCTTTTATGATACCTGTATTCATTTACATAGACACAAAGCCTGTCACCATATAAAAAATGGAGGTCATCTAGTGCGTGGGTTGTGCCTAGAATAATATCTTTTACTGGATAATTTTCCAATCCGTGATATTGAATGTGTTTATGAGAAGTNATCCAGTCGTGCATAACATTCTTAAAGTCCACTACTGTCTTATTGTAATCTAAATTTCTTCCGTAAAGTTCGTGATCGTGTTTACCAAATGCCGATACGAACATTGGTCTTTGTTTATGTGTGCTTAACCAATCCAGATTTCCAGCGTCATATGATATCATGCAGATATTTATTGACCGGTAGATCGGGTTTTATTGTTTGTGACAACTACTGCAAACACATTTTTTGCAGTCACATTTTGCACACGTTTCTGGACAGTGTGCTTCACACTGACATTTTTTACAATTTTCCATTGTCCATCTCTTCGTATTCTTTGGTAATTTCTTCTTCTTGTTTTTTCTTTTCTTGTTCAGACATGTCTTTGATTTGATCGCATTTGTCGGGAGCAAATATACATCCTAAAGCATTACTTATCGATCCATCAAATACACTGGGTCTGTTAGATTCTCTAGTTGGTATTTTCTTAACACAACCAATTGCACTTAACAAAACCGTTAACAAAAAGATAATGATAGTTATTCTTGTTAAGTATTTTTCAAACATAATTATTTTACTTATTGACATTTAATATCAATATGTTATACTGCTATTATAAACGGAAAAAAGAATTTGTCAAATGACTGAATTTACAAGTGGAATATTTAATGCGTTTAAGGACCTAATGAAAAAGAGTTCTTTTACTCTCGCCATCATCTACACACTAGGACATATCTGCATTGCCATGACGGTAGTATCAGTTTTAACAGGTTCNAGTCTTTGGGAAGCAGGGTTAGTTGCTCTTATTGAGCCTTCTATAAACGGTGTTTGGTTCTACGTTTTACATAAAACCTGGAAACGTTTCCAATCAAACTAGCATGGTAAATCTACACAGGCAATCTATGTACTCAAAATATCATCAACCCCACTGTACGCCGCTTAAAACACGTTTAAAGGGTATTTTAAATGCGTATATTACTTCTAAGATATGCCCCTATGGCTCAACTGGTAGAGCAACTGATTTGTAATCAGTAGGTTGGAGGTTCAAGTCCTTCTAGGGGCACCACAACCAAATTATACCAAATACACCAAAATAACCAAAAGATCCAAATCACCGCTTGGGGTATCGGACTTTAGGTCGTCCTCTTTTCTTTTTTGCCTTACCACTTGCTACTAACAATCTACTTTGTTCGGCCTCGTTCCAGATGCGTTCACGCTTGTCCTTGAACAAACGCTTGTCCTCTTCGGTGTGGTATCTTTCTTTGACTGCGATGTTATCCCAATCTTGAATACGCATATTGATTTTAGTGTGCATGATCCCTGTGCTTAATGCCACCCGCTTGTAACCTTTTACCACCCAACACAATCTATATCCACACACAGGCCACCTTTTGTCCCAAAGTTTCAAATGCCACAGTTCAGCATTCCGCCACTTTTTACCTTGTGGTTTTTCTAACAATTTTATCTCCTATGATTAACCTACGAATGCTTTTTCGTATACGAAATTTCCAACAGTGCTTGTTGTTCCAACTTTCCAGTCTTTATTTTTAAAGTAATCTATCATCTCTTTGTTGAAGTCTGGACCCCCACATAGCATGACAGAATCTTTTTCTGGATTGAATTCCTCTGTCTCTAATGTTTTAAATGCTTCTCCCGAATATATTAAATTGGTTATCCTGCCCTTGTTTGTCCATTCTTCTTGAGTCAGTGTTGGATAATATTGCAAAAGTGGATGTGGCTCCAAAGTAGTTAGTCTCAAAAAGAAATCGTAGTACGCCAAGTCACTTTTTGTTCTTACTGTGTGGCATACAAAAATCTTGTCAAACTTCACATAAGTTTCTGGATTCCTACAAATACTCACAAAAGGTGCTATACCAGTGCCTGTGGCGATCATCCATAAATTAGTTCCCGGTTGAAGAGAATCAATTAATAGTGTGCCAGTGGCTTTCGGAGCGACTGTAATTTTATCTCCTATTTTGATATCTTTTAGTTTTGAAGTCAAAGGACCGTCTGGAACAATTACAGATAAAAATTCTAAATATTCTTCCCCCGGACCATTCACCATCGAGTATGCTCTGAATAGTTTTGTTCCAGGAAGTCCAATCATGGTGAACTCTCCAGCCTCAAATCTAAAACTTGCTGATCTTGTTGTCTTAAATGAAAATAGACCTTTGTTGTAGTGCGTTACTTCTGTGACTGTCTCTGTGTGCATTTTTATATAATAAACTCGTTAGTTTGTTATGTCAATACTATTTAAACTTTCTTGCCACTTGATCGTGTCCGTTGCGGCAAGTATCTTTCGTACATTGTATATATCCTGGATCAAAATTTACATTTCTTTTTGATAGGTTGCCTAAAGGACTGCCTACCTTACACCACCCACGCCAAACGTCACCTAGGTGATCTATAACAAGAGTGTCTTCTCCTGCGTAACAATTATAGCCTTTGAAGTTCCAATCCTTTTTAACAATGTTTTGTTTACGNCTCAACCAATTTTGATCAAGGTCATGCCTTGCTCTTTGGCGGCCATCATACTTTAAATTTCCCTTAAACATTGTTTCATCGGCATTAAAATTCATACCTTTACTTTTATGCCAGTATTCCATTTGATAAGTTTTATAAGGAAAGAATTTTTTACCTCTAGTGAAATTACTGTAAAGAAGTTTGATATGCACCCATACTCTTTCATTGTCATAAAATTCTTTTGCCAGTTGCTCGTATGCTTGAACACCTTTTAACCACGCGGCATCGTCGTGGGTAACGTGGACCGCAATATCTACATACACCTTTTCTGGTCGATCCTCGTGTTGTATGTAATGCACAACTTCTTTAATGTGTTCAAGATCAGCAAATTCTGGATGATATGATATCTCAATGGTGTGAAAATAATGATAATGCTCCTCCCAGAATTTAAGTCCTGCGGAACCATTTGTGACCAGTCGGTTCCTTAATTTTTTATTCCCTGTTCTTTGTAGCATTGGCATCAACGCAGGATTTAATGTAGGCTCTCCGCCAACAAAAGAAAAAGCCGGTTCTCTGTCTAGTAGTCGCAAATTGGATACAACATATTGCATATGGTTCTCCATCTCTTGCACACGATTATATCTTACACTTCCTGAGTGCAACTTAATTGGACAGTATGAACAGTTGTAGTTACAGACGTTTCCATATAGCCATTGCACATAGGTGATCTTTTCTTGCATAACTGTATTTACTGCCTTAAATATTTACATGAAGGTAGCAGTAATACAAGATTCAGCATCTAAACCCGAATACGAAAAAGTTCTTCAATCATTCGCAATGGGTGTTAATAAATTTGGTGATACCGCTGAATTGGTGCAGAGTAGTGAACACAAAAATTATGATTGCTCAATTATTTTTGGAAGTTATAAAAGAGAACGTGGACGTAAAGCACACAAAGGTAAAGGTATTATTTTTGACAGTGGGCAAAATTATGTACAACTTGAAACACAGTTAATTGGCCGACCGATCACCACTCACATACACAATGAATTTAGAGTAGGAGTGAACGGATTTCTTTGGGATCAGGCACGTTGGGGATTTGAATTTATCCAAGGAGATAGATCAAAAAAAGTATTTGAAAGGAACGGTTACACAACAAATATAAATTGGAACAACACTGGAGAATACATATTGATCTGTATGCAAAAGGTCGGTGATGCTAGTTTGCGAGGGGCAGATATTTTTGACTGGACATACAGGACAGTAGAAGAAATAAGAAAATATACAAAAAGGAAAATTATTATTAGACCACACCCGTTGTATAGAAAGAATTTAAAGCACGAAGAACTAAAAGAAACTGTGAAACAATTTGTTGCTGTAGAATGGCAAGACAACGATCTAACAAAAAATACCTGGATACCAATCACAGAACAAATAAAAAATGCTTGGTGTGTGGTTACATTTTCCTCCGGTGCAGGAATTGACGCAGTACTAAATGGCATACCCACCATCGCTTGTGATCCGGGAAGTATGGTTTCTGAACTCACATCACATTCGTTAAATAGGATTGAAAGTCCTTACTGTGGAGATATTAAAACTTGGGCAAATAAAATAGCATACTGCCAATGGAACATAGATGAATTTGAATCGGGAGAGTGTTGGCAACACGTGAGAAAAAGCATATGAGAGTGATGGTAATTAGTCAACCCAAAGCAGGCACCTATCTGTGTGCCAATATATTAAAAGAGTTAGGACTTAAATTTGCAGGAATACACATTGGTGAACACAAGTATGAAAGATATCCCGAGCCAAATCATCCACGTTACAAAGAAGTATTAAAAAATCCAAAACTTGCTNAAACAAAATGTCCAATGGAAGAGTCTGTGAAACTAGTTCGTGATGGACATTTTGGAGTGGGACATTTTCTTTACAACGAAGAAGCCGAGTCCATACTACAACCTTTCCTTAAAATATTGTTGACCAGACCAGATGTTGAAATATTTGAAAGTNTTTTAAGATGGAACGAATATAGTGGCAGGAAAAGAATTAACAGATACAAGACTCTTGGAAGATTGAGAAGCATAGAAGGATGGCTAGGCCGTCCTGATGTATTTCATATGACATTTGCTGACATGAAAAATATTAACGAATCAAAACTTGAAGAAATGCTTACGTTTCTAAAAATTGAAAAACAATTTGATCTAATGTCAGTGTGTAAGATTGCTATGGCCAAACCTAGCAAAACAAAAATATCTTAACTTAAATTTAATTTATAACTTCAAAAGCCGCCTGGTACATACATGATCTAGCAACAGGTTTAACTTGTCGCGAATAATCTACAAGCCACTCATGTAGTGCTCGCCATTCCCCTTCGGTCCACTTTGACATTTTTCCTGACAATCTAAAATTACAAAATTCATCAAACACAATTAGAGTGCCNGGAACAATCATGTCATTCAATCCTTCCAGCACACATTTTGCCGAACTGTAAAGGTCAGAATCTATATGCAAGTATGCAATTGGACCTTTGTTGTGTTCTTTCCATGGTGTTATGGTATCTTTAAACCAACCCTTGTGTAGTTTAACGTTATCAGGAAACTGTGGCATGGCCGCGGCCATGGAACCCTTCCCCCATTTTTGTGCACCGGTCTCCCAATTTTCAGGTAGTCCTTCCCAACTGTCAAAACCATGTATGACAGTGCCAGGTTTTTTATCAAGTAACCAACCTATCGAAGATCCTTCTCTTACTCCAAACTCTGCCCAGATACCCTTTATTTTTACAAAGTCTATCACTGATTGTTGCCATTTTATTCGTGATTCTAAAATTAAAAATTTATTTGGGTCCCCATCAAATATTGGATCTAATTCACAAAGTTGATCAATCATTTCCAGTTCCTGCTTTGTGACAGTGGTTGGCTTTTTTTGTTTGATGTCTATTGGTATTAGATATTTTAATTCTGCCTTTGACTTGACTTGCCTAATTCTTTTTTTAACTTTCATCGATTGCTTTTCTTATTTTATGCACGTCGCTAGGTAATGTTGTTTT
>NZHE01000001.1 GCA_002691145.1 Rickettsiales bacterium
GTCATCGCTTTGTATTTTCCACGTGCATCGGGATAGTAAAAAGTGTATCTAGCAGGATAGTCTGTAAAAACACGTCTACCTTCTTGATTTCTTTCAACCACGTATACTTTATCTTCGTCTTTTTTATAAAGTGCGTCTATGTAACTCATTTATTTTCCAATTGAAATTTATCTTTGCATATATTGTAAAACTTTTTTGCAACCTCTTTATCCAACACCGTGCTCTCTGCAGATAGTTGTCCGGTCTCGTATGCATAGTTTAACGGATAAAGTCCAAGATGTCTACTCATATCTATGTAATCAGGTATATTAAGTGCGTGTCCTTCTCTTGTGGTAAAAGCATCTGGTGGCGACAAATAATCATAATAACTGGTCCAGTTAAATGGAATGTTCTTTGACTTACAAAAACTTATTGCAGTGAAAATATGTTTGAAACTATCATTATACAGTTTTGTTTGATCATTCAACTGGAAGAAGTGATGCCAAAGTTTTTGCGACCTGTAATGTTCCTGCCACTCACCGTTTTTGAATCTCCCACATCCGCACCAGTTTTTATCTGATGTTTCCACCTGATAAGGATAATCTTTTAATCTTTGATCCTTTCTTAATTGCATATCAACTCTTGTCAGTCCTGTGAACTGCAAAAATACATAATCCAACTTTGTTTTTATTGTATTATCCCATTCGAAGAGCATAGAAGAAATATATTCGTTACCCATTCCTGGAGCAGATTTGTTATACCATGTGATATCTTCTTTTTGGAATATGTCATCGAGAACGTACTCAAGACCTACACAATGTTCATCACCTATAATTAATGCGTTCATTAAAATACAAATACTTTCAAATTGCCAATTATATTCATTAGTGTAAACCAAGCAGTCAAAGTACATAACCAGATTTGCCTACGTCTAATTGCCGCAACTAGCAAAGTGCTTGACCCTACCAAGTAAAGGGGAAACACTATACTCATTATAGGATTAGGCGAAGTAAATGTCAAGAAGCAAGATCCTGCAATGGTAAACGATACCGAAACCAACTCAAACCAAAATGATAATTTGTCTGACTTATAACTGCTTACCCAAAATTCTTTGAGTAATTTCAACATTATAATTTCCCGGCTGAGTTCAGTATGCTTTCAAGTGTATCCATATCATCGGCAATGTTTTGGTAGTTTCCTTTGTGTGCCACTGATATTGCTTTGTTTATAAGTGCTGGTTTCAATTCAAGTTCTTCAGCCACTGCTTTCACAGTATCTTTGAGACCGGATTTCAAATCCTCGACTTCTCCAAGCACCTGTGAACCTTGGGATATTATTTGAATTATTTTCTGCTTTTCTGCATCATTAAAATTTCTAACTGACATTTATGCTCCTTTGTAGGCGTCTAAAGTTCTTTGAAATTTACCTGCGTGTGATTTTTCTGCCTTTGCTAATGTTTCGAACCAGTCTGCGATTTCATCGAAACCTTCATCTCTGGCTGTCCTAGCCATGCCTGGATACATATCTGTATACTCGTGCGTCTCTCCGTGTATGGCCGATGACAGATTTTGTTCCGTCTCACCCATTGGTTCGCCTGTTGCTGGATCTCCAACTTCTTCCAAGTATTCTAGATGTCCGTGTGCGTGTCCTGTCTCACCTTCTGCTGTTGATCTAAATACAGATGCCACGTCAGGTGCGCCTTCTATGTCTGCCTTTTGAGCAAAGTATAGATATCTTCTGTTAGCCATTGATTCGCCGGCAAAAGCGTCTTTTAAGTTTTGTGCTGTTTTGCTTTCTTTTAGTTCCATTTTTTTTTCTCCTGTTATATTTGTATTATATAACAGAATTTGACTAGATGCAACTATTTTTTTGATTTATTTGAAACGTTTATTGCTTTACCACGTCTGTCTGGATTTTTATCTTTTGATCGTTTTCGCCTTACTGCCGAAGCAATGGCTTTTTTACCACCTTTGGATCTCAATGAGGCCGCTCTGGCTTTAGACAAACATTTAGGTTTTCCTTCACCTTTGCCCCTATCGCCACACTTGCCAATACGTTCACCTTTGGCGTTATATCTGTCCCAGCCACCTCCGCCGGCACCACCTTTTTTGCCTTTGCCGAACCAGGCTCTTAAATCTTCGTGTAAGTCGCACTGAGAAAGAGCATTGTAGTTTCTTCTTAAGAAATTTAAAGCAGATGATTCATCCTGAGATTCAAATACAACTTCATTAAATTTATCTATAACTTGAAAAGTATTTTCATTTTTAACGCAGTTAGGTACACGTTTTCCAAAAAGCATTTTGGTTCCTTTTTTGGTGTAACCTTTCCAACATCTAGTTCCTTCTAAAATTTCTAAAATTTTCATTTATTAAAACTTTCATTAATATCGACTGAACCGTGTCGTGCATCTTTGGTTGGATTACCTTCTTGTAATACTTTTGCCCAAGTGGTCATATTAATTGCACAATTTTTAACTTGATTGAAAGTATCATCATCCTTTTTAATTTCATCTAGTCCTTGTGCTTTTGATTCTACGTTACATTGTGGTGGAATAGTAAATCCTAAATTACTTGCAAAATTAAAACAGTTTCCGTGTATATGTTGGAATCCATCTCCGCCGCCTGATACTAAAGTACCAAATACTTTATTATAAAAAGGTTGGAATTTATTATCCTTTGCCCAACTGTATATTGGATCCATTCTTTCAAACATTGCTTGTATGTGACAACTGTGTCCACCCCACCATATCGGTGTTGCAAATACTACACCATCTGCTTTAAACATTTTTAAAAGATGTGGTTTTAGTTCATCATCAAGATCAGATGTTGAACCTTCGTAATTTAATTCTCTTAATGTAATAATTTCACATTCATGATTTAATTTTTCAAATGCCAATTGAAGCATTTTACATACTGCGAATGTATTTGATTCAGCGTCCGGCTTTAGGCTTCCATTGTAAATAATAAATTTCATTACTTCTTGCTTTTGTTACCCCAGTTAGCCGCACCAACTTTTCGGCAACGGACTAAGGCACCAGAAGCATAAGCGGATGGCCAAACTTTGTATCTTGATTTAACTTTGTGATAGCAGGCGTCTTTTTTCTCTGCCAACACTTCAAATTCTTCTTCAGTGATTCCTGTGACTTCGTTTACTTTTACCATTTCCTACAACTCCAATATCTTGCTTTTGTTTTTGGACCTGGATTTGCACAGTTGTGACGTGCTCTAAAACTTTTCCTTGCTTTAGGATTTGATTTTCTGATCCTCATGGTTTTTCTTTTAGCACTTGTACCACCGTGTCCGAAGTTGACTTTTTTAACATTTCCGGATTTTGGATCTTTTACATAAACTTTAAACTTCTTGACATCACCTCTCATTGGTTTGTTAAGTGTAACTTTTCGTCCTCTGTATTCTGCATCAAATAATTCTGTCTCGTCTTCTGGGAAACCTAGTGGACCTAAAACTTCTTCAAAGTCTTCGTCTTCTTCTATATCAAATTCATCGCCTTCTGGAAATGGTGTGTACTCATGTTCATCCATAGATAGGTCATCTTCAACCTGTCCCAATGCTGTCAGTGCCGATGTTTTTGCATCATCATCTATAGGTAGTTCTGCTATTCTATCTTTCATTGCTGAGATGTCAAGCATTAATTTTGTGTAATCTATGTCGCTTTGTTTCGGTTCTTCTTGTACAGGTGCGTTGAGACCGTCAATCCTGCTTATTATATCTTTCATATTTTCAAAACTAAAACTCTCTGTCATGTTTGCTTTCATCATTTGGTTTGGTGCTTTAGTAAAATCATCTGTTTTACGTAGTCCTCTACTGCCTGCGGAGTTAGGACTTTGCTTCTGTTCATCAGAGTCAACGTGCCCTCTTTGGGTCAATCTAGTAACATCATCTAGATATTTTTGGTATGAAAATTGTGAACCGCTCATAGTAGTTGTATTTATTAAACTTGCCTTATTGCTAATTTAATCTACGGTTTTGATTATTGTGGAAATACGCACTAATGCGTTAATTGTTGACTATTTTTGCTCTGATAAGTCATTTGAGAACTTTACGTCCTCTTTTTCAACAGGTGCTTCTCCAACGTCTAGACGTTGTCCTTTTTGTCTAGGTTGATCATCAAACTCTTTGTCTAGCATTGGCACTTCACCAGTATCATCTTCTTCTTCTTTGTTGTCTTTTTCTTCGTCTTTATCTTTCTCAACAACCACTTCTTCTTCCGGTTGTTCAGCCTTTTCAGCATCTGCAATTACATCTTTAGTTTCTGGTGTGCTTATAACAAATGAATCTTCATTCATATCAACTTGATTGTTTGAAAATTTATTGTAAAGTTCAACTAAATCTTCTCCTTCTGCTTCTTTAACATATTCAGTGACGTCTTCGATAAATTTAGATTTGAATCCTTCTATGTCTAAAGTTGCTTCTTCTTTTTCTTCTGCTTTTAACTCTGCGAGTTGCTGTTCAAGTTCAGCAATTTTTGTTAACCTTTTGTCTTCTTCTGTAACTGTTTTTTTGATTGTTGTAGAAATAGAATCATCTGCATCTGATTCCTCTATTGCTTTTGTGATGGATGATTTTTCTGTTTGTTCGTCTTTGTCTTCATGAGTTATTCTATCAACAAGTTTTTCAGCGTCTTTTGAAATAGATGCTGGTTGTTCATATTCTTTAATTCCTGCCAACTTGGCGATATCTGCTAATGAAACATCTTTATTATCTAAAACTTGTGGTTCTGCCGATGCGGCTTCCATGAGAGAGTTTCTTTCTTGCTCAGGAGAAAAGTTGCTTAACTGGTTAAGTCTCGCCACTAGATCCGCAAATGTGCTGTCTTTTTGTTTTTTGTTACGTGCCATATGATTATTTAGTCTTGTTACAGTTTTATTTAAGGCGTTTATTTAACTCTATAGCCAATTTTGACTCGTATGCCAGTCCTTCTGTCGGCATAAACTTGCTGTATTTGTCTTGTAAGTAGGTGACGTGATTTAAATCCTTGCCTATGTCTAGTCTAATTTTTGCATCTTTCAAGTCTTTTTCAATTGCTTTGGCCAATTCTGTATCACCTTTTTCTTTGGCCATTTCAAGTGCAGTGTTCATGGCTTTGACAGCAGGTACACTATTGTCTATTGCATTATTGATTGATCCAAGACCCGCAACTGCTCCAACAATGATGCCAGCGGCAGTTAAATTCCTTGCCCAATCTTTAAGTCCTTCATCCAATTCTTCGTCCTTTAAATATCTATCTTTTATTTTGCCTATTTCTTGATGATTGGCACCTTTACCAGCGGCACTCTGTATGGCCTTCATTCCTGCTTTTCCATACTTCTTAACTCCTGCCCTGTACATGATTCCGCTTTCATTAGTTGGCATGATCTCTTTCATTTCGGTGTTAATGAAACTAGGCACTCTATCTAGATATGTTTCTGCTTTTACTTTAGCACTAGGGTCTTTGTCAATTACTGCTTTGGCAAGTTCTGCCCCATAACCCAAATAACTTTGTGCTTTGCCTAGCACTGGAAAAGGATTTCCTCTAAAATTATATTTGTCTTCGTTGGTTGGTTTATCCTTCATTAATTTTAACTTACGTCTTTTCACTTCTGCCTTTGCCACGGGATCTGTCATTACCTTTTCATCTCTCTCAAGGTCTTGTAGTGCTTTCATAAGTTCTCTGTAATGTGCCATGTCTCTTGGTTTAGTATCTGCATATTCATCTGTACGTGCTTCTTTGGCCATTTTTTTCTCAAATTCTTGCACCCTCTTGTTTAAAATTCTCATCATTCCCGGTTTTGTATCGATGTCATCTAATTTTGTTTCACGTGCTAGTATTTCATCGATATTCTTTTTAACAATTTCTGAATGTTTAGCAAATGTTTGTGAATCTATCTCTTCTCTGTATGGATTTAATTTTTGATATTCTTCGTAGTTGTGAACACCCTGTAAATAGTCCGCCGCTTTGTTCAGTTTGCTCTGCACCCAACCCTCTAGGTCGTCACCCTTTTTAATCATGTCCATTAACTCGATTGCGTACTTGGCAGTGTGATACAAAGTGCTTTTGCTCATGTGTCCCTCGCCTGCGTCTTCCGTTGTGACTGCGTCTCTCATCCTTGCATTCTTGATGCCCATCTTTTCTAACTTCTCAGGCATCTTCGTTACAACAAAACTACCACTTGTATCTTGTTCGTCAAATTCATAGCCTGCGGCCGACATCATACTTTTAATTGCAAAGTTTCCGTCTGATGATCCAAAGCCTTCACCTTCTGGCCAGTCATCATATTCTTGTTCTACTTGCTCTCCTGCCGCTTTTAATTCTTTTGCGTAGTTCACATATTCATCTGCTGAAATAAATTTCCTCATCACAGCCATTCTTACCAGGTCCATACCTGAGCCAAATGGTGCGTCTTCATTAAATTGTAATAATGCTTTTTTTACTGAAGTATTTTTTGATAGATCTTTTTGTAATTTTTCAATTTGTTTTACAGCACCAGTATAATTACCCGCCATCTTTTTAGCGATATCTTTTGCTTTTGAAACCAATTTCCAACCAGAAGCGTCTTCAGTCATACCACCGTCATCGTATAGGCCAGCCTTTTCGCCTTGCATATAACCATGGACTTTCTTTACATAGTCACCTGCTAGATCAATCTTTTTTGCTACCCATGATTCCATTTCAGCGGCATCGTCGATCATGTTATGGATTTTGATAGAGTGTTTTCCAATTTTAAGCAATTGGTTTAGAGCCATACTTGCTTCGTATGTGTCTGGTTTTACTGGTTGGTTGTGTAGTTCGTTTATCTTCATATTAATTAAATCCGAAATGTGTAACTTCTGGATACTTTGCTATAATTTTTCTTGCTAATTCGTTGTGTGCTTTAATCTGTTGATTCATGTGTCCTTCTGGTCTTCCACCTGAATACATAGTTGGTCCACCTGGATTTTGGTCAACTGTTGTTGGAATCTCTGCCGACGGCTTATCTATATTTTTTTGTAACCATTGTGTTGATCTTGCTATAAATTCTTTTGCTGGTACAGGACCGGCATCTTCAAAATCTGGATCATATCCTAATGTGTCAAGAAACATTCTCATACTTGCGTTGCTCATATAAGGTGTGTCTAATGGTTCATCTTTCGACCATTCATCTGGAAATGTCCAGGTTTTTCCCTCTGCATCTTTTGGATCTTTGTAGTAAGGCATCATTGATGCACCTTCTTTTATGTTGAATTCTTTAAATCTCATCTTTTTATTCCTGGTCCGCCAAATATATTTACTCCTTTTAAAGCATGAGCACCTTTGACAGTTCCGTTAGGGTTTTTTGGCTGAACAACTTTTGGTAATTTTGGAGCCTTAGTTCCCGATCTACCCGGTGATCCATGATAAGACTTTTTAAATCTATCTTTACCTATCGCTATGTGAGGACTTACGACAGTTGAAACGTTTCCTGCACTAGTGGCTCCGTCTGTGGCATATTCTCTTATTATGACTTCGTTTATCTTCATTTCTTTTTCTTACGTCCCCTACGCATATTTATTTGCCATCTTGCCAGTCTGCCTTTCTCGCCTCCTGACTTGGCCGCCTTTTGTAACTGCGCCATTGTGGCATTTTTTGGAATACCTACCCTTTGACTTAAACCTTTTCTACCAGGATTTTTCCCATCATCAAAATTTTCAAGTCCTAATTTTTTAACATTTTTTCTTTCATCACCAATTTTAACATCCTTGGTTGCGTTCTGTTTTGTAATAATTCCAACACCTGCCGCATCTTCTGTTTTAATATTGGACATTTTACCTGTTTTTCTGTATTGTGATAACTTGTCTTGCACCCTTTGATTCAATGGTCTTGGATCATAATCTTTTGTTATAGGTTTCTTCTTGACAGTCCTATATGTAGTTCTAGGACGGGTAGTTGCAAAACCTAATATTTCTTTGATCTTCATTTTTTCTTCCTGCCTGCACAATGAGCCTTCTGTGAGAAACCTTTCGGATTGTTGCAGTTGATAGATTTTTTATATTTTTTACTCCAACCTTCTCTAACTCTAAAAGGATAGGAAATAAAGCCAGGTGCGTAACCCATTCTCATACGGTTTGTGGCTCTTTTCTCATACTTTTTGAGTTGCTTTTCCACATCAGGGTGAGCATATTTTGTTGCATATTCATATATTTCAATGATTCTCATAATATTATGTACTTATCTTATGCTTACAGCCAATAGTGATTAAAAATTGGGTATCCCGGTAAGAGCAAAATCACCCTTTCTGCTCTCAAACCATTTTTTCCCCACATCTTTAATCTTGTTCCAGTCGTATCCTTTGTCTGTGTGTGGATGCTTTTTGTTTAGTATACTGTTTCGAAGTTTTTCTGGTAGTTTATATCCGTGCTCTTGCATATATTTGTCGAAATGCTCTTCTGGTATGTTTGCTATGTTCATGTAGAAAGGATCAAAAATTATGTTGTAGTAAGTATCAGTGACATTATCATATCGCTCTTTAAATCCTTCCATCCATTCCACAAGTTCGTGGGTCTTGAAAAAATTGTATACGTGTATAGAAGGACAAAAATATGACTTACCTGCTGTTTGGGCCTCTATTAATTTTATTATATTTCTTTCTAATGTTTTGAAATCACTTGGAAATCTTATAATATCATTTAGCCTTCCATACGCATCTATACTAAACATTAAGTCAGTTTTAAATTGGCTTAACAGTTCTACGAATTTAGGATTGGCGTTTGTGCAGTTGGTGTTAAATTCAAGTCTGATGTTTTTATTGTATCCGTGTTTGATGCAGTGTTCCATAATTCTATGTACGCCTGGATTAATGCTAGGTTCTCCGCCGGTCATGTATATTACTTCTAGGTTGGGCAATAAATCCATAATCTCCTGCATGGAGTCTTCATCTTCATGCCATGTCCAGTTTTTAAATTTTGTATTTTTTATAAAGTTTTTTTGGGGTTTCTTCCTTGCGCCATACCAGTAGTTGCTCTCCATCATGAACTTGCCCTGCTCTTCGTGTTTCCAGAACTGGTCACTGGATCCGGCGTTGCACATTATACAACCAAGGTTACATAAAATACTAAATCTTAGATCCAATTGTAAAATTTTCTTATTTTTTTCTAAATTATCTATTCCGTGCTCTGTTCTGTGGTGTTCGTATGTTTGTAATCTTTTCTTTCCTGGGAGCATACATCTACGACAACCTTTGCTCCAATTACCTTTCTTCATCTCCTCATACATTGGAAACAATATCTTTTCTCTGTAATCTGATATAGGAGTCTTTAGAGGACTCTTGTGGTATTCAACGTGCATAGGATCTTCTTCTTTTCTAAACCAACAACATGGTTTAAATTGGTGATTGTTAGTCACATACAAAGAAGTAAGTGGAGCCAAGCATGGATTGGTTGGCTTCTCTTTAATTTCATCATTGTTTAAGAAAAGATCGTCTTGCATCGTAATACTTATATTACACACCAATTTAGTTCATTGAAGAATTTGATAGTGTCTTCGTATGAGTATTGTTCTTTGATGTCCATTGATATGATCGACCTTTCCTTGTTAGAATTATTTTTCACCCAATGCCATGCACTGACATTTATAATAACACCATTTTTCATGTTAAACTTATGTCCTAGGTCTTCTACTTTTTGTGCTGAAAGTCCTTGCTCGTCTGGTGTTCTAACCATAGGGTCTATCTCGTTGTTAAATTTGTAATCCGATACGCCTAACCATGAATCCTCGGGTATTATCACAGGTAGGTTTATAGCGGCCCTTCTGCCTCTATCCCTGTGTACTCTCATTTGGCGTTTATCCGGTTTCATCCAGTATACATTTACACTGCTTACGTATTCTGTCCATGGATATTTTTTCATCAATTCATTACACTCGTTGTAATATTCGCAAGTATCCTCGAATGCAGACCACGTCGTTGCTCGCCAACCCCATGGCTCTACGATGTGTTTCTTGGGAGTATTAGCAACAACAATTTTGCCAAACTCTATCATCTCTTGAATAAAATCAGGTTTGTTTATTTCGATGTAATTTTTCATTATACCCAGCCGTTTTCATTAAACAGATTAACAATATCTTTATAGTAATAATCTCTGTGTGGTTCAAATGCTATTTGAATTCTCTCGTCCGCAGTTTTGTTTATCACGGTGTGCCACACTTTAGTATTTAAAATTGCACACTGTTTCATTTCACGTTCAACTAAATCTGCACCTAAACTTTCTAGTTTTTGATTCCTTTTTTCATTCCATGTGCCATCTGCTTTGGAATCTATGTACAGGTTAATTTCTCCTTCTTGCATTTCTCTGTTAAGAACTAACAATTTTTGTTCTTTATTAATTTTTATTGGAAAATTTATTACACAATGTCTTCCAATATCAACGTGTAAAGGTAGACTAGAATAATTGTCGAATGTGAATATTTTAATTTCTGATATTGTTTTTATAACAGGTGCAAGATGTTTGTCAAAAATAGCAATATAATTTTTGGGAATAAGATTATTCCATTTGCTATCATGCTTGTAGAGATTTCTGTAATGATGTTTTTTTGGTGCTCCTGTAAGACTTTTTATTTGTTCTGTTTTATAAATGTCTATACCAATTTCTTTATCTAGAATCTTACCTGCAAGTTCCGAAAATGCATCCGTGAGTTCACTCGGCCAAGATACATAAGTCAGGTTCACGTGTCTATTCCTTGCTTCTGCTTTTTATTTTTTTCTATTTGTTGAATCATGTTCAAGAATTCTTTTCCTATGTCTTTGAATTCTTGATATTTTGGATCTTTTAAAACTTTATCACTGAAATATTGATCCATAAAATCAAAGTTCTGTGGTATATCTTTAGGCCATGCTGTCGATGGTACTAGTGCACCGGCACCAAAAGCCGCTGTTGCCGCCGCACCTTTGCCTACTTTCTTAAGAAAGTCTCGCCTGTTTAATTCAGAAATTATCTCACTTATCTTCATTATCACCTCTTAATACTATAACACCACAGGCTAGCCTGTCGCCGGCGTTACCTGTTTTTAAACTTTCTTCATCACCACCTTGTCCGAGATCGTCTTTGTCTGCATGGACTACTATTCCTCTGCCTACAACAGATCTTTCACCCATTAGGTCAACTCTATCTGCTTTAATATTTACAACAGCAACACCTTTTTCGTCTGCTGTAATATTACCTAGGTCTCCTACGTGACCATTGTCTATGCCGGCATGGTCCTCAGCGTCTGGATTGTAATGTCCTCCCATTGAAGCACAACCATCGCTCATATCGCCATACTCATGTATGTGGAACCCATGTTCACCTGGTTCTAATCCTGTTATTGTGCCTTTAATTAATGTTGGTGTGTTTGTTTTTTGCATCAATAATATTGTGCCTTTAACTTTATCACTGTGCATCAATTCGCATTGTGCTATCATTGTGTCTTCTGATTCTGTTAAACTTTTTACTTGGCTACAAGAGCATTCTTTTGCTTTTGTTCGTGGACAACTTGCTTCGTTGGCCCTGTTATTACCTTTGTTTTTAAAGTCAAACCTGTTGTTAGGTCCAAATCCGGGTTTGTGTACAAGTCCCATCGCATCAGCAGTGCCTGGCATTATAATGAATTCTTTGGCTCGCATAGTACGAGTATTTATTGTGAATTATTTTTTAGTTTTGGCTTTGGGCATTGGGTTTTCCCCAGTCAATTTAGGTCTTGCGAACCATAATTTGAACCAATCTTGTGTGCCCGGTTGTATGTTATGTTTTCTTTGGTATTGTGCTTTTTCGGTTCCTGTGTATGAAAGATTTTCACCCATCGATCCTTCTTCTGGTTTAGGTTCGTTTACGCCTGCTAGTTTTTTTAAACGTTCTATATCTTCCATGATCTTAATTGTTCTTTTGTGGGTTTGTGTGCTTTTACTTTTTCTACCTTGCCACCTTTGGCTAGGAATTGTTTCATAAGTTCGTCTAGTTCTTTTTGTTTTTCTTCAGGTGATTTGTCTGTTGGTCCACCATAGTTCCTATTGATACCACTGTATTTTGCCATATTACTCCTTGTCTGTGTCGTAGTCCATTCCCATATCCATATCATCCTGCATAGGCCAATCTGTGAAATATGGGTCTACTCCACTGTTCATGTCGTCTTGTGCTTCTATTGTTGTAACTTCTTTGACATAGTGTTTCATTGTGTTTTCTATTCCGTACTGTAAAGTCTGTGTGCTACCAGCACAACCAGAACAGGCACCACTCATTTCTAGTTTAAGTACACCGTTGTCAAAATCTACATAGTTCACAACACCGCCATGTTGATCAACAACAGGTGCTACAAACTTTTGTAATACATCTTTGATATCTTTTACTACTTCTTCTTTAGTTCTTTCCATAAGCCTCCAGACCTTTTTTTACTTTATCTAATGAATCTCTATTTGCTTGATATAATATTCCATATCCACCCGCACCTTGCCAACGTTGTATGTTTACTGGCCTGTCGTCTATCAAAATGTTTGGCGTACCTGTTGCCTTATCCTTTGCGTAGGATTCTTTTCTACCTGTAACAATTATTTCATCTGGTTGTTCAATGTTGTTGGATATCCAAACTTTTTTATATTTTCCTGAATTTTCATGATCACCTCTTAATGGAGATGTGTTAATGCTGAATTTTCCACCTGTAAATTTTTTGACCATATCAATTAATGCATCTGCATTGTTGAATTTTGGCAAGGTTGCAAAGAAGTCTGTGCCAGTAATTCTATTAATGACCTCTTGTTTTAAATCTTTTGTTTTATCGTTTGTAAGTTCCTTCCAGTGTGATACCCCATAAAGGTTTTCTACACCACCAAAAAAGTCTGCTAGGACTCCATCCATGTCGAGGTACACTACTGGTTCACCGTCAGTCATGTCTTCATTATACAACTTTTTGTTGTTTTCTGCAACCTCTACGCCCAATGCGTCTTGTATCTTATCGTAGATAACTTTACCATTATTACCACCAAGGATAATTCTAGCAAATTCGTTATATTGGCCTTTTGCCGCTAACTCTCTGGCCTTTGATGCAGATGCTCCTGCTACCCCATCTGAATCAGGATCTCTTTGACCTGCATTCACAACTCTAATATTATCAAACTTGTATAGATCGTTGCCTTGCTTATCTGGTTTACCGTTATATTGATTTAATAGTTTTTCAAATTCGTCAACCCTGTCTGAACCTGCCACCATTATTATTCTTGTTCTTCCCTCGGCCTGTATTACCTGCAATGCTTTAATTATGGTGTTGGCATTTGCATCTCCCACTGCTAGAGATGGATAAAATTTTTGTATGTAAGATTGTTTTTGTTCAAATGATAATGGATCTGTCTTGTTGTTTTGTTTGTGAGATAGGAAAAGATATGCTTTTCCGTTAGCCTTTTGAGCAGTGTTTAGTAAAGTTTGGATTAGTTTATCGTGACCAATTGTGGGAGGATTGAATCGACCAAAGGCAAAAACTGCTGTTGAGCGATCGTCTTCCTTAAGAAACAGTTCCTTTAACAACATCGTATTCCCCTTGCTCTATGTTTTCTTTTTCTCTGTCTGCTATGATTTTGGCAACTTGCATTCTAGTTTCTTTGGGAAACATATCTTTGACGTCATCTGCTGTTGAGCCAAATTCCTTAACATATTCTTTAGCGGCATCGTCTACAAGATACATCCAAAGTTTCTGTGCTAATTCATGATCATATATGCCTTTAGTAATTTTTCTTTTTAGATTAGTAATGATAGGCATAAATCTACGTCTATATAGATCTTCGCTGTTCATGATGTAAAGGTCTAGTTCCCTTACTGCATCACTGTCTTCTGCTTCTAAAATAAACTCTTTGGCTCTCATAATAACATATTTATACTGGCTGGCCCACTAGGATTCGAACCTAGGATGGTGGTACCAAAAACCACTGCCTTACCGCTTGGCTATGGGCCAACTTGGCGGTCCCTAGGGGAGTCGAACCCCTCTTTCATGGATGAAAACCATGTGTCCTAACCGATAGACGAAGGGACCTATTCGGGTTGGTACTTAAATTCTAACCCTGCTTTATGACCAACATAAGGACCCTTAGGTTCATTCCTATAAAGTTCAATAGTCATGGCTGTTCCTTCGACCACAACTTTCATATATTTGTCGCTTTCGTTTAGAATTTCTGCGGGTTTTGATAAACCATTATTTGTACAAGTCAAGTCGATCATTTAAGATAAACCGCCATTGTAAAAAGTCCTAATGTGTATATCATCAACCAAAAACTCATTTTAGTAAATGTAATTTTTTTTGTGACAGAATACCCATTATCTCTTAAACATTGTACATGGGCATCCATAGATTCAGCAGTGACTTTAACGTCTACTGTATGAATATTTTCTAGTTCATTATCAGTCATACTATTAATATAACATAGGTTTGGAAATTGTCAACCTTAAAAAAGTCGCTTAATTGTTGTATAATACTTTTGTTATTGCACCAGCAGTGATGCCAGTTGCTTTACATCTTACCCAAACAAAGTTTCCTGTGAAGTTTGCATAAAATCCTAGGGTGGATAGGTCAGGTGTTAGTCCTGATCCAGTTATATCAAACCAATCACTTTCGGTTGGGGTTGTTGCCAACGAACCTTGCATTCTAAAATTTGCTGTGACCGGTACTGCATCAGTAATTTGGTAGGCTACCGTATGTACGCCGTCTGGTTGCGAATAGTATCCGTCGCCTGCAACCTTATCAGAAACTAATCCTGTCTGTGTAACCGTGAAATTTGTACTACCGTCTGCTGTTTCTTCATCGCCGTTATCCAACTTATTAATTGTTTCTGCAACGGTAAAGTGAGAACCGTCTGTTGCTACCGCTGTGATTGTAAAATCACCATTATTTTTTGATGTGCCTGATATTGTCACAATGTCATTTACAACTAGGTTGCCGAATCCGTTGTCTGAATCACTAACTTTCTTTTCTGTGGAATTGAAAGAAATAGTGGCTCTAGCGGAAACCGTCTCCATTGTGGTTTGCCCTATTAATGTTGTGCTTGACTGTGCCATACTACTATTTATTTGTATCTTTTCTTTTGAATCGTGCTGTTTTAGGAACCAATCCGTACACTGCGGCAAGTTCTTCTGGATCCATTCCGTCTATTTTTGATATATCGTTGAACTTAACCTTGTACTTTTTTGCATCTGCTTCATTGTATTCTTCACAGTAACAATGATCTATGCCCATGCTACTAATTTTAAGTGTGGATGTTTTTTCTACAGGTGAGCCAAAAAAATCCTTTTTGATAGTAGATTCAATCAAACTATGCTCATTGAAAATTTTTCTTTTTATTAACTTTTGTATTGTTTCTGCCTTCATGCTTTTACGTACCTTTTTACTTTGTCTATTATGTTTTTACTGACCATGTATATTGCCGATAACATTTTTTCATCTTCTATGTAAAAATATCCACCCCAACAATAATTTTTTGTTCCTGAAAGGAAATCTCTCAAAGTGTGTGACGCAATTTTTACCCTTTCATTATCATATATTAGATTTGCCAGGGCAGTTCGTTCATGCGTTGTAATTTTTTTATGCAAGTATCCGTTTACATGGACCTGATATTCATATTTGTTATGTGGTAATCTTTTGCAAATTACTGTGTTTTTATCAATCAATTGTACATTATCTAGATCAACAGACTGCACATCATACAAATCATCCCAAAACGTTTTAATTGCAAACATGGCAAAATCAAAATTACAATAGAATGAAACGTTTCCATTGTACTTCTTTCCTGTGTTGAATATGTTGTTATCAGTGGCTATCCTAAACTGAAACTTGTCTCTGTGTTCTAATAAAAACTTTGCCAATCTAATTTGATCTTGCTGTCCAGAGTGTTTCACTGTTCTAAATAGATTATCATCACTTGTAGGATATAATCTAAAAGCAAAGGGCATTGTAAATTTGCATTTGTGAGTGTATTTGCCGTAAAATAATCTGTTATGATGTTTTCGCATCTTTTTTCTCTTCGGTTGCTTTAATCTCTACTTTCTTTTTTTGTTTGAAATTAATTTTAATTTCTGGCACTACTCCATCACTCAAATCAACCTCAACCATACCACCTTCTTGCAGTTCACCAAAGAGAATCATTTTAGACAGTGGTTTCTTAATTTCATTTTCAATTATTCTCGTAAGAGGTCTAGCACCCATCTTAGCATCAAACCCTTTCTTAACTAGATAATCTATAGCAACTGGTGTCGCATTTACCTCAACATTCTTTTCAATTGTCATTTGGTTCAGTTCTTGCAAGAACTTACCAACAATAGACTTGCATATCTCTGGAGCAAGTTTGCCAAATTTAACCACAGCATCTAATCTGTTCCTAAATTCAGGCGCAAAGAATTTTTTCATTGCATCATCGTCTGCACCTACTTTTTCTAAATCACCGAAGCCGATATTATTCCTCTCCATGTCTTCTGCACCGAGATTACTAGTCAATATTAAAACTATATTTCTACAGTCTGCTTTCTTACCGTTACTACCAGTAATATTTCCGTAATCCATTACCTGCAATAGCATATTTGAAACATCTCTGTGTGCCTTTTCTATCTCATCGAAAAGCACGACTGCGTGTGGATTCTTCTCAATCTCATTTACAAGCATTCCACCACCCATGTGCGAATCTTCATAACCCACGTATCCCGGAGGAGATCCAATAAGTTTTGCGATTGAATGTTTCTCTTGGTATTCAGACATATCAAATCTCAAAAGTTCAACACCCAAAGTTTTTGCCAAAGATTTCGCAGTTTCAGTTTTACCTACTCCTGTTGGTCCTAAGAATAAAAATGACCCAACAGGTCTATTTAGACTTTTAAGTCCTGCTCTAGCCACAAGTATTTTGTCTACTATTGTGTGTATGGCATTGTCTTGTCCAAAGACTGACAGTTTCATTTTATCTTCTAATGTTTGTAAGTTCTTAGATTCTTTTTTGCCTAACTGCTCGATTGATATTCCAGTAAGTTTAGATATTTCATGTATAATTTCATCATGATCAATCTTTCCATCTTTTACACCATTTAATTTTAATCTTGCACAGGCACTATCTATAACGTCTATTGCCTTATCTGGTAATTTTTTCTCTGCAATAAATTTAAAGGAATAATCAACTGCGTCTTCACAGGCCTCGTCTGTGATTGTGCATTTATGGAATTTTTCATAGTAATGTTTAACACCTTTAAGTATCTTTATTGTGGTTTCAGTGGTAGGTTCACCGATTTGCACACGTTGAAACCTACGCATGAGTGCCCTATCTTTTTCAAAATATTTTCTGTATTCTTCCCACGTTGTAGATGCAATAACTTTAATGGATCCTTTTGTTAAGATAGGTTTCATTAAGTTTGCAAGGTCTAATGCACCACCATTAGTGGTACCAGCACCAATCATCATATGTGCTTCATCCACGAATAGTATGCCCTTTTCTTTTTTATCTAAGGCGTTCAAAATCATTTTAAATCTTTCCTCAAAGTCACCTCTATACTTTGACCCTGCTAATAGACTACCCACGTCCAGTGAGTATATTACATGATCCTTAAGATATTCGGGAACATCACCTTTATTTTTTGCTATACGTCTAGCAAGTCCTTCAACAACTGCTGTCTTACCAACACCAGGATCACCAACAAGCAGGACATTATTCTTATTCCTCCTAGCAAGTATTTGTTTTAACTGATCTGATTCCTCTTCTCTTCCGATAACTGGATCTATCTTTTTATCAAAATATTTTTGATTCAAGTTTTCTGTGTAATGCTTCAGTATCCTATCTGCTTGATTCGGTCTTAGTTTTTGTTCTGGTCCTGCTTGGCCACCCATTGGTGCCATTCCCTCATCTAGTATAGTTTCTGCACTAATTAAATCTTGTAAATCTTCTCTATCAATTTTGTACAATTTTAAGAAGTATGCCGCATGACTTTTCTTTTCAGCAAATATGCTTAATAGTACATCTAAAGCAGTGACATCTTGTCTCCCTTGGAATAATGCCTGAGTAAATGCTCTATTCATCAATCTTTCTAACGAGGCTGTTTTTCTAGGAGTAAATTTTCCATCTCCTTTGAATACAATGTCTCCGCACTTGTCATTTAGATATGTTTCTACGTCTCTAATTAGAGCAGATACATTCACTTTGAAATCATGCAATACTGTGCCAACATTTTTGTCTTTGATCAATGCCAACAACAAGTGTTCGATAGTCACATACTCGTGGTTTCTCTTCTCTGCTTCTTTTACTGCATTTTCAAATATATTTTCTAAGCCTTCGTTTGCGTCTAACATTATTCCTCCTTATTAAATTTCATTCCGTCGTGTGGTCCTAAACCAAATTTATCACGTAAGTCATTCATAATCATGAACGCCCACATATGAGCGTCTTTGTGCGTGACCTTATAATCATAGTTTTTTGGTTCTTCAAACATTTTATTTGTATCTTCGAATCTTCCTTCTTTTATTGTGTCCATCCAAACAATATAATCCGCACCAAAGTCTTTACGTGTTTGTTCGGTAGGACAAACAAAATCCGCCACAACGTTTCTATTATTTTTTTTGTGCTCCAAAGCATAACTTTTCATTCTGTCTGCTTGTCTTGTTCTCCCTGTCTCAGTAAAATCCCAATCATTCAATTCTTTTCTTACTGCGTCACCGTTCAAGTGCATAGCATTAAGTCGAGGAACAAGCACTTCTGCTAATGTTGTTTTTCCTGATCCTGGTAGTCCCATAATTAACACTATCATCTTTCCTTTACTGATGCTTTCTTTTTTGCCATATCCCATCGCATTTTACTGACACGTTGATCAAATGTAATGCCATCTAGATGATCTAACTCATGTTGAAAACATTTTGCTTCGTATCCATCTAAATGTTGCATCATTGTCTCTCCTTTTAAATTTTGCCACCTTACTGTTACTCTCTCCGGTCTAAGAACTTTTACAAATAAACCTGGAAAACTTAAACATCCTTCAACATTTAAAGTTTTTTCTTCACTTTCTCTAACTATCGACGGATTCCACATTATAACAGGTTTTTGTATCTTGTCAAATGACTCACTGCCTATTGCGAAAAATCTTTTAGTAATACCAATTTGGTTTGCCGCCAACCCGATACCATTTGAGTGTACCATTAAATTGCACATATCTTTTTCAAATTTTTCTAAATCCTGGTATTGTGGTAATCCTTCTTCGAAGTCAAATTCCGTACTTTTTTCGTGTAAAGTTTTGTAGGGATTAATAAAAATTTGTATCATAGATCCTTTATTTTTTTTAACTCCTGTGCTGACAACTGAGGAATCAAAACATTTATTTTAACAAGTATGTTTCCACGTATATTTAACGCATCATGCACCGGCATTCCTCTCCCTTGTACATTTAAGTACGTGCCTGGTTGTGTGCCTGCAGGAACTTTTACCCTAACAACATTTTCGTCTAGTAATCTTAGTTTGATTTCACAACCTCTAATTGCTTCGAAACAGTCTATGGTCTTTTCTGTGTAAAGGTCATTTCCTTTCCTTGTATAACCATCAGAGTCCAAAACATTTACAACAAGAATAAGATCTCCTCGTTGCACACCTGGATCACTATTGTCACCAAGTCCTTTATACTTAAAACTTGCTCCGTTTTGACAGCCTGCTGGTATTGATACATTTATAATTTCTTGTTTACCGGAGGGAAGGTTGACACTTATTGTTCTTTCAATTTTATTAATTACTTCCTTAATTGATACAGTGATGCCAATTTTTACAGATTGATTTGTCGAAGGTCTTCTCCTACGAGTTCTCGTTCCTGTACGAGGATTTAATCCAAAACCACTGAAGAATTCTTCAAACATTTCATCACCAAACATATCTCCCATATTGCCAGATCTAAAATGGAAGTTGCCTCCGGATCCAACGTTGCCAAATTTTCTTAGTGTTTCATATTCGTTTCTTTTTTCTTCATTTTTTAATGTATCATATGCTTCGTTTATTTCTTTGAATTTCTCGGCATCCCCTCCTCTGTCAGGGTGATGTTTTTTTGCAAGTTCTTTAAATGCAGAATGTATTTGCTTATTATCCGCATTTTCAGATACACCAAGAATTTTGTAATAGTCCTTCATGTACTATTATTTTACAGCAGAACTGTTTTTTGTCAATGATTGGTAATTATTTTTTATTGTGTTTTTGTATTTCGGTCTTCTTACCATTTACATATAGACCAAACCAGGCCGCACCAGCACCAACTACAACTGAGACTAAACCAGCCTGTGCGTTGTTAGGATTTTCTAGTGCCATAAACCAAGTAACAACTTCATAGAATGCAAAACCATACAATATCATCATCAATCTTGGTACGGTTCTCCAGTTAGATAAAAATTGAGGCAGTTCTTCTTTTAGGAAATACCAAATTTTTTGTAATGCATTCCAAGAAGAATCTTTTGCAGTGTGATAAAATGTGTTTTGTGAAGTCTCTTTAGATATAAGTTTGTCTTCTTTTAAATCAGCCATTAGTGTCTATGCTCCTTTAATTTTTTTTCTATTTCATCTAGTCTTTTTTTCAATGCAGGAAATTTAGCCATTTTCTTTTCTTCTTCGGACAAAATCTGTATGTCATATCTTTTTGCGGCCCAATTATACCATTGGTCAATTTTGTTATAAAACCATACACCTGCTTTTGTCTTTTTGAACCAAGTGTTAGTAGCCTGTCCTAAGATGCTACCGGCTATTGCTTTCATTATAAAGAACCACATAATGTACGTATTTATCCTATTCCAATATTATTGCTTTATTGATTATTGCTTATTGCTAGAGTCTTCATAGTACTTCTTGTATTCTTCAAGCAAGTTGTTTGTTTCCTGTAATTTGGCACGTATCTGTGCAAAGTTTTTGGAAAGTATTTCAAAATCTTTATCTGTAAGTCCAAACAACACAGGATCAATACCTGCTTCCTCTAATTTCTTGAATACTTCTTGAGCATTTTCACTTGTAATGACTATCCAACGTACTTTTTCTAAAGTTAGTGCGTCAGGCATCGGATAATCTAATTTTTGCCTTGGCTCTTCTACCTGGAATATTTTAATCTTTTTTTCGCCGCCTATTGAACAGCCGGTTAATGCAACAATAATTAAAACAAGTAATGCCCCTTTTATAAATGATATCCAAGACACGGCATACCAACTAACGTTTAATTTTTCCTTCCACCAGTCTATCTGGGAATTATGCCATTTAATAAATCTATTCATAAGGTACATAACTTGGATTTGCTAACGCCGGACACTCCGGGTTAATCTCCGATTTCTTTGTTGCTTTTAATTCTGCTTCTGTGTGTTTTGCACCGGAAGCCAATTCTAAACATCGTGCGGCATTGTCACCACCTTTGTTTATAATTCTTTCAATAACTTTTGATTTCTCAATAGCAATTTTTCCTATATCTCTTTTGCCTTTGTTGAATCTTTTATCTAGTTCGTCCATATCTTTTTTCAATGTGTTAATAAGTTTATTCAATTGTTTATTAGACTCAAGTATATCATCAAAGTCTTTCTTTTGTTTTTGAAGTAACTGCTTTTGTGATTCAACTGATTGTTCTAGTTCTATCTGATTTGCTTTTAAAATAGCATTGTCTGATCTCAATTTCATTACATACATTCCAGCACCGGCTATACCACCGATGATGACTAGAGTCATTGCCATTTTTAAATATCCAAACATAATATACGTATTTATTCTATCAAACCTGGCTTATAAACAGTTTTGCCATTTTCCTTCATAGCAGTAAGCACAGATTTTCTATTCCCTTCTGCTTTATATGATACATGAACCCAACCCGAGTCTGGTATGCCCGGCGTATAAAATTCTAAAATTAGTTGGTCGAAATCAAGTTCGTCCTCTATAAATTTTGCAACTTCCCAATTTGGAACTCCTGGACACTCTATATCAACTGCCTCACCTTTGCAGTGTTGTGATTTAGATGAACCACCAACTGCTTCATTCAAAGCAGGACCTCTGTATCCACTGTTGATCACAGTAGGACCAAAATGATTCCTCACAGGTTGAACTACATTGGCAAATAATAATTTTGCTTTTTCTAAGTGTTCTTCGTTAGGTGTGTTGTCTATACCTTGCCTTAATGCTGTCTGGCTTTTAGTATATTCTGTAAGTGTGAAATTTTCTGATAACCTTACCATTCGTGCTTCGATACCTCACATGATTTATTGTTCTTTGAAAATATAAATGAATCATTACTTGTTTTAGTAATATTATATGGTCCGAAGAATTTTGTGAGATACACACACTCTGACATTGAATCACTATCTATCTTGAATGCTTTTACTTCTTTAAGTACCGATTCTGTGTCGCCCCATGCTTTTAGTTCGAATTTTAAATTTTGTTTACCTTTTGATATATTAATTAAATTGTTGTCCATTTTGAATTCCATTAAATTAAATTTATCAAAAAAATCTTTAACTTCTCCGAGTTTTAATTGACTGATTTTTTGCATATACATTTCAGGATTCCTTGGAAGAATACTATTTAAATTTGATCTACTTGCTTCATAAACTTGGGGTTTTTTATGGTATGTGAATTCCCAAATAGGAATATTACAAAGTTTACCTAGGTCTTCTAGGAAATCACCGATGTGGTTGTCACAGTCTTCTGTCCTAGCAAACTCTACAAAAACTCTATGTTTCCCGTCTTTCATTGAACCAGGAGTTGCGTCTGCATCTAGTACTTTTTTGTATCCTTTTTCTGCAAATCTTTCTAAATCTTTTGCAGGTGCTAGACTGTCTACAACAAATGCCAAGACAAGAACGTCCTTGTCTTCGCCCATTTTTGATTTATACTTGTCTACTTCAAATCTCTTTGAAACAAGACCTTCTAAATCGCCTGCTTTAAGTCCTTCAGTAAGTTCCATTATTCTTCACCCAGAGTATTTAAATCTGTAGCCATGTCATTTATGTAGTCTTGGTTCTCTTCTTTTTCTAAACCTGACTTGAAGTTTGCAATTAATTCTTTTGGCATTTTTATATGAACTATCCAAATAGGATGAGCATCAATTTTACCTTTTACTGTGCCGGGTCTATAATCTTCTGGGCCTTTTATTTGTCTTGGTTTCATTAGATCTGATTTTTGATAACCAACTTTACAACCATGATCGATTAGTCTTTTTCCACCAGATGGATCTGGCATTTTATCAATTGGCCACATAAATGAGCACTCAACAAAATGTCGTTTGTCAACAGGGCCTTCTAACAACTCTCCATCTTCCCAATTTTTAAAAACATAAACATCGAGTTCATCGACCACTCTTTCAAAGTCCTTTAAAATGTCTAATGTAGGACCTGTTGAATACAGTGATTGTACGTTTTTTATAATGTCTAATACGTCATGCATATCAATATTTACCTATAGAGTAGTGTTATGAGAATATTGTTTTTAGGTATATTACGACCAGGTATACAAGTAAAACACCAATATTTCTTTGTGCACCTGCACCTTAAATATTAGTACACAATGTCTACTCACACAGACACATCCTATCACAAACACAACCTAAAGGAATCATATGCTGTTTTACAAAAGTCTACAACTGCGACCATTATATCAAAGGAAACTATGGCGACAGATGAAGAAAAAAAGAGTTTACGACAAGAGAGTCAAATTATATATGTTGAATCAAAACTGGCTGAAGATAAGGAAACAAAAAGACAGGAGGAGAAGGAGAGTTATTACTAAGATATGGAAAGCAAAACGATTAGCATTTCTTAGACACAGATACAGTAATTTTATTTAGAACCTACAAACTGATCTATAACATCAGCATACCACTTACGGTAATGCTTGTAAACATTTTCATAAGGGATATCAACAGGCACATTTGGAAGATCACATTTCACAACTTCTTCATTGAGAAGATCCAAAACTACTCTACTATCTTTAATTTTACCTGGACCGATCTTTTTCTTAGAAAGTTCAACAAATTCATCGAACTTGCCATCGGGTTTAATATTATACCTTACAATAAAAAATCTTTTTTTTGCGTGTTTAATGCCCATTTCCTAACCAATTCCAAATTGCCCTTACCGCCAACAACAAATACATCAGTTCCATTAATGCCCTTGGCGTGTCTTTATCTTTGATACCCATATATATCCAGATAGAACAACTTACTGTTGCTATTGCCCAACCCATCCATTGAGTTTCGACATTAGCATTAGATAATATAAATGCTCCTACCATTGCAAGTAGGAAGCCGACCCAACGCCAGCCGTTAATATCTTTATAGTATCTAATTTTCATTTTGTAGTCTTGCTAGTTTGATCATCACACTTGCCAAATTAATCTCTGGATCTGCTACAAATGAATGATCTACCAGTCCTTGTTTAATAATTAGCACTGCCTTGTCCTGGCCATCTTCATCTTTGGTTATAATATCTAAATTATCATACAACCATCTGTAAATTTCTTCACATTCTTCTGGCCTTGCTTGACTACAAACTAGTTTCCTTGCTTCGGAAATCTGTCCTGCTTTAAAAAGTTCAACCATTTTTAATCTATAATCTTGTTGGTGAGAATCTCCTTTTGCCGGTGGTACTAGTTTACCATCTCTTGTATTCATCTGCACCATATTAATGCATTTTCTAAGATCCGGATATGTTGCTTTCACATAAGTGTCTAATGTATCAATATCTTGATCAATCTTTTCTTCAATTAGTATGGTTGCCACCCTTGCCGTAAATTCATTTTTATCAATTGTTTCAATATGGAATCCTTGACATCTCGAATGTAGTGCAGGTATAACTCTGTTTGGATAATTGCAAGTCAATATAAATCTTGCAGACGTGTGATATGTTTCCATCACTCCACGTAAAGCCGCTTGTCCGTTTGGCGTTATGTAATCAGCCTCGTCAAGCAGTACGTATTTGAACGCACCAAATGGCATTATTTGCACAAAGTTTATAATTTTATCTCTTACTGTGTCTACGGAGTTTTCTCTAGAAGCATTTATTTCTAGTATGTCATATCCGTCAACTTCTAATTCGCTAAAAAGTATTTTTGCAAGTGTTGTTTTACCTACACCAGGAGCACCTGAAAATAACAAATGAGGTATTGCACCTTCTTTTATCCATGCCGCGATCTGCTGTCTTTGTGCTTCATCCCTTACAACATAGTCTTTCAATGTTGTTGGTCTATATTTTTCTACCCAAAGTTCTTTCATTTATTTGCCTCTATTTTTGTTTCGTATTTTGTTTTAAAGTAATCGTGTGTAACATAAGAAGCAGTAACAAATCCTGCCACGAATACTAACAAATAAATCACAGTGGTTTTTAAATTCTTTTTGAACCCGCCTTTACCTTTATTTCTTTTGTATGCTCTCCACATCCACCAAAAACCTGCAATGGTTAAAATAACACCTATTGCAATTACCCAGGGATTGTTGGCTATTGCAACTCCTGAAGCACCAAAGATTAAAAATAATAATCCATTTATATAACACATTGGACACATTATATCAAGTTCCTTTTTATTAGTTTCA
>NZHE01000002.1 GCA_002691145.1 Rickettsiales bacterium
TCTGCTGTTGATCCGTCACCTTTTGCTCCAAAGGATTTTACTGAAACATAATCATCCAATCTTTCTTGTAAAGTTCTACTGAAGTCACCGGCCGCTCCTGTTACAATAGGAGTTGAGGCACCTAAGTAACCTTTGTAAACAAAACTGATTAGACTTGATAGGCTTGAAGATGACCCAGAAGTTAAAATTTGTGTGTTACCCACACCAGGAGCACCATCTGACATTGTGCCATTTCCGATGTATAATTTTTGTTCATCAATGACCCAACCAAGTTCACCCGCCGCTAGTTGTGGTAAATCAGTGGCTTTGCCTCTTCTGTGTTGTATTCTAGATATCTGTACTACTGGCATATTATTCCTTATCAGTAAGTATTTATTAAAGGATAGCCTTGTAGTATTGTTCTAATTTAGCATACCACTTTCCGGTCCAGTGGTCATAGTCATCTATTTCAAATGTTTGATATTCGCAATTTTGTGTACAGATAAAGATTTTGCCTGTTTTGATCTGTGTGTCAAAAACCTTGTTATGAGCCTCGGCATAGGCAACTAACTGAAGGAAGTAGTCTTCTACCCATTCTTTTTTCTTTAATCTTCTTGCCTGTTTGAAATCCATTATAGCAGGTTTGTTATCTACCACACCAACTAGATCGGTTGTGCCTGCGTATAGTTCAGGATAGTACAGATTAATTTCACTTCCCCACACTTCATTTACACCATTCAATCCATTATCAATAATGACATTGGCCATTTGGTAGGCCTTTTGCTGTATGAGATTTGATCCAGGAGTCCTATCTTCGCCTTTAACGTGCTTCTCCAGACTTCTGTGCATCACTGTCCCTATGTTCGCTGATTCTGTTGTTATCTGTTGTGCCTTTTGCTCACCTATCCTTTTCTTCCAAGCATTGAGATGCGTCATGTCTTTCGTGGCACTTAAAACTGTGGTGACCGAAGGAACAACTCTGCCATCTGGAGTTTGGTAATGACGTTTGCCATTCTTACTTGTCCTGGTGATCTGATCGTAGGGATAACGTTGAATAAGTGATATTCCTCGTTCCTTTAAAATATTTTCTGTAATCTTCACTCTCCTAGTATAAAGGATTATGTTCTCTTTCGCAAGGCTGATTTTGCCATTTGTTTAACTTTGTCAGTTGAGCCTTGTTGGTCAGTATCCATCTCTGGATCTTTTTCTGCTTCTTTCTCTGTTTTAAGTATGATCTTTTCTTGGTTAAAGTCATTAAT
Source organism: Rickettsiales bacterium (assembly GCA_002691145.1). GTDB lineage: Bacteria > Pseudomonadota > Alphaproteobacteria > Methylaequorales > Methylaequoraceae. The sequence goes on from NZHE01000002.1 coordinate 1,239, forward strand.
AATATTTTTAAGTAACTCTCCTTTGTCATAAAGAGCCTTGAACAACTGGTAATTAAAAGTTGGGTATCCAGTGTTTTTCATAATCTCTTCTACCGCATCAAAACTTATTTCAGATGTTTCATTTCTTTCATCTGCCTCACCACGTAATTGATTAAGTGTATTAACTAATGCCGATTCCAGGCCTTTGTCAGCAAATTCGTAAAATCTCATGGGGATTACTTCCCTGCTAGTTTAGATAATATTCTATTTGAAGTTTCGAATACTTCTTTGGACTCTCTTGTTTCTCTTCCTTCAGGTTCTGTTCCACCTGCTTCGGCATCAGAGGCCCCAAACTCATCTGCTTCTTCACTGTCAGTGTCTAATGAGTCTAGGTCAGCATCAGGATTCATTGAGTCATCTGCGCCGATGGTATCAGTAGCAACTTCTTCTCCGGTCAATATCCTTACACCGTTGTCGAGTTCCTGTCTAGTTGTAGTCAGTGTTGCTTCTGCCTGCTCAATTGCTGGCTGTATCTTTTGAGTGAAAGCGTCTGCCTTGTCTGCTCCCATCTCGTCTCTGATTCTGTCTGCTAGTTCTAACATTCCTTCAGTTTTCATTGTTGCTAGATCTTCTAGAAATGCTGTAACTTTGTCCATCATGTCTTTGGCCGCTAATATTAATTCTGATTGCTGTTCAACACCTTCTTTAACTTCGTTGTCCTTGCTTGACATTAATTTAGCCGCCGCTTGTCTTTCATCTGAACTCAAAGCCTGTCCTTTTTTAAGTTTATCTTTGATGGGTTCAGATGCTTTTGATAATATTGGATTCTGTGCTTGATCACCACCGTATTCTTTTATCGCTTGATTCACTATGTCAAGCATCATCTGGCTTTTCTGATAATCAGCATTTTTTAATTCATGTCCAAAATGTGTGTTGGAAGTTATTTCGTGTATTTTAGTTCTAATTTTGTTTGCTACGTCTTCTAGGTCTTCTTTAGTAAAAGTGGATAGATCCATTGTCTGATTAAATCTAGACTTAAATTCGCCTAGTAAAGACTCAGTTGTTATAGGTTTTGTAAACTCTGTGCTTTGCATATTTTTATTTAGCCGTTTGACTCCGTTAGGTTGAAAAGGTTTGTTTGAATACATCCATTATCTTGCCTTTATAGCCGTCAGCAAGACTGTGTGCATCTTCTAATTTTTGGGTCTGTATCTCAATGGCCATTTCATTGCTTTGTTTTTTAGCCATTTTAAGCATTCTGTTTGCATTGGTTATTGAAAATACAGCGGAAGCAAAATGCTTATCTAAATCAAGTATATTCTCAGGAACATTTTTTCCGTCAGCCAAATGATGTGCGAGGATGATTGCAGTTTGTTTGAGATTGATGTCATTGTAAATTATATTGGCCTTGACCATATCCGCAATCACATAGATATACCGTGTGCCTTCTGCTTTACGAGGAACAATCGCTATGTGGCCTATGAGGATTCCCTTACTGAACTGCTTTGGCAGATGTTTAAACGGTCTGCGACTTTCAGTTTTCTTCGCTAGATTTCTAAGTTTGGTCTTAAGACCATAACTTTCAATCTGTTTTACCAGTTCCTTGTGTCTTTTTAAATTCACGATTAATCCTTACAACTTGTTTATTTAATGCGTATTGAACGTTGTTGTCAAGTTTTTTTCTGACAAAAATACTTTTGTCTGCTAAAAGTTTAGCAATGTGTTGATCTGTAGGATCTAATTGTGATTGGAAAAAATATGGTAATTCGGACATCCTTTGTAGGAAATCTTTTTGATCTTTTGTGATGAAGACCCGCGCCTGGCGAGAAATTTTTATAAACATTGTTGGTAAGTTTTTAACCTGGCATTCTCATCAACAAAACTACCATCGTCGATAATAGTCCTGCAATGACTGTTCCTGCTGTTGCAATAATAGTGGTTCTAGATGACTTCTGTCCAGTCAACATATCTTCGTTCATTTTACCAAGTCTAACTTCAATGGCCGTAAGCCTGTCGTGTAAACCTTTGTATCTTTCAGAACATAGGTCAACGTGTGCTTCTAGGTTTTGTTTTTCTAAATCAGTTGTACTCATAAAATTTAATTCCTTTTTTACATCTTTAAGATGTCTTGTTATAGCCTGGAATTGAGCCTGGGTCATTGCCTATGTGCCTTTACTGATTGCCTGTGTGTGCCTAAAAATCTTAGTAATTGTATTTATAATTTTTGCTTTAACCGTTAAATGTGCGGATAATTCTCAAGATCGTCCTCGGTTGCTATACGGAAATAGAGGTTGCGTGTCTTGTCATTTTGAGTGATAAAAGCATTTACCGGAAAGGTCGCTGTCTCTTTACAGAAACTTAATATGGGTATAGAATCAAGATCTTGTTCCAAAGCACCAACCGGGTCATTACCCAAGGCAAAAACATCTGACTGTTCACTTTCAAAAACGAATGCCCATACATTTTGTTTGCCTGCATACTCAGTCCCGAACCTGGTGTTTGCGGTCACTGTATTGTCCCTGACAGGTTTGTCTTGCCATGTTATATTTGCTCTACATTGAATGGTTTGTATTAGTGTGTTAAGATTAGACTGCTGTTGCCTGGCTATTGCAAGTGTTTCCTTGTCGTGTACTAGGTCACCACTCTTTGCAGTGAATGGAAACTTTAAATTTAGATTGCCGTTGTCTGTGATGTCAACCAATGTGTAAGCAATGTATTTGTTCATATGTTTACTTACTCTAGAAGAAGAAAGGGCAAACAATTTCTTGCCTGCCCTTCCAATTTACTGTGTTGTATTTTAAACAAACGTCAGTCGTTATTACGATACTGCCGCCGCTGTTAAAATACCAAGTTTAGTATCAGTTACAGTTGCTGAACCTAAGTTCACACTGTCTACTGTTCCTAATGCTCTGATAGCCGCCTGCAAAGTTGCCGCTACGATTGTGTCAGTACCTTCAACAGCAAAAGTTTGCTGTGTGTTTGAGTCTAACATTGGACCTATTGCTACAATAGTTCCTGAAGCCGCGATTGTTCTGTGCGTTGCCATTTGAGCGCCGTCGATTCCAGTAGATGTGTTTGTGTTTACGTAGTCTACAGTAAAGAATTGAATATCCTTACCAACCATTTCAACATTAGATGCTACTGCCGCCGGGTTTACTTTTGATATACCTGCCATTTTAATACCCTCCGTTTTTTCTCTGGTTTAAATGGCTATGAATGTCGCTCAGACATCATAGTTGCATTTATTTAGTAAGGTTTTGGTAAAATTATCTCCAAATATAATGAATCATGCTATTTTTTGGCTCTAGCATGGATAGATTGTAATAATCTTACGTAGGTGAAGCCACCATTGGCAATGTCATCTATCATTTTCATTATGGGCAAATATGAACTGGCCACCGGAGCAGGAATACCCTTTCCTTGTTTTGCTAGTTCAACTGCTATCTTGGCTCTTCTAATATTTTCAGGACCCACAAGCATTCTGTAGGCGTTCAATTGGTCAGCGGACATTCCTGTTGCTGTAGGTTTTGTTTCTGCGTCAATGACTCCGTCCAACTCGAACTTCTGCTTCTGTGAAAATTCTTCAACTTTTTTTGTAATTTCTGTGCCACGAAGTTTGGCTCTCAAAGCCTGTAGCAATCTTGTCACTGTGACTTTTCTTGCACTAGAACTGATGGTTCCAAAATCTGCTATTGTTCTCCTTAGATTCCTGTAATCATTATTTGCGATAGATAGTGCTCGTTCCAACTGTGTCAAAAAAGTGTAATCATCTTTGAAAGTTCTAAGATATCTTTTTACGGCCATTGTTGGAACATTGGTTCTTTGTCTCAGTGCCATGGCTTGACCTTTGTTTGCCAATTTATCAATGATTCTCTGTTCGCCGTCCACCACTGCCAACATATTTGTTAGATCATTTCCTGTCATTCTGACTTTATCAAAGTCACCGTATGTTAGGGTCTGTGCCGCATATTGCTTTACCCAACCTCTGGTCTGTTCAAAGTTTTTCAATAAGGACAGTGCTAAAAAACTAAGATATACTTTCTCACAAATTTCTTGATATGTGTATCTTTGTAGATCGCCAGGCCTTCTTACCACTCGACCTTCTGCGATATATTGTAAAAAAGTTGCTGTCATGTTAATATTTATCGACCAAACTTTTTGACCATTGTAAGGTTCCTTCTAGAGAATACAAGTCTGTCTACAAGTTTCACTGCACTACCAGATTTGTCAACAGCAACATAACCTTCTGGCTCTGTTACCTCTAATCCGTTGTCTGTCTGTGAGAAGGATCCAATGCCCATCGCTTGATTCATTTTTTTAAGTACCATCGCTTTCATTGATTGAACTTGCTTGTAAAAACTTAACATCGCTTGTAATGGTTTTCTCAATTGACTTAAAAACTGAGGCATATCTTTTATTTTTTGTTGTCTAAGCGCCAATGCCTTTTGTGCTTTCAGTCCTGCAATTTGATCTTTCATTCTGTTTTGATAAAACTGCTGAAAGTCTTTTAGGAAAACGTTTGCATCAGTTGGCAGTTTGCCTGCTTTGACTTGATCGTTTATGAACAACATAAAATATTGTTGAAAATCTGGATTTGACTGCATCTTTGTTTGCAGGTCTCTCGGAACAAATTCTAATAGTTTTTCTAATTGTTCTATCTGTGATACAAAAGACTTTGTTTCTTCAGCGGTAAACTTTGCCGACCCTGATACATCTTTGTACACTGCGTTGTCCAACCAAACATCACTGTTCTGCGTAAACCCTGATATGTCAGCACCTGCTTGGGCAGACATTTCTGACAATTCGTCTCCTACGTATGTGGTATGGAATACTACTCCAACCTTTGCCTGTGCTATTCTTTTGCCGATCTCAGAATTTTCTTCAACCGCATAGGTAATAGTGTTTGGCGTAAATGTTAGGTGTGGTTTGCCACCTATGTTTTTTTTCTCCAAGTCATTATCTGTGAACATCATATCTCCTTGCAGTACTCCTTGGATGTTTATCTTTTTTAAATGGACCAGGCACTTCAATAATTTTTGACCAAGTTGATCAGTGCCATGATTTTTTGCTATGTCTCCTTTGGTGTAATTTACTAAAGGAGTTCTTTTGTTGAATACGGACTTTGTACCAACAAAGAATTTTCCGTTGTCTGGATTAGTGCCACACACGATTGCTGGTGCACCATCCCATTTCACAGATACAGACACAGCCTCTGAACTAGTGCCTTTTAAAGTAAGCAATAAACCTCTAAAATATTCTATGACATTTTTACCACCTTGATAGCCATCAATGACAACAAGGTCTTCGATGTGTTCTAGATGTGTTCGTTTGAATTCGTTAAGTAAAACTTCTTGAACTAACATTAATCATCCTCTTTATATTCACCCTCTTTAATGACAAATGTTTCTTTTATTCTATTCATTTCTTTTATTCTATTCACGCCATTATTGAATTTTGCAGGATCCATATTTTTTATTGCAGTTAAAAATTTCTTTTCTAATTTGTAAGAGTTCTCAGCATCAAAATTTTCTCTGATGTAACCAAACAGGTTGATTGCAGAATCTATAATGTGAGATGCTCTGCTCAAAACAACGTTCTCTTTGTCTTTTGACAGCGGAGCCGATGTTAATTCTTCTAATATACTTTTGGTTTGTCGTTTCATCTTAGGTATTTAATCAAATAATACTGCATATAATATGAATTGTCTACTCCTAATATGCCATAAGTCTGTTGTAATAGTCATTTAACTTACTTTCTAAGGTGTTATCTCTTTGAATTAAAAAGTTAAGTGTGTTTTTGGTATTATCTTTTATAGTTTTCCAATCAAACCCCATGTTGAAAAAACCAAAGGCATAGTGTCCTGCAGGTTTATTTCTTTCCAGTGTAGAATTAATTTTGATTATATTTTTGACCCATTTGTTAGTGTTTTCTTGCGTGGCACCATTCCACCTCCATTTATTGCGGTTGTCAAATTTAATGCCATATTTCTCAGCATTCAATTCAAATTCACTTACTCGCAGTTCGGGTTTTTTATGTAAATGAAGGCAAGACCAAAAAGGATTGAATTTTGTATTGTCTATCAGCCATTGATTACTATCCTCCCAGTCCTGTTGCTTTTCAGGTGGGATACCTGCTATCATTCCTGCACTGATCACCATTGCGTCACCCCAATTGTCCGCAGTTTCTTTGAGTTTGGTCTTGTAATTTTTACCTCCCCAACCTTTGCCCACCAATTGTAGTACAGCAGGATGTAAACTCTCCAATCCCATGAATGCAGAAACAAAGCCTATTTCTGGTAGGCTGTGTATTTGTTCACTCCACCTATGCATCAAATCTGCTCTTATGTATCCAGCAAAATTGTAATTTTTATCTTTGAGTGTTTTATGTAGATCTTTTATCGTCTCCCTGGCGGCGTTAAGAGTATCGTCTGTCACAGTCCAGTTGGTTGTGCCAAACATTTCAGCATTATATTCAAGAGTGGCTAAAATTTTTTTTGGATCTTTCAAATGATCGTGTTTATTTTTTCCTATGTTGTGATACCTACAATACTTGCATTTAAAAACACAACCTCTTGACCACTCCAGTGGTAGAGATTCTCCCGGAAATATAAAATCATTGTCGGCAAACTTCATGACATCATTTTTTATATCAAAACGTTTTGTGGTATCTTTAAGCAATGATAAGACGTAGTCTTCTCCGTAGGTTTTCCAAACACGGTCAAGATATTTTTTATCTATAAATGGATCATAGGCAGAAGGTCCTCCCAATAATGTAGGCACTTTCTTTTGTTTGCAAATCTTTGCAAGTAGGTTCCATTTACTCCGGACACATTTAACTAAATTTTCTGGGGCACCAAAAGGAAACACAAAAGGAGAAAAGCAGACTAATTTACACTCTTTGGTTACAAATTTATCCACTATCTTTTTTATCTGTGTGTCATTCCAATAGGTCACAAAGTCTACCACCTGCACCGCAACATCGTTTTGTCTCAGCCAACTTGCTATCTGGTAAGGTCCTAGGTATCTGTAGAAGGTTGTATTTTTTACAGTACTTCTGCGTTCAATCTTAAATTTTTCAATATCGTGACTGTTTAGGTGGGTGCCTTGAGCAGACGATGTAAAAATAACTACTTTCATAACGATATTTACACTAAATATTAGCATATATGTTAAGCAGACTGAACAACAAGCCTATCAAAGAACTTAATATCTGGGAACAAAGTTTATTGTTTGCGGAGTTGAGCCAAATAGCATATCAATCAGAACCAAACGCACTTAATAATTCAAGAAAGATTGGATTTGATGATGCTGAATTTTTTGATCACAAAGGTGCACAGGTCTACATCTTCAAAACAAAATATGATAATGTGATTGCGTGTAGGGGAACAGAGCCTTCAGAGTTTAATGATATCAAAGCAGACATTAAAGCATGGCCGATAAAATCAAAGACGTTTGGATATGTCCATGCAGGTTTCAAGCAAGAGGCAGACAAAATTTGGAAGCAGGCAAAGACAGAGATAGTCAACGATAAAAAGACAACATGGTTTACAGGACATTCGCTCGGTGGTGCAATGACAACAATTTGTGCGGCGAGGTGTCATCATCATGCACCCACAGTAGATATAGGAGGCATCTTCACATACGGCTCTCCAAGAGCAGGCTGGAGAACTTTTGTTAAAAATTTAAAAGTGGAACATTTTAGATGGGTAAACAATGCTGACATAGTTACCAAGGTTCCTTTATGGACCATGGGTTACGTACATCATGGCACAATAAAATATTTGAACACATGGGGCAATGTCAGATACTTCACGTATTGGCAAAGATTTAAAGATAGATACAGAGCAATCTGGAGAGGATTGTTCAAGGGTAGAGTTGACCCTTTCAGTGATCATGCAATAGGAGACTATGTTAAGTTTATAAGCAACAAGGTCCAGGGCAAAGAAACTGAACAGAAATAACTTGCAAGATTAAAACAACTGTAATATAATTAAATATTATTATGATCAAGTATAGTTTAATCTGCGATGAAGAACACGAATTTGATGGATGGTTTCCAAACAGTGAGGATTACGACAAGCAGTTAAAAAAAGGTTTATTGCTTTGTCCTTTATGTGATTCTAAAGAAGTAAGGAAGAGCATAATGGCTCCTAATATCAAAAAACCAAAAACCAAAAAACCCACCCATAAAGAACACGATATAACAGACTGGCAACAGGAACATATGGTAATGGGGTCAAAGGCCAGACATCTTTTGAGAAAATTAGAGAAACACGTCAAAGAAAACTTTGAGGATGTGGGTGATACCTTTGCCAAAGAGGCCAGGAAGGCCGACAGAGGTGAAAGGAACCATGACTTCTATGGCTCAGCAACAGACAAAGAAGTAAATGATCTCGTCGACGATGGCATTGATGTATTCCATGTGCCGTCAATCAAAGACAATTAAAACCAATTTACCAATTTAACCAGTATCATACGGTTGACTTTACAACAGAAAAGTGTATAATGTGAACTGTTGTTGAGGATAAAAGAGATTGAAATTCCATATCAATAACAATTTAACAACTAGAAAATAAAGGAGGACAATGTTCAATTTATTTTCAACTTTTAAAAGAGAGGATAGCAAAATGGCTAGATCACAACAATACGTAGTTTACACTAGAGAGTTTAAAAGCAGAGCAAAGCAAATCGGAGTATTTGCCGAGCCGGCTTCTAACTATACTGTAGACGGATCAGTACACGGTGGAAAAATCAAGTTTAAAAACTTGGCTGTGAAAGGTACTGCAAGAAAGACTGCAACAAACAAGTTGCTTTCTAAAGGTATCGACTTTACTGTGAACGTTTTAGGTACTGCACCTAAATCTTCTGCTTTAGAAATGAAATCAAACGTGATTTCTTTACTTAAAAAGTCAGGAAGAAAAGTAATTAATTACTCTGCGTAATTAATATCTAATTTAAAAGGGCGGGTGAAATATCTCGCCCTTTTTTTGTGACTAACCAATTTTTCCAAAATAATCATTTGACTACTATTGAATCTATGTTATAATAATTTTGTATTAGGGTAGATCCTAATACATAAAATCAACTCGGAACCATATGCGTTCCTAACTACAGGAGGCCTAAATGGCACAAACAAACTATATGTTGGCTGAACTAATCGAGCAGTTAAACATAACAGACTCAGATACAGAGTTTTTCAAAAATGTATCATTCACAGGAGAAGATGTTGAATTTAAAAAACTCAATATCAATGACTTAATAATTCCAGACTACCAAAGAAAGAATATTAAGTTTACTAATCTAAAGGAGTATCCAGAAACAGTTGGTTCTTACGATCTAGGATTGCATGGAACACTTACCGTGACTGATAACGGTGATGGTACTTATAACATCGTAGATGGACAAAGACGGTCCATCTTAAGACTTATGATATTGCTATCCAAAGGTATTAGTATCAAAGACGTTATGGTACCGTGCATTGTTGTCAAAAATGTTGATTATAAACAGTCAGCAGATTTATTTTGGCAAATTAATGGTGGTGTTTCTTCCATTCCGAGCAATGAAGAAAGACTATATGCAAGATACAAAGCGAATAGACCAGATGCGGTTGCTCTTGCCAAGATCATAATCAAGGCAGGATTGGCCTGTGGTGAACTCAATGCGGAAAGTAATACAAGGAAAATCAAAGTTGTGACTCTGCAAAAGGTTTTAGGCTTTGGAAAATCAAGCAGGAAGAATCCAAAACCAAGAGGCTACAAGGACGAAGCAGACAAGATGCTTTACAAGGCAGTCGATTTGCTTGAGAAAGCAGACAGCAAGAGATTGCACAATGCAGTCTTGGCTGGTTTATGTTATATGCTCAACGAACCCTACTACAAAGAAAGATTTGCAAAGGAAACACTCTGGAACAAGTTCGAGGAATGGTTCTTGAAGATTGTGGACGCCAATGGTGGTGTTGATTCTTACAGCAAAACCCTAAACGAATACAAAAATGTAGACTGGAGTTTGGGTATTGCTACCGGAATGGTCACAACCTTTGCTAAAGCAATGAACAGACCAAAAGATTTTGGTGTTACTCCAATGCAGGAAAAATATCAAAAAGCAATAAAAGGCGAATAAGTTAAAACCTAAGACAAGATTAGGGCGGTGCTAATCCATCGCCCTTTTTTTGTGGCTAGTCTCTCACAAGATCAGTTACCAAACTGTGATAACCAAATCCAAAAGTCTGCGTGTGAGGTAAGTTCTTCTCTATCACTTCAAACCCGTACGCCGTCAGCAATTTTGACAGTTGTGGTTGTCCTGTGTCCACTATCTTGGTAACAGGATCTAATGATAGTATTTGGAAATTCTGATACTTTGAACCATATGCGTGTTTAAAACACTTGGTATCCTTGATATCAGACACCATGATTTTTCTGTAATCTTTTAATTCTTTAGGTATTGCTTCTGCGCCTATCCTGTCAGCATTGACAAGCAAAGTGCTGTCATCTAATGGCAGGATGTTGTTATTGAGTCCTTCATAAAAATAAAATCTATTAGTGGGCACCACTTTGAACTCATCGCCCAAAACTCCTTGCAACCATTCTGCACCAAGCATATTTGATTTACAACTTGTGAAATATAAAATAGTTTTTCCAAATTTTAATATGTCACAGCCACTGAATATAGGATCTTCATTTCTACAAACTAACTCGTTTTTCTTTGTGTCATGAGTCATTGTGCCTTGTACTAGATCGATTCGTGGAGCAGTTATGTACACACCACCATTTGCCTGTACGTATTTTTTAATAGGTTGATATGCTATCGAACCTTCCCAGTGTTTCGCTCTGAAGATGTGAGGACATTCGATTACCTTGTTGCCAATACTGATCAAGTTTTCTCTCATGGCGAGGGTATTCATTCCTGTGGTCACATATTGATGTGTCGCAACTCCATTCGTCCAGTTCTCTATCCTAGGTCTGACAACTTCTATATCTAATTCATTCAGGGTGTCAATGATGTCGCAGATCATCTCGTCAACGTGCTCTATTATTTCATTGTCAAACTTGTAAGGAAATTTTACGTCTTTTGTGTAGCAGGCGTACTTCCAATAACGTGTGAAGTTTGGATCGTCTGTTGGCCAATTGGCATTAGCGGCTCTACCTATCACAACCGATCTAAGTTTACCATACTCGTTGTTGCTATTGAATATCATTATAGCAGTATTTAATGGCTCGCTATTGGCTCGCTATTAGGATTGGTTTAATTTTTTTTTGCGGAATAATCTGGCAATGGTCCACCGTACTTCTTGCCCTTGACCTTCTTGCCTGCGACTCTCTGAGTCTTACCATGTATTTTTTCTTGTCTGTTTCCTGTTCTTTTTCTTTTGCCTTGCGACTTGCAAGAACTAATCCAAGAAGCAGGTAGATCAGATGCTGGCCTGCTACAGACACCTTTGGGTGCAGGGCCTATGTTTTCATCTGTGTTGTAGACTTCAAAAATTTTCATCGCATAGTATTTAATCAATGAGCAAGTCTATGTGTAAAGTTGATCATGCAAAAATAACACTCAACCTGCGTGTTTATTAACTAAAAATGCTTTAGATACTTTAGGTTTTAGGTTATAAGGTGCTTTAGGTATTAGATGTTTAGATCTAGACTTTAGGTATGGGCCACAAGAGTTATAAATATTGGTATGAAGATCAAAGAATTCATCCTAGTGCCAAAAAAATCACAAGATACTACATCTTGTGGCACTACATATAGTGGTCAAAAGGCCGGCTCGACACAAGATCTAGTATCGCAAGATCTAGTGCCAGAAATGATAGATGGCCATATTTTAGAGCAAGAAGACCATTCAGCCATCGCGGAAGGGGTCAGCCAAATTTTGAGAAGAAATCCCGGCAAGGGGTTGACAAAAGGATTTAGATGCACCTCGGGGCCTAGGAAAGGTCGTATCGTGGCCAAACCTTCTACCTGTTTCGCCAAACGAGATCCAGTCAAAGGCGCAAAGATAAAAAAGAAAAGACAGGCCAAGGCCAAAATTGCAGGTAAGAAACTCGCAATCACAAAAAGATCAAGACCAGTATCACGAAGATTAAAAAATGTCCAGTTGAAACAGAAGTCATCAGGCCGTAAGGGTGGTGGAACCAGGAAACTTCAAAAATCAGGTGGTGGATTCTTGAAATCTAAGTCAAGATAGATATAGTATCACCAAACAAGATCAACACAAGATATAGTCGGTAAAAAAGTCGCATAATCATTGACTTTTCTGTTCGGCTTTATATATACCAAAATTTCCAAACCAATTTTACCAGGTTGACCGTATCCTGATCCATGTTATACTGAAATATGATGGAAACGGTGATTATTAAAAAATTAAGCATAGAAGAGATCTATGACAAGTTCATTGAAAGATATGAAAGAGGTCATTTCACAGAAGGAGTATGTGAATGGAATGGAGACGATGCTTTGATGTCACCAAGATCATTTGCCCATGCTTTCAAAAAAGAATGTGAAGAACATGGACACAGATACGACCAATATAAAAGCATGGCAGACGAAATAGAAGAATGGTGCCAATTGCATATCGGTCATTTGGAAAGTAAATTTGTATGAACAAGAAAAAATATAAAATGAAAAGAAAGGATTGGATCGAGTTGTTAGAGTTTTGGCCGTTATCAATTGTGGTACCTGCCATGTTGCTTTTAATAATGTTCGGACCAATAATAACAAGATGAGCATAGAAAGTTTTTTAGGCGGTGTAGTGATGTTGGTGCAAGTGGCAGTAGGAGATCTGCCTTTGGATGCTAGGACGGTTTATAAAGGAGCGGTGTTGATAGACAAGGCTGTGATAAAAACTGAAGAAGGCACTTGGGGAGCATCGGCACATGAAGAAGGATACCAAATTATCAAAGATGAAATTTACAAGATTGGAGGTCTTAAATGACAATAGTAGAAAATAGAAAACATACTTTCGCGGTAAGTGACCTAGGAGACTTTGACCTAGATCAAGATAGAAGCATCGTACCGTCGATCAAGTTCGCATTGAAGAGTCAAGGTATCAATGCAGATGTTGATGGCGAAGAATTCAATGGTGCTGTCTTCTATGTCCATTGCCAATCGCCAAGGGATACGGTGAAAAAAGCATTGGAAGATGAAGGATTAATTCTGGAAGATGACTAAAAACTTCCATTTAATGGAGTTAAATTACCGGTTGACGGATTTGGTAATTGCATTACAATGAAATAATAAAGGAGAATAGTTGATATGACAAATAGACTAAAAAAAACAATAGAAGCAATCCAGCAGATGGATTCAGAAGAACTTAACTCGGTTGTCACGGCAATCAAGTTAAGAAGAAATCAATTACATTTTAGAGACGCCCAATCATTCAAGATTGGTGATGCGGTATCTTTTACAGGTAGACATAATGCTATCTTAAAGGGTGTGATTGAAAAAGTTAAAATCAAATATATTTTGGTTAGAACTACGACAGGTCAAAGATGGAATGTACCTGGATCTCACTTAACATTAATTAAGGAGAAAGTTGATGCCTAATTGGTGTAATAACAATATCTCTATCACGGGGCCAAATTCCGTGATAGATAAGATCGAGAAGATCACAAAAGAAGAAGATAACAAGAATGGTCTTCTACAATTTTTTAATCCAATGCCTAAAGAATTAGAAGGTACCACATCACCTAGTTCATCAGCAGATAAGCCACAGCCGATGATTGATGGTTTTGATTGTTGGTATGATTGGAGAGTAGAAAATTGGGGAACCAAGTGGGAGGTTTGTGAATTCTATGGAGTTGATAGGCAATATCATTCGGAGAACAACGAAGGCGAATCCACAATTACATTCGGATTTGATAGTGCCTGGGCACCACCAATTAATGCTTATGATCAATTCTTAACAGACAATTCAGATTGCTCTTTGAAGGCATGGTACTACGAAGGTGGCTGTGACTTCATGGGCGAATGGGATAACGGTCAAGATGATTGTTATCAACCAAGCAATTACAAATCAGACGATGACTTTTGGAACGACGGCGTTGGTTCTACTCTAGATGATTACTTTGGAATCACGGAGTCAATGGCGGAGTACGAAGCAGAACAAGAAGCCGAAAAAGAAGATGTCCACGAGTATGTAAAAGGACAGGCAATGAACATAGGAGAGGAAATATCATGATTGATATCGAATACAAAGAAGTGAAAGAAATATTAGAAAGAAATGGCGTGATCGACCTAGACGACATAGAAGTTGGTTCGCAGGTGTATGACGATCTATTTGATTATTATGCAGACTCGGGTGAGATGCCATATGGTGTAATGAAGGCCAGAGATGGAGATCCATGTGAATGGATTACCTACAAGGTCGCAGACTTAGGTATCTTGGATCAGTTTGATGACGAGTACCAACAGGAGAGAGCAAACCATATGCAGAAATCATTTGATAGGGGAGAAATGTAATGTGGGAAGACGAATTGTTTGACGAAATACAAAAAGGTGACAAGGTTTGGTATGAGAACGAGCAAGGCCAGACCTGTAAAGGCAAGGCTGTGATGATAGGCCCAATGGGTTGGGTGGTCGACACAGGTCGAGGAGTTCCAAAGGTTGTCAACGAAGGATACAATTATCTAGGTCATAAAAAAATGCCAGGTAGAACACCCGATCACCTAGGACATTTTTTGAATAGTGATTACGGAAAATAATGGATAGACTATTAAAATTCTGCCTGCCTAAAGATTTACAAGGTTGGCTAGATCAATATAAGGCTCCTTATAACGAATCGGCCTTTGCAAAGGATATTCCAAATGATTGGTACAATCACCAAATGGCGAGTAGACTGGCAAAGGTAGTTCGTATTAGAAAAAAGTATCGTGGAAAGTCATGGGGTGGATATAGAAGGCCATCCGCTTTTTGCCACAGAAAATTCGCAGATAGGTTCGCAATCTATGAAAGATAGGTTAAAAAAAGTCAATGATTATGCGACTTTTTACCAGGTTGACGGTATTACCATCCATGTTATTATAAAGAATAAATGAAGGAGATAGTTGATATGAAAACAAGTGAAAACAAAGACCTTTTGAAGTTCAATGCAGAAGGCATTCATCCAGCAGACCAATTCCTTAATGCAAGAAAAAAGGCTGTTGAGGCTGTTGATGATTATATGAAAGACAAAGAAGAGCCAATGTATTGCGGTTTCGCGAATGTTTCAATACATCCAGCGAGAGGCAAGTTCATTTCTTTTATGAAGAAAGCAGATATTGGTGACAATGGTTATAGAGGCGGATACAGAATATCTTATTATGATATAATGCCACAAGACCATCAATTTAGACATACTCAGTCAATGGATATCAAAGAAGTTGCCTGTGATGCCTTTGCTAAAGAATTAAAAAAATACGGTTTAACCGTATATTCAGAAAGTAGGGCAGACTAATGTCAAGAACACATTTAGACAAAAAAGAAATTGATCAATTGATGGACTTATTCAATAAGATCAAATTGGACTTGTCGGACGATAGTTTTCCGACAAGAACAAACAGACTTGAAGCCGTTGAGAACATGGCTAAGGTCTTAGAGATACACGGGTGGAAGGCCATCCGTGATCCCTTAATTTGGGAGGAACCAAGCAAGAGTGAAAAAGCAGAAGGCAAAGAATCTTTTGTGGTCGCAGATGCTAGGGACCAACATTTAATCAATAGAAACTTTAACAAGGCGACGGGAGGAAAATAATGGCCACTAGAGCAAGAATAGGAATAAAGCAGAAGAGCGGTAGGATCATAGCATCATACCAACATTGGGACGGTTATCCAGGGGGACTTGGCTACAACCTTTGTGAACATTGGGAGGACTCAAAGAAGGTCACTGAAGCGATCAAATTGGGTGACTCATCCAAATGGCATTACATCGTTGGAGATCAGATAGACTTCGACGACAGATCCAATCCGATGTATGAGGTACAGAATTGCTATTACGGCCGAGACCGAGGAGAGAAAGGCTGTGGATACAAAGTCTACAAGGACGAAGCAGATTACATTGAAAATGGTTTCAACTCTGGAGAACAATATGTCTATCTAATGAAAGATGCAGGAGAGAAGAATTTCCTAGGTAAACCTAAGTTGAGTTGGTTCTATGTTGAAAGCAGATACACAGAAGATGGCAAAGAAGTGTTTGACAAGGAGTTCAAGCCTTTGGAGAGATATGCGATACTTGAACACATCGATATCTTGAAGAGACATTTAGAAATGATGGATGAATCAGCGAAAAGAAAGAAGGTGGCATAATGGTAAGGGTAGATTGGAGATACATCGACGAGCGAGGTGACTACAAGGATGACAATTCCAAGAACAGGGGATTCAGCCTTGTGGAAGTTTATGACCAGTATGATGTCA
>NZHE01000003.1 GCA_002691145.1 Rickettsiales bacterium
AGATACGTCTGGTAACGTAACAGGAGACGTAGGCTTAGAATTAACAGATATGGACCACACAATTTCATCAGATGTGCAGAGTGTGATAATGATGGGCACTCTTACTGCGACAGCGCCAGGCGGTGCTTGTTGGCATATCTTAAGATGTTGGAGAAATGAAGTACCTGTGTATGCTGGTAATTCGGGTAGAGCGGCTTCTTTTATAGATACTTTAGTCGGCAGTTGTGTGATAGGCACTGATGGCCCCGGCTTTAATACTCAATCAGCAAGTTTTGTTTTTGTAGACAATAACATCGGTGACTCAACTCAACAAACATACAGATGGACCATTTGGACTAGTACGAGCAGTGATAGTAGAGAACTTGAAGTAAAATACTTAACAAACCCCATGTGGGATTTGAGAAATCTCTAGACAATCAAGTCTAAAATAGTCTGTAACTTACCCTTTATACTTTTATTGTTTAAAGTATTTTTCAAGCCTGCGTGTAAAGGCTTTGGCCAAGATTCAAAGTCGCACCAACAATAACCTGAATGTTCTTCATTTAGTTTTGGAATAAATTCATTTTCAACACAGATACAATAGGTGTTAAAAATAAATTTCTGATCATTGGATGTAAAAAGTTCTAAGGGTATAGTCTTTTTAAAACTGGGTGTTGTACCGACTTCTTCTGATATTTCTCTTTTCAAACCTTCAAAAGCAGATTCCGTGTATCTTGCCTTACCACCCACAAGACCCCACATACCAGCAGTTTTCCTGTCGGTCCTTTGCAGAAACATAAATCTTTTAGTGCTTGTTGCATAAAACAATGCACCAGAACATATTATATTTTTTTCCATTCTATTAATATAACACTTTTAGTTGTTAAAATCAAGGTGTATCTTGAGATGCGTCATAGTCTGAACTGTTACCGTCGAGCATAATTGACCAATTACCAGCGGTGTAAACACCCTCATAACTTTTGATCCATTCAGACCCATTGAACTTGTATTGAATTCCAGTGTTTAAATTTGTTAGGTAGTGTTCTGTTGAGTCAGGATCAGACGCATCAAACACAATGCTCCAACTGTTAGATGATGAATTGTATTGAATCACATCATTTGCCCTTGCATGGAAATCCCCCCATGCACTTGCATCAAATGTATTGCTTGAATCTCCTAGGTCATTTATTAAAAGGTATCTAGTGCCATTTGCAAGATTAGATGGTGGCGTAAAAGTTAATGGATTAATAATTTTTGTTACATTAGGTAGTGAAACTGTATTAGAGGGTATGGTATCACCGTCAATGTTAAAAACTAAAATTGTTTCATCTAATGGTGATACTGAAATTGTACCAACAACTTCATTGCCATTTGCTTGTTTTAGTCGCACCTGAGAGGTTCCGTTTTGTACTTTTCCATATTGATTCAATAAAATTTGCCAATTAAGTGGTGGACCGAATGTATCAAAAGGATCTAAATTAGTTGGTGCGTTCGCGCCTGTGTAAAAACCATCTCCTCCTGATGTGACTTTTGTACCACTCGAGCCAATCAATCTTAACTGATTTCCTGTTAAAAATATTGCATATTGATTTGGCGTGATATAACTTCTCGATATTAAACTTCCATCTATTAATCCTTTGTTCATACCGCCGTCATCATCATATATGCTCATAATAATTTTTTGTATCACTCCTAATTTTGATATTTTGACCGGAGGTGATAACCAAATTGGCATACTAAATTGCAGTGATGCAACATCTATCTCTGTATCTGCACCAACAGGAATAGTTCTTGAACTAAAATTAACTCCGGTCAGTTCGATATAACTTAAACTTGTCCAGTCGATATAATTGTCTGATTTTTGAATTTCAAAATCCGGATTGAATAGATATAAAATTTGTTCCAAAATTTGTAACTTCATATCTGTATTCGTTGTAAAAATATCTGCATTTACATTTAATCTAAACGGTGAAGGCATAACTTTCTCAACTGTGTATCCAGCACCCTGTTTGTCACTGTAAGTTCCGTCTGCTAGGACATCTCTTTCTTTTAAATGTTGCTTTTCTATATGGTAAGGATTTTGCATTCTTTCTCTGTCATAGTTTAATGCTGAAACATATGCGGCTATCCTTGGTGCAGATTGTAAAAAATTCTCTGAATTATTTTTGATTATATTTGCAACTTGCCTTGTCATGTCTCCGTATATCACAGGTACTTGACGTAGTTTAATTTCGCCTTCCTTCGTTTTACCTTCTTCTATAGAAAAGTTGCTTAAAACCCTAATAAATTGTGTTACAAATTTTCGTATCTGCCCTTCGTAAAAATGTAGCATTATTCATCTTCCTTAGGTTTAAGTGCATCAGTAAGTGACTGCCTTTGTTCTACAGTTAAACCGTTTATTGTTGATGTTGAACTATTATTAATAAATTTAGTTTTGTAATTTCCTCTAGTATTATTATTTGTCATTGTTAATCTAACGGCGTCCTCTATTCTCACCCATCTATTACCGTCGTATCTAAACAACCTGTTCGGCAAGAAATCTGTCCTTAAAACATAATCACCTTTGTTTACATTAGACTGAGGAAATTTAGTATCTGAGATTAATGGATGCCCATTTGGTGGCACACCATCGCCTTGGAATTGGAAACCATAGTGATGGCCTGCAGGCGTATCTAACTCTGCACTTACTTTTTTATCAGTTGAAACTGTATCACTTGTATTGTTTACAGTATCTAATCTTACATTGCCTCTCTCATCAATAGGGGCAACGTAGTATTGTTTGTAATTAAATCCTGATTTAGGCGCATCTGCTTCTGCTTGATTTACAATAGCATCATTAATTTCTTTTTCTTTGTTGAAAGAAGACATATAATTTGCAAGTGAACCTTGAGTTGTAGCGTCACCTAATATGTCTCTGTATTCTTGAGAGTCTACTAATGATTTTAATTTTAATCTTAATAGATGTGGCCAATATGTTTGTGAAAATCCTTCCGCCGCTCTATTAACATCTTCTATCACGTAAAATCTTTTTAATGCGATAGGTATATTTTTGTCTAAACTAAAGTCATCTTTAAGATGTGGGAATTCAATAACATCACCCGATATTGGTTTTCTTCCTAATCTTTCAACAGAATCGTTTAGATGAACTGTTACAAATACCGTATCATTTTGTAAAAACATTCCAAATTGACTTAGATTAAAATCCATATCTTGGACGTTGTAAATTCCCCTAATTGTGTATACATCTGGAGCATATTTTCTATCTCGATTTTCTAAAAAAAGTAAATCTTGTATTGTTAACTCACTAATGTTACTACCCGAATAATTTGGTTGAGTAGGAGATGCCGCGCCGTCTTTATTCGTGTCTCCCTGATCATACGGGCCTATATATTTGTGTATTAAAAGGTCGGTGCCTCCAACAGTGAACATCTCTTTTATGTTCTTATCGAAGAATTTATAGTCATTGCCTTTCTCAGGCTTGTATATTGATAATCTTGGCATCTTACGTATATTTATAGATTGTTCGTTTCGCAATAAATATGTGTATGTCAGAACTACAAACAGGCCAACAAGAAGTATTTGATTACGTAAAAAATAATCTAGGCGAGGGTATGATCGATGTTGAATTAGACCCAAAACATTACGAAACGGCCCTAGAAAGAGCAGTAAACAAATACAGGCAAAGATCATCAAATGCTGTTGAAGAATCATATGCATTTCTTACACTGAAAAAAGATCAGAACAAATATATTTTACCAGATGAAGTAATAAATGTAAGAAAATTATTTAGAAGAACCGTGGGATCCAGGACAGAAGGTGGGCAAGGTGGTACATTATTTGAACCATTCAATTTGGCCTACACCAACACATATCTATTAAGGGCAGGCGCAACAGGCGGACTAGCCACTTACTATGCCTTTGCAAGTTATCAAGAGTTGGTAGGGAAACTGTTCGGTTCATTTATCCAATTTCATTTTGATGTGGCCACTAAAACTTTGACTATCACACAAAGACCTAGAGCAGATGACGAAACAGTGTTGATGCATACTGACAATTACAGACCTGACATAACATTATTCAAAGATATCTATTCTAAACCATGGATTAGAGATTACACACTTGCAGTATGTAAAATAATGCTAGGTGAAGCAAGAAGTAAATTTGGACAAATCGCTGGTCCACAAGGGGGCACAACATTAAATGGTGCTGACTTGAAGAATCAGGGCCAGGCAGAAATGGAAAGATTAGAAGAAGATATCAATAAATTTGCTGACGGTGGCACGCCTCATAGTTTTGTGATAGGTTAATTCTCAAATATACTCCTTTAAATAATAGCCATTATGGCAAAGATTAATATTTTTACAAACAACGATAATCGTAGTAAATCCTACCAAGAATTGACGATGAAAGAATTGGAAACTAAAGTGAACCAATTGGAAAAAGAAGCAAAACGTGTGCAAAAAGATCCCCAACTGAGAAAACAAGTTTTGCGTAACGTAAAAGACACAAAAATAGAGATTGCAAAACGAATAAAATAATAGTATAATCGTAAGATGCTATTAGGAATTGTAGGACTTATAGGTTCTGGAAAAGACACTGTTGCACAAAGACTGGTTGAAAAGCATGGATTTCAACGAGACAGTTTTGCAAAAAGTTTAAAAGATGCAGTAGCATCCATGTTCAATTGGGATAGAGAAATGCTAGAAGGAAACACCTCATCTAGCCGACACTGGAGAGAACAGCCGGACAAATTTTGGAGTGAAAGATTTGGAAAAAGCGTCACTCCCAGGTGGGTCTTGCAATATTTTGGCACTGAGGTAATGCGAGGCAAGATGTATGATGCAATTTGGATTGATAGTTGCTTGGGTAGATACAGAGGACAAAACACAGTCATATCAGATACTAGGTTTGTAAACGAAATTAAAACAATCAAAGCACACGGTGGCAAAATAATTTGCGTAAAAAGAGGAGATTTGCCTTCACAAAAAGAAATGCAGGAAAGAGGTGCTCATAGGTCAGAATGGGACTGGTTGAACAGTGATTTTGATTTTATTATAGACAACTACGGCACAAAAGATGAACTATTCCAAAAAGTTGATGAATTAGTCATCAGCCTGGAGGTCACCCATTCTCCAGCCGAGTCTCTTCACACTGGTTAATCGTTGACAATTAGCACACACAGTTTTTAAGTTAATTGGATTTACATTCTTCTTATTGCCGTCCACAAAGTATACATTCATTTGACTTTTTTCAACTGCTTTAAAGCCACATAATTCACATTTATTTTTCAACTTATACCCAGATCTTTGAAGTGGTGTAATACCACCAACCTTAAGGTTTTTTTCTTTGCGTATACAGGTGTCACACTTGCTCCGCCAATACACTTTTCCATTCCGCTTATAGCCGTACGCCCGCGGTTTGTCATTGCATTTTTTACATAGTGGTCTGGTGCCTATATCCATATATTGTATTTAAGTCGCCTATATAGGCACCAAATTAACGCATCATTTGTCGTACTATTTGTAAAAACGCAATAAATAAGTCTAGTATATAAAAATACTAACTTGCAAGGAGAATAACTAGTATGCCAACATTAACGAGTCCAGGAGTAGCAGTCTCAGTAATTGACGAGAGTTTTTACGTACCATCAGATGCGGGTACAACACCACTTTTCATAGTAGCATCAGCACAAGACAAAAAAAGCGGTTCAGGTGAAACAACTGCACCGGGTACAACTACTGCAAATGCAAATAAAGTTTACCTATTAACATCACAAAGAGATTTAACAGAAACGTTTGGTGACCCAACTTTCTATACAGACGCATCAAGTAATCCATTGCAAGGTTATGAATTAAATGAATACGGGTTACAAGCGGCATACTCATTTTTAGGAATTGCCAATAGAGCATACGTAATGAGAGCAAATGTCAACTTATCACAGTTGACTGGAAGTGCAAACGCACCAACATCTGCTCCAACTGACGGAACATACTGGTTTGATTTAGCAACTTCGAAAATAGGTATTTTTGAATGGTCTGCAACTAATCAACAATTCACTACTAAAACGCCAACTTTAATTACTTCTACCGGAGATTTAGTTGGGGGCCTTTCAACTGGTGCACCAAAAACATCAGTAGGATCGGTAGGTGATTATGCAGTGAACACAACACACGCATCAAACAAAATTTATTTTAAAAACGACGGTAACAGTTGGGTACAACTGGGTTCAAATGCTTGGAGTATATCACATCCAACAATCATTGGTACTAAATCAACTGGAGCAGTCACATCTGGTCATTCGATTGTAATCAATGGCACAACAGTTACTACAAACAGCACAACTTTTGCCAACGTTGCAGAAAGAATCAATGCGGCATCAATCACGGGTGTTACAGCGGCAGTTGACGCAAATACAGGTTTCATAGAAATATATTCAAATGGAACTAGCAAATCAGATGGTTCGACTTTAGATGGAAAAATTACACTTGCTAATGGCAGTGGATCAATTTTAACTGACACAGGATTGACAGCAGGAACATACGCGGCTCCACAATTTTATCAAGCAGGACACACGCTAAGACCTGAATGGAAATCGGCAGACACTACACCAAGACCAAATGGTTCAGTATGGTTCAAGACTACTACTCCAAACAATGGTACTAGCATAGTAGCAAAACTTTACAGTTCAGCAACATCTTTGTTTTCAACTGTAAGTTCACCATTATACTCAACACACCACAATGCGATCTATAATTTAGATCCAGCAGGTGGCGGATCTGGTTTAACTGTAGGACAACTTTACACACAATTTAACATAACTGAAAATTCAGGACTTGACACTACACCAAATGTGGGTGATTTCCAAATTTTTAGATATGAAGGTGGAACAACAGTAGCACAATCAAAAACTATATTTCCAACATTTACAAGTGGTGAGCAATTTAAGATGCAAGAATCTACTGCATCATCATTGACTCTATCAACTGAAAAAACAGTTACAGTAACTAACGGTGATGGTTCTACTATTGCTGACAACGAAGACTTTGTATCAGCAATTAACGGTGCAGGCTTTACTAACGTTGAAGCAAGTATTGTAAGTTCAGGTCAATATAGAGGCGCTGTACAAATTACACACAAACTTGGTGGCGAAATAAG
Source organism: Rickettsiales bacterium (assembly GCA_002691145.1). Classification (GTDB taxonomy): domain Bacteria; phylum Pseudomonadota; class Alphaproteobacteria; order Methylaequorales; family Methylaequoraceae. The sequence continues at coordinate 7,135 of NZHE01000003.1, forward strand.
AATGGTTGATTCTTTAGGAACTCCATTAGCAGATGCAGGTTTTACTTCAGGTAATGCAGATGCATACGGAGATTACGCTACAACAAGAACAAATAAAATTGACAACTTGTATCAAGTGCCAACTGGCGAAACTTTAGACTCAACGGCAAACAATGCACTATTAATATCTAACTGGAAAAGATTATCATATGTTGCATCAACTACTGCTCCGACTAATGAACCAGCAAATGGAACACTTTGGTATGACACAAATTTAGAAGCAGACATTTTAGCACACGACGGAACATCTTTCAAAGGCTACTTAAATGTGTATGCTAGTACAGATCCAAATGGTCCACAATTTAGTGCAACAGAACCAACTACACAATCAGATGGAACTGCACTTGTTGATAATGACTTATGGGTTGACACTAGCGATTTAGAAAATTATCCAAAACTTTACAGATACAACACAACATCTACAGTAAAAAACAGTGTATCTGGAATAAGTTATTCAACTAATCAGCCTGCTTGGGAACTTGTAGACAATACAGACCAAACTACTGAATCAGGTGTGGTTTTTGCAGATGCAAGATTCCACACAACAAATGGAAAAACAGATTCAGCAACAACAGGCGGAGTTGGAACAGCAGGATCAATTAAAGATCTTTTAAGTGATAACTTTGTAGACCCTGATTCACCAGATCCAGCATTATATCCAAAAGGTATGTTGCTTTATAATACAAGAAGAAGCGGTTACAATGTAAAAGAATACAAAAACAGTTACATAACAACTGCGGCATATCCAGGTTCAGGATCAACTGGTTTAGGTAACACTAGACAGAGCAATGAGTCTGTTGCAACTTATTTCCCAGACAGATGGGTAAACAGGTCTGCTAACGAACTTGACGGTTCTCCAAACATGGGTAGAAAAGCACAAAGAAAAGTTATTATTGAGCAACTAAAAGCAGAAGTAAACACTAACCAAGCAATCAGAGAAGATCAAAGAGGATTCAACGTTATGGCGGCTCCTGGTTATCCAGAATTGATTGCAAATATGTTAAACTTAAATGCTGATAGAAATTACACAGCATTTGTTGTTGGAGACACACCATTTAGATTAGGTTCAACAGCAACAGAATTATCTAACTGGTCTAACAACAACGCAGGCGCAGTTGATAACGGTGATAAAGGTTTAGTATCAAGTGATGAATACCTAGGCGTGTTTTATCCATCAGGAAGAACAAGCGACAACAGTGGTAAATCAATCATTGTACCACCATCTCATATGATAATGAGAGTGTTAGCAAACAACGACAACGTGGCATTCCCATGGTTCGCTCCAGCAGGAACAAGACGTGGAGTTGTAGATAACGCAACAGCAGTTGGATATATTGATTCAACAAGCGGAGAGTTCGAAACAATTTCAGTAAATGAAGGTTTAAGAGATGCGATGCACACAGCGAAGATCAATCCAATTACATTCTTTGCAGGTGCAGGTATTGTTAACTACGGTAACCTAACTAAAGTTGCACCAACAATGACAAGTGCATTAGATAGAATCAACGTATCAAGATTGACAGTTTACCTAAGAACACAATTAAACAAAATAGGTAAACCATTTATTTTTGAACCAAATGATGAACTGACAAGAAATGAAATCAAACAAGCGGTTGAATCATTCTTACTAGAATTAGTTGGTCAAAGAGCACTTTATGACTTCTTGGTAGTTTGTGATACCACAAACAACACACCAACAAGAATAGACAGAAATGAATTGTATGTTGATATAGCAATTGAACCAGTGAAATCGGTTGAATTTATTTACATACCATTAAGACTAAAAAACACTGGAGAGATATCACAACTTGGTTCGTAACCAGAATAAATAGAGAGGAAGATAAAATATGGCAATTTCAACATTATCAAAATTTACAGTACCACTAGCAAGTGATCAGAGCGCCGCAAACCAAGGTTTGCTGATGCCGAAATTACAATACAGATTTAGAGTGATACTAGAAAACTTTGGTATATCTACTCCTAGATCAGAAATTACAAAACAAGTTGTTGATGTAACAAGACCAGATCTAAGTTTTGACCAAATTACTTTAGACGTGTATAACTCAAGAGTATACATGGCAGGGAAACACACTTGGGCACCAATAACACTTACAATTAGAGATGACGTAAACAACGCAGTGTCTAAATTAGTTGGTGAACAAGTACAGAAACAATTTGATTTCTTTGAACAAGCATCTGCTTCTTCAGGCGTAGATTACAAATTTACAACTAGAATTGAAATGCTAGACGGTGGTAATGGAGCGGCGGCACCAGGCGTATTAGAAACGTTTGAATTATACGGTGCTTACGTCGAGTCTGTTAACTACAACACTTTAGCATACGCAACATCTGATCCAGCAACAATAACACTTGCTATCAGATACGATAACGCAGTACAAACTCCACAAGGAACAGGAATTGGTAGTGCGGTAACTAGAACTCTTGGCACACTTGCAACAGGTGGCGGAGTATAATAATTTTCAAATATAATACAAGGAAAGCGCCTTTTATGGCGCTTTTTTTGTGACTATAAATACAGTATGCCAAGTATAAACAATTTCTTAAAAGGATTCTCTTCCGGTTTACCAGGAATGAAAGATTACAGACACGCATCGCGTCTGTATTTTGATGACAATTTTAAACTTGCACCAAAAAATAAATTTTTATTCCATGTAGTATTTGACATAGACTCAACAGTTTTACAAAACAAAAATTTTGGCAAAAATGTTATGTTGGATCTTAATATGCTTGTAAAAGCAATTGACCTTCCTAAGTATAACTTGAACTTAGAAGAGAAACAGCAGTACAACAAAAAAACATATGTGGCAACGAGAATACAATATTCACCAGTCAATATAACTTTTCATGATGACAACGCTGATACTGTGAATGCTTTTTGGAAATCATATTATGAATATCATATTGCTGACTCTATTGTGACAGATCCAAATATGCGAACAATGAACAAAGATACTTTATATGACAATGCAGATGCTATAAAGAACACACAATTTGGTATGGACACAGCAGTGGTTAGTAAGAAACCACTCATAAGAGGAATAGATATTTTTGTTTTGCACAAACAAAGATTTACATCGTTCTCCTTAATAAATCCAGTAATAGGGTCATTCAGTCATGACAATTTAGATCAAGCAGACGGGCAAGGTATTATGCAAAACACGATGGAAATATTTTACGAAACAGTATTATATAGATCTGGATTAATAAAAGGAGGAGGCGTTCCTGGATTTGCAACGGTACATTATGATTTAGAACCATCACCATTATCAGTTTTAGGTGGAGGTACTACATCTATTTTTGGTCCTGGTGGTATAGTAGATGGCATAGGTTCAGTGATAAGCGATGTACAGCGGGGGCAAGTTGGACTAGGTACAATTTTAAAAGGAATCAACACTTACAATAATGCAAAAAAAGTAAAAGCAAAAGATGCCTTGAAAGAAGAGATAGGCGGAATAGTAAAAGATGAGATTAAAAAAATAGGCGAAAGTGCTGGTACTATTGCTAATCCAGTTGGAGATTTTTCCGTAGGTGCCGCGGCGGCAACAGTTGCACTTGCAGGCACAGTCGCTAATGCAAAATCATTAATTGATGATAAAAATAATCAGTCAACAACTGTTATAGCAACGCAGGACACAGTAAATTTTTTAAGTTCTACGGAAGCAACAAATTTAGTCAACAGCAATACACAGGTAAGAGAAAGTATTGCGGCATCAATGTATTTTAAAGACATTGGATCAAGAAAAGGACTATCAGTCGCAGAAAGTGAAATTGAATATGCGGCTCAAAGTGATAGCGTAAAAAATACATACAATAATCAAGCAGTTGCAAATGTAAATCAACTAGTAACAGATGGATATATAAAAATAGATAGAGAAACAAACGAAGTTGAAATAGAAGCAGAAAAGGCTAATTTATAATGACAAAAGTATATTCAAATTTACCATCAGAAAACAACGATTCATTAAAAAAATCTATAGACGAATTAACAAATAATCAGTACGTGGAACCACTTGAATTCAACGTTGGTGAATATGATGCTACTATTGGCTTTTTTGTAAAACGTGGATTCGACAGAGAACCAGCAGAACAATTAGCCTACATAATTTTACAACAGGCAAAGGTAGATAATATTAACTCACAGGAAGTTTTACAAAAACTTGGAAACACAAATCCTGCACAACTAAATGAGGTTGTGACAATGATACTAAATGCCAACAGATTTAGATCGAGTGCTTTAGGCACCAGATCAAAAAAGACTGCAAAAGATTCAGTTTCAAGAAACATATTGGGGTAACCCATGAAGTTCGCACACGGCAAATATAATCTTAAGAATCAAGAAAAATATATTGGCTTAAAAACTCCAACATATAGATCAGGATGGGAACACGCATTCATGAGATTGTGTGACGAACATCCTAACGTGGCTAAATGGGCAAGTGAATCGATAAAGATACCTTACAGGCATCCGTTCACTGGAAAATATACAATATACGTTCCGGATTTTTTTGTAGTTTATGTTGATAAGAGTGGACGTAAACACGCAGAACTAATTGAAGTTAAACCAGCGGCACAAACAACTATGGAAAAGGCAGGTAGGAGTTATAAAAAACAGCAACAGGTAATAATTAACAATGCAAAATGGGAAGCGGCAAATGCCTATGCAAAACAACAAAAAATAAAATTTAGAGTTGTATCAGAAGAACAATTATTCCACAACGGCTCGCGTAAATAATATAATGACAAAGAAATTAGAAGACATTTTAAATTTACCAAATATAAAAGAAGCATTTCAAAAAGTTGATGCCAAAGAAGCACAAAGGCAAGATACAAATGGGAAAACTATTCCTAAAAACGTAGATCCTCAAACTGCAAAAGCATTAGAAAAAACTTATGCCGAGTTTGACAAAATTGAAAAGGCACTGCCGGCTGTGAAAGGTCTGGGCGAATTGTCAGATCTAGAACTTGATAAATTAGCCGGTGAGGCTGAAGAATCATATAAGAATCTGATGGACTTGGGAATGAATGTAGACAGCAGATATAGTGGACGTATATTTGAGGTTGCAAGTAACATGTTACGAAATGCCATTGATGCCAAATCCAGCAAAATTGACAAGAAATTGAAGATGGTTGAACTACAATTAAAGAAACATAAGATCGATAAAGATGGTAAAGACGACCCAGAACCTATAGAAGCGGACGGATACGTTATAACGAACCGTAATGAATTGATGAGAAAACTTAATAAAAAAGACTAAATAAACGTGCTATGAGTGAATTCGCAAAATATTTAACAGAATCATCTAAAGAATATGACTATAGAATAAAGGTCGCTGGCGATTTAGATAAGGATTTTGGTACTAAATTAGAAACTTGCCTACAGAAATATGAAGTAGCAAAACTTTCTGCTGGCAAAACAACTCCAATTGTAGAAATGCCGTTGGATTTTCCAAATCTTAAAAATGAAAAAGTAACAATTTTTGATGTAACTACACACTATCCAGCATCAGTCATGGAATTAAGAGAGTTGGTTGCAGATTATATGAGAATGGCACCTAATTTTGTTGTAGTCAGAAAACCAAATGAACCAACAGAAGAATATCAAGAAGAAGCAAAAGTAAAAGCAAAATCAGAATATAAAACAAGATTGCTTGACTTAGAATATCAAGATGCACCAAAAGTAAAAGGTGAGGATTTCCATTCAACTCAAGCAAATATGAGTCTCTTGAAAGAATTATTAAAAGACAAAAAAGATGGTGAAACTACACACAGACACGAGTACGCGGCAAAACCCGAAAAGCATGATGTACAAGAAAAAGAAGATAAGCCAACGCCATCACCATTAACAAAAACAACAAACCCTAAACCAAAGAGATAATAATATGGAAATGTTAGATGTACTTAAAAAATTAAAAGAAATTGCAGACACTAATCCTGAAATAGTTGCTGATGCATTAGACAATGTGCAGAGAACAAATCCAGAGGAAATTCAAACAGACGAAGGTAGAGTAAAAGATGCCGTTATAGGCGCTGAAGAGATGATAGGCGACTACGTAAATGACGACGGAGACCTTAAAATGCCTAAAGATAAAGTGATATATGATCTTAAAGCAAAATCTAAAATGGAAAAAGATGCAATGAAAAACTACTCAATTAACATTGCAATGGATAAAGTTGAAAAAGAGTTCGATGATCAAGGCCAGAAAATAGATATGGATATGGATATGAACTCAGAACAACCCACAGACGAAGGCAATGCTTTCGCACAGGCAGTACAACAAGCAAAAGCGTCAGGCCTTAAAAAGGGTGATAAATTTAAAGTTGGAGACGAAGAGCACACATTAAGAGATAGCGATTTTGAACAGGTAAATACAAGTACCATGGAAAACAAAGGTAAAAAAGAAGAGAAAAAAGAAATTAAAGAAGCAATTCAAATGACTGCTGATACACCAGAAGAAGCAGGTGTTTTAATGCAAATTTTAAAACTTGCAGGTGTAAAACCAGTAACTCCAGATATGATGGGGCAGGAACCTGAACAAGAACCAGAACAAGATCAAGAGCCAATGCAAAAGCCAGAAATGGGAATGGATGCAATGAGAGATGTTGTTGCAAAATCTTTGGCAGACGAACCAGCAGATGAAACATACGCAAACACACCAGACGAAAAAGTAGATGATGTTGACACACTTGTAAACAAAATGTCAGGTGGTATGAATAAGCAAAAACAACAAGTGAAAAAAGAATATCCAGGCGATAACCCACTAGCAGTAAGAGAAGTAACTGAAGACGAAATAGCGACTGATCTTAGAGCACAATACGAAAACTTTAAAACTGCTTATACACAAGCGGCGAACGAAGCGGCAAAGCCTGATTACGTTGACTTAGATAAAGATGGAAACAAAACTGAGCCAATGAAAAAAGCGGCAAAAGACGCTGAGAAAAAAAAAGACTAAACACTCCTGAAGCACACGGCGGACAACATTCTACATCAGGTAGAAGCATGACCAAAGGCGAAATGAATAAACGTGAAAAAATCGTCAAGGGAATGAAAAAAGACAAATCCGGATTCAAAAAGAGATATGGCAAAGATGCAGATGCAGTTATGTATGCCACTGCAACAAAACAAGCCATGTCAAAATAAAAAATCTACATGAGCAAACATAGATTAATGGCCCACAATTCATACGGGTTGATTGAAGATTCGATTTGGATTGGCTTACCCAAATGTGCAACAACATCATTGTATGCCTTATGGAATAATAAAAATGTTAAGTCACAATACTTCAATGAAAATTCAGATATTTTAAAGTTAGATAAGAGCGATAAACTAAAACAGATTTGGTGTTTATGGCGTAATCCGTGGGACAGATGGCTGTCTGCATTAATTCAAGACTATGAAACCGAACTACATCTTGGTAAGGTAACATCGGGTGTTAAAAATCAAAAAGAATTATCAGATAAAGACTTACAACATATTGAAAAAAGTCTATTGAAAAATTGGAGTTTTAAATATAGCAAGAATATTAAAAATAAAAAATATCCTCATTCAAGTATTCAACTTACTAGACATATTTTTTTACTTTGGAAATTGGCTCAAGAAAGATTTTTATGTCCGGTACTAACAATCTATCCAATGCATGAAATTAATAATGCTGTTCAAGTTTTTACAAAGGTCGGTTATGAAAATATTACTCTCAATCAAACAAATAAAAATAATTTAATCAAACTAGATAATTTATTTAAAAGTAATAATTTTTATAATCAGTGGCTGTACCAGTACAAGGAAGATGTTAATTTACATCAACTTTTAAATAATGAGATATGTAGATTTCATGAAAGACAATGGCTGGAAAAGGTTTCACCCACATACGGATCAAGAACAAATAATTTTTTTAAAAAACTTATATCAGAATACCAGCAGAAGATTAGATCTTAGGTTATTATTCACTTAAATACAACACTATGGCATACGTTTCTTTAGATACAGAACAGGTTAAAAGAGCCAATAAGAAACACAAATACACGAAAGAACAGGTTATACAACTTGAAAAGTGTATGGATGAAAAAACTGGCCCTTTGTATTTCATGAAAACTTTTATGAAGATACAACACCCAACGAAAGGCGAAATGTCTTTTAATCCTTATCCATATCAAGAAAGATTGATTGAATCGTATAATTCACACAGATTTAGTATATCAATGCTACCTAGACAAACAGGCAAAACTACCTGTGCGTCAGGTTATATCATTTGGTATGCTATGTTTAAGCCTGATTCTCAAATATTGATAGCGGCACACAAATACGCAGGAGCATCAGACATTATGTCGAGGGTGCGGTATGCCTATGAGATGTTGCCAGGGTGGATAAAAGCCGGAGTAAATTCTTACAATAGGAATAGTATAGAATTTGACAACGGTTCAAAGATTATGGCAACCACAACGACAGAGAACACAGGTAGAGGTATGTCCTTATCTATGATATACTGTGATGAGTTTGCGTTCGTTCAGCCACCCGACAAGGCAGTAGAATTTTGGACATCACTTTCACCTACATTGTCAACTGGTGGTAAATGTTTAATCACATCTACACCAAACAGTGACGAAGATCAGTTTGCATTAATTTGGAAGGAAGCAAACAAACGTTTTGATGAATTTGGAAACGACAACATAGTTGGTACAAATGGATTTTATGCCATGAAGGCCCACTGGTCAGAACATCCAGACAGAGATGAAACTTGGGCAGTTGAAGAACGAGCAAGAATAGGCGAAGAAAGATTTAGAAGAGAACACGAGTGTGAATTTTTAATTTTTGACGAAACATTAGTAAATGCAATTACATTAGCAGAATTGGAAGGACAAAATCCAATATATAATCAAGGACAAGTTCGTTGGTGGAAAGAACCTAAACCAGGAAGAACTTATATGGTTTCATTAGATCCAAGTTTAGGAACTGGTGGGGATTATTCAGCGATTCAAGTAGTTGAACTTCCTACCTTTGAGCAAGTTGCAGAATGGCATCACAACATGACTCCAGCAAACCAACAAATAAGGATTTTACAAAGCATCAACAAGTACATACATGATACCATTATTGAAAAAGATAAAAATTCAAATCCTCAAATATTTTATTCAATGGAAAATAACACTTTAGGTGAAGCGGCATTGCAGAGAGTAATGGAGATAGGTGAAGAAAATATACCCGGTATGTTTATATCTGAACCAATAAGAAAAGGACACAGACGTAAATTTAGGAGAGGTTTTAACACCACTGCCAAACATAAAATTGATGCCTGTGCTAAATTTAAAGAATTAATTGAAAATAAAAAATTAATTATTAATAGTAAACCCTTAATTTCAGAACTCAAAGATTATGTTGCTAGTGGCGTGTCATACAAAGCAAAACCAGGACAGCATGACGATTTAGTCAGTGCGTGTCTTTTAATGACAAGAATGATAAAAGTATTAGCAGATTTTGATCCTAAGATTTTTGAAAAATGGACAGATAGAGATTCCGAATTTGTGGCTCCAATGCCAATTTTTGCAAATTTAGGAGTTTAGGATGAAAGTACTAATTTCTGGTCCTAACATTTACGACGCAAGAGTATATCTACCAACTACATTTTTAAACTTAAAAACTTATATCGAATGCCAGACTGATATTAAAAACGTTCAATGGTTAGATCCTTTATTTAGAAATCGACCATTAGAACAGATGGTTGCAGGGATAGACTTCAGAGATGTGGACGTCTTAGGTCTCAGTTGTTATGAATGGAATTGGCAACTTAACACCCAAATAGCCAACCATGCAAAAAAAATAAATCCATCGATAAATGTAATTGCGGGCGGTCCTCATCCAGATTATAAAAATCCAAAATTCTGGGACAAATATCCAATGATTGATTCAGTTGTACACCACGACGGAGAAAAGGCATTTGCTAGTCTACTCAAAGGAGACAAGAATGCTCCAGGCACTGCTACAAGAGATGGCATAGGTCCAATAAGTCTATTAGAAGATTTTAGATCCAGTCCATGGTTGCATAATAAAGAATGGTTGTTAGAATTTAAAAAGAAACACGTTGATCATCCGGACACAAAAGCAGGAGTTGTCATGTGGGAAACTGATAGAGGCTGTCCTTTTGCGTGTAGTTTTTGCGATTGGGGTTCTGCAACGATGCAAAAAGTAAGACGTGTGCCAATGGAGAGAATTGAACAAGAACTAGAGTTTTTCGCTCACGAATTAAAAATTCCATGGATGTGGCACGTAGGTGCAAATCTTGGAATCCTACCTAGAGATATTGATATTGTAAAAAAATTGTACAGCCTACAGAAAAAAACTAATTGGCTTAAAGGAATACAGTACAATCCAAGTAAAAACACTCCTGAAAGATCTTTAGAAATTGGAAAAATGTTTTTTGACTGTGGACTTGTTACAAAACACTTGATCAGTTTACAACATACAAGACAAGAAGTTTTAGATTGTATCGATAGGAAAAATATTCCTGTCGCTAGACAAATTCCAATAATTGAAGATATGCAGAAAAATAAAATGCCGACCGTTGCACAATTAATCATGGGAATGCCTGGAGATACAATAGACTTATGGTTATCTGCACTCACTGACACAGCAGAATATGGAATACACAATGAATTACAGGCCTACGATTTTCAGATGTTACCCAATGCTCCTGCAAACGATCCTGCATATAAAAAGAAATGGGAAATTGAAACTGTACACAGAAGGCACCTACCACACGAAAAGCATATGTTAAATGAAAAAGAAAAGGCAGATTTAGAAGAAGATTTTTTTCACATGGACGAAGATGATCCAAATGTACAAGAATTTATTGTCAGTACAAAAACATACACTAGAGAAGATTGGATAACAATGAAGTTGCATACTAAACTTTTCATTGCTTGTCATACTGGTAACATTACAAAATATCTATCTATGTACTTGAGAAACACAATGAACGTAAGTTTTTATAGTTTTTACAAAGGCTTTTTTGATCTGCTTATGAAAGAAGATATTGTTACTAGAGAACATCAGAGAATTAAAAATTTTTTAGATAATCCAAAAAATATTCTCGAAGAAAAAATTGATCAGATAGGAAATGATAATTTTTATGAACAAGAAGACAAATTTTTGTTTCATTTTTTGTATGATAAGGAGTGGAAAATTAACATCAAATTTTTCAACCTCATAAAAGAATATGTGAAAAATAGTCATGGGTGGAATGAAGAACTGGAGGATTTATTTAAAGTATTACCGAGACTATTTTTGACTATAGATTACAATCCCGAAGATGGCAAACTGGTTGAAATGAATTATGACTGGATTGAATACTTTGAAAGAAGTAATTTTACTTGTCATGTTCCTGGCTCAAATATTAACTTTAAACCTAAAAAAGATAAAATTAAATGGCTAGGAAAACAAAAAAAAGTGTCATTGAGTGAAGTTTCTGCTAACAATAAAATTAACTGGCATAAAGAAAAAGACGAAAAAAAACAACTCAAATCCTTTGCAAACACAGTAATAGCGGCTAGATATCATAGGGGTAACAGAAATATGCTTATGCAAGGAACTTACATTAATAGTTAAACAGCAATAAATACATTTATGAACGCACAAATTTCAAGCGATTTGTTTAATAAAATTAGGTCTAAATTTTCGAATATTACAATCGGAGATTCTGAAGGAAGTCCTACTGCTGATCCAAAAGAAGCAAGATTTTTTGATTTTGAATATATGGAAGATGCTGACACATTCGGCAGAATGAGCGTTAGTCTAGCAGAAGATGAAACTATGAAAGTCTACTATAATCGTGGTTTGACTGAGAAAATAGACGAAGATAGTAAAGCAGAATTTTATGCATTTTTACATGAACTAAAACAGTTTGCAGTACAACACCAGTTAGGGTTTGACGTTAGAGACATAACTAAATCTAACCTAACGAAGCAGGATTACAAGAATCTTGCAGACACGAACCAAACGGTAAATACTGATGAAATGTCAGAAGAACTTAACAGAATTACAAAACTAGCAGGCGTAGAAGTCAAAGAGGGCCTTACAGGTACTTCAAAATCTTCCTATGAAAACCTTGATAAAACAAGATTAATTGTTAGGCATTCTGGTCCAGTTGATGAAACTGTTCCGGGTGCAAGAACTAGACACATTAATTCCTTATACATTGAAAACGATGACGGTGAAAGATTCAAGTATCCAGTGATTCATTTAGCAGGTGCTAGAGCAATGACAAGACACGTTGCAAATGGTGGCAGACCTCATGACGAGTTTGGTCAACATATTATTAATACATCAGAAGATATTGCAAAACTTAATTCATTTTCAAGATACGTTGCTCATAAAGATCAATTAAATGATTCAGCAGGCGATATTATCGAGCAAACAAAATTAAAGTTAGAAAATTTAAGAACATATGTAAAAAGTATTGCAAAACAAGGACATTATGAAAATGCAGTAAAAGATTTCAAACAATCTGATGAGATTGTTTTAGATGATGAAACAGCAAATTCATACAAAGAAAAATTTACATTAAGAAATTTAGATAATAGAGTAGAAGAGGCATTACCACTTATTCATAAAATAATGAGTGAGTATAAACCAGATGACGAGCCAACAGATAAGGACGCTAAAATCGAACCACCAGTTGATCACGGTGCAATAGTAACTTCTTTTTTAACAGATCCAGATAAAAAACTAGTGTTAAGGAAAGACGATGCGGCCGATAAAATGTTATCGGTCACAAAATTTAATGACAAAAACACAATGCTTGGTTCTATATTATCTGATATAGCATCTAGAATGTTGACTAAAGATAATCAAGATGATAGAGTGGCAAACTTTGCTTCAAGAGTAGCAGATGCAATTAGCCAGGAAGGTCAACCGTTTTTCAAGCCAGATGAAGATCATTCAAAAAATAAAAAAATTGCAGTTCAACTTGCAAAAAGATATATTGACGATTACAAAAAAATGAAATCAGATCCATCTTATGCGGATGAAGTAAGAATGGAGCCTGGTGCTTTTGCTCCTAAAAAAGACAGAACAGGAAAAGCAAAAGAAGATTCTTTTGAATCATGGGCAAACAGAGTTACCGAAGGGACTTGGTCGCTTCCAAATAAAGACGAGGACATAGAAGATTTAGAAGCGGTTATGAAAAATCAGTTTGACGTGGGAACAGACGCAACCAACGCCACAACTATGCTATCAAGACTAGGATTTGGCGATGACAGTCTATACGACGAATTAGGAGACTTATACGACAGAGATGGCGAGAGAGCAGACGCTAGACCTATAGTACAAGACTATGTGATGCAGATGTTAGTACCACAAGGAAACTACTCATCTGAATTATCTCCAGAAATTAAAGCAAAATTACAAAAAGCAGTGTCAGTTTATAAAAAAGACGACAGACAAAAAGAACTTCCAGGCATTCCGGCTAAAGAGCCAATGTTTGCAGGCGAAGAAATCACTTTTGAGGACATCAAACCTTACGTATCTATGTACTCAGACAAAGATAGCGGTAAGATGACTTATGACGTTTTAGATAAAGACGGCGAATCTGCATTTAAAACTCATGATGCCAAACTGGCTATGAAATACCTTTCAAGAAATTTTGACAAACTTAAAAAAGACAAAGACCAAAGAGTAGAATCACAAGAATCATTGAACGAGCAGAGAGCAAAGATTATTACTGCAATAGAATCAAGAGCAGACCATGAAATTGCAGACATCGTTAGACTCGCAAAATCTTAATTCAGAAAAACGACCATGGGGATCATTCAAGGAAATCTACAAGAATGAACTCATTAATGTTAAAGTAATCAAAGTAAATCCTAAAAGTAAATTAAGCCTACAATCGCACAAAAAAAGGGAAGAACACTGGATAATTGAACAAGGGTACGCAAGAGTAACACTTAATAAAGAAAAAATTTACCTTGAAAAAGGACAACAAGTTCATATACCCCAAGGTGCTATTCATAGATTAGAAAATACACATCATACAGACCAATTGGTTGTTATAGAAATACAACAAGGCTCATATTTTGGAGAAGATGACATCACTAGGTATGAAGATGACTATAATAGAGCCTAAAATCTAGAGTAAATATCAGTATGAAACCGTTTTGCAATGTTCCCTTTGTTGGATTGAGTGCTAGACATGATGGTACGGCAAAAATTTGTTGCAACATCAACAAATCTGAAGGAATCACAAAAACAGGCACGTACGATAACCCAGGCTCTGAAAAATTTAACCTAAATATTGATAATTTTCATGACATTTGGAACAGCGAATACATGAAGGACTTCAGAAACAAAATGTTGACTGGAGGATTTGACAAAGCGTGTTCGAGATGCATCACGCATAACAATCAAGGTGTATTCACGATGCGTAAAAAATACAATTCTCATTTTGATCCCATTGAAATCGAAAAAAGGGTAGGACAACACCAAGCAGGCCACTCGGTTTCACTACCTCAATGGTATGATTTTAGGTTCAGTATTGCCTGTGATTCAAGTTGTACTATGTGTGGTCCTGGCAGTAGTAATTTTTTGTTCAAGGACTGGAAGAAACACAGTAAGTTTTTAGACAAAGATAAAATAGACCAGATAGATAAAGCAAAAAGTCATTACAAACTGAGCATTGCTAATTCTGACTTCATAAAACAAGTAAAAAACAATTTAGACAAAATTAATTTTTTTGAATTTAGAGGTGGTGAACCTCTGGTTGATAGAAACGTTATGGATTTTATCACTGATGTTTCTCATACCCAGTATGCCAAAAACATTAGAATAGACATTGTCACTAACGGTCAACAATTTCCAAAACATTTCATACCAATACTTAATAAATTCAAAAAAGGATACCTTAGATACAGTATTGATGGTTTTGATCGGGTTAACGAGTACATAAGATACCCAGCAAAATGGTCAAAGTGTGAAAACACTTTAAACTTATTGTCTGACTTACATGAAAATTGGGATATTAAAATTATCAGTACATTACAAGTCTATAATATTTTAAATATTGGAAAATTACTAGAATATCTAGATGACAAGTACCAATACAAAGTAATAAGCAATAGTGTGTGGGGAGTTGATCACCTGTCTCCTTATGTTATGCCACTTGAAAAAAGGATAAAATATGCAAAAACTTTAGAAGATCGTTTTCCTAACTTTGCTAAAATTATTGAAAAGGATGTTGAAGTAAAAGATCCGCAAATCTTAGAAAAACTACGAAATCACAACAAATTAATGGAAGCATCTAGAGGAAAAAAAGTAACTGATGCTATTCCAGAAATGCAATTTTTATATGAATAAGACATTTTGCACATATCCATGGACAAGTTTAACATTCCTGCCAGGAAATAAAACCAAAGTATGCGGAGCCAACAGAGATGTTGAATACGACCCAGCGTCAGACCGGAAAAATACTGAAAATTTAAAAATTGCAAGAAAGAAAATGCTTGATGGTGACCAAGTTGATGGTTGTGAATTCTGTTATGAACGAGAAAAAAACGAATACTGGAACACCAAAAGAAAAGAAAGTTTGCGTATTTGGGGCAAGTGGCAAGATGAATTTATATCACAAACAAAGGAAGATGGCACCACAAATTTTGAGCCTTTTTACATAGATTACAGAGAAGACAATGTTGAGAAATTACAAAAAGTAATTGCATCGTTACCAAGAATTAGAGTGCTTAAACTTTATAAAATAAATTTTATGCAAGACTGGAGTAAAGCATTTAATGAACTAAAAAATAAAATGGGACACTTCTATTGCTGTGGCGAAACTGACAAAATCAGGTTTGACAAAGAATTTTTAGGTGTGCAAAGCAGGAGCAGAAGAGTTTCGGTTATTCATAATCTTAAAAATAATTCTAATAGCGAAACTATAGAAAAGGTAAAGGAAATACAAGGTATACTTAATGGTGCGGAAGACGAAGTCCAATTATATATTAATGTAAAAGGTACAATCACCGAAGATTTTCTTGAAAGTTTTACCAAATTTGATAGAGAGTTTCCCGACATTAAGTTGAGGATATACGCATCTGATGTTCTTAAGCAAAGAGGTGATCCTATTGAATATTACAATAAAGAGATAGGCATCATAAAACAAATGCGTGATATTGCAGAAAAGACAAATAACCAAGATTTACAGGCATTATACCGTCAGTTTACTTAAAATAATCTTGACATTTAATAAATATAGTAGTATATTAAGAAATGCTTAATATACATTTAGGCACAAACATAGGCAAAATAGGAGGCTTACATTATGGCTACATTGGCTGAAATAAGAGCGAAGTTAAAATCTCAAGAAGTGAATCGCTCCACTTCATCAACAGG
>NZHE01000004.1 GCA_002691145.1 Rickettsiales bacterium
TCTTTCAAGAAAATTACTAGTAAACAAAAAATCCTTACTCCCATTCACTTTATATGGTACCCCTAGTCCGACTCGAACGGACAAGAACCGAAGTTCAACGGATTTTGAATCAGTTGCGTTGGGTCTAAAACCCTTGACTACATTGACTTTCTAAAATGGTGTCAATGTTTGGTGTCAATGTTTTTTTTCCAAAATCTCTAAGAATATCCCTATGAATGTTAAATTAATTACCTTAGAAATCAAGGGGGTAGGTTTATATCTTTAAGTAGAGTTAATTGAGTTGTTATAGATAACAAAGATACTTTTTTTATATATTTGAGGAGTGGGTATTGCTAAGATAAATTTTAAAAAGTAAGTTTGTGGTACCGGATTTCGGAGGTTCAAATCCCCTCAGCCACCCCATAAAAAACTTTCTTAAATTTTTTCTTTTAACAAAAGATTAAATCAATTATTTTCATTATTATTACTCTATGAAAAAAATTAATTTTGTTGACTTATTTTGTGGATGCGGAGGATTGTCTGAGGGTTTTCTAAAACAAAAATTCATTCCGATTTGTCTATCTGATTTTGATAAATATTCTATGCAAACGTCAAGTAATCGTCTAAAGTCTTTCGGCTATAAAAATAAAGAGATAGAAAATATTTGTAAGACCCTAGATTTAAATAATGACCCGAACATAAAAAAAATTTCTTCAAATATTTCAAAAGAATATAACATAGACGTTTTAATGGCTGGTATTCCTTGTCAAAGTTTTTCGTCTGTAGGAAAAGCTCAAGATAAAAATTCAATGAAATTTGATTCAAGAAATTATTTATACCTATCATTTTTAAAATTTGTAAACATTCTGAAACCAAAAATAGTGTTACTTGAAAATGTTTCAGGCCTTTTATCTTCTAAACCCGACGGAAAGTTAATAATTGATGATATTTTTTTTCAACTTCAATCTGCGGGATATAACGTGTTTACAGATAAAAAAAAAATTTTAATAAATGCAGTAGAGTTTGGTGTGCCTCAAGTAAGAAAAAGAGTTTTTATTTTTGCTTCTAGAAAAGATTTAAAGATTAAACCAATCGATTTTTATGAAAATTTAATAAAAACCCACTATTCACCAGATGATAAACACTCTAAACTAAAAAAATTTATTAATGTAGGTGAAGCAATTATGGACTTGCCAAAATTACTTCCAGGAAAAGGAAAAGAATTTTTTTCAAATTTTAAACCAAAGTTAAACAGATATTTAAAAAAAATTAGAGGTACTGATTATAAATATCTATATAATCATTTGGCAAGGGGCCACAATTTCAATGATATGAAAAGATATGAGCTTTTGTCAAGAAATAAATGGCAACTTAAAGATTTATTAAACGGTTATGAACATCTAGTTCACCACGATCCTAATCATTTTAAAAATAGATATACTGTTCAGTTAAAAGATTTGCCTGGCAGAACAATTGTTTCTCATTTATATAAAGATGGAAATTTATTCATTCATCCAGATTTTCAACAAAAAAGAACTTTTACAGTAAGAGAAGCAGCGCGAATTCAATCATTTCCAGATGATTTTATTTTTATGGGTTCTAGAACACAGCAATTTAAACAAGTTGGTAATGCTGTGCCACCTTTGTTATCAGAAAACTTTGCCACCTTAATAAGGGATTTATTATGATATTTTTTGCTGTTCCTAGTGTTGGACAACTAAAACCAGATACACTTTTTGGAAATGATGATCATTATGGTTTTCTTCAAACACTAGTAGGTAAAAAATATGATCGGAATATAGTTTCAAATTTATGCAAAGAATATTACGGTAAAATTAATGATAGGTATTGGGATCAAATAATTACTATTTCAAATTTTCTAGCTTTTAAAAAACTTAATGAAAAAGAAAATTTTGTTAATATTCCTTTTTTAGATTTTGTTTCAGAGCAGTTTGATTTAGATCAAAAAATAATTTCAAGATTTTTATTTGAATACTATTTATTAATGTGGCAGTTTCCTCACCCAATTAACTCAACACAAAAGATAAAGTTTTCTGGTCTTTTAGATATTAGTTCTTTTCGTTTAAGAAAATTTGAGGTTAATAAGCCTTACATATCAATTCTAAAAATTTTGTTTAATTTAGAACAAATTGAAAAAGGTCAAGGATTTTTGAAGGATGATGAATTTTATTTTTTGGGAGTTGAGTTTTATAGAACTGAGGGTAAGATTCTCTTTTTAGATCAAGTTACTGAAATCTCAGAAAAAATTTATAAATTAAGAAAGAATGGTGGTTGGACACCTTTTGATGAAATTAAAAAAAAAAAACTTCCACATTTATCTTATCCAAAAGGTTTTTTAAGAAATTCTTTTTTTTTGAATGTAGAAAAAGATATTAAACTTAATAACTTTGCTGTTAAAAATGAAAAAAATATAGAAAATCTATTAGAAGGTTTTTCTAATTTAAAATTTAATTTTAGTTCAACAATTAATCCTCGTGATCTGAAACTCTATAATAATTTTTCAAATTATTTGTATGATGATAATAAGTTTAAAGTCTTTGAAGATCTTATAAGTTTTGTTCAAAAAGACTTTAAGTTTTCAAATCCTTTAGTTGACTTTGCGGCTCAAAATTTTAATGAGGAGATTTCTAAAAAATATAGAATTGAAAAAATTTTGTCTAAAATTGGTAATTTAGACAGAAAAGTTATCAAAAGGCAAAGAGCTGAACAACACTATTTAAGACAATACATAATTGATGGAGAAACATGTGAGTGTGCTATTTGTCAAAAATCATTCCCTTCTAACTTAATTACTACCGCACATATAAAAAAACGTCTAAAGTGTAATGATGATGAAA
Source organism: Rickettsiales bacterium (assembly GCA_002691145.1). GTDB lineage: Bacteria > Pseudomonadota > Alphaproteobacteria > Methylaequorales > Methylaequoraceae. Next base: position 2,838 of record NZHE01000004.1, read on the forward strand.
AAAGAGATACAAATGTAATTATGCCACTTTGTGATATGGGGTGTGATAGATTGTTTGAATTGAAGTTTTTGGTTGTTAATAGTGGTTTTGTTAAAAAGGGTAAAAATAAAAAAATTACCGACGATTTAGATAAATATATGAAGCCATTAATTGGAAAAAAATGTAAATACTACAATAATAAAACTAAAAAATATTTTGAGTTTCATGAGAATGAAAGTTAAATTTATTGACCTTTTTTGTGGTGCTGGTGGCATGACACTTGGATTTGAAAGAGCTGGTGCTAGATGTATTGGTGGTATCGAAATATCTAAGGCTGCATGTGTCACTCATTCTAAAAACTTTCCTCATTGTAAAGTCCTTGATGAGGATATTTGTAACATAAAACCTGAGGAATTTAAAAAACGTTTAAATATCGAAAATGAGGTAGATATAATTGTTGGTGGTCCCCCTTGTCCAACTTTTTCAACAATTGGTCAAGCTAAAATAAAATCTGTTGGAGGAAATGTTGACACTGACAAAAGAAATAAACTATTTGTTAACTTTCTAGAATATGTAAATTTCTTTCAACCTAAATTCTTTGTAATGGAGAATGTTCCTAATTTTCTAACGAAAAATAATGGTGCGATCTTTCAAACTACAAAAAATATGATTAAAAACTTAAAAGGAAATTATAAAATAATCGAACCTGTTCAAATTTTAAATTCTGTAAATTATGGTGTTCCTCAAACTAGAAGGAGAATGTTTTTGATAGGTTGTAAAAACAATTACTCATATCAATATCCCAAAATAACTCATCATAATGAATGTCATAATAATAAACAATTTGAGTTATTTAATAAAACAAATAAGCTTAAGCCACCTGTTACCCTCTTTGATGCAATATCAGATTTACCAATCATTACAGATGATTGGAGAATTGATCAGGTTAAATACTCAAGGAATAATAAATTATCTTTTTACCAAATGATGATGAGGGAAAAAACCTCTAATACAGTTAGAAATAATAGGTGCAGATTGACTAATGACAGAGCAAAAATTCTTTTTAAAGAAATGAAGCAAGGATCAAAATATATGGACCTACCAAAAGAGATTAGAAAAATACTTCCATTTAGAGAAGATATATTCCAAGATAGGTTAAAAAAATTAAACTACAATAAACCCTCTTGGACAATTATTGCTCATTTAGGCATGGATGGGTATATGTTCATTCATCCAGAACAAATAAGAACTATTTCTGTTAGGGAAGCTGCTAGAATTCAGTCTTTTCCGGATGATTTTATATTTTATGGAAATATGACTGAGACTTTTGTTCAAATTGGTAATGCTGTACCATGTATTCTTGCTGAAAAAATAGCTACAGCAATTTTAGATTCATTGAATTAAAAAATAATAGAATAATAAATTAAACTAATATTATAACCTAAAGTCAATTTGTGGTACCTAAGGCTGGGGGTTCAAATCCCCTCAATTAATCATATCAATAAATCTTTTTTACTGAGTTAATTCGTAAGAAAAAATGAGGTTCACAGCGTAAATGTGTGTCAATGTCTATAACAATAGTAAATATTATCAAATAAAATTTTTAATAAATTCTTAAACTCCTATTCACGTTGATTCTTAATGGTACCCCTAGTCCGACTCGAACGGACATGAACCGAAGTTCAACGGATTTTGAATCCGTTGTATTTTTCTGAAAGACACTCTGACAAAGGATTTTAATTTACTCTCACACACTCACTCTCACACTTTTTTTAAATATATCTCTAGGAACTAAATTAAGTCATTTCTAACTTAATTTAAATCTTCATCAAATCGAAATTCTAATTCCTCTATGTGTGTCTTTACGTCCTCCGGAGGTAATATGACGGTGTCTTCTCCTTTTCTAATAAAAAAATCTTTTACCCAATATTTAGAATCAAATTTATTTTTTTTTTCATTAAGATTTGCACTATTAAAAATCTTCTGATCGGGATAGATATAAGTACCAGGTTTTTTAAATTTATTTTTAATTACTAGGTTTAAATAAGTAGTTCCTTGAAATTTTTTATAATCACATTCAATTAAATGGTATCTAGGGAGAAGTCTTGATAAGTGGTCTAAAAGACTTTGTTTTATTTTTTCTTTTGTTTTTAAATCATCCTCATTATTTCTTTTGAAAAACTTAATATCTTCAACAATTCCATTTGGTTTTGAATCATTTGTAATTCCTAGTCGAATTACTTGGTTTATAGTTGAAGTATTATTTAAAAATCCACACATCTTTTTTGCAATCTCAATGGCAGTAGCACATTGTACTTTACTTTTATATTGTTCTTTTGAATAATTTTTTGCTTCTTTTTCATCATACTTGAAAAATATTCTATTTTTAAATTCCTGATGTGTACTTTCTCCTGATTTGATCCATTCCTCTTCTTCATCAATCTGAGACCTAAATCCCTCCAAGAGTTTGTGTTTCTGAATTGATACAGTATTTGGGAATGGAATGATTTTTTTTTGCTCTTTGCTGACTTTTTTTTTTGAAGAACTTTTATTTTCAGAAAAAGAGTCAGCGTTCGAAGAAAAAATAACCTCAGAAAATTCCAAATTATTTTCCACATGTTCAACTTCTTCCTGATCATTTTCATATCCAGATTTTTTTAAAAATTTTTTAGATTCTTTTTTATTTACCTCTGAGTCACCTTCCATAAATGCTGATATAGCCAGTGTTTTAGATAATTTTAGACAGAACTCTTTGTATACTTCAACTTCAGAAACTTCATCATAGATTGTAGAAATATATTGTAACGAATCATAGAGATGTTTCTTAGAGGAATGTATATACTTTTGTAGTTTTATTTTTTCAGATCTTTCATCTTCACCGTAATGTATTTTTGCGATTACAATAAATGCTAAATTTTGAATCAAGTGCTCTAAAATCCAATCTTCACCTAACTCATGAGCCTTCTCCAATAATTCAACACCTTTCTCTGTACTTTCCTCTACACCATCTCCTCTAGTAAAGCAGTAACCTAAACTTGCAAAAGCCTCTGGATATTCATTTTGTATAGATTTTTCATACCAACTTACAGCTTTATAAAAATCAGGTTCTGGTTTTTTATATTTGTGATTCCATTTATAACAAGTGCCATAATAAAAATAATCTCCTATCGTATTTTGTGCATAACCATCACCTTTTTCAGCAGCTTCAAGATAAAGTTCAAATGCTTTTATGTCTGAATCATCATTTGCTTCTTCTTTTAATTTGTCAGCTTTTTTGATAATTTGTTTGATTGAAAGTTTCTTCAAACCTTCAGGTTTTAACTTTTTACCAAGTCTCTCAAATTTTTCTAATACAGCTTTTGATTTTTTATAAAACTTATTTAATTTTTTTTCTTCACACCATTCTGTAAGAGCAATCACTAATCCAGGGATCTTTTCCAATAGAAATTTATATAAATTTGAATGTTTACCAATAGAATAAATAAGTCTTCTTTGGTATGGATTAAAAGCTTTATGCTTTGCCGTCAATGACGAAAGTTCTAACATCATATTTCTTTCATCTTGATTTAAAGGATTTATAAAAGTTTTTCCGGACATAAATTATTTAAACAAAATAGAATTTTGAAATCTATATTTAAATATTTTTCTTAAATGGTACCCCTAGTCCGACTCGAACGGACATGAACCGAAGTTCAACGGATTTTGAATCCGTCGCGTCTACCAATTCCGCCATAGGGGCTCTTGTATTTCATTAAAAACTTAAATTTAAGATATACTTAAAAGTTTGCACATTGTCCAAATTTATTACCTTTCATAACTAAAGTTATATTTCTCTAACCTAAAAACGTTTATACTATATATAAAAAAAAGGTTTATGAAAAATAATTTCCAATCAATATATGATAAAACCATCAAACTTTTTTCAGAAAATGCTTCTTGGAAGGCGATTTCAATTATTTCTTTTTTTGAGTCAATCATATTTCCAGTTCCTACCGATTTATTTTTAATACCCGCAATAATTGCTAATAAAAATAAAGTCATATTTTTAATTTTTGTTACTGTATTTTTTTCAGTAGTAGGGGGAATTGTTGGCTACATGATTGGGTTTTTTTTTTGGGATATAGTTTCTGAATATTTTTATATATTTTATCCTAATTTTGAAGCAAGATTTAATACGTTTAAAAGTACATTCAACAGTTATGGTTGGCTTTTTGTTCTAGCAGGTGGATTTACACCATTTCCATTCAAAATAGCAGCTGTTTCAAGTGGTATATTAGAGCTCAATATTATAATTTTTATTCTATTTTCTTTTATCTCAAGAGGCCTTAGATTTTCTCTAGTTGGTTTTTTACTTTTTAAATATGGATCAAATATTGATAGATATCTCAGAAAATATATAAACTATATAGTGCTATTTACTATGGTTATTTTTCTATTATATTTAATTTTTAGGTAACTTTTATGTTTAAAAAAAAGACTGAAAACTATTTTATTTTATATGCATATCTTTCAAGTATATTCGTCATACTGTTTGCACTGTACTTTCAATATTTTAAAAATTTTCCTCCATGTGAGCTTTGTACCTACCAAAGAATTCCATACATAATAATTATCTTGATTTGTAGTGTAAATTTCTTTTTAGCAATTAATCATAAATTTTTATTTTTATTTATTTCAATTATCTATTTCGCAAGTTTTATTGTTTCTGGCTTTCATTTTGGAGTTGAACAAAGTTGGTGGACATTTAAAAGCTCATGTTCAAATACATTAAATGATTTTGAAAATATAGATGAGCTTAGAAATTTTCTTGATGAAGTTCCCATTACAAAATGCAATGAAGTTATTTTATCTTTTTATGGTTTGTCTATGGCAGGTTATAATGTGTTGTATTCATTAGTAAATTTTATTATAAGTATATTTTATATAAGAAGATCAAATGACTAAAAGCAAAAACTACGAAAAAGTAATAAGGGTTGATCATGCAGGTGAATTTGGAGCTCAAAAAATTTATGCAGGTCAAATTAAATTTTCTCGAGATAAGAGACTAATTAAAGAATTAAAATCTATTGCAGAGCAAGAACAAAAACATTTGGATTTTTTTGAAGCGAAAATGTTATCAAAAAGAATACGTCCTACTCTGATGACGCCATTATGGGAGATTGGAGGCTATACTCTTGGTGCTATAACAGCTGTATTAGGAAAAGAATATGTGATGGCCTGCACTGACGCTGTTGAAAGTATCATAGTAAAACATTACAAAAATCAAATGACTAAAAAAGAAGTGAAAGATGACAAGCAACTTTTAAGAAAAATAAAATTATTTATGGAAGAAGAAGCTGAACATCAAAAATCTGGTGAAAATAATACAAAATCAAATAGTTTTAGAATTAGAATTTTTAAGAAACTTGTTCAACAATTGACTTTATCAGCTATTAAGATATCGGAAAAAATTTGAAATCTTAATAGATAAAATTTTAATTTATTAACATTTTTTTTTTATAAATTATATTACCTGTAGTTGCAGAATCCGACTTTTCTTCTCTTTCATATTTTATAAGTCCCAAATCTTTTGCGAACCAAGTATTAGAAATTATTTCAATATTAATTTTATCTAAAGGTGGACCCGGAAGAAAACTAGTTTTTCCATAACTAGCAACTTTTATACAATTTCTGATTTTTCTACCATTAATAGAAATTGTTTCATTGGTTTTAACAATTTTATTTGTTAATTCGAAAGGTAAATTTGTATTATAAATCCTATCAAATCCTAATACTAGTTTAATAGTTGTTATATCTTTTGTAATCCATTCTGTGCCCTCTAACAAAGGAAATGCTAAAATGAGGTTAGAGTTAACATTATCTTTTAAATCTTCATAATCAGTAACATTTACATTACTAATGCTATTTTTTTGGATACCTTTTTTATTTTTTGAATACAGAATAATTTCACCATCATTTTTTACAGCAGGTAGGAAGTTTTTATGCATTGGTAAAAAATGATAACTCTGTCTATAAGTTTTCTCAATATTATCTTTATTTTTAAAAGTAACTTCATAAAATACAGTCTCTCCAGAATTTCCAATTAAATTATTTGTGTTCTTTTCGCAAGAAATACAAAAAAGGATTAAAATTAATAAATTTAACTTATTTTTAAACATGAATTATTTTTTCTCTTCTTTGACAAGCTTTGCCAAACCAAGTTTATACTCTAGAGCGTTACACAACATTTGACCCAAAAGAATATGAGCCTCTTGAATTCTTGAAGTATTTTTCGCTGGTATTGATATAATCTCATCTGTAATTTTTTCAACTAACTTAATATTTCTACCAGTAAAAATTATAGATTTCATTCTGTTTTTTTTTGCATATTCGAGGCCTTTTATCACATTTTTACTTTTACCTGATGTTGAAATACCAATTGCAACGTCACCAGTCATACCAAGAGCTTCAAGTTGTCTAGAGAAAATATATTCAAAGCCAAAATCATTGCCCACTGCTGTCAATGTGGAAGTATCTGTAGAAAGTGATATTGCAGAAATAGGTTTCCTGTTCTCTGAAAATCTTACAGTTAATTCAGTAGAAAGATGTTGTGCATCAGAGGCACTACCACCATTACCAAAAAAAATTATTTTCTTTTCTCTTTTTATAGCATTAAAACATATATTAACAACATTTAAGAAGCTCGATTCGAGATTATTTTTAATTTTTTCAACAACAAGTTCATGTTCTATTATTTGAGACTGAAAAAAATCTTTCAACTTTTGTTTCATACAAACCTTACTATTGGTGATCTTATCTGGACTCGAACCAGAAACTAATCCTTAGGAGGGACTCGTTATATCCAGTTTAACTATAAGACCACTTATAAAAACTATTTTAGAGGAATCTGATACTTAAGTAATAAGGTTTCAGACCCAGGATTTCTATAACCACTATCTGCATTGGAAATATGAAAAATACCCATACCCAATCTAACATTATTTTTAAATCTATAAAACAAATCAATTCCAATGTAAAATTCTAAAGGATTTCCTGCTTTAATCTCACTTCCATCTTTGTAATATCCACAAGCAACACTAGGAGTTAAAATAATATTCTTTTTTCTTGTGTAATAACCGTCAATTCCAAATCCCCCATAAGCATAGTATGCATGTGAGCTTGTACCAAGAATTCCAGCAAAAGGTTTTATTAGATTAAATAATTTTTTTCCACTATGGATTTCTAGATTTAGCATTTCAGAAGTATTTTTGTGAGGCGGTGTCCCATCCTCCATAAAATTAAACTGTCCAATTCCAACAGAAAGTCTTGCTTGATTATCTTTCGCAAAAATATTAGATGATGACAGAAGTAAAAAAATTATTATTTGAAATACAACCATTTTATTTTAACGGAATTTGGTATTTAAAAATAATTTGTTCTGAGCCTGGATTTTCGTCTCCTAAGTTTGCATTAGAGATATGAAATATTCCTAAACCAACTCTGACCTGGTTTTTAAATTTGTAGGTAATATCTCCACCACTCCTGAATTGAATTCTGTTCCCCAATTTTATATCTTCTCCGTCTAAATACCAACCAGCTGCTAAACTTGGTGTTATTACTATACACTTACACCTCAAAAAAAATAAGTCACCACTTAATCCAAAATAACCATAATAAGCGCTATCAGTCGTTCCTAAAAATCCTAAAAAAGGATTTATATATTTTAGGACTTTTTTTTTAGTAAAATATTCTAAATTATAGGCAATAGATGCTGACTTATGTTCTTCAAGATCAGCTGTTGTACAGGTGCCATCAATTAAAGGATTTTTACACCTTGATTTACCATTTTCCATAAAATTATAAATTCCTGTTCCAATAGAAAACCTTGCATTTTTATTTTTACTGAATACATCTGTAAAAAATAGACTTATTAAAAAAAAAGTAGTGTAATGAACAAATCTCATAAAAATTATCGAGTATATAAGTGGTCTAATATTTAATTATGAACAATAAACAACTTTTTCAAATTAATCTTCTAAAATTATTTTTTTTACTTTCTTTTATTTTTTTATCCAGTTGTCAAACTAACCCTGCTACTGGTGAAGAAGAGTTTCTATTGATGAGTGAAAAAGAGGAATGGACGATAGGCGCAAGAGAACACAAAAAAATTATTCAAGAATTTGGTGGTGTTTACAATGATAAAAAAATAAATAACTATGTTATTTCATTAGGCGAATTTTTATTGGCTACTTCTGAACTTGCTGGCTCAAAGTTCACTTTCACAGTATTGGATACTCAAATTGTAAATGCATTTGCATTACCTGGAGGATTCGTTTATGTAACCAGGGGATTAATCTCATTGTGTCAAAATGAAGCTCAATTAGCTGGGGTAATTGCTCACGAAATAGGACACATAACTGCTAGACATACAGCAAGAAGATATACTCGTAGCATAGGCACAGGTGTTGTAGCAAATATTTTAGGTACGCTGACTAATAATGTTGCTTTAAGAAATATAATTAACCAATCAGCAGGTCTTTATTCCTTATCATACTCCAGAGAACACGAATATGAGGCAGATCTATTAGCAATAAGATATATGCAGAGAGCAGGGTTTAATGTGCAAGAAATGCCTAAATTTTTAAGTATCATGGAAGAATACTCTATATTATCAAAAAAAATATTTAATATGAAAAATAAAAAAATTTCAGAACTTTTATTAACACATCCATCTTCATCAAAACGTGTAAAGAAACTCATTGAAAAAAATAAGCAAATTGACAATACTAACCCTATTACTGGTAGAGATGTCTTTTTAAAGAAAATTGAAGGCATGGTGTATGGCAGCAATCTGAATGAAGGTATTATATATAACCAAAAATTTATACATCCTCCACTTCAAATTTCTTTTGATATTCCTGAAAGTTTTTATTTCTTAAATCTACCAAAAAATGTAATTGGGTATGATTCAAAAAAATCTAAAATTGTATTTGATATGGATATAAATAAAAATAAACTTGAAATAGAAGAATACACAAAAAATTGGGATAAACTTCCCAAGAAATCTTTTATTAAATATTCAGTTATAAATGGTTTTAAAGCTTCAAACATAAATTTTAGTAGAGGAGATGAAAAAATAAATTTATTCTTATTACAAGATTCTGAATATAAAATTTACAGATTTGTATTTATATCAAAATCTGACGAACATAAAAAAGCAAGCTCCCAATTTCAAGAACTAGTAAAAAGCTTTAAACTGATTTCAAAAATTGAGGCAGACAAAATTGAACCTAACAAAATATCAATCAAAACTAAAGAATATATAAAAAAGAATCAATCAAATAATTTGGGACTGAGCATACAAAAAAGATTTTCAAAAGATGTTTTTAATACTCTAAACGCAGTAAAGCAGAATAGAGGAAAAGAAATAAAAAGATTTAAAATTATTGTAAATAAATCGCCTTAACTATTTAGTAGTTCTTCCAATTTCTTTTTTGCAACTTTTTTATCGATATTCTCGACAGCCGCATATTCATTGCTTAATCTATTTAAGGCTGTCAAATAAATCTGCCTTTCGGAGTAAGATTGTTGTTCAAGCAATTCATCTTTTTTGTGAAGGTCTCTAACAACTTCAGCGATTAGAACAGGATCACCACTATTAATACTCTTCTCGTATTCTTTTGCTCTTTTTATCCACATATCTTTTTTTAGATTCGGATCTTCTTTCAAAACCTCAAGTGCTTTTGATAATCTATTCTTATTACTTAACTTTCTAAGTCCAGAGTTTGCGGTTTTATTCATTGGAATTCTTAATTTCATTTTATCTTGTTTGAAATTGATAAGAACAAAATCGTGATCAGTTCCATCAATATGATGGGTATCAAATTCTTCGATTTGACCAACTCCATAAGTAGGATAAACTACAAGATCTCCAATCTCGAGATTAAGGTCTGGTACATCTTTTTTCAAAATTCTCTCCAATAAAATTATGTATTTTTTTTAAAATGTAAACTCTAACTTCCTTTACCTGGGTTTGGGCTAAAATGAGACTCAAATTTATTCTTTACATCTTTCCACTTATCACTATCATCTGGAGGTGTACCCATAGATGAAATATTCGGCCATTTTTCAGCAAACTCTCTGTTGATTTCTAACCATTTTTCAGCATCATCACATGTATCGTCACTTATTGCTTCAACAGGGCATTCCGGTTCACAGACTCCACAATCTATGCATTCATCGGGGTGTATAACTAAAAAATTTTCACCTTCATAAAAACAATCTACTGGGCAAACTTCAACGCAATCCATGTATTTGCATTTCACGCAAGGATCTTTCACTACATAAGGCATATTTAAAATACTTTAGCATATACATAACATTTGTTTCTTTAAATTCAACAGTTTTTATCAAGAGTCATTTAAACTAAAAATTTTTTAATGCATTTGGGTATTTAAAACAATGATTTAAAAATCTTGTATCGTTGTTACATTCTAAGATTATTGATTTTGGAAAAAAAACCTTCCTCTTTTTTGCAAAAAAAAGCGCTCTAATAATTTTTTCATACAGAAAATAGTGAATTAAATAATCCTTATTAAAAACTTTTAATTTATAATAACCCAGTCTTTTTAATTTATGATAAATTTCATCACTAATCGGCATACTTGGAAGAATAAGTTTTTTTTTTTGAGATTACATTTGTTTCGATTTTATAGTAAACGCTTATTAACATTTGAGTTGTTAAAAATATTGAATGATTGCAAATGTTAATAAAAAAAAACTTGCTCCCGGAAATAAACTTTATTTTTTTTAAGTTATTGATTTCTAGCGCGTTAAGTTTTTCGTAAGATCTTTTGTATTCTGATTTTAGACTATGACCAAGATTTTCATATAGACCAAAGCAAATTGCTCTAAAAGAAGGACTAAATTGTTTATTTTTTGAATAGTTATCAAGCTGAGTTATATAATCATTATTTTTGTTCAAAATATCAAATAAGAATTCATATAACTTTTTTTTAATTAGCTCTAAATTTTTTCTTCCAAATATTTCATCATGCAAGATCTTAATTCTTGGATTTGACATTTTGTCTCCTTTTAAAAATTTAGCTATAAGTTGGTTTTTCCAAAATATATTTGCTTTCATATCGAAAGTAATTTTTTTAAAACTTGTATTTATAAAATCTTCATAAATATCAGATGAAATTCTGTTTAAAGAGCTTGTTAGATTTTTGTATATGTGAGAATTTTTTAGATTAAAACTGTCATTGTGCTTAATCTTGAATCTAAACCCATCTAAAATTGCTAAAACTTTATCATTAACAACAACTTCATTCTTAATATTTAGTTTACAAAACTGGTTTTTGCTCAAAAAATTTGAACTTTTGAAATTTTTGCCCGTAATTTCAATAAATTTATTCACGAGCAATTTATGGAGTCTGTTAGATAAATAAATTTCGATTTTTTTTATTTTATCTCTATATCTAATCGAGTCTTTTACCCAGTTATGTTTATTAGCAATGAATGACCAAATTCTTATTTGAGCAATTTTCATATTAATATTCTCAATTTTATCAGTAAATTTTTCAATTTGTTTAAATTGCGCCTCAAACCACTTGCTAGGAATGTACCCAGAGCTACTTAACATGTATTCCGAGATTTTTATTAAAAGCTTAGAATGGAACTCATCAAGAATTTTTGTATAATCAGGAATACCGCAAATTTCCCAAAGAAGTTTTAAATCTTTTTGGCAATTTACCTTTTTTTTTACATCATGATTTTGAACTAAAATATTCAAATTCATGTGATCATGCCCGTCTTTCTTAAGAATAAATATACTTTTTTCTGGTTTTTTTTTAATACTCTTGATCAACTCTGAAATCGATTGAAAATTGAGACTAGAATTTCTCCAAAAAATTTTTTCAATCGGATTGAATTTATATTCTTCTACAAATTTTATTAATTCAGGGTTTATTGTTTTTAGATTTTGAGTGGTTCCAAAAAATCCGTCTGTTTTGTATCTTCCTGCTCTTCCAGCAATTTGTGAGATTTCGTCAAAAGTAAGATATCTTTTTTTAAATCCATCAAACTTAATAAGATTGGTAAAAAAAATATATTTTATAGATAAATTTAGTCCCATACCAATCGCATCAGTTGCTACCAAATAATCCACTTCTCCATTCTCAAAAATTTTTACTTGAGCATTTCTGGCTTCTGGAGATAAAGCCCCTGTAACTATGGAGGCACCACCTTTAAATTTTTTTAATTTTTCTGCAATTGAATACACCTCAAGTTGAGAAAAAGCTATGATCGCTGACCTAGGTGGTAGCCTAATCAAATTTTTATATCCATAAAAGTTCAATTTTGATAATCGTGGCTTTTTTATTATCTCAATCTTTTTGAATAGTTTTCTAAGAATTTTTTCAATACTTTCTGAACCAAGAAACATTGTTAAATGTTTTCCTCTTAAATTTAAAATTCTATCAGTAAAAAAATAACCTCTTTCCTGATTAGATGCTAATTGAACCTCATCAATTGCTAAAAAATCAAAAGCAAGGTTTTCAGGCATTGATTCAACTGTACAAAAAAAAAAAATTGCAGTACTGGGGATAATCTTCTCTTCTCCTGTCAATAGGGCAACTTTTGAGAATCCAATCTTTCTTCCAATTTTTTCATAATTTTCTCTTGCTAATAATCTAAGAGGAAACCCAATCATGCCATTCTTATGTTTCAACATTTGTTGAATAGCAAAAAAAGTTTTACCAGTATTAGTGGGACCCAAAACAGCACAAATTTTTTTGATCATAGTCTTAACTAAGTTTTTTCATCACATATGGGAGTATGCCATCTTCTTTAAAGTATTCTAATTCATGCAAAGTGTCTATTCTTGACAAGACTTTTAAATGAGTAACATTACCTTTTTTATTTTTTAAAAGGATTTTAGTTTCAACTTTTGGTTTTGATTTAAACCTTTTTAAATCACCAATATCAAATAATTCGTTTCCTCTTAAGTTTAAATCATCTATTTTTTTGTCCATGATTTGAAGCGGCAGAACTCCCATTCCAACTAAATTTGAGCGATGAATTCTTTCAAAGGTCTCAGCTAATACAACTCTAACTCCTAATAACTTAGTTCCTTTTGCCGCCCAGTCTCTTGAAGACCCTGTGCCATATTCCTTACCTGCAATTACAATCAAAGGGGTTGCTTCTTTCTTATATTTTTCAGCAACATCAAAGACATCATTTGTCTCCTCAGAAGGATAATGAACACTAAAACCGCCCTCTTGATTTGTCATCTTATTTTTAATTCTTACGTTAGCAAAAGTTCCTCTGACCATAACTTCATGATTTCCTCTTCTAGCTCCATAGGAATTAAAGTCATCTGTGTTAATTTGTCTTTTTGATAAATATTTGCCTGCTCTACTGTCCTCGTTGATACTTCCTGCTGGTGAAATGTGATCTGTTGTTACAGAATCTCCAAGTATCATTAATGGTCTTAAGTTATTTATTGATTCATCTTTCTTTGTTTTAATATCTAGAAAAGGAGGTCTCTTTATGTAAGTTGAAGAAAGTGACCAATCGTAGGTCTCTGATTTTAAAGTTTTTATCTTTTTCCAATTTTGGTCTCCTGAGAAGATATCCGAATATTTTTCTTTAAAAATTTCTTTGCTCACAACTGATTTGAGAACTTTATCTATCTCTTTATTTGATGGCCAAATATCCTTTAAAAAAAATTTACCTTTTTCAGAGATAAAAAGAGGTTCTTTATAAAAATTTATATTCACATTTCCAAATATTGCAAAAGCAATTACTAATAAAGGTGAAGCTAGAAAATTTGATTTAACTAGTGGATGAATTCTTCCTTCAAAATTTCTATTTCCTGATATTACACTACAAACGTTAAGATCATTTCTCTTAATTTCTTTTTCAATCTCACTATCTAACGAACCTGAGTTACCAATGCATGTTGTACACCCATAACCAACAATATTAAATCCTAATTCGTTTAGTGAACTCATCAAATTAGCTTTTTCTAAATATTCTCCAACCACTTTGCTTCCGGGAGCAAAAGATGTTTTTACCCACTTTGGTATTTTAATTCCTAATTTTCTAGCTTTCTTTGCCATAAGTCCTGCACCAATTAATACTGCAGGATTGGAGGTATTAGTACAACTTGTAATAGCTGCTATGCATACAGAGCCTTGTGTTAAAACTTCAGTAGAGAAATCCTTTTTGTAATTTTCGTTATTTAAATTTAAATTTTTTTTATAAGTTCTCGAAATGTCTTCTAAGTTTATTCTATCTTGCGGTCTTTTAGGTCCTGCCAAAGAACTCTTAATTTTTTCTAAGTCTATTTCAATAATATCATTGTAATCTGGAGTAATTTCAGGGTTAGAGCCCCAGGTGTCTTGTAATTTGTGATATTCTTTAATAAGTTTTAATTGAGTTTCATTTCTTCCTGTTAATTTTAAATAATCAATAGTTTCATCATCAACAGGAAATAAGCCACATGTAGCTCCATACTCTGGGGACATATTTGATATTGTTGACCTTTCAGATAGAGTTAGATGCTGCAACCCTGGCCCAAAAAACTCTACAAATTTACCAACTACACCAAATTCTCTTAATCTTTCTGTTACCGTTAATACCAAATCAGTAGCTGTAATGCCCTCTCTTAGATTACCAATAAACTTAACCCCAACAACTTCTGGTATTAGCATTGAAATTGACTGACCCAACATTACAGCTTCAGCCTCAATACCTCCTACACCCCAACCCAGAACTGATAAAGCATTAACCATTGTTGTGTGACTGTCAGTTCCAACAACTGTATCAAAAAATAATTTGTCTAGTTTATTACCCACAACATCAGCTAAAAATTCAATATTTATTTGATGACAGATACCTGAACCTGGCGGAAAAACTTTGAAATTTTTAAAAGAGGACTGTGCCCATTTAAGTAACTGATATCTCTCAGTATTGCGTTTAAATTCCATTTCAATATTTTTAAAGAGAGCATTCTTATTTCCAAATTTATCTACAATTAGTGAATGATCAATCACCAAACTAACTGGAACAAGAGGGTTAATTTTTTTTGGATCTTTATTCATTTTTTTTAAAGAATCTCTCATAGCTGCAAGATCAGCTATAGCTGGAACCCCTGTATAATCCTGCATTAAAACTCTTGAAGGTTTGAATTGAATTTCTTTTCCAAATTCAAGATTGATAATCTTATGCATATCAACATCATGTGAAATCTCTTCACTACAGTTTCTTATCAGATTTTCAAGGAGAATCTTGTAAGAGATTGGAAGTCTATTAACTTTTCCATTCTTGTTAAAATCAGACTTTATAACATTATAGAATTTATAAATGTTTCCAGAAACCTTAATTTCATCTATACTATTGTAGTAATTATGAGACTTTTTCATGATGCTACTTTATAAAATTTATTAAATTTTGAAAGAACAATTTATAACTATATATAGTTTATGCTTTTAGAATTAAAATCAGTAACTTTAAAAAGAAATAAAAGAATTTTATTCAAAAATTTCAGTCTGAAGTTAAATCAATCTCAAATAATCGTTATTAAGGGTAAAAATGGAATTGGCAAATCCAGTCTTTTAGAATTCATGGTTGGTTTAGCAAAACAAAACTCAGGTTTAAAATACTCAAACTTTGAATTAGTAAAAACTAACCCAATCACAAAAAGTAAAGTATTTTATCTTGGGCATCAAAACAGCTTAAAAGATAATTTGACTATTCTAGAAAACCTTAAAATTTGGAATAATATTTTTGGTCTTCAACTTACAAACGAGACAATTACGGATAGTTTAAAATACTTTGATCTTAAAAAATACTCTGAGTCATTAGTTGGAAAATTATCCATGGGCCAAAAAAGAAAAGTAGCCTTAACTAAATTATTATTTTTAAAAAAAATAACGTGGTTCTTGGATGAACCAACTAATGGATTAGATTCATTTTCCGAAAAAAAATTCTTTTGGTTATTAAAAAAACATCAAGAGGATGGGGGTAGCGTGATAATGACTACACACTCAAATATTACAATCCCTAATTGCTTAATTCTCAATTTAAAACCCTTTATTAATCATAACTCAACTGAGTTTGATTCCTGGGATGAACTATGACCTCTTTTCTTACAATTTTTAAAAGAGAACTTCTTATAAATTATAAAAAATTATCAAATTTTATAATAAATACTTTTTTCTTTTTTTTGGGAATTTTGATTTTTATTTTTTCATTAGGACCAGATTCTGTTTTGATATCAAATTTTAGTAGTTCAATAATCTGGACGATTATACTTTTTTGTATAATTTTGGGTGTGGATCAGTTTTTTTCTGATGATTATCATGACGGAAGTCTTAAGGAACTTTTAAGCATTGGTTATTCAACAGAAATTATAGTCTTATCTAAAATTTTGGTTATGTGGATATATTTAATTTTTCCTATTCTTTTAACATCACCTATTCTTCTTGTTATTATGCAAATTGGCTTTTTAGATTATTTTATATTAATTTTATCAATTGCTCTGGGCACACCAAGCTTGCTTTTAATATCAAGTAGTGCTGTACTTTTAACCATCCAATCAAATCAAAATAAACTAATTTTGTTGCTTCTGGTCTTTCCCTTTTACATACCTACTTTAATTTTTGGAGTAAGTAATAGTTCTAGTTTGTTAGATTCAGATAACTTTTTTATGAATTTTTTTATTTTAATTGCGATTTTTTTAATTACATTACCAATTACATTAATTTCAAATAAATTAGCAATTGAAGAATTAAATAGATAAAATGTTTAGCTTAGTCACCCCTCTAAAATTTCAAAAATTTTCAACTATAATACAACCCTGGATTTCTGTATTGTACGTTATTTTTTTAACATTCGGGATTTTTTACTCGTTCTTTAATTCGCCACCTGACTATTTACAAGGAGAGTCTGTAAGAATTATGTACGTTCATGTTCCATGTGCGTGGCTTTCACTTCAAATTTATTTAATAATGGCAATATGCAGTTTTATTTCAATTGTTTATAAACATACGCTTGCAGATATAATTTCTAGATCATGTGCTCCCATTGGTGCTTGTTTTACTTTAATTACTCTAGTTACCGGCTCAATATGGGGAAAACCAACCTGGGGAACATGGTGGGTTTGGGATGCGAGACTAACATCAGAACTAATTTTATTGTTTATATACATTGGGCACATATACATTTCAAGAGCTTTTGAAGATCACAGAAAAGGAGATAAAAGTGCTGCTATTTTAACTTTAATTGGAACAGTAAATTTACCAATTATTAAATGGTCTGTGGATTGGTGGAATACGCTACATCAACCAGCAAGTATTTCAAAATTTAGTTCACCATCAATAGATTCCTCTATGATTACGCCGTTATTCTTCATGAGCATTGCATTCTTTTTGATATTCTTGTCGATTTTACTTACCAGGATAAGATGTGAAATTTTAGCAAGAAAAATAGAAATTATTGAAATGAATACCAAATAATAATTATGGAATATTTTTTAAAATTTTTACAATCAGATAAATACTTTAATTATGTTCTTACTTCTTACATGATTGCTGGTTTTGTAATATTAATTTTAAAACTTTACTCAAATATAAAATTAAAAAAATTAGAAAAAAAATATATCAGCCTTGCAGGTAAAAATGAAAGCTAAATATAAACGTTTATCATTTTTGACCTTATTACTTTTGTCCTTTTTTTTTGGATGTACAATACTTTTTATAAACTTAAAAGATAATTTGATTTACTTTTTTTCTCCCACTGAATTTTTAACAAAGGAAATTAAAATAAATAAAAAAATTAGACTTGGCGGAATGGTTCAAAAGTCAAGCTTGAATAGAGAAATCATTAATGAACAAGGAAAGAAGATTGAAGAAATATCTTTTGTAATAACAGACTATCAAAACTCTATGCCTATTGAATACAAAGGTATTCTTCCTGATTTATTTAAGGAAGAACAAGGTGTAATCGTAGAAGGCTTTTTTAAGAACAAAAAAAAATTTGTAGCACAAAAAATACTTGCAAAACACGATGAAAACTATATGCCTCCAGAAATAAAGGATAATCTTATAAAAGTAAAGGGTGTTGAATGATTGCGGAAATTGGTCTTATCTTTCTTATATTTTCTATCTTGTTTAGTCTTGTTACAAGTATTTATCCATCCGTAGGATTTTTAAATAAAAATTGGGTGCTCCAAAACACAAATACTTTAGAAAAATTAACAAATCTCATTTTCTTTTGCATCCTACTTTCTTTTATTTGTTTAACACACTCCTTTATTATATCAGATTTTTCCTTATTGATTACATCAAAAAACTCAAATAGTGAATTACCACTTATATATAAAATTACCGGAGTATGGGGTAATCACGAGGGCTCAATCTTACTATGGTTGCTTGTGATGAGTTTCTTTGGCTTCCTTTTTTCAAGAAATAAAATTATTGAATTTACATTAAAATCAACAATACTCCAAATTCAGGGGCTTCTCTGTTTTCTTGTTGGAATATTTGTTCTTTTTACCTCAAATCCATTTGAAAGAATTTTTCCTCCGCAAATTGAAGGAAGAGATCTAAATCCTTTATTACAGGATCCTGGATTGGCCATTCATCCTCCTTTCTTATATATGGGGTACGTAGGATTTTCAATTGTTTATTCTATTGCTATAGGAGGATTAATTAGAGGAAAGGTTTCTTTACAGTTTATTAAATTGATCAAGCCGTGGATTTATTTATCATGGATTTTTTTAACATGTGGAATTGGGCTCGGAAGTTGGTGGGCTTATTATGAATTAGGATGGGGAGGGTTTTGGTTCTGGGATCCTGTTGAAAACGCGTCTCTACTTCCATGGCTTACTGGTACAGCTTTATTACATACTGTTATAGTAGCAGAGAAAAAAGAAGAATTGATCTCGTGGACTCTTTTATTATCAATCATAACATTTTCATTAAGCTTACTTGGAACCTTCTTGGTAAGATCTGGAGTCCTAGTTTCTGTTCATGCCTTTGCAAATGATCCAGAAAGAGGCATATTTATATTATTTTTATTAGTTTTTATTATTGGTTTTGGTCTTACACTATACATAAAAAACTCTTTCAAGTTTTCGAAGAAAAATAATATTGAACTGATTTCAAGAGAAGGAGCTATTTCTTTAAATAATGTTTTTATGTTGTCCATTGCGGGTACAGTTCTTATTGGCACTATATATCCGTTAATTGCTGATGCTTTCTTTGAAAAAAAAATATCTGTCGGTGCGCCTTTCTTTAACTCAGTTCTAACACCATTTTTATTTCCATTAGTTTTCGGAATGATCATTGGACCATTTTTAAATTGGGGTGCCGACGATTTAGCAAAATTAGTGAAAAGATTGAAATTCTTAATTTTAGCCATTCTGTTTGTATCAATGTTTTTCTGGTACTTTTATTTTCAAGGACCAATATTAGCAGTCATCTTTCTTACATTATCTCTTTGGTTAGCTGTGAGCTCTATTTTTGAAATTTTATCAGTCTTTCAAAGAAATATAAAAACTAACAAAAAACCCTTTTGGAATATTCCGGTAAAAATTTATGCTCAATCAATTGCTCATTTAGGCGTTGCATTACTGATTTTAGGTTCTACAGGAGGATCTTTGTTGAAAGAAGAAAAAATACAGTTTCAAGAAATTGGTGAAGAAATCTCACTATCTAATTATAAAGTAAAATTTTTAGGAGTTCAGAACATTAAAAAAGACAATTATCGAGCAGATCAAGCTACTTTTGATATTTATCAAAATGATATTTTAGTTACAACATTAAAGCCAGAAAAGAGATATTATAACTACAGCAATCAAATAACTACAGAGGCTTCCATTTTTTCAACTTTGCTTGGAGATATCTACATAGCTATCGGTGAAAAAAATATAAACTTTAAATCTGAAAACTCCTGGACAACAAGATTATGGTTCAATCCATACGTAATTTGGATTTGGATAGGCGTTTTCTTGATAGCTTTCGGCGGTTTAATATCATTAGTAAAAATTTCGATAAAAGAATGAAATATTTAATTTTATTCTCAATTGTAGGTTTTTTTTTATATATATTTATTAATGGTCTTTCAAAGGATCCAAAATTAATTCCATCAAATCTAATTAATAAAGATGTTCCGAATTTTGTTTTAAAAAAAGTTTTAAATAAAAATAATTTTAATATTTTTGATTTTCAAAAAACTAAGGAAATAAAAATTGTTAATTTTTTTGCATCTTGGTGTCCTCCATGTAGAATTGAACATCCACAATTAATGCAACTCTCAGAAATAAGCGATGTAAGTTTGTATGGAATAAATAAAAAGGATAATATTGAAGATTTGAAAAAATTTTTAGATGAACTAGGAAATCCTTTTTTAAAAATAGGTTCTGACCCGGACGGTAGAGCCAGCTTTGAGTGGGGAGTTTACGGATTGCCGGAAACCTTTATTGTGGATAAGAATGGTAAGGTTAGATTGAGACATGTTGGACCAATCTTAGAAAGAGACATTACTGAGATTAAAAAATTAATTAATTTTCTTAAAAATGAATAGTGCCTTACAAATTATTATAATCTCCTTTTTTTTTCCTATTTTTAATCTTCAATCTATTGAGCCAGATGAGGTGCTAAAAGACGAAAAACTTGAAACTAGAGCAAGAACTATTAGCAAGCAACTTCGATGTTTAGTTTGTCAAAATGAAGATATTGATCATTCAAATGCAGATATTGCAAAAGACTTAAGAATAATAATTAGAGAAAAACTGACAGAAGGTAACTCAAATAAAGAAATATTGAACTTCATTCATAATAAGTTTGGTGATTTTGTACTTTACAAACCTCCGGTCAGAACTGATACTATCTTGCTTTGGGTAACACCTTTTTTTTTGATATATTTATTTTACTTTTTATTTTTTAGAAAAAAATAAAATTTATGTTTTACTTAATTTCTTTTATCTTTTTTTTAATTATTTTCTTCATAATTTATTTGTTTAATCCAAGAGAGAAACCAAAAACTTTTTTTGTTTGTTTTAATTTAATTTCAATTTTTATAACTATCATTTATCTAAAAACTGGGAATTTACAAAGTTTAAATTATTATGAAAATCTTTCAGATCAAATAAGAAATGGTCAGAATTTAAAACCTGAAGAACTTATTATATTTTTAGAGAAGAAAATCAAAGATAATCCAAAAGACCTTGAAGGCTCTTTGATACTTGCTAGAAGTTATTTATTATCTGGTTATACACAAAAAGCAGAGAAAAGTTATAATTTGCTGATTAAAGATTTTCCAAATAATGAAGATGTTTTATTTGAAGCAGCTTTATTTAAAAAAAAGAAAAAAGACATAGAATCAAGTATCAAACTGCTTGAAAAAATAAAGACACTGAATGAGATGAATTTAAGTAGCAGGATATTCCTTACTGAAGTATACATCGAAAATAAACAGCTAGAAGAAGCTAAAAAAGAGATTAGATTTATAAAAAAAAATTTTGAAATTAATGAGTCAGCACTTAGAGAGCTAGAAAATAATCTAAAAAATTAACCAATCTCGAGATTACCTTTATCTTCTAAAATTTCTTTTAACTGCATAATAATTTCAGGTATTATGAACTTTTTGTCTCCAACTTTTTTTACTGGTAAAATTTTTATCAAAGAATTACAAATGAAAATACCATCTGCCTTCATTAAGAAGTCTAGTTTAAATTTAGTTTCTTTTACGTTCTTAAAATAGTTATTAAATTTTTTTAAAATAACTTGTCTTATTATTCCATTAATACCGTAGGAATCTATTTTTGGTGTAACTAAGTTTTTATTATAAATCATAAAAATATTAGACATACTACCTTCTATAACATTATCGTTTTCATCTGTAATTATACCCTCAAAAAAGTTATTTCCACTCCATTCATTTCTGAGCATCACAGAATCAATTCTATTTAGATGCTTCATTCCCGCCAAAAAAAAATTTTTTGATAATTTTTTTTTGACAAATCTTTAAATTTACACCCTTTGTAGCTTTAATACCAGAGTTATCTACAATTGGAAAAATTAAAAAAATTATATTTGGTTTGAGTGTATTATCAAATTTATAACCCCTTCCTCCAGAACCTCTTGTAATTAAAATTTTTAAAATACCACGATTCATTCCTGATTTAATGGCTTTAAGGATTACCTTCTTCCTATACAGATTAATAATCTGATTACTTGGTTTATTGATTCTTAAATTATCACAGCTGTTCATCATTCTCTTTAGATGCATATCCCAAAATTCCACACCATAACCGGGCTTAGAATCAAACTTATGCCAAATCATAGTTTCAAAAACTCCATCACCGTATGCTAGCCCTCTATCAAGAACACAAATTTCCTTTTTAAATTTTCCATTTACTAAAGATATAAAATCAATCATATTCTAATTTTTTCCAATGCTTTCAACATTCCATTTGCTTTAGCCTCGGTCTCAAGTGTTTCTTTCTCAGGAATCGAATCGGCCACAATTCCCCCTCCCGCTCTCAAACTTAATTTTTCGTTCTCTTTTAACATTGTTCTAATTAAAATGTTCAAATCCAAATCTCCAGAATGATTCACATATCCAAAGGATCCTGTGTAGGGACCTCTACCAGTCTTTTCCAACTCTCCAAGAATTTCCATACATCTGACTTTAGGGCAACCTGTTATAGTTCCACCGGGAAAAACCGCTGAAAATATTTTTCCAGGAGTTATATTTTCTTTCAAAATACCCTTGATGTTTGAAACAATATGATGAACATGTGCATATGATTCAATAACCATCATTTCATCTACCTTCACAGAACCGGGCTTGCAAACTCTAGAAATATCATTTCTCTCTAGATCAACCAACATTAAATGCTCAGCTCTTTCCTTAGATGAATTAATCAATTCTCTATGCAACTCTATATCGGTTAATCCTGAAAATCCTCTTGGTTTTGTTCCGGCAATAGGCCTCGTTTCTATTTTATCTTTTTTTACTGAAATCAATCGCTCAGGTGAAGAACTTATTATACAACTATCATTAATTTCAACCAATCCACCAAAAGGAGAGGGATTTGATTTTCTTAAAGAACGATAAATATCTGATGATGAAATATTTGGACTCAATTTGAATTCCCATAATCTTGACAAATTTGCTTGAAATATTTCTCCCTCGTAAATGTATTTAATGCATTTTTTTACATCGAAATTATGCTGCTTTTTAGAGATATTTCCGAGAAAATCAATAGAATTTTTATTTATAATTTTTTTACTAGTTTTTTTTTTTAAAAATTATTTTATAATCTTCAAACATGTCATCAATGTTTCCGAATGATGAATCTGAAACAAAATATAATTTTTTTTTTAATTGGTCTTTAATGATTGCAGACTTCACTCTAGCTGCAAAAGCATCTGGTATCATAAAATTAGATTTAGGCAGGTTTAATTTATTTTCAATTTCAGAAACTAGCTCATATCCCAGGTAAATAAACCAACCTCCAATAAACGGTAATCCTTTATCATTATTGATATTAATTCGCTCTTTCTTCCACAGTTCGTCAAATTTTTCTAAAAAATTAAAATTATCATCTTTCTTTTTTTCTAAAACGATTTTCGGATTTGAAAATAAAATTGAAAATCTAGCTCTTTTATTACCTTTTGCCGAACTTTCTAACAAAAAAGGGTATTTTTTCCTGTTAAATTCGTAAAATTCAAGTAAATCAATATCATCATTTTTAAATGAAAGAGTCTTTGTATGTAGTTTTTTATTTGATTTATTTTTTTTATCCATTTTTGATTAAATACTTGTTTTATTAATATATAATATAATATGCTGTATGGGGGATTTAAATATGTTTCATACAGTAGTTATTGGTGGAGGTTGCCTAGGCGCTGCCGCAGCTATATCATTACAAAGAAAACTAAATAAATTAGGTAAAAACGACCAGGTTTGTCTTGTTGAGAAAGCTGTTCTGTGCGCAGCAGAGTCCTCTAGACACTCTGGTATCGTAAGATCTGCAAACGCTGACCCTGATGCTTCTAGAATGGCCTCTATAAGCTCAAAAATGTGGAGAGATTTATCAGAGGTTTGGGGTATCGAAATGGAAATCGATGAATTTGGTGCAATCTGGATTGCAAAAAAAAATTCAGATGGTGAAAATCCTGTCTGGAAACAACTTTCTGAAAGAATGGAAAAGATTGAACTAGTATTTGAAGAAATTGATATAAATTCAGCTGCGAAAAAATGTGGTGAAACGCTTTTAACTGATAAAAATGAGTCTTACTTTTACGAGCCGCAAGCTTTTCAATTAGATCCAAGTATTCTCAGAAGTACTCTTTACGATGCAATTGACAACAATGGGGTCATTTTAATGGAAAAAACTGAAGTTGATACAATTTTAACAAAAGGAAACGAAATAGTTGGACTCACAACCAATAACGGGAAAATAAATGCTAAAAATTTTGTAAATGCAACAGGTGCCTGGAGTTCACAATTATTTGCTAAAGTTGGACTAAAAATTCCTGTTACAATTGAACCCGTGTCTGTAGTCAATTGGATGGAAAGTCCTAGACAAATAAAATATGAATACCCTATTATTGCTGATTACACTAATTTATGTTATTTCAGATCTTGGAGGGGTAATAAAATGCATGCTCATCAGCCAAGAAAAAGGTCTGTTTATGAAATTGCAAAAAATTTTCTAAATGATTTAACTTCTGTTAACGGTGGTGAATATTTAAATGAGCCAATGAATCAATCTTTAGCATATGCTCAAATAAAAAATTATGAGGACATTTCAAAAAAAAGATTCTCAAATATCGATAAGACTGTGTATGCTTCTGGTTACAGGTCTTTTTTTGACATAACACCAGATCTCAGGTTTATACTAGGGAAAGATACTAAATTTAAGAATCTATTTCATAATCTCGGCTCAGGCCAAGCCATGAAGTACTGTCCTATTTTAGGAGAATGCATAGCTGAAGAAATAATGAATGAAAAGTTTTATACTTCAACATTTGAATACAGCAAATTTAATATTAGTCGATTTAGCGATGACTACATGAAAGAATTCTGGAATTTAGTTCAGGGTGAAGAAAATACTCTTCATAGACAAGGAAAAAACACCCTTTAAATGTTTGTCTAAAGCTTTACTCTTTGTCAGTTAAAGATGTCATAACGTTTAAATTTCTCCAAAAATCTTCGCTTTTTGTATTTATATCATTAAGTCTTATTAATAGGCTTCTAAGTATAGCTCTAATTACTGGATCTGCTTTTTTAATTTTATCTTTAATTGTTTTTTCGCTGATTGGAAAAAGTATGCAGTTTGTTGCGGCCTCAGCCGTAACCGATCTTGACTCATCAAGTGAGGGGCCTCTTTCACCAAATATTTCACCTTCGCCTATCTGGCCTAGCAACAAGCCTCCAGGACTATAAATATTTATTTTCCCTGAGTTCACATAATAAGCTG
The DNA here is from genome assembly GCA_002691145.1 of Rickettsiales bacterium. Classification (GTDB taxonomy): domain Bacteria; phylum Pseudomonadota; class Alphaproteobacteria; order Methylaequorales; family Methylaequoraceae. The sequence continues at coordinate 28,297 of NZHE01000004.1, forward strand.
AAATAGCTTTTTCTCCTTTAGAGTAAATTTTTGTCCCTTTAGTAAACTTTAATTGCTTTAGACCTAAATTATTTTTCATGAAAATTAATTTTTAATTAGTTGCATAAATATTTTTTTTTATTGATTACATACCTTTTCGAAACTTTAGTTTTTTGATTAATCAGCTTGTTTAAGAGATTACTTTTATTATGACTAAAATCTATACATTTAAAAGTCTTTATAAGATTTATATACTTTCTATATTCTGATTTTTCAATTAATTCATTTAAATATTTCAAAATATTATCCTCAATTTTTGCTGGATAATAAAATTTATCTCGCACCATTACAATTGGTGAAGATGGAAGACTCTTTATCAACTTAAAAAAAATTTCAGAAACGAAGCTATCCCAAGGAACTTCATCGCCGGAGAAAAAAAATTTAAAAATATCTGCATTAGTTCTTTGTACAAGCTTAAGAAAAATTAAAAAATCTTTTTTTGAAACCTTTTGAGTGATTCCAATTTTTTTCTTTTCATTACAAAAGGATTTAAAAAAACCCTCTATACTTCTCGAAGTAACTGCCTTTTGAAATAAGTGAAAAATTTGTTCATTATTACTAGTAAATGGAGTGTTCCTAATTAAAGTTTCTATTCTGATTTTATTAAAATTAACTTTAAATTTCTTTGAGAAAACAGGAAAAAAAAGGTCTGAGAGATCGCAATATTTTGTTTCAGAATCATTAATTATCATTTTAGAGTTTAGTTGCTTAATAGATTTTAAGTCCAACTTATGCCACCAACTACCTGCAAAACCTCCACCTAAACTCCAAGATCCCTTAAAATAACGATTAGTCAAAGTTTGCATATGCGATATAAGTACTTTTTTGTTGTCTCCTCTTATTATAAAGTCATCTTCTAAAGAAGGGACATCAAAGAGTGTTTTAAGCATTATAGAGTTATAGTTCCTCATAATTTCTCTAATTTCATGAGTTTCAAGATTATCTCTGTATTCAAGTAATTTTGAATTTCTACCATATAATATCAAGTTTTCTCGATTTTTATTATTTAATATACTTAATGTATTAACATTAAGATTTTTAAAATGCTCAATTAATTTTGGAGATGCTTTAATTCTTGTTAATCTACTAATTTTTTTCTTAAAATCGTAAAATCCAGGGTAATAATCAATTAATTCTTTATTGCGCAAATATTTAATAGAATCAATTAATTTTGAAGAAATGCTGTTAATGTTATATCTTGAGTTTGCTTTGTAACCTCTTTTTGACATTGAAACTACCAAAAATTGCTTATCCGATTCTATCCAACAACAATACAACTCAGTAATCAGAAAAATTACATGCTTAGTTGTAAGACTATCAAAATTTTTAACTTTAAGAGCAGAGGGAATTAAATCCAGACTCAAATCTATTCTTTTTTGTAGATCAAGTGGTCTAGAAAAATTAAAATCTATTTGAATATCCTTATTTTTCATATAAAAATTACTTTTTGTAAATTATTATGTCAATTTTTGGTTTTTTTGCATACGAATTGTTAAGAATTTATGGTTTTTTTGTAATTATTTATGTAATTATAAATATCTTAATTTCTTTTAATGTTATTAATAATTCTAACAAATTTGTCTACATAGTTATGGACTTTCTTTTTAAGATAACAGAACCAATTCTTAATAATATTAGACGTATTTTACCTAGTTTTGGGTATATTGATATTGCGCCTCTTATTTTATTAATTATTATAGAAACTTTAAAGTACGGAATTATAAGGTATAGTATTTAAATGAATGATGGAAAAATAATAAATGGGAAAGAAGTTGCCTCTCAAATAAGAGAAAAAGTGAAGTTGATTGGCTCAGATTTCATTTCAAAAACTGGACATACACCTGGTTTATGTGTCGTGCTTGTAGGTGAAAATCCAGCAAGTAATGTCTATGTTAGAAATAAGATCAGACAAACAGAAGAAGTAGGTTTTAAGTCAATAGAACATAGGTTGCCATCTGATACTGAAGAAAAAAAATTACTGGATTTAATTGAAAGATTAAATAATGATCGTTCAATAAATGGGATTCTAGTTCAGCTACCTTTACCTAAACATATAGACTCTGATAAAGTGCTTGATAAAATTGTTCCAGAAAAAGACGTGGATGGCTTTCATGCTAATAATGTAGGAAAGTTATGGACAAATATAAGTACTCTTGTTCCATGTACACCATTAGGTTGTAGTATTATTTTGAAGAAAATACAGTCGGATCTATCAGGAATGCATGCTGTTATAATTGGAAGATCAAACATAGTTGGAAAGCCAATGGCAGCACTTTTGTTACAAATGAATGCAACTGTAACCGTTGTACATTCCCGAACCAAAAATATTTCTGAAATTTGCAAGGATGCCGATATTTTAGTAGCGGCAGTCGGTGTTCCTGAGATGGTGAAAAATAGTTGGATTAAAGAAGGCTGTATTGTAATAGATGTTGGAATAAACAGAATTAAGGATGGAGAAAAAACGAGACTTGTGGGTGACGTTGATTTTGACGATGTTTTAGAAAAATCTTCAATGATTACTCCTGTGCCAGGAGGCGTTGGTCCAATGACGATAGCCTGTCTCCTTGTAAACACTTTGTCAGCAGCTCATGCACAACATGGCCTTAATGTTCCCTCTTTAAGTTCTTTGCTTGATTAATTTAAGCCTAAGTGCATTAAGTTTAATAAATCCATGTGCATCGTTTTGGTTATATAGCTCGTCAGACTCAAAAGTTGCAATTTCTTTTGAGTATAAGCTATTTTTAGATTCTCTACCTAACACCTCAACATTTCCTTTATATAAAGAAAGTCTAACGATACCGTCAACAAAAATTTGACTTTTGTCTATTAGAGCTTGTAACATCTCTCTTTCTGGAGAAAACCAGAAACCATTATAAATTAATTCAGCATATCTTGGCATTAATTCATCTTTTAAATGAGATGCACCTTTATCAAGAGTCAAACTTTCAATTGCTCTTCTTGCTGTTAATAAAATTGTGCCTCCGGGAGTCTCATAAACACCTCTTGATTTCATTCCAATAAATCTATTTTCAACAATATCAATTCTCCCAATACCATTTTTTCCCCCGACAACATTTAATTTCTGAAGTAAACTTTTTGGGCTCAGCTTTTCTTCATTAATAGCAACAGGATCTCCCTTTGAAAATTCAATTGAAATTTCTGTCTGTTTATCTGGAGCTTCCTTGGGTGAGACTGAACGATTATAAATCATTGAATCAGCATTCTTTTCTGGATCCTCTAGACTTTTACCCTCATATGAGGTGTGAAGTAAATTTGCATCCATCGAATATGGTGGCGTATTCATTTTATCCATTGGTACGTGGATATTATTTCTTTGAGCAAATTTAATTAATTCTTCTCTTGAAGTAAGTTCCCATATTCTCCAGGGTGCTATTATATTTATATCGGGGTCATTTGCATAATAACCTAATTCAAAACGGATTTGATCGTTTCCTTTTCCTGTAGCTCCATGTGCAACTGAATTAGCCCCAACTTTGTGTGCAATTTCAATTTGTCTTTTTGCAATTAGTGGTCTTGCTATTGAAGTGCCCAGTAAATAAATACCTTCATATAACGCATTAGCTCTAAACATAGGAAAAACATAGTCTCTGACAAAGGTTTCATTTAAGTCCTCTATAAATATTTCAGATACTCCCATTTGTTTTGCTTTCGCTCTAGCCTCTTCTACCTCCACGCCTTGGCCTATGTCTGCTGTAAAGGTGATAACTTCGCACTTATATTTTTCTTGCAACCATTTAAGAATAACAGATGTATCCAATCCGCCAGAATAAGCTAAAACTATTTTATTTATATTTTTCTCCATGATTATTTCTTTTGACAAGCAACGTTAATCGCTTGATAGGCTTTACTGAAACCAAGCAAAGAATAAGTATCTGTAGTTATTGTTCCCCTAGATGATGTCCCTATAACCTGCATCTTGATAGCAGTTTTCATGGCATTTATTATTTTTAAATCATCTCTAACACTAAAGCTCCACGCTCTAGACCCCGAAGTAAATAGTTGTAACTTTAAATCTCCTATTTGGATGTCAGGATTACTACCTGGCTTAAAGTTATAACCAGCGACAACACTAAATTCGTCCCATTTATCTTGACCCGGTAAATGCGTTACAATAAGAAAAATATCACCTCGTCTTTTGTAATTTCCCTCATGTTTAATTGGCTTAGAAACGGCCATACAAGCTTTGTTTCTAGCTTCACCTTCTGAGTACGCTGACCAGTCCTTGAATTTTTGGATTTCTTTTGCATTTGCTTCAGAAATTAAAAAAATAAGAAGAAAGAACTGAATTGAAGTGTATGATATAATTAAACTTAAAACTTTATTCTTCATTTTTTTTTAATTGCATAATTTTCATAAAAATACAAGATTTGAATATTTAATTAAAGTGAAAAAAACATTTAGTCTAAAATCAGTTTTATTTATATTGATTTCATCCTTTTGTTTTTCTGTATTAGGCGGATTGATAAAGTATCTATCAAATTATTTTCATGCATTTGAGCAAGCTTTTTTTAGAAATATATTTAGTATAATTTTACTAATACCGATCCTTGCTTGGTTTAAAATTAATCCTTTAAAAACTAAAAAACAAAAACTTTTAATTATTCGAAGTATTTTTGGGGGAATTACTATGATCCTTTTGTTTTGGTCTTATACGCTCATTCCTCTATCACAAGCTATGGCAATAAGCTTTAGCACCCCATTATTTACTTTTATAGGAAGCGTGTTTATTTTTAAGGAACAACCATCAAAAAATAAGTACTTTGCCCTCTTATTTGGATTTTTATCTGTAATAGTAATCATCAGGCCAGATTTAACTATCGAAACTGGAACCTATGTAGCTTTATTTGCAGCGATAACTCATGCTATCACAGCTTTGATTGTAAAACAATTAACTCAGACAGAGTCTATTTTATCAATAATGTTCTTCATGGTTTTATTAATGACGCCTATAACAGCTTTCCCAGCATTGACTGTTTGGAAAACTCCTAACGAAATAATTTTCATATTTTTTTTTATTTGTTTGGCAATTATTGGTACACTGGGAAATTATTTTTGGACAAAGTCCATTAGTATTTCTCAAATGACTTCTATAATGCCTTTCGATTTTTCAAAATTAATATTTGCAATCATTATTGGGCATTACTTTTTTGACGAAAAGATTGATATCATAACCTTTGTTTTTGGTTGCGGTTTAATATTATGTAATCTGATGTTGGTAAGAAAATAAATGAAAAATGAAAAGTTTGATAAAACATATTTTCAAATCTTGAGTTCGTTTTTATTTGCTCTATTAGGTGTGCAAATCAAAATTCTTACACAACATTTAAATTTAGAATCACTTGTGTTTTATAGATGTTTTTTTGGTACATTAATAATTTTTTTTGTAATTTTAATTCAATTAAAAAAGATAAAAATTAATGGTTTTATAGCTAATAATCAAATATTACAGCTTCTAAGGGCCGTAGTTGGTGTAGGTGCCATGTATATGGGTTATAAGGCACTGACTATTATACCTTTAGCGATGGCATCAACTATATCTTTTACGAAAGTATTTTTTGTTACTTTTTTGTCTTTCTTTTTTTTAAAAGAAGATTTCAAATTAAAAATTTTATTTTTAGCCGCAATCGGACTCTTAGGGGTATATCTTATTATCAATCCTACAACAACTGAAGGAAGTAATAAAATTGGAATTTATTTATCAATTATTTCAGCATTTTTTGTTGGAATAGGTATAGTGTTAACTTCTTTTTTAACAAAAAAAAACAGAACAATAACAATTCTTTTCTATCATTCTTTTTTTTCTTTAATATTTTCTTCGGTAATTTTTTTTAATAAAATAGAACATATTTCATGGGATCAGTTTTTACTTATTTTAATATTTACATTTACTGCTCTGTTGGGTCAGTACTTTAATACAGAAAGTTATAAAAATAAAAAGGCTAGTGTAACTGTTCTATTCAGCTATACAAGAATAATATTTTCATTCCTATTTGGATATTTCATTTTTAATGAAACCTTATCAGGATTAACATTGTTAGGATTAGCTCTGATTGTAATTTCAACACTAAGTGTTAAAAAATTTACAAAACTTTAGGGACAAGGATAAGGATTCTCGTTATGAATCTTTTCAATATTCTCTATTATTTCCTCGCTTAGATCTAAATTAATAGATTTGATGTTTTCTTCTAACTGACTTAAGTTTGTAGCGCCAATAATATTACTTGTAAGAAATTCTCTTGAATTTACATACGAAAGAGCCATCAAAGCAGGAGAAATACCAAAACTTTCGGCAAGAGAATTAAACTTTTTTGATATTGAAATACCTTTAGGTTTTGTGTATCTAGTGAACATATCTCCAAAAATGGTAAGCCTTGCTTTCTCAGGCTTTTTATCACTATCATACTTGCCTGTTAGCATTCCAAAACCAAGAGGAGAGTAAGCCAAAAGACCACAGTTTTCTCTAATTGAAATTTCTGCCATTCCCACCTCATAACTCCTATTTAATAAGGAATACGGATTTTGTACTGAGACAACTCTCGGAAGGTTATATTGCTCTGCTAATGAAATAAATTTCATTAATCCCCATGGTGTTTCATTAGATAGACCAATATATCTAACCTTTCCAGATTTAACTAAAGTGTCCAATGCTTCCAACTGTGTTTTTATTTCAATGACGTCAGATTCCTCTGAATGCTCATACCCTAGTTTACCAAAAAAGTTTGTTTTTCTATCCGGCCAATGCAATTGATACAAGTCAATGTAATCTGTTTTTAATCTTGTTAAACTTCCTTCAATTGCATTTAATATTTGCTCTTTATTTAATCGGGTTTCTTTTCCCCTAAACCACTTCATTCCTGACCTTCCAACCACTTTTGTGGCTAATATTAAATTGTTTCTAATTTTTTTTTGTTGCAACCATTTTCCTATAATTATCTCTGTTGAGCCAAAAGTATCCTTTTTTGGTGGTACGGAGTACAATTCTGCTGTATCAAAAAAATTAACTCCATTTTCAAAAGAAAAATTCATTTGTTCAAAGGCTTCTGTTTCGTTATTCTGTTCTCCCCATGTCATAGTTCCGAGACAGATCCTACTCACTTCAATATTAGTATTTCCTAATTTAGAATACTTCATTATTACTTGCAGAATTTTATTGTTGAATAATTATAATTCTATCATAAATAATATAGCATAGTTAAGTTTTTTGTAGTATGCTTAACCAAATTTAATATTAGGAGTATAAAATGTCTTATGATTTTGAAAAAAACGTTCAGTCAAGAACTTCAGTTGATCAGGGGATAGATCTAGGTTTAAAGGCCTACATGAACAAAGTTTATTCTTTTATGGCTGTAGGGCTTGCTTTAACTGGAACAATCGCACATCTATTTTCACAGATGGCTTTTGATTTCTCAACCAATACCTACACATCTTTTGGTATGACTTTATATGCATCACCTTTAGCATTTATAATTATGTTAGCTCCTTTAGGGTTCATGTTAGCAATTAGCTTTGGCATATCAAAAATGAAAGAGTCAACTGTTCAAATTCTTTACTGGTCTTTTGCCTCAGTTATGGGTGTCTCTTTGGCTAGTATCTTTATTCAGTATACAGGTGAATCAGTGGCCAGAGTATTTTTTATAACCGCGGGAACCTTTGGCGCACTCAGCTTGTATGGCTACACCACAAAGAAAGACTTGTCTGGATGGGGTTCATTTCTTTTTATGGGTCTTATAGGAATATTGATTGCTTCAATAGTAAATATTTTTATTGCTAGCAGTTTACTACAATTCGCCATTTCTGTAATTGGGGTTCTAGTTTTTGCTGGACTAACAGCATATGACACACAACAAATTAAAAATATGTATTTTGAAAATGACGGAAATGAGGGGAAAAAAGCTATAATGGGTTCACTAAGGCTCTACTTAGATTTTATCAATTTATTCATCATGCTTATTCAACTTTTCGGAAATAGAAGGTAATTAATTCATTAGACTGGTTGATTGTAAGATTAACCAGTCTAAATTTTAAATTGTTTAAATTTCTAGTATCATTCATAATTTTGTGCTTCTGCAACCCTATTTTTGCAAAAGAAAGCAATAACATTTCTTTTGACGTATACAGAAAGGGTAATAAAATAGGTTATCATAACTTAGTAATTACTCATCAAGGCAATAAAACAATCGTAGAGGTAGATATTAATTTTGAGGTTAATTTTCTAGGTTTCCTAATTTATGAATATAAACACAAAAATAAAGAAATTTGGGATAAAAAATTTCTTCAAACACTAAATGCTGAGACAATCAAAAATAACGGTGAAAAGTTAGTTTGTAATATAAAAAGTAATAACAGCGAGTTAGAAATAAATGGAACTAACGGTAAATTCCAAAAATCTAATATACTAATGCCTTCAAGCTATTGGAATTATGAATTAGTAAAGGGTGAAAGCAAAAAAACTATGATAAATACTCAAGATTGTAGTCTAATTGATATAGAAATTTTAAATTTAGGCTCGGAAAAGATTTATAATAGTTCCCTAAATTCAAAAAGATACAAAATAACTGGGAAAGAAATAAGTGGTGAAAATATTGATATCGATATTTGGTACGACGAGGACAATAATTGGGTTAAAATGATATTTAAAAAGGATGAAAACTTAATAGAATATTACTTAAGAAAATATAATGAATTTAATGAATAAAAAAGTTGTTTGGATTACAGGAGGTGGAACCGGTATTGGAGCTGAATTAGCTGAAATTTTTGCCTCTAAAAATTGGACAGTGATCATAAGTGGAAGAAGAATTGACAAACTTAATTCAATAAAGAAAAAAAATGTTAAAAATATTTATGTTTTTAAAAATGATGTCTCTTCAAATACTAGTTGTCAGAATGTAACCAAAAAAATTATAAATAAATTTGGAAAAATTGATATGATGATACTAAATGCTGCAGCTTACAACCCTGGTCACCTAAATTTTGAAAATATTGAGAACGCTAGAAGTGTCTTGGATACAAACATAATGGGTCAAATAAATTGTATTAGCAATGTATTACCAACAATGAGAAAACTGGGTTCTGGTAGTATTATATTTATCTCTTCACCAGCAGGATTCAGAGGATTGCCTAATGCAGGATTTTATGGAGTTTCAAAATCTGCATTAACTTTTCTAGCAGAGTCATTGTATTTGGAGCTAAAAAAAGAGAACATAAAGGTCAAGGTTGTTCATCCCGGTTTTATTAAAACTCCAATGACTGACAAAAATGATTTCCCGATGCCCTTTTTAATGACCTCCTCTCGAGCAGCAAAAAAAATTTACGAAAATTTATTTAATTCGAGTTTTGAAATTTCTTTTCCAAGAAGACTTATAATACCAATGAAAATATTATCTCTTCTGCCTTATAGATTCTATTTTTTCCTAATGGATTTTATTCTTAAACATTCGGTTAAGTAAATGTCAGACGTAATAGGGAAATATATAAAAGCATATGAAAATATAAATATATCTTCATTAAACAAATTATTATCTTGCATCGATGAAAATTTTCTTTTTTTAGACCCATTCAATAAAATTAAAGGAAAAAATAAATTTGAAAATATGTTTCAAAAATTTCTTCAAGAAATAAAAGATCCTGAATTTAAAACTTTAAATATTACAAATGATAAAAGCACTTACTTCGTAAAATGGAATTTTACAGGTATTTATAAAAAAAGATTTTCATTCGATGGAATGAGTGAAATTATAGTAAAGAATAATTTGGTAATAAGACACATTGACTACTGGGACAGTGGAAGAAATTTTTATTGTAACATACCTTTGCTAAAATATATTTTTAAAAAAATCCACAAATAGTTAATTACAATTTAAGAAAAGTAATAGATACAACTCCTAAAGTAATTCCAAATTTTTTAACCTCAGCTCTATTTATTAAAACACCTTTTTCTTGAAGAAACATCCAATCGTCAAATCTTACTTTTATGGTACTGTCTTTAATTTTTAACAATAAATCATAACTCCAGTTAAGAGCGTTTCCACTTGCAGATCCTGTTGCTGAACCTATTACGTCATCAGCTCTTCCAACATATTTTTTCCCATCAAGTATATCAATGGTCCAAATCCTTTGTTGTTTTTCTCCATCATCATAAACAAACTTCTCATCTAGGGTTAGTTGAGTATCAGCTAACGTACCCTCAATATCAACTTTGAATTGCCTTCTCAAATTTCCAAATCTATCATGAAATAATCCCCACGCAATAACACTTCCTTCAAAGTAGTCCTCTAAGATAAATTCTGGCTTGTTATCTTTAAACTGTGAAATATTCATTTTTGAAGAGCATGAAAAGGTAAAAAAAGTTAATATTAAAATTAAATAACGCACACTAATAATATAGTTTATTGAGTATTTCATTAAAGAGTTTTATCTAAATTATTAATTTTTTATTTAATTGCAAAACCCGTCTGTCATTATACAAGGACTGACTGATATAGATTGGTCAGTTGACGTTACTGTTACTCTTCTGCTATGACCACCCTTTGCTGAATGAGTAGTTTTTGAAGGAAACAGTTTGTCATTTATATTAGAAAGTTCTTGCAATCTTAGAAGTATGCCAGCTCTAGTTCTAGATCCAGGCCTTCCCCTTAGGATATTGAAGGTTAAATTTCCAAAGTCATAATTTGAGGCAAGGCCTGAACCGTCACCAATAACTAATGTCCCTCTATTAATCGTATAAGAACCCAATTCATCTGAATTATTAATATATCCTTCACCGCTGAGAAGAAGAGACTCGCCCAATGCCAAGTTTCCAAAGCTTAATTCTGAAGAATTAACTGATAAGCTACCGCCTGGATTACGCCTTCCTGTTAAATTAAATAATCTTTTTGATACAATTAATGTAGCATCAGATATATAATAATTTGAATTATTCGAACGCAAGCTTCCAATTGTAACCCCTTTGGATCCAACAGATGCTGAGCTAAATGAACCAGTTCCAGACATTTGAACAGAATCTCCTGATATAAGCCCAGTAAAACGTGAAAAATCAGCGCCTTGAGCTGATGTCGTTCCATTATAAGCTCTTGTTCCAGATGCAGTTATTGATTTTGGCGTAATACTTAATTGAAGAGTTCCACCTGAGAGAGTATAATTACTAGCATTACCTGAATTACTACCTAAGGTTAGGCTACCTACATTAACTGATTTATTTGTTTCTACATCTTTAGAACCTAAAACACCTGTGCCTGACAATGTGAGTGTTTCACCACTAATAAGATTTCCGAATGATCCTAAGTCGCTTGACGATGCATTCGTTGTTCCATCATAAATTCGTGTTCCAGATAAATTAACAGGTCTTTTATTGATGTTAGCTTGGTGAGTTCCTCCAGTTAAAGTGTAATTCGATTCAGAACCCGTTCCGCTTGATAAAGCTAAACTACCTAATGTAACAGATTTTCCATTTGCCGCACCTGAAGAACCAATACTACCAGAACCTGAAAGTGTTAATGTCTCATTTCCAATCAAATTTTCAATTGAGGGATCGTCGGAGCCACTGATATTTGTGGTACCGTCATAAACTCTAGTTAAAGTCACATTGATCGGTCTTTTGCTTATAGTGAGAGTTGCTCCATTTAAATTGTAGTTTGTAGCTGCACCACTTCCATCTGCCAGAGCGAGATCACCTAAAGCTACTACTTTGTTTGATTCAACAAGTGCAGATAAAACAGTACCTGATCCAGAAACAGAAAGTGTTTCACTCCCAATTAAGCCTGAGAAGGTACTGAAACTTCCAGAATTTGCTACGTTTGTTCCGTCATAGACTCTAGAACCACTTAGGCTTATGTCCTTTTGCGTAACATCCAATAAAAGAGTGCCCCCACTTAGAGTATAATTGTCTGATTCGCCTGAACCATCAGAAAGAGCAAGAGTCCCAACACTTACTGACTTATCGCTACCAACTGCAGCTGAGGCAAGGATTCCTGTTCCGCTCAAGTTCAGTGTTTCCCCACTGACCAAGTTACCAAGAGTTGTTAAATCACTTGCTGTTGCATTTGTTGATCCGTTATACACGCGCGTTCCGCCTAAATCCACAGGTCTTCTTGTAATATTAATTTGATGCGTTCCACTAGAAAGAGTGTAATTTGAAACTGAGCCACTTCCGTCAGACAATGCAATCGTTCCCAATGTTAATGTTTTGTTGTTTTCAGCTGTGCTTGAGGAAACTGAACCAGTTCCACTCAAAGATAGTGTTTCTCCTGTAACAATATTTCCAAATGTATTTATATCTAAAGCAGTTACTGAGGTTGTCCCATTATAAGTTTTGGAACCTGAAAGATTAATAACTCTTTTAGTTACGGAAATAGTGCCACTTGAAAGATTATAATTTGAAGCCGCTCCAGACCCATTTGCTAAAGTGAAAGTTCCCAGTGAAATAGTTTTGTTAGACCCTACAGCACCTGATGATATAGTGCCCGATCCAGTAATAGTTAGTGATTCTCCTGAAACAAGGTTGCTAAATGTAGAGATACTTGAATTACTTACAATATTGTTTCCGTCATATGACTTTGACCCACTTATTGTAATATTTCTAGTTGTTACGCCTAGTTCAAGAGTGCCTCCGCTTAAAGTGTAATTGTCTGATTCTCCTGAACCATCAGAAAGGGCAAGAGTCCCAATACTTACTGACTTATTACTACCAACTGCAGCTGAGGCGAGAGTTCCTGTTCCGCTCAAGTTAAGCGTTTCTCCACTGACTAAGTTACCAAGAGTCGTTAAGTCACTTGCTATTGCATTCGTTGATCCATCGTAGACTCTTGTTCCACTTAAATTCACAGGCCTTTGAACAATTGTTAGAGTAGCTGATGATAAATTATAATTTGATGAAACCCCGGTTCCCGATATAAGGCTAAGATCATTAAATGTAACGTTTTTGTTTGACCCCGGAGTAGCAGTACCAACAGAGCCAGTTCCCGATAATGTGAGTGATTCCGAACCAACAAGATTACTAAAGCTTGTCAGATCTGAAGGGCTTGCATTAGTTGTTCCGTCATAAACTCTTGAACCAGAAATAGTTATTTGTCTTTGACTTATACTCAACTGATGAGTTCCGCCAGTCAATGTATAATTTGATGCTGTTCCTGATCCATTACTCAAGGATAACGACCCAACAGAAATTTCTTTGTTACTTCCAACTGCTGCCGATAGCACTGAACCAGTTCCACTTAAGTTTAAAGTCTCTCCAGAAACAAGATTTGACGAGCTTAGGTCTGAGGCTGCAGCATTTGTTGAGCCATCATAGGCTCTTGACCCACTAAGATTTAAAGGTCTTTGGAATATTTCAAAACTCGTTGTATAATTACTCAGGGTATAGTTGCCTGATCCTGAGCCAGTAAGAGCAAGTGAACCAGTTGACACGGTCTTGTTGTCCCCAACTGCTGCTGAGGTAACTGAACCACTTCCCGTTAAAGACACAGCCTCACCACTCACCAGATTTGTTAAAGTAAGAGTTGATCCATTTACAGTTGTCGTCCCATCATAAATTTTAGATCCCGTAACATTTACTGATAGCTGAGATATGTCAAAGGTGTGAGTACCTCCAGATAAAGTATAATTAGAAGCATTCCCTGATCCGTCAGAAAGGCTTAAAGAGCCTAAAGTTAAGCTTTTATTCATCCCTGCATTTGCATTCGTTACAGTTCCTGACCCTAATAGAATAAGCGATTCTCCTGAAACAATGTTTCCAAATGTAGAAATATCAGAACTTGAAACTGTTGTATTTCCGTCAAATGCTCTTATTCCATCAAGGCTTAAAATTCTTTGATTAATATTAATTGTTATATTTCCTAAAGAATAGTTTGATGCTGCTCCAGAACCATTTGCAAGGGTTAAGGTCTGATGAGAAACTGATTTATTGGTTCCTACTGAAGAGCTTGCTACTGATCCAATACCTGAGAGCGAGAGAGTTTCACCACTTACAAGATTTGTAAAGGAAGTAAGATTAGATGCAGCTGCGTTTGTAGTTCCATCATAAAACTTAGAACCTTTGACAGTAACTGAGCGCTTAGTTATTGCCATTGATAGGGTGCCTGTAAGTGAATAATTTGATGCACTGGAGGAGCCATCTGAAATTTCAAGACTACCAATATTTGTTATAGTTTGCGATCCAACAGCAGCTGAGCCAAGAGTTCCTGTCCCTGACAATGAAATGTTTTCGCCTGAAACCAAGTTACTCAACGAGAGGTCTGAGGCGGCTGCATCTGTTGTGCCATCATATACTCTGCTTCCAGATAGATTAACTGGTCTTAAAGTAATGTCTGCTGAAATAGTATTTGCAATACTATAATTAGATGCTGATCCACTTCCGTCTAACAGTTGGAGTGATGTATTAGTTACAGTTTTATCATTCCCAATATTAGCAGAAGCTACAGTTCCTGAACCCGTCATTGATAGAGTTTCTCCGCTTACGATACCAGAAAATGTTGATAAATTTGATCCTTGAATAACATTAGTTCCGTCATAAACTTTGCTGCCTGAAATAGTAAGAGATTTTTGAGTAATATCTAGTGTAGCTGATCCTAGTGTGTAATTTGCAGAACTGCCTGTTCCATTTGATAAAGAGAGTGATCCTATTGTAACAGATTTTGATGAGCCAACATTTGCTGATGATACTGTTCCTGATCCCGTTATATCTAATGTCTCACCGCTTACAAGATTATTGAATACATTCAAATCAGATGAATTAACAGTGGTTGAACCATTGTATGACCTACTTCCAGACATACTAATAGATCTCTGAGAAACGGAAAGCTGGTGTGTGCCACCATTTAAAGTGTAATTAGAAGCTACACCAGTGTCATTGTTGATCGAAAGTGTATTAAGAGATACTGATTTATTATTACCCACATTTGCACTTGTAATTGTGCCATTACCAGACAAATCAAGAGTTTCAGAACCAACTAAGTTAGACAAAGTTAAATCAGATGAAACTGCATTAGTTGTTCCGTCATAAACTCTAGTACCACTAATGTTTAAAATTCTTGGCGTTATATTTAGTATTTTTGTTGATCCATTAAGTGTGTAGTTGGATGCTAACCCTCCATTTGAGCCATCTCCAAGGGAAAGTGACCCCTGAGATACATCGTAATTATTGGCTACTGCCGAAGAAGTTATTGTTCCAGCGCCGCTAAGAACGAGTGTCTCTGACCCTATCAAGCCACTAATCGTTAAGTCAGACGCAGTGGCTTGGGAGGAACCATCGTAAGTTCGCGAACCACTGAGAGAGACTGCAACAGGATTTACTGAAAGAGAAGCAGATGAAATAGAATAATTTGAGGCGCTACCGGATCCATTTTGCAAGGCTAGTGTGCCTAAAGTTACTGATTTTGAATTGCCAGTATTTGCTGATGAAACTGATCCCGACCCTGAGAGACCTAAAGTTTCACCACTTACTATATTACTAAATGTGTTTAAGTCGGAATTACTTACAGTTGTATTTCCGTTATACAATCTAGATCCTGATAATGTTAATGGTCGTGTTGTAACAGAAAGGGTAAAAGAGCCTCCTGAAAGTGTGTAATTTGAAGCGGCTCCAGAACCATTGCTTATTGAAAATCCATCTGATGTAACACTTTTATTGTTTTCAACTTCAGCACTGCTAATTGTACCTGATCCAGAAAATGTAATTGTTTCTGACCCTACTAAGTTGTTTAGCGTCAGATCTGAAGATGTAACATTGGTTGACCCATTATAGGCTCTAGAACCAGAGGCATTTAGCACTCTTTGTGTTATTTCGAATGATGTATTTCCAAATGTGTAGTTAGATGCCGTTCCGCTCCCAGTATTTCCTAACGCCAATGTACCAAGTGTAATTGCTTTATCTAAACCTACTGATGAACTTGATACAGAGCCTGAACCACTTATAGTTAAACTCTCACCAGAAACAAGATTGCCTAGTGTGAGGCTACTAGCTGTAACAGAAGTATTTCCGTCATATGTTTTGTTACCAGTAATGTTAACCCACCTTTGTGTTACATCAAATGTACCGCTTCCTAAGGTATAATTACTTGCTAGGCCTGTTCCATTTTGTAGACTCAGTGTTCCTGTTGTAACACTCTTACCCGCTCCGACATTTGCTGAGGATATGGTGCCTAAGCCCGCGATGCTCAATGATTCACCTGTTGCTAAATTTGAAATCGTTGTTAAATCTGATCCATTAACCGAGGTAGCTCCATCATAAACTTTTGTTCCACTATATGTTACCGTTCTTGAGGTAACATCGTAAGTATGAGTGCCACCTATTAGAGTGTAATTTGATGCAGAGCCTGATCCATTTGAAAGCGATAATGTATTTAATGAAATCGGTTTGTTTATTCCAATATTACCCGAGGTTACCGTGCCGAAGCCCGATAAGGAAAGGGTTTCTGATCCAACTAAATTAGTTATTGTGAGGTCTGACGAATTTGAATTAGTCGTTCCATCGTAAACCCTAGATCCATCTAAAGATAAAATCCTCGGCGTTATCGATATGATACTAGATCCTCCAGAAAGAGTGTAATTAGCGGCCAATCCACCATTGGAACCATTTTGTAATGTCAAACCTGATAAATTTGTTAAGGGTTTATTATCACCTACATTGGCATTTTCAACAACACCATTCCCAGATAGGGTTAGAGTTTCACTGCCAACTAGATTATTTATTGTTGGTAGGTCAGCAGCTATTGCGGTTGAAGAGCCATTATATTGTCTAGAACCCCCGCTTAGACTGACAACTCTTTTATTGATAGTAAAGTTGTGGGTCCCCCCTGTGAGTGTATAGTTTGAAGCAGACCCACTACTATTATCAATACTGATTCCGGACAGATTATTAATAGTATAACTTCCTGCATTGGCCGAGCTTGTAGAAGCTGTTCCTGAATGAACTAGTATTTCACTTCCTGCCAGATTAGATAGTGTAATTGTATTTGCAAGTGCATTAGTATTAGCATCATAGACTTTCGATCCTGAAGAATTCAAAGGACGTTGAGTAACAGTAAGCTGATGCGTTCCACCTGATAGAGTGTAGTTTGCGGCTAGCCCGCCATTGGAACCATCAGCAAGCGCTAGTGTTCCCACAGACACTGTCTTGTTTGATCCA
>NZHE01000005.1 GCA_002691145.1 Rickettsiales bacterium
GGTTCAATCGACGTAATCTAACCTTAAAACACGTGCTTATATGGGGGAGTTTTGTACTCCCCCATTATCAACATAAATAATAGCAAATGGCAATAAAAACTTTAAGAACATCGGGTGATTATCTCATTAAAACAGGCACAGGATCTGGTGGTTCTAACACCATCACTTTTGATTCCAACCTGACTGTTGTAAACGGAAATTTAGAAATCAAAGGCACACAGTCGGTAATAAATTCAACAACTTTAACAATCGAAGACAGATTTTTAGAGATAAACAGAAACAACTCTACTGCCGGCACACAAGACTCTGGACTGATGTTCAATCAAGGAACATCCAACAATGCTATCTTGTATTATGACGCAGGAGACAACGAATTCCAACTAGGTACTACCACGCATGATGCCGCAGTAACCACGGTATCAAACATTACTTTAGGACAGATTAAAATAGCAACAACACCATCTGATAACAACCATGCCGCTTCGAAAAAATATGTTGATGATTCAGTAACAGGTGGTGGATTCATCTTAAACATTGGTGCTGACGATTCAACTGAAGTCACATATAGCACAGGACAAAAATTACAATTTTTAGGCGGCTCTAACATTAGCACTGCCATCACAACAGGTGACAATTTAACAATTAGTCTAGGACAGAATTTAACAAATATAGAATCAATATCATCAGCAACATCTAATGCAAATTTAACTTTAGCATCAAATGGTACAGGTGACGTGGTAATAAATGACACTTTGACGTTCTCTGGCGCGGCATCAACACCAACGGCAGGCTCAGTAACCAAGATCTATAACAAAACAGCAGGCGGTGGAGGCACTGGCTTGTATTTCAACAACTCAGCAATCAATTCTGGCACAGAAGATGAATTGATAAGTAAAAAGAAAGCAACGGCATTGGCCATTGCATTAGGATAAAAATGGCAATAACACAAAGAGTATGTAACAACATTTTAACAAACACCAGCCAAGCATTTGCGGCAACTGAAGGTACCGCTGTGACGTCAATACACTTATGTAACATCTCATCTGCAGATGCTACTGTCAACATCTATGTCCTAAAAAACGATGGTTCAACAACTGTGCCAACAGAAAATAACAAACTTTACAACACATTAACAATATCAGGCACTGATACATACGTTATCGACACCGAAAAATTAATTTTAGCAACAGGAGATAAAATTTATATTGAAACTCCTGACTCTTCAGGTTCTGTTGTGGCTACTATTTCAACTATAGGATTGTAATAATCATGGGTAGATTTGTAAAAAACCCAATACTAGCAGGCGAGGATTCGATACAAATTCCTGTTGGGACAACTGCTGAAAGACCAGCATCTCCAAAAAAAGGTATGTTAAGATTTAACGAAACTTTAAATCAGTTAGAATTTCATAACGGTACTGCATTTAAAAATTTACAAGGCGGAACTGCAGGTGTTGCCGGCATCACAGTAGATACAATAACACTTGACGGATCAACAACTGTATTTCCAATGTCAGTAACTCCAACAGATGAAAAAAACATTTTAGTGTTTATGGAAGGTGTATTTCAGAAACACAGCACGTATTCTATTTCAGGTAGCAACATAACTTTAACACCATCATATCCAGGCGACACCTCAAAAGTTGTTACAATTATTCACGGTTTAGATATAGTTTAAGAAATATTTCCAAAGGCACGCCAAGTACCAGGTGCACCGGATTTAATACATACCCATCCTAAAGGAACACCTACCTCAGGTTGAGAGTTCCAACAAATATCACCTTTACTATGACTGCCATTATTTGGAATTTCTGGCTCATATCTGTGCGTTTGTCCTTGATATCTTATTGGTCCTGCGACTTCTAAATCTTCCTTGGGTGCTTTAACTTTTATTCCAATCTTGTTGTCATGTGATACAAACAATGTTGGTTCTCTGTTTGTGCCAATTGAAAACTTGTCCGAAGTTATTGTGCCAATGTATGGTGTAGAACCAACCACATCTGTCACAACTTCGAGTCCATCTTTGGCAACTGCAAAAGGTCCTCCAGGTAGGAGTGTATTCACACCGACCTTATTATTTTCTACAGTAAAAACATCTGCAACATTTAAATTTTTCAAGATTCCAACTTCTTGTAGTTTTGATTTTTTAATTGCATTGCCTAGTCTGTCAGACCAAATCACTTCATTGCCACCAATTCTGACACTATTTTTAACATCCATATCTTCGCATACTGCTTGGTAGTACATGATTTCAGTTGCGGCAAATTTTCCTTCAACGTGCATTGGACCATCAACAACAATGTCTCCATCTTTGATGGTTATTTTTGCTTTAGTTGCCTCATCCTTGATGCCTGTAGAACTAAAATTTGTGATAGTACCACCGTCAATTTTGTCACCAGATAACTCATTTTCAAATAATGCATTATTTTTTGATTTAAGTTGTTCTAGTGCTTCTGATAACTTCTTCTCAGTCCATTCTAGTCGTGTAGATAGGCTATGATTATCACTGTTCAGTTTACTGACCGTGCGTTTCATTGCATTTTCAACGTGTTCTGTGACCAGATTTTGAATACTTTGCTCGATTGACATTAACGATATTTATAGGTGTGTTTTGACCTTGCAATTAAAAATAAATATGTAAGATATGGCAATACAACGAATACCAGGCGAACTCTTACAGTCTAATCTTACCAGGCAGGGTGTAGATCTAGCCTTTGAAACAAATCTATTATTTTTAGATGTATCCAATGCTAGAATAGGTATTGGTACTGACAGTCCTGGATTCAAACTAGATGTAGTAGGAAATACTAGAATTACAGGTAATCAGACTATCACAGGTAATTTAGAAGTACAAGGAACTACTACAACAATAGACTCAAGAAATTTAACTGTAGAAGACAACGTCATTGTCTTGAATTCAGGCTCAAGTCAGGCAACATCTGCAGGAGTAATGATCAACAGAGGTGCCTCAAATCCGGCATTATTCTATTGGGATGAAGCAAACGACAAATTTAAACTAGTAACAACTGCGTCAGACGGCTCGACAACTTCAACAATCACTGATACTGCATATGCTAAACTGGCAGGCGCGGATCCAACAGATGCTAGAGACTTTGTAACAAAAAATTATTTTGATGTAAACACAGCAGGATTTGCCGGTTCTGGATCAGTAATAGGATCAAGTATTCCTATAGGTTCACCATCAGATTCAAGTTTTGGTGATGGTGCACTAATAACTTTAGGTGACGCCCATTCGGTGACTGGAGCAATAGACGATCTCAATGAAACCATGGAAAACATCAGAGCAAACACATTTGTGAAATCAGTTTCTTTCGTGGCAGATACCACTGCGGCGTCCAGCGGAACAACGATCACTCTAACTATTTCCACAGTTGGTGGAGGAGCAAACAGATATACAATCACATGGGGTGATGGCGATACAACAACTGCAACTTCAGATTCGACACCTTCACACACATACACAGCGACAGGATCGATGACTGTGACTGTTAAAGCATTCAACAACACTGCTGTTACAGATTCCGCTGGTTCATTTGCCACATCAACACAAACTAATTACATCACAATTTTTACTGCAACTCCGGTGCCAAACTTTTTTATATATGCGGCATCATCGGGTGGCAGTGCAATTACAAAAGCAGATACAGGATCAACTGTGTATCTTGAAAACACCTCAACAAATACAAGTGGTGCAACAGTGAACTATAGGATAGACTGGGGAGATGGTAATTCACAATCCGTAACCAGCGATAGTGATCCAGGTGGAGTAGGTGGTGGTAGGCTATCACACACATACAATAACAGTGGTGCAGACGACGGTAGTACTATTGCAGGTACCGGAACAGGTGATACTAGGTATGCAATAAGGCTTGTCTTAGAAGCACACTCTACAGCGGCCCCAAGTGATATACCAACAGGTATTACTAAGAACTTTGATGTTTATTCAACGCACACAGTTCTGTATTCAGCGGCTGATTCAACTGTAAGAGGAGTAAATGAAGAAAGTACTTCAGGCTTTCCTGTTACCTTTACAAACAATACAGCAACTAATCCAGGCGCACAATCAGTTTTCTCAAGCAACATATACAGTTGGAACTTTGGAGAAGGCGCTGGAGCGACAAACGTTAATGTAGGATCTGGTTCGAGTGGTGATACAGGACAAACAATTTCAAATACATTCAACCTTAGCACTGCACAACAGAATGCAAAAACAACAGTGACATATACTACAACATTGAGCCTTGCAAACGAACATACAAGTTCTCCTTTTGCGGCAGACATGAAAATTATAGTTGAACCAGACGTGAGAGCAAATATTGCCGCAACTGCTGTTACTGTTTCAAACAAAAGTGGCGACGACGCATTTGACTTATATGATTTCACTGACCTAGCAGGAAATAACAGGGCATTAGTAAGATTCACAAATACGTCACAACACGCGGACGATTACACTTATGATTTTAAAGATGATTCATCAGACACATTAAGCATTGGCGAAGATGGATCAACAGCAGGAACAATAGGTGCAACCTTAGATAAAAACTTTTCAGGCACTAGCAACGGAAGTTTCACAACAAGATTTAGAGCACACGGCACACCAGACACAATTGAGCAAGACGATGAAGAAACAATAACATTTACTATGAACGCAGTGCCGGCGGCTCCTAGTAATTTAAGCACTTTTAGTTTAACGTTGAGTGATTCAGCACAAGGTACATCACCTAAATTGTGTTCAGGTTTCACTGACAACACAGGTTCTTTATCAAACATTAGTGCCGCTACATCATTAAGTTCTTCCACAGCAAGAAGATACACATCAGGAACTATTGATACTGCTGATGTTAATAATGCGTATAACGGTGCCACAGGTACCTTAACAGCGAACATTAATGGCTCTGCCGCAGGTGCCAAATCATTTTCAACATCAACTGGAGAAAACGGAACATTCACATCTCTAGTTGTGTCAGGACAGGATGATGCAAACACTACAATCAGTTCATCAACTTATCCATCAAATTTTTATCAAACCTTTGATGCAAAAATTACACAGGCATTAACAAGTTACAGTGTAGGATTAAATGCACAAAGATTAGAACACTCTGCAACAGGAAACACAAACGTGGTCCATGTTTTAAGAGACGATATTTCTGCAACACCAACAATCTCAAATGTAGGTACGTTGGCGCAGAATGCCTCTGGCACATTGAGATATATTGCCGGAGTGCCATACTATTCAGATGATGGTTCTCAACCAACACTGAATCTCACAGGTGTACAAGTCCAAAATCTTACAGGACAAGCATACACCGACCAATCAAACATTGTTGAAGTCGACTATGATACTAGATCAGAAGGGTCATCTGGTAATGCCATATCAAACACAGATTACACTTACAGTGACATAGATGGTGCTTCAACAATGTTGAGCGGTGGGACTCCAGTTACAGATACAGGTGTTGCGTCTGCATACACGTTGGGCACATTATCAATAAATGTTGATCAGACATCATCAACTAAAGCAGTTAACGAAATAAAAATTAGGGCAAGGAATGCCAACGGCACAGGAAGTTACAACACAGGTAGCAGTACAAAAATACAGGTTTACAATCCAACTCCTACAGGCCTAGACAACGAGCAAGGTGGTATCACAGTAAGCGACTCACTGGGTGCAACCCACGATGACGATGCTTTGCGTATATACGACTTCGCAGGAGAAACAACAGATACACCATCATTTGCTGGAGGCACAAACTTCTATACAAACAACTTATTCACAGGTGCAAAAACAGTTGCAGGTACAAGAGAAGCAGGCGTAAGATTTGGAACAATAAAACATGAAACAACAGACTATTCAACATTCTTACCTGTTGGTCCTGATAGATCTAGTGATACCAACACACAATATTTTACTATTGCATTTAGAAGGTCAACAATGGCCAACTTCAATGTAACCTTATCAGGTACAGTGTCAGGTATGTTTATTGCGGCGCCAGGCACTGCGATAGATAATGCATCAGGATTGAACGGATGGTTAGACTGTTCAACAACATATGGAGGATCGGGAGTACCAGGATCAGACACAGGCAATGGCGGAAATGGTTCTAATGGATGTGCATTCAATTCTGGAGATAGGGTAGTCGACGGCACCTCTTATTCTTCACAAGAATTTACATTCACGTTAGGGACTGAGAACGGAACAAATGCAACAGGAAACGTAATTTTAATAAGAATTAAATTGAATTCAGGAGACAGTGTCACGGCACTAGCAATAGATTAATGGCAATTACAGACGCAAAAAAAATAGATTATCTTTGGAAGAAAATTGGTTACGGTGCAACCAAAACAGATACCAATGCGAATAAGAAAGCACCTAACGAAGCCATTGCATCACCTTTACTAATAAGAGGTGATAAAACTTGGAACCAAGCATCAAGTATTCCCGCAGTAATGCCAGGATCAAGTTCGGGTGTAGTAACAGTCTATCCAACAAGTACGCCGGACGAAACAGCCGCTGACAACACAGCATCAGCAAATCGAACCTGGAAAACAGAGTTAACAGATTGGATACCACCTGAATTTGGATCAACATATGGTGTAAAAGTTTATGTTCATACGTCGGGTGATGCCGGCAACGCCGCTGGTTCGGGAGATCAGTTATTTGGTACTGGTTCAGGAAACAACGACGAATGGTTCTTTGATTATCAATCCGGTGTCCTACATTTCATTGGAACGAATCTACCAAATGGAATAAACTTTACAGGAAAATCAGTCTACATATCTGGAGCAAGATACACTGGACAAATAGGTTTACAAAACATTTCAGGTGGTGGTGCTGGAGACACAGGTAATTTTTCATTTTCAGGATCAACAATAAACCAAGATACAACAAATGCAGACTTTACTCTTAACACAACAGGCACAGGTAATTTTGTATTCAATACAAACTCAGGCATAAAAGTACCAGTGGGAACTACTGCACAAAGGCCAAGTGCGACACCAGGACTTATAAGATTTAACAGTACCACAGGCAAGTATGAAGTTTCAGAAGACGGATCTACTTTTACAAGTTTAAGAACAGAACACACATCTCAAGAAGTTAAAAAAGATGTTTTTACAGGAGATGGATCTACGAATACATTCGCGTCAATAAATGTTGCGACAGATCCAAAAAATTTAATTGTGTATATAGATGGTGTGATGCAGGAACCTACAGAAAATTATATCACAGATGGTTCAACATCTTCGATTACAATCAGTGAGGCTCCACACACAGGTGCAAGGATTGTGATAATGTCGGGATTTGCCGAAGCACAAACTTAATCAACACTGATACCATCTGGTTGGTAATTCAAAATAAATTTTCTATATTCGCCGGTAAGTTTATTTACTGTACCTATTTCTGGGACAATCTCCCATTCGAACTCAGGCTGTCTAATAATAAATTCGTATAAATCTTGTCCACTTGCAAATTCAATCCTTACTCCGTTCATATGAAATTTATCTTCTATTCTAAATTCTTTCTTTAAAATTAATTTTAAAACATTTTCAATTTTTTGTCTGAAATGATTCATTTCTTGCACTATATCAGGACGCTCTTGTAAAGTTTCTAATGACCTATTTCTTGCGACCATTGGCCATTTTAATATAACTGAATATTTGTAAAATGTTTCTGTTTTAATTTTTGCCATATGTCTTAAACTCCGGATAATCAAACACTTTCACATTTTTCAAATGATCAAACAATTTAATTTTGTTAATATTAGGCTTCCTACAAAAGTAAAAATGTGTTGTTGGATGATTGGTCATCACTTTAATTAGAATCTCTCTTTCATCTAGATCTTCAATATCATATCCGCAAAGGAATATTCTGTCGGCGTCGGACCAAATTGCCAATAAAAGTGCTAGATTTTGATTGCTTAATTCTGAAAAATCTAAACCTACACTTGCAACATCACCAAATATGGGTAGATAATCCACATTGTCAAAAAAGAAATACTTTTTATATAGGCCGGTATTTGTTAAAAGCATGGTGTCTTTGTAGTGTGAAAAGTTGATCATGTTTTGTAATTCTAATTCATTGTTGGTGACTGCATACTTAAACTTTACAGTTTTGTTACAAATGCCACTTGCAATCACATCACCCAGTTTTGCAGGAGTCTTCATGTCGTATTCTATGGGTATATTTCCTAGGACAGTAATGTGCGTATATTTCATAACATCTGTATTTAAGCCGGGTAAATCTGCATGGCACGGTAAATACTGACGTTAAATCATAAATTAATTTAACGTTAAATTAACTTTCGAAAGTAACAAGGAGAAACTATTATGGCAATAGGACGAATATCAGGACAGATGCTCAAAGCCAATCTTGAGAGATCAGGAACGGATTTAGCATTTGAAACGAACCTCTTGGCGTTAGACGTAACGAATTCAAGAGTAGGTATTGGAACTGCTAGTCCGGCCGTAAAACTTCACATCTCTGCAACAGACAGTTTGAGACTTCCTTCGGGAACGACGGCTCAAAGACCTGGTTCACCAGCAAACGGTGACATCAGATACAATTCTACTTTAAGTAGGATTGAGGGTTACACTGGCGGAGCATATGCAAGTTTGGCGGGCGACGGTATTGACAATATGGTAGAAGATACTACACCCCAACTAGGCGGTAACTTAGATATTAACGGATTCGACATTGTATCCGCGAGATCTAATGAAAACATATCAATCACACCAAACGGTACAGGTGAGGTTGTTCTATCAAAAGTAAACATCGGTGGTGGTGAGATGGATGGCACAATAATTGGTGCTAACTCAGCCGCGGCTGGTACGTTTACAAACTTAACTGCAAATGGTACAATAGACATTGACTCATCTGGTAACATGGATGGAATCATAATCGGTGCCAACACAGCGGCGGCGGGAACGTTTACAACTGTAACAACTTCCGGCAACGTTGTTGTTGGAGGTAACTTCACAGTTAACGGAACAACTACAACGGTTGACAGTGCAACATTAACAGTTGAAGATCCGCTAATACAATTAGCGAAGAATAACTCAGGTGGAGCGGCGAATGCCTTTGACCAAGGTCTATTCTTTAACAGAGGATCTTTAGCAAACGTATCATTCTTATGGGACGAGTCAGCAGACGAATTTGTGTTTGCAACTACGGCTTCTGAGGATGGAACGACAGCAGGTAACGTAACAATCGATTCCTACGCTGACATCCAGGCAAAAGATGCTACATTTAACAAAGTGTCTACACAAGGTGTAGCCATTGAGGATAACAAAGTAGTATCATCTAGATCAAATGACAATTTGGTTTTAGATGCGGCTGGTACAGGTGTAGTAGAAGCAATCGGTACGTTCAAGTCAGACACAGTCGACATTAATGGTGGTGCTATTGACAATGCTACGGTTGGTGCAACTACGGCTTCTAGTGGTAAATTTACTACATTAGAAACTAGTAGCACATTAAAAGTTAAAGCCGACAGTACTAACTTCGCAGTTGGTGCCGGTGATGACTTTACAATCGCACACGATGGTGCAAACACTGCCATTGCTAACGCAACTGGTAACTTAACTATAACAACTGCGGCGTCAAGTTCAGTTGTATTCAACGAAGCATCTGCTGATGTTGACTTTAGAGTAGAATCAAACGGTAACACACACGGTTTATTCGTAGACGCGGGTAACGACAGAGTTGGTGTAATGACAAGTTCACCAAGTTTTGCGTTAGATGCCTCTGGATCAACTGATGCGTTAAGAGTACCGGTAGGTAACACTGCTCAAAGACCAACAGCGGCAACTGGTATCATCAGATTCAACTCTCAAACTTCTAAGTATGAGGCTTGTAATGATGGATCAACTTACGTTGAATTAGCGATTGCTGGTGACACACCAACAATTTCTAAAGTATCATCAACTGGTGACGGTTCAACAACAACAATCACAGGATTCTTTAGTTCAGCACCTGAAAATGCTAACAATGTCCTTGTGTTTATTGACAACGTTTACCAAGAACCAACAGAAAACTACACAGTATCAGGAACAAACATTACATTTACTTCTGCTCCACACAGTGGTGCAAGAATATTTGCAATGACTGGTTTTGATAACACTGCACTAGCGACAGGTGGTGTTGCAAGAACTCAAACAAGTTCAGTCTCGTTTGAATCAACTGCAACTAACATCATGACGTTTAATGCGGCATCTTACAGATCAGCAGAGTTATTGATCACAATAACTGATTCTGCTAACTCAGAATACTCTGTAATGAAGTCACTGGTTTTACACAACGGTTCAACTGCATTTGGAACAGTGTACGGTGTAACTAACTCAGGATCATCTGATCTTGCTACAATTACATTCAACCACGACGGTTCAAGCACAGTCGAAGTAAAAGCAACTAGTACAGGTGGATCTTCATCTGCTAAAGTACAGTACTCTTTACAAGGCGTGTAATAGCATAACATAGAATATTAAAAGGCCCTGTAGAAATATAGGGCCTTTTTTTTACGGCGGAATTATTAAACTACAACACATTAATAGCGAAATCTTGGTAAATAATACGTTAAACAATAGTTTAACATTAACAATCAACCATAAGGGAGAGTGAACTATGGCGGCGAGAAACTTTAGAGTCAATAACGGATTATCAGTAGGTGATGTAGCAATCACGGCGTCTTCAAACGCAGTGACTGGGATATCAAGTTTAACACTTGATAACTCAAGTGCACCAGGTAGTGATGCAGTTTTGGCTAACAAGAAATACGTTGACGACCAATTGACAGCAAAAACTTCAATTGTGTCAGGTTCAAACAATGTAACTGTAGGTGCTTCATCTGTGACATTAGACATAGGTGGAACTGATCAGTTAATAGCGACTAATGGTCTTGTAAGAATAACAGGAAACTTAACAGTTGACGGAACTAGAACAGAGTTGAATACAACTACATTATCAGTTGAAGACAACATGATCGAAGTTAACAGAAACGTGTCAAGTGCGGCAGGTATGCCATCTTTTTCTGGCTTAAAAGCCAACAGAGGTGCAACATCAAGTGCCACAGAAGAAGATCTTTTCTGGGTTTGGGATGAAACATTCGCAGACGACGGAACATCAACTTTTGGTAACGCAAGTGGTGCCTGGACTGCTTACAGATCAGACGACGACTTATCAAACAAAGACCTTGTAGATATCAGAGCAAATGTGGTACACGCACAGGCAACATCGGCGGCATACGCGGACGTTGGCGAGCGTTTCGAAGCAGACGCTCCTATGTCAGAAGGTGCTGTTGTTACACTAGGCGGTGCGGCAGAAATCACAGAATCAACAACTGATTTATCAGACACGATTTTTGGTGTTATTTCTACTCAACCAGCATACAGAATGAATGCACTAGCAGGTAACGACGAGTCACACCCATTTGTTGCAATGACAGGAAGAACTCCTGTAAGAGTAACAGGTGCAGTAAGCAAAGGTCAAAGATTAGTATCATCTTCAATTAAAGGTACTGCGAGAGCAGTAGCAGAGGGTGAGTCAATCAATCCATTCCACGTAGTTGGAAGAGCATTAGAAGACAAGACAGATGCAGGAATTGGTTTAGTATTAGCAGTTGTTAGAACAAACAACTAAGATATTACATCTTTAGAATTAAACGGGTTTGCAGGAATGTAGACCCGTTTTTTTTTACGATTTATAAATACTTTTACGTTCATCCACAGGACGGAAGTAGGGCAACCGAAGGAACGCACCAACAGGAGAGGTGCGTGAAAAAACTTATAAAAGAAAATAGGTACAAATATCTTCACCTAAGGGTATTCAAAGGCGAGGATGATTTTGATTTGGTATTGACATCCTACGACTGGCCATATTTTAGAGTGCAGTTTAAAAATTTAGACCAGATAGAACTAGATGATTTATACCTATTGTGGCGTAATAGGGCATGGATATTGCAGTGGTTACCACCACAATGGGCACACTATCTAGTTATTGGCACATAATAAACATAAATACTGTTACTGCTGTCGGCCGGCAATGATAACGAGGCCGTGTATGGTGTATTGCCGTACTAACATTATTATATGAGAGGAACCTAAGTATGGCCATAGGTCGTATATCAGGGTCGGTATTAAAGTCCAATCTGACTAGGAATGGCGTCGACCTTGCATTTGAAACAAACCTACTTTATCTTGACGTAACAAACAGTCGTGTGGGTATAGGTATCTCAGAACCAACAACAGCATTACAAGTAAACGGAACAATAACAGCAACAACACTTGCTGGTACCTCTATTGCTGGAGGCACTGTAACAGATAATCTTAAATTTAATGACAGTATTGAATTGAGATTGGGTACTGATGCAGACACAAATATTAAACACACTGGAACTAATCTTAACATCAACGAGACAACCGGCGATATAAACATTAGAACTTATGCTGACAACAAAGACGTAGTCATAGGTTCAGATGATGGCAGTGGTGGTCTAGCCGATTATCTAAGGGCAGACGGTTCTACTGGTGAGTTAAAATTATATTATTATGGCTCAGAAAAATTAAAAACAATCAATACAGGGGTGCAAACCACAGGCACAATTAGTGTCAACGGTGCTTACACACTTCCAACAGCAGATGGTAGTGCCAATCAAGTTTTACAAACAGATGGATCTGGAAGTATTAGTTTTGGCACTGTGTCTATTGATAGTTTAGCAACAGGTGGCATAACAATAGATGACAATAAGATAACAGGACAAAGGTCAAATGAAAACATTGAAATTGGTGCCAGCGGTAGCGGAATAATAGAAACAAGTTCGAGTATTCTTCCAGCAACTGATAATGCAGTTGACCTTGGTTCATCTAGTAAAAGGTTTAAAGATATATATGCATCCTCAGGCACAATTCACGTTGGTGATCAAACAATCAAATCAACAGCGTCTGGATTTGTCTTTTCTGGAGCATTATCAAGCACTGCCAGTACCACAATATCAGATGACACCACAGCATCTTTGATACAAAAGACAGGTATAGGTAGTACGGAAGAAAAAACCATAGAATCAAATTCCACTGCACAATATGATTCCGCACTGTATTACATAACATCTCGAGACGAAATCAATGATCAAGTGGCGGTACAAAAAGTTTCAGTAATCCATAACAACTCAAACGGATATGCTTCCACATCTCACGTGACTAAGACAGGAACCACAACAGGACAAACTTTCAACGGTGATGTATCAGGAGGCTCAGTTAGACTTAGAGCAACTGGACATTCTGCTTCTAACAGTGTAACTGCATATTCGATACAATTAGGAGATAACAGCAGTGTAGGTACAAGTGGAAATACAGCAATAGTAATCAATTCTGATGTAGACAGCAGTTCAGAAAGTTTAGATACTTGGGCACACGCATCTTATAGAGGAGCGAAATATTTTATTTCTGTGAATGATGAAGTAGACGATGAATTAGAATCAATAGAATGTTTGGTTGTACACGATGGTACAACAGCATACATCACAGACTATAATAGTGTAAGGACAGGAAGCAACAGTTTAATCACACTAACAGCCACCTTAGGTGGAAGCAATGTCACATTGTCAGGCTCGGGTGCTAGGGCAAACCTAAATGTAAAAATGCACAGAATCTTGTTAAGTGATTCCGAGACAGGATTTGAGGCAACAAATCAAAAGATTATTCCCGCAACAACAGTTTCTTCGACAGCCACTACAATTGACCAGTTTGACGCTTCAGCGATACATGGTGCTTTCTATTACGTTGTAGGAACAAGTTCTAATGAAAGCAATGCATCAAGTATTACTGAACTCGCAGTGGCCACTGACGGAACTGATGCTTATATCACAACAGGTCCAATGGTATCTACCAAAGGCACAGATCAGTTAACTTTTACTGCTACAATATCAGGAAGTACTGTGACTATACAGGCCTCATCTACCAGCGGGTCTTCGACAACTGTCAATGCTTACAGAATAAACATGAAAAGGGAGGAAAGTGTCTCAGCCGCAAGTACAGTTAACATTGGTGGTACTCAAACAATTACAGGCGCAAAAACATTCTCTTCAAATGCTACATTCCAAGGAAGTGTTTTCACAGATGCAATAAAATCAGCGGCATCAAACCAGAGCATCACACTAGATCCAGAAGGCACTGGTACAGTGGATATCATTGGCTCACAAACAATTACAAATGTAACAACACAAGATTCACTTACAATAACAACAACAGAAGATTCGAGTACAGCAGGCCCGGTATTTACATTGAAGAGAAACAGTTCAAGTCCGGCAGATGCGGATTACCTAGGACAGATCAAATTCAAAGGTGAGAATGATGCTGACCAAGAAGTGCTTTATGCAAAAATTACAGGTAAGATACTAGATGCATCAGATGGTTCTGAAGATGGTATAATAGAGATAGCACACAGGAAGGCAGGATCAAATGTGATCACTGCAAGGTTTAGATCTGACTCGTTACAATTATTAAACGATACAAACTTAAGAGTCAGCGGAGTGACAGAACTAGGTGTGCAGACAGGTGATCCATCAACAACTGCCAACTTTGCAAAAATATATGCCAAGGACGAATCCGCAAGTGCTGAAGTTTATGTTCAAGATGAAGCGGGTAACGTTACTAAGATATCTCCTCACAACGAACAAGGCGAGTGGGAATACTATTCAAGAAATACAAAAACAGGTAAGACTGTACGTATCAATATGGAAGAGATGATTAGAGATATTGAAAAACTTACTGGTAAATCTTACATTAAAAGTGAGTAAATATTAACATGGCAACGAGAAAAATTGTATCCAAACATATAGCACATTCGGCCAGTTCATACGTTGGCAGAGACGGAGAACTTGTTTTAGATACAGATACAAACACATTAAAGATAACAGACGGATCTACACCAGGCGGTGTGGCTTTAAACACCGACGGCAGTGGAAGTTCAGATGCAGAGCCTGATTTTGAAATAAAAACAAGCAATTTTAATGTAGAGTCCGGCAAAAGATACGCTGTCAACACTTCAGGAAATACAGTAACAGCAACATTGCCAGGTTCTCCAAGCACAGGTGATGCAGTATTCTTTGCAGACGGTGGTGGTGCGTTTGGCTCTAATAACTTAACTATTGGCCGGAACGGCAACACCATAATGGCTCTATCCCAAGACATGACAATCAGCAATAATAACAGTTCAACAGGACTGGTATACACTGGCTCAACTTGGAGAATATTTTAATGAGTGACTTAAAAGACTTCCAAGGAACCGTTTTTAATTCTGCTAAAACTGTTGTCACAAAAACATTAGTGAATCAAAAAGATACGTCGA
>NZHE01000006.1 GCA_002691145.1 Rickettsiales bacterium
AAAATCAAATGGGAGCTTAGATAAAGTTTCTACTCAAAATATAAACATAAAAACGGATATCACCTCTCCTTTATCAGAAGAAAAACCTGAGACAACAAAATAAATAAAATATAATATGTCACCTTACGTAACACTTTTACGTAAGGTGACATGTGTATTTTTACATCATCTTTCAGATGTGTAATAATAGAATTAATAGATTCATTGTCATAAAATTGTAATAAAAGAACATTATTTATATACTTCATAATTTTAATTTAATCTATAAAAGAGAGGAAATATGAAAAAATCTTCATTAGCTATTCTTGCCTTAGCAATTACATTTAGCAGTCAATCAATAGCACGTGACCAAATAAAAGTAGTTGGATCTTCTACAGTCTATCCTTTTGCTACAGTTGTAGCTGAACGCTTTGGAAAAACTAGTGGATTTAGAACTCCTATCATTGAATCTACTGGGTCTGGCGGAGGACTGAAACTATTCTGTAAAGGACTAGGAACTGAACACCCAGATATAACTAATGCTTCAAGAAGAATAAAATCAAAAGAAGTAAAAAAATGTGCAAAAAATGGTGTTACAGATATCACTGAAATTAAAGTTGGTTTCGATGGAATTGCATTGGCTAATAATAAGTCAGGAGCTGACTTAAGTTTAAGTTTGAAAGATATATACTTAGCCTTAGCTAAAGAGGTTCCTGCAGACCCTAATGGCGATACAGTTAAACCAAATCCCTACAAGAATTGGAATGAAGTAAACCCGAATTTACCTAATGCACCAATTTTAGTTATAGGCCCACCTCCTACCTCTGGAACAAGAGATGCTTTCAATGAATTAGCAATTGAAAGGGGATGCAAAACTTTTCCGGGAAGAAAAGCCCTGAAAAAGAAAGATAAAAAGCTATATAAAAAACAATGTAGATCAGTCAGAGAGGATGGTCCCTTTGTAGAGGCTGGTGAGAATGATAATTTAATTATTGAAAAGCTTGTAGCAGACCCAGGAGCTCTCGGAGTTTTTGGTTATTCTTTCTTAGATCAAAATAGAGATAAAGTTAAGGCTGCAAAAGTTGATGGTGTATTTCCAGAGTTTGAAGATATATCATCAGGTAAGTACCCTGTCTCAAGATCTTTGTTTTTTTATGTTAAAAATGCACATGCTACTGTAATCCCTGGAATCAAAGAATATGTTGCAGAATTTACGAGCTCAAAAGCTATAGGTAATGATGGTTATCTTATAGATAAAGGTTTGATTCCTCTTCCTCAAGATGAAATGAAGAAATTTCAAGCTGATGGAAAGAAATTAACAAAATTTGATGGTAAAGTTCTTAAAAAGTAATAAGCTTTACTAATGGGATTTATTTCTTTTAGTGTTCTCGTAATAATAATATGTTTTTATACATTTTGGTACGGGAACACTAAAGCTCTTCGTTTAAAATTCGAACTTCAGGAAAAGAAAAACAAAAGTCTGCCATCACTACCAATCTATTACGGTAAATTTTCTCTGATATCTTTCTTAATTCCTATTTTTTTTCTAACGTTAAGTTGGGTCTTAATTAAGCCTATATTTTTGAATCATATTCTTCACAACTATTTTCTTGAGAATGTCCCCTCTAATTTTAATGGAAATGTCTCTATGTTGATTGACCAGGCAAAATCTGTAAATATCAATAATCCCTTTCCAGGAACGCAAGAATTTATTGTTCAAGGAGCAAGATTTCTTGATTCTACTGAATCCCAAATTCACTCAATCGCACTCGCAATTATTTTAACAACAAGCTGTTTTTTATCTTTTTTTGCAATCAGGAAGATATCACCAAATTTTAAAGCTAGACAAGCTGTTGAAAAAAATAATACCACTTTTTTAATGATTTGCTCAATAGTTGCAATAATTACGACTGTTGGAATTGTATTTTCACTGATTTTTGAAGCTTTCAGGTTTTTCGAAAGAGTTCCAATTTTTGACTTTTTATTTGGATTAAATTGGAGTCCTCAGACTGCTATAAGAGAGGATCAAGTGGCTAGTACAGGGTCATTTGGAGCTGTGCCAATATTCGCTGGAACTTTATTAGTAACTTTAATAGCCATGACTGTTGCCATACCCATTGGTTTAACATCAGCAATTTATTTGTCAGAATATGCGTCATCTACAACTAGAGCTACCATTAAACCTATTTTGGAAATTTTAGCTGGTGTCCCAACTGTAGTTTATGGTTTTTTTGCAGCAATAACAGTAGGACCCTTTTTAAGGGAAATTGCAGATTATTTTGGATTTAGCATTGCGTCTGAAAGTGCATTAGCTGCAGGCGGAGTAATGGGAATTATGATAATTCCGTTTATATCCTCTCTATCAGATGACGTAATTTCAGCTGTTCCTAGTTCACTGAGAGATGGCTCTTTAGCCATGGGAGCAACTAAATCAGAAACCGTGAAAAGAGTTGTGCTACCAGCAGCTTTACCAGGAATAGTAGGCGCTATACTACTAGCGGTCTCTAGAGCAATTGGGGAAACAATGATTGTCGTAATGGCTGCAGGGATTGCAGCAAAACTGACAGCTAATCCCTTTGAGTCTGTAACTACAGTAACAGTGCAAATTGTTACATTACTAATTGGTGATCAAGAGTTTGATAGTGCGAAAACACTCTCAGCTTTTGCCTTAGGTATAACGCTTTTTTTTATTACTTTATGCCTCAATGTTTTTGCACTAAAAATTGTTGATAAATATAGAGAAATATATGAGTGAAGTTACAGATCTTATCAAAAAATCGCTCAAGAAAAGAAAAAGGGGTGAAAAAATTTTTAAATTTTACAGTATTTTAGGTATTTCCTCTGCAATTTTATTTTTAATAATCATACTTTCTTCGGTTTTCTTAGAGGGCAAGAAAGCTTTTTTTAACACTCACATTAGATTAAATATATATTTTGATCCTTCAATTATTACCCCAAATGGAAATTTAGATGAAATAAAAGATGCAAATTTTCAGACTTTAATCAACAGCTCATTAAAAGAATATTTTCCTGAAATAAAAAAAAGAAAAGAAATTAGAGAGTTAAGAAAAATTGTCTCAAATGGTGAAGCTGATGCGTTGCAAGAATTTGTAATAACTCAACCAACCTTAATCGGGAAAACGTCATTTGTATGGATTAAAGCAGCATCAACTTTTGATGTAATTCATAAAAATCCAGAGATGTTAAAATTACCTGAAGAGGACCGATTAATGAACAATAGGGAAATTAGAATTTTTGAACGATTAAAGGAAAATGATGATTTAGATTTCAAATTTAATTTAACATTCTTCACAGCAGCAGATTCGACTGAGCCCGAACAAGCTGGAATTTTTGGTTCAATGTTG
Organism: Rickettsiales bacterium; assembly: GCA_002691145.1. GTDB lineage: Bacteria > Pseudomonadota > Alphaproteobacteria > Methylaequorales > Methylaequoraceae. The sequence goes on from NZHE01000006.1 coordinate 3,345, forward strand.
GGTTCATTTTTTACAATGCTAGTGACCCTTATTTTATCTTTTCCGATTGCAGTGGCAGCAGGAATATTTTTAGAAGAGTTAGCTCCGAAAAACAAATTAACAAATTTCATCGAAGTAAATATCAATAATTTAGCCGCTGTGCCATCCATTATTTTTGGATTACTTGGACTAGCTATATTCTTAAATTTTATGCATTTACCAAGATCTGCTCCAATCGTAGGAGGAATGGTCCTAGCTTTAATGACTCTACCAACAATAATTATTGCAACAAGGGCTTCTCTCAAAGCGGTGCCACCATCTATTCGAGAAGCTGCTACTGGTTTAGGTGCAACCAAGCTTCAAACAGTAACTCATCATGTACTTCCTTTATCATTACCTGGAATTTTGACGGGAACCATAATTGGAATGTCACAATCCCTTGGAGAATCAGCACCTTTATTAATGATTGGTATGGTTGCCTTTATTGTAGATCCTCCAGGAAACTTTACAGATGCGGCAACGGTCTTGCCGGTCCAAATATATTTATGGAAAAGCACGGCTGCACGTGGTTTCATAGAGTTGACAGCAGCTGGAGTATTAGTATTATTAACGTTTCTCGTACTAATGAATAGTTTAGCCGTTTACATAAGGAAAAAATATGAAGTTAAATGGTAATAACGCAAAAATTGTTAGTGACAAAATTACCGTTACCTATGGTCAAAAAAAAGCTTTAGATAATATAAGTTTAAAAATTTATGAAAACCAAGTTACCTCTTTAATAGGACCAAGTGGTTGCGGCAAATCAACTTTTTTAAGATGTATTAATAGAATGAATGACACAATTTCAAATTGCATAATTCAAGGAAAAATAACTATCGATAAACAGAATATTTACCATGAGGATGTAGACCCTGTGCTTTTAAGATCCAGGGTAGGAATGGTTTTTCAAAAACCTAACCCGTTTCCAAAGTCTATTTTCGATAATATTGCTTACGGACCAAGTATTCATGGTCTTGCCAATAATAAAGATGAACTTGAAGATATTGTTGTTAAAAGTCTGAAACGTGCAGGGCTATTTGAAGAGGTTAAAGATAGGATGAATGAAACTGGAACCTCTTTGTCCGGTGGACAGCAACAAAGGCTTTGCATAGCAAGAGCGATAGCGGTGAGTCCAGAAATAATTTTGATGGATGAACCTTGCTCAGCACTTGATCCAATTGCTACAGCTGTTGTTGAAGAACTTATTGATGATCTTGCAAAAAATTATACAATTGTAATTGTGACTCATTCTATGCAACAAGCAGCGAGAGTTTCACAACAGACTGCTTTTTTTCATATGGGAAATTTAATAGAGGTCGGATTAACAGAAAAAATATTTTCTATTCCTCAGGAAAAAAGAACCCAAGATTACATTACAGGAAAGATAGGATAACCATGGAAAAACATATTGTCACAACCTATGATAATGATCTTGAATCATTAAAAAATAATCTTTTAGAAATGTGTGTGCTTGTTGAGAAACAGTTATTTATGAGTGTAGAAATTCTTAAAATCAGTAATGAAGAAAAAATTAAAAAAATATTAGCAACCGAGAACCAAGTCAACAAACTTGAATTAAAAATCAGAGAAATGGCGACTAATACACTATCAAAAAGACAACCATTAGCAGATGATCTTAGACAAATAATTATATCAATTAAAATTTCTTCAATAATTGAAAGAATCGGAGATCACTCAGCAAATATCGCAAAAAGAGTTTCTCAAGCTGATATTACACCTCGTGATTACACAACTGATTCAATTTTTAGATTAGGTCAATCTGTAAGAAATATCGTGTCATTAGCAGTGAATGCATATTCCTCTGAAAATGAAGAATTAGCATCATCTATACCAGTTGAAGATAAACAAATTGATCTATTATATGAGACATGTTTCAGAGAGCACATTGTCTTAATGATGGAATCTTATAAAACTATCGGTTATTTGACACAAATGATTTTTATTTCGAAAGAATTAGAAAGAATTGGTGATTTAACAAAATCAATATCAAAAGAAGTACTTTATTCATTAAAAGGAAAGTTGATGAAATATTAATGAAAAAAAATATTATAGTCGCAGAAGACGATTTGTCCCTATTGCCCATGATTAGTTATAATTTAAAAAAAAATAATTTTAGTGTAAGAGAGGCAAGAAATGGTGAAGAAGCAAATATTTTAATAAGAGAGCAAATACCAGATTTAGTTATCTTGGATTGGATGATGCCTGAACCAAACGGAATTGAACTTTGTAAAATGTTAAGAATTAACAAAAATACCAAAAACTTACCTATTATAATTTTAACAGCTAAAGAAGAAGAGGGAGATAAAGTTCATGGCCTCAATTCAGGTGCTGACGATTATATTGTTAAACCTTTTAGTCCGTCCGAATTAATAGCTAGGGTCCAAGCATTGTTGAGGAGAAGTGGTTATTTAAGTAATTCAAAGATAAGTTACGGTGATATTGAAGTTGATATAAAGTCATTAAAAGTTTTTAGAAAGAAAAAAAGAATACATCTAGGACCAATAGAATTAAAAATATTACGACTCCTCATTGCAAATCCAGGAAGTGTATTTAGTAGAGAACAACTGCTTAATAGAGTTTGGGGTCATGGAGTTTTTATTGAGCAAAGAACTGTGGACACACATATCAGAAGATTAAGAAAAGCTATAAACATCGATAACTGTGAAGACATCATAAGAACAGTTAGAGGTTCTGGCTACTCAATCGATTTAGAAAAAAATTCATAAAAATTCTTGTTTACAATTAATTATTTTCATAAGTTATTTTATGGATAAGGATAATGGAATTACTTTTATTATAACTGTTTATAATAAAGAAAAATTTTTAAAAAATACTCTTAACTCAGTTCTCGAGAATCTAGTTACAAATTCTGAAGTAATAATTGTTGACGATGGCTCGACTGATAATTCAAAAAAAATTATAAAATCATTTATTAAAAAATTTAAAGTACCAGTAAAATTTATTAAACAAGAAAACAGTGGTCCGAGTAAAGCAATCAATAATGCTCTAAAATTTGTAAATTATAGTCATATAAAAATGGTAGACGGAGATGACATACTAGCACCCAAAATCTCTCAATTTATGAAAGAAGAAATGCAAAAATCAAAATTGGACTTACTCTATGGAAATTGGGTATGGGCAGATAATTATTCAAAATATAATTTTGATAAAGAGATCCATGACGTAAAAATATTTAAAAACGCATTTGAAAAATTTTTAATATCAGGATGGGGAGGTTGTAGTAATTCAATGATGACATACAAGGCCTTGTTTGATGTGGGCGGATGTGATGAAGAGAGTTTTATTCAAGATTATTCTATTCCATTACGCATTGCCGGTTATCATTTTAAGGGAAAAGAATTAGCGCCCAAAAAGATTGGTATTACCAAAAAAATTATCTGTGTAGGGCCAAAATTTCAAGAAAAAAGAATTATGGGTAATGATGCACAGACATTGCACGATCTCTCGATAGTCGCTGTTAATTACTTACAAAGACATCCATATGTATGCAGAAAACTTAAAAGAAAATGCCTGAAGAAAATAAATGGAAGATTATGGAAATGGGAAAAAAGAAAAAACAATCTGTCATTATTTTCTCAAAAAAATTACGACTTTATTAAGTCATATTTATTTACTGACCAAAATTTAAAAAAATTAAAATTTAAAATATTAAATGCATGGAAAGGAAATTCAAATATTAGAATATTAACAAATAATGATAATTGTAACAATATATTAATCTACGTTGGTCTTGATCTGCTCGGAGATGGTATTATAAAGGTCCCTTTTTTAAGAAATATTAGAAAAAACTTTCCAAATAGTAATATAACTTGGCTTGCAGGAAAGGGAAATTCAGTCATGAATGGATCCTTAAAACCGATTACTTTTAATTTAATAGATAGGATAATTGAAAATGCTCATATTGGTGAAGACTGGAAAGAACTTTTTAAAAAACCTAAAATTGATAAAAAGTATGATATTATTATCGATACTCAAAAAAGATTTTTGACAACACTCATATTAAAAAAACTGAAGCACGAAATTTTTATTTCACCAAGTTGCAAATATTACTTTTCGGATCTAGTACCTTGTAACAAAAAGGAACCAAATCTAATCAAAGAATTATTAAATCTTAGTCTTTTATTTGATAAAAACGAAAAAGAAAAAATAACAGACTTACCTTTAAATCGAAAATTAAGAGCTTCTGACAAGAACTATCTCAAGAAGTTTAAAAATGATAAAGTGGCAATCTGTCCTGGAGCATCGAATAATTTTAAAAGATGGCCGTTGGAAAGATTTATACTAGTGGGAAAATATTTATTATCAAAAAATATAAGCCCTATTTTCTTTCTCGGGCCCAATGAAATAGATTTCTACAAGGACTTGAAAGTTGTGCTGCCTGCTGCTGGGTTTCCAATTCAAGAAAATAAAAATATTAACTATTCACCAGATTTTACGATGTTATTCGCAAAATATTGTAAGCTCGGCATTTCAAATGATACTGGATGTGGGCACCTACTTGCAAACGCTGGGTTACCCATAATTAGTTTATTTGGACCAACAAACTATAAAAAATTTTCAACACTTGATCCTACCAACCAAAATATAAACTTATCATCTAAAGTCCTTTCAAATACAAATAATATTGAAGATATACCTGTAGATGCTGTAATACATTCAATAAATAAAATTCTTTTTAGAAAAATTAAAAATTCGAAAAAGTCTCAGCGTCTGGTCTAGCACCATACTGTGATAAAATTCTTGCAGCTGTCTCACATCCAAAATTTATAGATTTTTGAAATGATTTACCTTGATTTAGTTTAAATAATACACCCGCAGCAAACATGTCGCCTGCTCCGGTAGAATCAATAATATTATTATTTACTGTTGCACTGAAATCTTCAAATTCTTTGTTGTAAAATAAAGTAGCACCATTTTCTCCTGAAGTCATAATAGTCTTGCTTACAATTTCTTTTAAATTTTGTAAAATATTTTCTTTTGTGATCTCTTCAGTTAGTGATTTTATTTCATTTTCATTTCCAATCAATAGATCAACATCATTTTTTATAAAGTTGATAAAATCATTTTTATACATTTTGGTCAATCCTGAATCAGAAAGGGAGAAAGCAACTAAAATCTTTTTCTGTTTTGAAAAATAAATTGCTTTTTTAATTGCTTCCCTGGCTTTTTCCGAACTCCATAGATAACCCTCTACAAATAAAATAGAGGAATTTAGGAAGAATTTTTCCTCTATGTCAACTTCACTCAGGTGGACACTTGCACCTAAAAATGTTTGCATTGTTCTTTCTCCGTCTTTCGTGACAAATACTTGACAACTAGCAGTCCCAGGACCAGTCTTTGCAGGTCTGCACAGGAAATCAACACCACTATCTGAAATATTTTGTATGAACTTCCTTCCAGAATCATCATCAAAAACCTTACCACAAAATGATGATTTGCCACCCAAAATTCCAATCCCTGCAATAGTATTTGCTACTGAGCCTCCAGATGTTGTTTTAATAACATTCATTTTCTCAATTGATTTTTCTGAATGAGACTTAGTAACAATTTTCATTTGTCCTTTTGTAAGATTTAGATTTGCTAGGTCATTTTCAGAGCAAGATATAATTATGTCTAAGACAGCGTTACCCATGCCTATTATCGATAAATTTTTATTCATTACATTACTATAAATTTTTTAATTTAGATTAATATTAATTAATATAAACTTTAAATTATAGGTTTTTTATTTATATTTATAATATGGCAAATGATATTTTTTTAAATATTACAATCTATCCACATCGGAGTCTTTCTAAAAAAGGATTTTCAATTCTAATGAGTATTATAATTATTTTGTGTTCTGCAGGAGGTATTATTTTTTGGTACTTAGGAGCATGGCCTGTTTTTGGTTTTTTTGGACTAGACATCATACTTATTTATTTTGCTTTTAAAATAAATTATAGAAGCGGAGAAATCTATGAGAGACTTCTTATTGCATCTAGAAAACTAAAAATCTCAAGGTGCTTCCCTTCGGGTAAGATTCAAACTTGGGACCTTGACCCTCAACTAGCTTGCGTAGAATTAATAAAAGTTAACAATAATTCCCAACTTTTGATAAAGTCCGATGAAAAAGTAGTATCAATCGGTTCTTTTTTAAATTTATTTGATAAGGAAAAATTAGAGAAAAGGATTAATGATTGTTTAAAAAAACTCTAAGTGAATATAAACATAAAAAAAAATAAACTTTCAAATAATTTTCTAGATTATTTTTCGTTATTCATTCTATCAGCTATCTGGGGAAGTTCATTTCTTTTTATAAAAATTTCTGTTGAAACAATTCCTCCATCAGTTTTGACTTTTTTAAGACTACTAATCGCCTCCTTTTTTTTGATTATTTATCTTAAAATCTTCACTAATATAAGGATTTTTGAAAAAAAGAAGTTTAAACAAATGATTCTAATAGCAGTTTTAGGTAATGTTATACCTTTCAATCTAATCGCATGGAGTGAAACTAACATAGATAGTGTTGTTGCAGCATGTTTGATTGGAATGATGCCAATTTTTACATATATAATTAGTAACTTTTTTAATCCCAATGAAAAGATAAATATAAGAATTTTTTTTGGATTAATAGTTAGTTTTTTTGGAATGTGCTTTCTTATTTTTAATGAAAATAATTTTTCTACATACTCAGTAGACTTTATATCAAACCTCTTAGTTGTATTAGCTGCAATAAGCTATGCTGTTTCAGCAAATTATGTGAGGAAGTTTCGCAACACTTCAGCATTACAAGTAGCAACCTCCTCGACTATTATAGCAACAGTAATCTCATTACCAGTTTTTTTGTGTTTTTTATTTATAAATGAAACCGAAGACTACATTTCAATTTTCCGTTTAATTTCAGTTAAAAGCTCCATTTCATGTTTGGTGCTAGGTCTTTTGTGCACTGGCTTTGCGGTTGTTGTTTTTTTTCGATTGATTAAAAATCAAGGCCCTGGTTTTGCAAGTCAAAGTAACTTTTTTATTCCAGTTTTTGGCATAATTTGGTCATATATTTTCTTGGATGAGAACCTGACATTAAAATTGTATCTAAGTACTATATTAATTGTTGCAGGACTTTTTTTTATTCATTACGGTAGAAAGCTAAACCAAAAAATACAGTAAACTAATTTTCATTAACGCTATTCAGTTCAATAATTTCTGGCGTCTCGCCAACTTTATATTCTTTAGGTTTAAACTCAGGTTTTACGTCACCCTCTGGTTTATAAATTACTTTTACTACATTTTGAAAATTGAATCTGGCGCGCTCTAAAACTGATTCTGCATATCCAACAGAGCCACCTAACCATGCTTGATCCTCAAGCATATTTACAGCTGTTATCATTATTTCTGACGCCTCAACCACTGAATTGTGAATGTCTCTTATTTCCTTAGAATTTGGTAACTCTAACTTCTTTAGCTCATCTGGTCTTCCTAGTTTAACAAGATGTCCCTTTATTATTTCTTCGGCCTCTTTAAAATGGTCCTCATCAGCTCTCCCGCTACTCATACTATGAGCTTCGAGAAGTCTACCCTGCATTATCAATGCGTTCCCCAAATGTCCTAATCTAATATCCATGATTTCTTTATATTTATCGATATCTTGTTGACTTAATTTTTCTTCACAAGAATTAAGAAAAATACAAAAAATAAATAAAAAGTATACTCTTAGTTGTTTCATTATTAAACTCCTTAAATCTAAATTAACATATCTTTAACACTATATAAACCAGGAGATTGATTTCTTATCCACAATGAAGCTTTAAGAGCTCCTTGAGAAAATATCTTTCTCGAAGAAGCCATATGACTGAGCTGTATTCTTTCTCCATCCATCAAAAACATAACACTGTGCTCTCCAACAACGTCTCCTCCCCTAATAGAGGAAAAACCTATATCTCCACTTGCTCTTTCACTTTCAAAATTTATTCCTCTGTATACAAATTTACCAGTAGATGATTTATTTCTGCCTTTATTAACATGTTCACCTAAAGTGAGTGCTGTTCCAGATGGCGCGTCTTTTTTGTATTTGTGGTGCGATTCAACAATTTCCACATCAACATTTTCGCCAAGTTTCCCTGAAATAATTTCAGTTAAATGAAATGCTAAGTTAACGCCTAAACTCATATTTGAAGATCTCAAGATCTTTAATCCATTTATGTTTTCTAAGAAAATATTTTCTTGTTCTTTATTAAAACCAGTTGTTCCTACTATTAGGGCTGTGTCTTTTTTTTTTCTAAGACAATCTATAAGATTTAAAGTTGAGAGGGGAGAAGTAAAATCAATTATAACCTCGCTTTGTATAACTAGTTCCTCAATATCATCTATGATTTTTAGTCCATGATAAATTTTCCCCACATCTTCATGATCAGGTTTCTCGCATAAGGCCGATAGTTTTATTTCAGGGAACCCTTCAGATTCTTTGATAATACTCTGCCCCATTCTTCCTTTTGGACCGAGAATACCGAGATTTATTTTTTTCATGAAATTACCTAATTTTTTAAATCATCCCAGAAATCTCTTACTTTGGAAAAAAATCCCTCACTTTCAGGATTATTATTATGTTGCATTTCAGACTGAAAGTCACGAAGCAACTCTCTTTGCTTTTCTGTCAAATTTGTTGGGGTTTCAACAACCAAAGTAATAATCATATCTCCAAACGTGACTGACCTAAGTGCTGGCATCCCTTTACCTGAAAGTCTTAGCTGATCTCCACTTTGAGTGCCAGACGGTACTTTTACCTTCGCTCGACCGCCCGATACTGTTGGAACTTCAACTGCGCCACCCAGAGACGCTTCGACCATAGATATGGGAACTTTACAATATATATTTGTTTCATCTCTTTCAAATAAAGCGTGAGGCTCAACATTCACAAATAAATACAAGTCTCCTGGCGTTGAGCCATTAGGCCCTGCAGCGCCTTCTCCGCTCAATCTTATTTGGCTTCCGTCTTCAACCCCAGTTGGTATCGAGACTTCGATCTTTCTGTTTTTTCTTACTCTCCCCTCGCCACCACATTTAGCACAAGGATCTGTTATCACTTGCCCTGCTCCATTACATGTAGGACAAGTACGTTCAACAGTAAAAAATCCCTGCGAAGACCTTACCTTACCTGTGCCTCTACATGTTCCACAGGTACTTAGACCTTCAGAACTTTCTGAACCTGTACCATTGCAAGCGGTACAAGTTAGCAAAGTATCAAAAGTTATTTCTTTTTTTACACCTAAATAAGCATCTCTTAAGTTAATCGTAACATCAGCTCTTAGGTCTTCACCTCTCGCCTGTCTTCCAGTACCCGATCTGGAGTTTGAGCTTCCAAAAAAGTCCTCAAATATGTCTGAAAAACTACTAAATCCCTCAGAAAAATTCCCAGAAAAACCTGAACCTCCTGAACCGTTATTTTCAAAAGCGCTATGTCCGTATTGATCGTAAGCAGCTCTTTTCTCTGTGTCAGACAAAACTTCATATGCCTCAGAAATCTGTTTAAACTTACTCTCAGATTCTGAGTCTCCAGGATTTCTATCAGGGTGATGTTTCATTGCTAGTTTTCTGTAAGCGGATTTTAGCCCACCCATATCAACATCACGAGAAACTCCTAGTAATTCATAAAAGTCTTGTTTAGACATTTATTTATGCTGATTTACCAGCTGAATTATCTTCATCTTTTTTATCCTTTTTATCTGTAACGTCTTCGAAATCTGCATCAACAACTTTTGAGTCCTTGTTACTGGATTTAGATTTTTTTGTTTTTTTTGTCTTATCATTATCTCCAGTTTTTGTTTGAGAAGCTTTTTCTTTTTCAGCTTTCTCTTGGGCTTCTTTGTATAGGACCTCACCAAGCTTCATGGAATCTTGAACGAGTTTTTCTGTTTTTTCTTTTAAAACTTTTGCATCTGACTTTTCATCTTTGAAAGTTGTTTTTAAATCTTCTAAAGATTTTTCTATCTTAATTTTATCCTCATTTGGAATCTTTTTACCATGCTCTTTTAGATTTTTTTCTGTACTTGAAATTATAGTATCAGCATTATTTCTTGCTTCTATTGTCTCAAGTTTCTTTTTATCAGATTCTGCATTTGCTTCTGCGTCTTTCACCATCTTTTCAATCTCTTCATCTGAAAGTCCCCCAGATGCTTTAATTTGAATTTGGTGTTCTTTTCCAGTTGCCTTATCTTTAGCAGAAACCTTAACTATTCCATTTGCATCGATATCAAATGTTACTTCAATTTGTGGTGTTCCCCTAGATGCAGGCGGAATGCCGACCAAATCAAACTGACCTAAGAGTTTGTTGTCTGCAGCAATTTGTCTTTCTCCTTGAAAAACTCGAATGGTTACTGCCGATTGATTATCTTCAGCTGTTGAAAATATTTGGCTTTTATTTGTCGGTACGGTTGTATTTTTTTCAATTAATTTGGTAAAAACACCACCTAAAGTTTCAATTCCAAGTGATAAAGGAGTAACATCTAACAGTAGAACATCCTTAACATCTCCAGAAAGAACACCGCCTTGTACCGCCGCTCCTAAAGCAACGACTTCATCTGGATTAACACTTCTATTTGGATCTCTACCAAAAAAGTTTTTTACCATCTCGATGACTTTCGGCATTCTTGTCATTCCACCTACTAAAATTACATCGTTAATCTCACCTGCACTTAATCCAGCGTCTTTTAATGCTTGTTTACACGGTTCAATTGACCTTTCAATAAGCTTTGAAACAAGAGCCTCAAATTTTGAGCGTGAAAGCTTGATGTTTAAATGTTTAGGGCCCGATGAGTCCGCGGTTATAAAAGGTAAATTAACTTCGGTTTGAGGAGCTGTAGATAACTCAATCTTAGCTTTTTCTGCTGCCTCTTTAAGTCGTTGGAGAGCGAGTTTGTCTTTAGTTAAATCTATAGATTGTTCTTTTTTAAATTCTGAAGCAAAGTATTCAATTAAAACATTATCAAAGTCTTCACCTCCTAGTTGAGTATCGCCATTAGTAGCCTTAACCTCAAAAACTCCATCACCTATTTCTAAGATTGAAATATCAAAGGTACCACCACCTAAGTCAAATACGGCAATAGTTCCAGTTTTCTTTTTGTCTAGGCCATAAGCTAATGCTGCTGCCGTGGGCTCATTTATAATTCTTTTTACTTCAAGACCAGCAATTTTACCAGCATCTTTAGTTGCTTGTCTTTGTGCGTCATTAAAGTAAGCAGGAACAGTGATTACCGCTTCTATAACCTTAGACCCTAAATACTTTTCGGCGGTTTCTTTCATTTTTTGTAAAATCATTGCACTAATTTGACTAGGAGAAAATTTCTTATCATCGATCGCCACCCAAGCATCTTGATTTTCCCCTGGCACAATCTTGTAAGGCAATACCTGCGAATCTTTTTGAACAGAGGGATCATCCATCTTTCTACCGATTAATCGTTTTATAGCAAATAATGTTTTTTCAGGATTTGTTACCGATTGTCTTTTCGCTGGTTGTCCAACAAGTTTATCGTCTCCATCAGCAAAAGCCACCATAGATGGTGTTGTTCTAGTACCCTCAACATTTTCAATTACTTTTGGATTTTTACCATCCATGATAGCAACACAAGAATTTGTTGTACCAAGATCTATGCCTATAATTGCACTCATTATAACTCCTTTTCTTCCTTAAATTATGGACAGAGTTTTTATTTAACCCATAAGGCATTAAACAAAAACAATACTCTTTATTTACAAAAAAAAAAGAAAAAATCAAGTATAAAAAAAAATTACTGTATCTTTATTCGCTACTTTCTTTATCATTTTCTATTTTTTTCTCTTTCTGTCCTGTTGATACAGTAACCATTGATGGACGTAAGAGCTTTTCATCAATCATAAAACCAGCCTGAAGCTCCTCTACAATAAAACCCTCTTGTAGATCACTATTAACGTTTGATACTGCTTGATGGAACTCTGGATTAAATTTTTTTCCAATTGAGGAAAACTTTTTTATTCCATTTTTTTCAAATGAATCATAGAATTCTTTTTCTATAGCTTTCATTCCTATGAGTAAATTTTTTATTAACTCATTACCTTCCTCTGCTTTCTCCGGGATGGATTGAGTGGCTCTTTGAAAATTATCGGCCACTCCGAGAAGAGAAAAAGCAAAGTTCTTAATAGAAAATTTTAAATTATCCTGAATTTCCTTTTCATGTCTTTTTCTAAGATTTTCATTATCTGCTAAAGCTCTTAAAATTTTATTTTCCAAATCTTTTAGTCTTTCTTTTAATTCATCGTTTTCTTTTCTTATAGAGAGATTATTTTTAGAAACTTTTGGTTCGGCTTCATTATTTGTTCTAATTTTCGAATTTTCGTTGTTTTCTTTTTTCATTTGTTCCTCTTCATTATTTTTTGTCATATTAATACCCTTTAATTGTTAAAATGTAATTTTTTGTCCTAAAAGTTTTGCCGTGTAATCAACTACTGGAATTATTTTAGCATAATTTATTCGCATTGGACCCACGACGCCAATAGCTCCTATAATTTCTTTATCTTTATTTTTGAAAGGACTTATTATTGTTGAACAGCCGGTCATTGCAAATAAACTGTTATCGGAACCGATGAAGATTTGAAGTCCGTCTGCCTCTTGGGTTTCTTGAATAATTCCGATAAGGTTTTGCTTGTCTTCAAGTCTTTCAATAAGCAGTCTAATATTTTCCAGCTCCTCTATTGCCTTAACATCCTCTAATAGTTTAGAGGTTCCGGTAATTATTAGTTTATTCTTTTTGTTTGCGTCTGCCCAACAAGCAAGACCTTGATCTATTAATTTTTTTGAAACTTCATCTAAATCTTTTCTATCGTTTTTTATTTCTTCTTTGATAATGTATTGACTTTCAAGGAGTGATCTACCTTTAAGCCTTGAATTTAAGTAATTACTGATTTCAACAAGTGTATTAGAAGGCAAACCTTTGGGTAATTTTATTAAACGATTTTCAACCAGCCCTTTGTCTGAAACCATTACAACAAGAGCCTGTTCCTTACTTATAGGAACGAATTCAATGTGTTTCATGCCTCCGTCTAATTTTGGTGCAACAACAATACCAGCACAGTCAGATAAACCAGAGAGTAAATGTGTGGCATCATCATAAATTTCTTCCGCACTTCTTGTTTTAGAAGTAATTTTCTTTTTAATATCTGAACATTCCACCTGACTTAAACGTCCAACTTGAAGTAGTCCATCAACAAAGAATTGCATTCCTAAATCAGTTGGAAATCTTCCTGCAGAGGAATGTGTAGATGTTAGAAGCCCAGCTTCCTGCAAGTCACACATTACGTTTCTAACAGAAGCAGGTGAAAGTTTATCTTCAAGTTTGTTAGATAATTTTCTTGATCCAACTGGACCACCTGTGTTCATATAGTCTTCTACAATAAGACTAAAAATTTTCTTTGATCTTTTATCTAGTTCAATAATTTGAGAACTAGGTTCGTTGTTTTTCTTTTTTTTTATTACATTAATAACCATTATTATATAATTTATCTTAATTAATGAAAAACTAAATGTTATTAATATTTGATATATGAGAAATTTCAACAGAAAAAATGATGAACTCAGAAAAATATCAATTCAAACAAATGTTAATAAATTTTCTGAAGGTTCGTGTAAAATAGAATTTGGAGACACCCATGTAATCTGTAATGCAACTATCGAAACGTCTTTACCAAAATGGCTCAAAGGTTCTTCGAAAGGATGGGTAACTGCAGAATATAATATGTTACCCAGAGCAACTTCCACAAGGACTCAACGAGAAGCTAAAATTGGTAAACAAACGGGAAGAACAATGGAAATCCAAAGATTAATTGGAAGATCGCTACGCTCGACACTTGATTTAAGAATATTAAGGGGATATCAATTAACCATAGACTGTGATGTAATTCAGGCCGACGGAGGTACAAGAACCACCTCAATTACAGGAGCATTCATTGCATTAAATAACGCTTTAAAAGCAATGCTTGATAATAAAGATATAAGTTCCAATCCAATCAAAGATAGTATATGCGCAATATCTTGCGGTGTAATAGAAAATGAAGTCCTCCTAGATTTAGATTACAAAGAAGATTCTTTAGCAAAGGTAGATGCAAATTTTGTATTCGCAAAAAACTCTGGTCTTGTTGAAATTCAAGCTTCCGGAGAAGAGCACACTTTCACCAAGATTCAGTTTGATGAGATGTACAATCTCGCACTGCAGGGAGCTAACAAAATTTTTGATGAGCAAAAAGTTTTTTTAAAATGAAACTCAAGAAACATGACACTGTAGTAGTTGCAACACACAACAATGGGAAAAAACTTGAATTTGAATCGCTTTTCTCTGAATACAAAATAAATATTATTACCTCTGAGGAAATCAATATATCTGAACCAATAGAATATGGTAAAAACTTCGAAGAAAATGCAATTATTAAGGCCAAGAGTTGTCTGCCTTCAAAACATATTGTTATAAGTGATGACTCAGGTCTTTGTGTTAAATCATTAAATGGAGATCCAGGAATCTATTCTGCAAGATGGGCAAAATTACATGGAGGATGGCTTGAAGCGATGAAGGAGATCAAAAAAAGAATGGATAATTTAAAAAGTAAAGACTTTTCAGCATATTTTCATTGTACTCTATGCGTTGGGTGGACAAATGGTGATTTTAGCTTATTCAATGGGAGAGTTGATGGTCATGTTACTTGGCCACCAAGAGGACTAGAGGGATTTGGATATGACCCAATTTTTATTCCTGATGGTGAAAAAATTACTTTTGGAGAAATGAATAAAAAAGAAAAAATGTCTAAAGATCATAGATTCAAAGCTTTTAGGAAACTAATTATTAATCATTTTTAATTTTTAAAAAGGGCATTTACTTACAATTTTTGAAGTTCCATACTTAAACTCTTTCAAAAAGATTTCTCTTTTAAATAATCCTTCATTAGTTAACATAATATTCGAGTAATCTGCTATAAATGGGCTCTCTTTTAGTTTTTTTATTTTCTTATTATCATAAATTATGTCTGTAACGATTCCTACAAGGTCGTCTGCAAGAAATTTTAATCTTGAAAACTCAGTATATCTAATCCTCGAATATGCGTCAGATGCAATTTTTGAATTCTCTTTCAAACTTGTTACAAAATATGTGTTTTCTAAAACATCCTCATCAAATTTTTCTAACCCTTGCCAAATACTTGTTCCATAAATTTTAGTATTTGATGAATTAATATCATAAAAGGACAAGAGAGATAAAATCTCAATTAATCTATTACCACTCTCTCCAACAACTAAATAATCGTATGGCAACTCGCCGAACGTATTTAATTTAGACAACTTTTTTAAAACAATATCCTTTTCTTCCAATTCTTCGTTTTCAACTCTAGACATTTCATTTTCTAAAAGTTTTCTTCTCTTATTATAAAAACTAAATTCCTTAATTTTTAAATCAATGTCTTCATTAAATAACTCCAAAAATTCTAACTTTACATTTGGAAAAGAGCTTAAAAATTGAATCGTAGTTTCTTTAATTAACTTACCATATTGACTGTCACTAATTATAATTCCAATACTACTATTTTTATCTAATTGCATATTATCAAAAAGGCATCTTAACTCATCTTCAATACTATATCCTGTTATTATGATATTTTCCGACACAGCGTTTTTATCATTTGATAAACTAAAAATTTTAACATTCTTGGATTCAGTTATGTTCTTTAAGGCAATAGCCTCGCTTGAGAAGATTGGACCAATGAAATGTCTTACTCCATCATAATAACCATTATTGAAAGCATTAATAAGTCCTGTCTTTGAACTTTTGGTGTCATAAACTTTAAAAGTGTGATTTATGTTATCTTTGCTTATTTTCATTCTTATCGTATTGACCAAAGACGTTCCAATTTTTGAATCCGCGCCAGTTAAAGGAAATAGTAAACCAATGTTTTCTTTTTTTGAAAAATTTTCAAGATCTTCAACTTTTATTTTTGGTTGAACTAAAGCTAGTTCTTCGTTTTGTTTTTCTTCAAGAACATTTTTTTTTTTTAAATTTTCAGTCAATTTTTCTTGTTGTATCGAAGAATTTTTTTCTAACACATCTTTTGTTTCATTATTTTGATTTTTTTTGGTTTCTTTAGCAGAATTGTCTTTTGTTACTTCAAACTTTTCCATTATCTCATTAATAGATTGATTTATCTGACAATTTGAAATAATTAAAACGAGAATGACATTGAATAGAGTTTTTAGAAGTGTTTTCATATTTAATAGGTAATTATTTATTTAATATAAAAAATGAATGTTCAGAATAAAAGCTTTTTTTTAGTTGTATTTTTAATAATTAACTCCTGCGTAGGTTCATCTGTAACATCAATTTTCGGAAATGCTGCAATAACTGAAGGGGGTGTTAAAAGCTTTGTTAAAGATACATACATACATGCAAAAATAAATTCTAAACTCCTGAAGATGGATCTTTCCAATTTTAAAGATATTAATGTAAGTGTTTTCGAAGGAAGAGTACTACTAACTGGTAGAATTAAGAATGAAAAGAAACGACTTTATTTAATTAAAAATATATGGCGGATTAACGGGGTTAATAAAATTTATAATGAGATTAAGCTTGACGCGAGCTATTCGATTGCGGAAAAAACCCAGGATGTTTTATTAAAGGCTAAACTGAATACTTTATTACTTTTTAATCCAGAAATAAATAGTAACAATTATTCTATTGAGGTTTTCAAAATGGTAGTTTATGTATTAGGTATTGCTACAAAAATTGATGAATCCATTATTCTAGAAAATGCTATTAATAAAACTGCAAATGTAAAAAAAACAATCACATTTATCAGATACATAAAAGAAAGAATGGAACGTAAAGAATGAATAAATCCAAAATCTCTATCTTAGTTCAAATGGACAAGATAAATAATGTAAATCCTAAAACTGATTCGACATATCAAATTGTAAAAGAGGCACTGATTCGAAAAAATATTGTTATGTTTAACTCGCCGAGTGATATTTTTATTAAAAATAACAATTCAAAAGTGATCGCTCAACGACTCTTTCTAGATAAAAGTAAAAACATTAAAATTCAACGTAATTCAAGAAAAATTTTGTTTATTTACGATTTTGATGTTGTACTCATAAGACAAGATCCCCCATTTAATATGGACTATATTACAAATACCTACTTGATAGACATCCAAAATAATAGTCTGAAAAAAAAACCTTTTTTCATTAATTCCCCGGTTTCAATAAGGAATTTTAGTGAAAAAATTTTTCCCTTAACATTTCCTGAACTTGTGCCAAAAACACTAATCACATCAAATCAGAAAGAAATGCTTAATTTCTTATCAAAATTTAAAAAGATTGTTATCAAACCCTTATATGATAAAGGGGGCAATGGAATTTTTATTCTAGAAAAAAACGACACTAATGTCTCCAAGATATTAAAACACTCTAGTAATAATTTTTCAAGCTGTATAATACTTCAAAAGTATCTGACAAACATAAAAAAAGGTGACAAAAGGATATTATTAATTAATGGAGTGCCTGTTGGAGCAGTAAATAGACTACCCCCTCAGGGAAAATTTAGAGCAAATTTAAATCTTGGAGGAAAAGCTGAAAAAACTGTTCTAACAACAATGGAAAAAAATATTTGCAAAAGAATTCAACCATATCTTCGTAAGAACAACTTTTTTTTTGTAGGAATAGATGTAATTGATGAAAAATTAACCGAAATTAACGTAACCAGTCCTACTGGAATTTGCCAAATTAATAAATTGAATAATGTAAAATTAGAGGAAAAATTCTGGAATGAGGTTAGAAAAAAACTTAGAAAATAAGTCTTCCAAGCGGCTTTCCAGCTAAAATATGTAAGTGTACGTGCGGAACTTCCTGACCTGCATCGTTTCCAGTGTTACAAATCAGTCTATAACCATTGTCTAAGGATAAAATCTGAGCAATCGAACTTACACTTCTGACTAGAGAAACTATAGATGAATCATCCGCTTGCTTTGAAAAATCATCAAAACTACAAAAATTTTTTTTTGGGATTACAATTACATGAATTGGTGCCTGAGGATTTATATCGTGAAAGGCTAGGACATCTTCATCTTCAAAAACTTTTTTGCACGGCAATTCATTTCTCAAAATTTTATTAAATATGTTATTATTGTTGTAATTTTGAATATTAATCATTCTTTCATCCTTTTTTTTATGGCTATGCACACATCATCCATATTTAATCCAGAAAATTCTAATAATACTAATAAATGATAAATCAAATCTGCGCTTTCCTCAACAATTTCTCTGTCAGTTTCTGCTAAAAAAGCCGAAATTAGTTCTGTTGCTTCCTCCCCAACCTTATTCGCTATTTTTACTTTTCCTTTAGTAAACAATTTAGCTGTGTAGGAACTGTCGGCGGACAAATCTTTATGTGCCTTTATAATTTTAGCCAGCTCTTCTAAGTATTTTAAATTTTTCTGCATCTAATTCTTTATAAGTTATCCATTCTTACTGGTATTCCAAAAGAACTCAAATATTTTTTTACTTCTTTAATGGTGAATGTGCCAAAATGAAAAATTGAAGCAGCTAATAAAGCGGAAGCATGTCCTTTTAATACGCCATCTTTAAAGTGTATTAATTCGCCTACACCTCCGGACGCAATTACTGGAATTTTTACTTTTTTTGAAATTATTTTTAAAAGTTCCAGATCAAATCCTGATTTGGTACCATCTCTATCCATTGACGTTAATAATATCTCACCAGCACCCTTTGATTCTGCAACTTCGCACCACTTAACTACATCTAGACCAGTATTTTTTCTTCCTCCGTGAGTATAGACATCCCAATGTCCAGAGCTATTTTTTTTTGCGTCTACAGCAACCACAATGCATTGTTTACCCAAATATTTTGCACCTTCTGATATTAAATTAGGATTTAGTACTGCAGAACTGTTTATTGAAACTTTGTCTGCTCCAAGAGACAAAAACTTTTTCATATCTTCTAAAGAACGAATTCCTCCACCAACAGTCAAAGGAATAAAACAAACTGATGCCGTCTTTTCTATTACATCATACATGGCTTCTCTTCCGTCTGAAGAGGCTGTAATATCTAAGAATGTCACCTCATCTGCTCCTTTTTTACTATAAAACTCTGCTTGTTTTACTGGATCACCAGCATCAATTAAATCTACGAAATTGACCCCCTTCACCACTCTTCCGTTATTAACGTCTAAACAAGGTATAATTCTTATCTTAAGCATTATTTTAATAATTCTATCGCTTTTTTTACCGAAATAAGGTTCTCATAAATTGCTTTTCCAGCAATTACACCCTCCAAACGTTCATTCTCTATCTTTTTCAACTTCTCAAGATCTTCATAAGATGTAACTCCACCAGAAGCAATGACATTGACTGAAGTCTCTTTTAAAATCTCATTAATCTTTTTAAGGTTCATACCTTTTAAAACCCCATCTCTATTAATGTCTGTACTTACAATTCTTTTTACTCCGAGTTTTTCTAATTGTTTTATAAACGTTACATCTTTTGTTGTGCTTGTAGTTTTCCATCCCTCGGTTGCAACCATTCCATCTTTTGAATCTACACCGATAGTTATTCTATCAGAGTATTTCTCACAAACTAATCGAACAAAATCTGGATCTTTTAACGCGACTGTACCTAAAATTATTCTATCAATTGAATGTGATATTAAATTTTCCACAGTTTTAAGATTTCGAATTCCTCCTCCTAACTGAATTCTACACTTAGCATATTTCTTGATTTTAAAGATCGATTCATAATTTTTTGGTGCCCCTGTAAAAGCTGCGTCAATGTCAACTACATGTATCCATTCACACCCTAGAGACTTAAATAGAATTGCTTGCTCAATTGGATCCTCATTATAAACCTTAAGATTACTTAGTAAGCCCCGCTGCAATCTTACACATTTACCTTCCTGAATATCAATTGCCGGAAAAAATATCATTATTTTCCATCCCATAGAATGAAATCAGTCAAAAAATTTTGACCAAAATTCTGACTTTTTTCAGGATGAAATTGCGTTCCAATGATATTTTTTTTTCCTACCATTGCTGTAATTTCTTGACCGTAGTCTGTTACTAAAATTTTATTTTCTGGAAGCTTGACATCAAAACCATAGCTATGAACAAAGTATGCGTTAGAATTATCATCTAAATATTCATTTTGATTATTTTCCTTAATGAAATTTAAAAATGGGTGTTTAGAAACTTTTTTGAGATTATTCCATCCGATGTGAGGAATCTTCAAATAATCATTTTTAGAGTCTAGAATATCAACTTTACCTTGAATCCAACCTAGTCCATCTGCTTCACCGTCCTCAAATCCTTTATTTGCTAGCAATTGCATACCAACGCAAATACCTAAAAAAGGTTTCATTTTAATATTTACACTTTCGTTCAAAACACTTAATAAACCTGGTCTCTCCTTTAACCCAGACAAACATGCTTTAAATGAGCCCACTCCAGGGAGAATTATGTGAGAAGAAGCTTTAATTACATTTAATTCGTCAGAAACAGTAACTCTTTTATTTACTTTCTTTTCGCTTATAGCTGAATTAAGTGAATTAAATACTGATCTAACGTTACCTGTCCCATAATCTATTATGACAACATCACTCATTTTATTTTTCTGATAAATAGACTAGGAGAACACTTTTTTGCGAATCAGAAAAAATTAATTTAGTTGGTGTCATTTTCTCTTCTTCAATTAATTTTGTAATTAAAATGTCATTTCCAAAAAGTCCCCAAAATAAAGACATTAAAATGATACAACTCAAAAAAACAGAATAAATTATAAGATTTAAAGTGTAGAAATAAAAAAGTACCAGTAATATAAATATTGTTAAAAATGATTTACTATTTAAGCCATACGAAAAACTCCAAATAAAGGTAAAAAAGAACGCATAGAGGTTAAACCCAATTTTTAAAATTTCAATATCTTCTTGTACAGACTTTACTAACATTTTCTTTTTTTTTAAAATACAAAAGAGTGGCATTTATAATGAACCTCCTAAAGTGCCTTTAGTCGAGGGAATCTGATTTTTTCTTTTCGAATCAATTCCAACTGCTTGTCTTATTGCACGTGCTAATCCTTTGAAACAAGATTCAACAATATGATGCGAATTTTCTCCATATAAATTTTCTATGTGAAGAGTAATACCCGCAGTTTGGGCAAAAGCCTGAAACCACTCTTTGAAAAGCTCTGTGTCCATCTCTCCTACTTTAGCTTTTGGAATTTTTACGTTCCAAACCAAATATGGTCTATTTGAAAAGTCAACAACTATTCTTGACAATGTTTCATCCATAGCTGATAGTGCCTGGCCAAATCTTGTAATTCCTTTACGATTATTTAAAGCTTTATCAAATGCTTCTCCGAGAGCAAGAGCCGAATCCTCAGTTGTATGATGATAGTCAATATGTAGATCACCAACAGCATGCAACTTGATGTCAACCATACTGTGTTTTGACAGTTGATCAATCATGTGATCCAAAAAACCAATGCCTGTTTTTACATCAGACTTTCCACTGCCATCAATTTTAATCTCAGCAAAAATTTCGGTTTCTTTTGTCTTTCTTTTTACAGTTGATTTCCTCATAATTTTTATTTTTGATAAATTATATTTTATGTATACATTATTACCATAAAATCATATAAATTTTCTATGCAAAACAACTTTTCTTATATTTTTTGTCTATGAGTGAAAAAATAAATTTTAACTGGCGAGGAACAACTGTAGTATCTGTTAGAAAAAATAATGAGGTTGTTGTTGCTGCAGATGGTCAAGTTACCTTAGGTGATGCTGTAATGAAAGCAAATGCAAAAAAAGTAAGATTACTATGCGAGGGCAAGGTTTTAACAGGATTCGCAGGTGCTACTGCAGACGCATTTGCTTTGTTTGAAAGATTAGAAAGTAAATTGGAAAAGTCACCAAATAATCTAATGAGAGCATGCGTCGAATTAGCAAAAGATTGGAGAACAGACAGATATCTAAGACGCCTAGAGGCGATGATGTTAGTAGCCGACAAAGAATCAAGTTTAGTATTAAGTGGAAATGGAGACGTTTTAGAACCAAAAGATGGTCTTATGTCAATAGGTTCTGGAGGTAATTATGCTCTTGCAGCGGCAAGAGCACTTATTGATAATTCAAAATTGAGTGCTGAGGAGATTGCAAAAAAAAGTCTTGAAATTGCTGCTGATCTATGTATTTACACAAATAACAACATTATAATAGAGAAGATTAAAGCTTAATTATGACATCCTTTACACCAAAAGAAATTGTATCTGAACTTGACAGATTTATTGTTGGACAAAAAGACGCAAAAAAATCTGTTGCAGTAGCCTTACGAAACAGATGGAGAAGAAAACAAATTAAAGGTAGTTTGAAAGATGAAGTGCTACCGAAAAATATTCTTATGATTGGACCAACAGGAGTAGGTAAAACTGAAATTGCAAGAAGATTGGCAAAACTAGCACAAGCTCCATTCATAAAGGTTGAAGCAACAAAATTTACCGAAGTTGGTTATGTAGGAAGAGATGTTGAGCAGATTATTAGAGATTTATTAGAAATTTCAATTTCCATGAACAAAGAGTTATTTAAAAAAGAAATACAAGCAAAAGCTGAAATAAACGCTGAAAAAAGGGTAATTGCTGCACTTGTTGGACCTACATCTACTAAACAAACTAAAGAAAAGTTCAAGAAAATGCTAAGAGATGGGGAACTTGATGAACAAGAGGTTGAGATAGAATTAGAAGCAAAATCAAATTCCGCAATTAAATCAATGGAAATCCCAGGAATGCCTGGAGGAATGATGGGCATGCTTAATCTAGGTGATATTATAGGTAAAGGAATTGGGCAAAAAAAAGAAAAAAAAAAAGCTGCAAGTTAAGGATTCATATCAGTTCCTAATAGAAGAAGAATCAGACAAACTTATAGATGATGAAAATCTTATCAAAAGAGCCATTAAGAGTCTTGAGAATGACGGAATTGTATTCTTGGATGAGATTGACAAAATATGCGGGAAAAATTCCAGAGGAACTGCCGAAGTAAGCAGAGAGGGCGTTCAGAGAGACCTGCTTCCGTTGATAGAGGGCACTTCTGTTTCAACAAAGTATGGAAGTGTTAAAACAGACCACGTCCTTTTTATAGCTTCAGGAGCTTTTCATGTTGCTAAACCCTCAGATCTACTTCCAGAACTTCAAGGAAGACTTCCTAACAGAGTTGAATTATCTGCGTTAGACAAAGAAGACTTCATTTTAATTTTAAAGGAACCTGAGAATAATCTAATTAGGCAATATATTGAATTAATCGAAACTGAAGGAGTAAAACTAAGTTTTTCTGAAACAGCAATATCTGAAATAGCTGAGATAGCAACGAAAGTAAATGAAGAAATTGAAAATATTGGTGCAAGAAGATTACATACAATTCTTGAAAAAGTATTAGAGGAAATAAGCTTCACAGCATCTGATGGTAAAAACAACGAAATCAATGTTGATAAAGAATATGTAAAGAAGCAGCTTAAAGATGTATATGTTGATAACGACGTTAGTAAATTTATTCTCTAAATTTTTTTAAATAAACTAGAAAAGCACCGCTTCCTCCCATATTCGGGGGTGCCGTTTCAAACCAAAGTATGTGACTTTTAAGTTCTCTAGAGCTTAGCCATTTTGGCATTGACTCGTTTAAAATTCCAGTCCCTTTCCAACCAAACTGAACATCCATTCTTTTTCCTTTTCCAGTAATAATTAAAATGAGTCTTCTTTTTAAGTTAAAGTTTTTAATAACAAAATAGTAGGTGCTTTTTTCAGCCTCAATATATTTCTTTCCATGTAAATCTAAAGTGCTTTCAGGTTTTATAATTCCTTTTTTTATTTTTTTGAAAAGAATCTTATCAATATGCATTTTTTCTGTGGAGAAACCATCTGAAAATCCTAAAAAATCTGATGAGGTTTGTTCAGCAACTTCTTTGGAAAAACTAACATTCACTTTTTCTTTTTTCTCGAAAAAAATAGATGAATTTTTTAGAGGCTTTACATTTTTTTTAAATTTTTCCCAATCATTTGAATCATTCATTAGTTAATTATAGGGAACAAGTAATATTAGTTGAAGTTTTTTTTTTAGATCACCAGCTAGATCCTCAGCATTTTTCCCGATCCCAAAGTATAAGTCTGCTCTGTTTTTTCCCTTAATCGCTTTACCCGTATCGTGAAAAAAAAATAGATTATTGTATTCAAAGTTTTTAATAGAAAACATTGCAACTAAACCATAAGGATAAAAGGTAGTGTCAATTGCTATACTATGATATTCATACAATCTAGTCCCCATAGCCCCTTTAGGATTTTGAATAAGTGAACTACCTTTTTTAAAAAAAATAAATCTTTCATTTAGATTAAAAATTTCATCTATCCTGCTTGGATTTTTCCATAACCATGCTTTTATTGCGTCGAGAGACATATTTTCTGATTTAATTGCTTTGATTTTTAAGAGTTCTTTGCCAATTGAATAATAATCAAATCCGTTGTTACCGCCGTATTCAATATTAATTCTCTTACCATCTTCAAAGATACCTACACCTGAACCTTGAATTTGCATAAAAAAAAGATTTACTTTATTATTTGTCCACAATATTACGTCTTCTTGAGAATAAACTTGCAAAATCTTTTTTCTCTCAAGTGCAAGATTTTTATTATACTTTAATATGGGGTATTTATATTCATCACTAAAATCTTCAGAAACCTCAATTACTGGAGCGTAATAACCAGTAAGGATCCCATAACTCCCAATATTTTTTTTTAGATAAAAGTTTTCTTTTAAAAAATTATAAGTTATTTCATTTTCATTTCTTATTTTTTGACAAATTTTTTTCCACGATCTCACCGTTCCAAATCTAGGATAAGAGTTATGTTTTTTTAAGTTTCTAAAAAAATCTTTATCATCGCATGATTTCATAAAAATATCCTTATATTTATTTCTATTAAAATCTATACTTTTTAGATATATTGGCTCAGATTTCAGATCTTCTCCAAAAAGGGAAAACAAGCAGTAAGAAATTGTAATAATAATTTTTCTCAAAAGAAAAACTTTAAACATAAAATAGATTATTAATTAGCTTCAGATATGTTTATTAGAGTCCAGATTGGACTTTTAGAATTTAGTTTCTTCGTAAATGACCATTTTTCAATTATATTCAATATTTGATTATTGTCGCCATCAACAATTTCCTCGTCTTTATTCGTTGTAACATGGATTTGCTCACTTTCATAAAGAATATCTATGAAACAAATTTCATTTTTATCAACCTTTACAGTTAAAATTTTAGGGTCCTGGACACCTATAATCGTAATTTTTAAATCTTCCTTCTTTTTAATTCTTTCTTTTACATATTTACTATATTCATTAAAAATTTTATCATCTAATAAATTTTTGAGTGCTTTTAAATTGTTAGAAGAGTATGCATTTAAAATGAACTCAAAAGCTTTTCTTGAATTTTCTATAAAATCTTTTAGTTCAAAATTTTCATCAATTTTTCTTATTTTCAAGAGTCCTTTGTTAATTTCTGGGTTTTCGTGTAAGATCGACTGAGAATCACGCGATTTTTTATTAACTTCCTCCTTATCGGGCCTTGACTCTCGCACATTTGTTTTTTGGGCTTTTAAATTTCTCACGATTTCTTCTTCATTTCCTGTTTTTTTTCCAAGAACATTTCTTAGTCTATTTAGGATAAAAACCGCTATCATCGCTAAAATTAAAATATCTACATATGGTATGTTGCCCATTTATATCTCCTATAATATTATATTACTGTTTTTTCACAATATAGAATACAAAATCAGATTTTTATAATATATTGTATTTTTTAAAAAATAGGAAAGCTTTTATGAAAAATACTGACGAAAAAATTAATGGAAAAGATGAAAAAAACTTTCAATTCATTATTAATGCACAATACTTGAAAGATCTCTCTTTTGAGAATCCTAAAGCACCCCATTCTTTAAAATCATTTAATGAGAAACCTGAAATTAAAATCGATGTAGACATAAAAACAAAACCATTAAAAGATCATGGCGAAGATATTCATGAGGTTGATTTAATGATAAAAGGAATTACTAGTGTTAAAGGTGAAAATATGTTTATAGTCGAGGCAATTTACTCAGGTATATTCACAATCAGTAATGCACCAAAGGATATGTTGGAAAAAATACTATTAATTGAGTGCCCTAAATTTTTATTTCCATTTTTAAGAGCAATAATTGCCTCCTCAACCAGAGATGGAGGATTTCCACCATTAATGATTACTCCTATTGATTTCGTAGGATTGTTTGAAAGTAAGCAGAAACAATAATTATTTATTTAACCATATAGCTTTTTTTATTTTCCTCAAACTTTTGCTGTGGAGTTCTAATTCGTAATCTTGCAATTCTATTTTTTTTGTATTTTTAATTTCAACATTCTTAGACTGTTTTAAATAATTTTTTTCTTTATGATTATCTGGCTTAAATGATAATTTATGTTGTTTTCCACCGATTAATTCTAAATAAACTTGCGCTAATAAAAAACAATCTGTAATCGCATCATGTTTTATTCTATTTCCAATGCTAATACCAAACCTCTTACATAGGGCATTTAAATTGACTTTTGTTCCAGGAAATTTTTTCCTAGCCATTAATAGTGTGCAAAAAACCTGTGACTCATTAATCAATGTTCTTTTACTATTCTTTAATTCATTATTTATCATTGTTAAATCAAATGCAGCGTTATGAATAATAATTAAGGAATCTGCTACAAAATTTAAAATTTCGTCAGCTTTTCCTTCAAAATAGTCAAAATCTTTTAAGAATTTATTTGATAGTCCGTGAACTTCCTCAGCCTGTTGACTGATAGCTCGATCTCCAGGATTAAAGTAACTATGAAAAGTCTTTCCTGTAGGTACATCATTCAGGATTTCCACACAGCCGACTTCAATAATTTTATCTTTTTCAAAGTCTAGTCCTGTTGTTTCAGTATCTAGTATTATCTTTCTCATTTAATCTTTATATTATAAATAATAGGCCATTTTTTTCTTGTTCTCTTAATTTTTATAATTTCAAAAAAGTGTTTAATTTTTTTAATAACCTCCAGCAAACCTATGCCAGTATTAATTCTAACTGAAACATACTTTTCAAATTTTAGCTTATTGAAATGCTGCCTATCAATTATTTTTTTGAATATTTTACTATGAACGTTCTTTCTTTTCAATAATCGTTGATTTTGGATGATTTTATTAACACTTAAGTAAATAATGAAATCACATCTTTGGTAGTTCAAATTTTTGAACAATAATGGCAAATCTAGAAAAATCATTTTTCTTTTTAACAAAGAGCTTTTTTTAACAAAATTTAATTCCTCTTTATAAATTTGTGGGTGCGTTATTCTTTCTAATTTTTCTAATTCCTTTTCGTCTGAAAAAACATGTTCCATTAATTTTCTCTTATTTAATTCACCATTTTGTGAAAATAAACCCTTAATTTTATGCTGAAATTCTTTTTTTAAAGAAAACCTTATGTCTTTTTTTTGTAAAATTTTTTTATTTACTTTATCTGCATCAAAGACTTTATAACCCATTTTTTCAATAATGTTACTCAGTGTCGTTTTGCCAGATGCTATTTGGCCTGTAATCCCCACAATTATCATTCGTTTAGCAATTTGATTAGTTTTTGTTTAGTCAGGTTTAATAATTTTTCATTTATTTCAACTCCAAACCACAACTTAAATGATACTGCAGCTTGACGCACTAACATAGAAATTCCATTGAAAGTATTTAAATGTTTAGAATTGGCTTTTTTCAGAAACTCGGTCTCCAAAGGGTTATAAATAATATCATATATAATCGATGTCTTTCTGAGATTATCAAAGTTTATGTCTATATTTTCACCTTTTTTTAAACCTACAGAAGTGGTATTCACGACCATGTTGAATTCTTCTGGAATGTACTTATTTTCCCACGAATGTAAATAAATTTTATTAAAACCTATTTTTTTTTTTACATCTTCAATTAATAATCTAGCATTTTGCACACTTCTATTTGTCAAAAGTATTTTTCCTATATTTTTTTTACATAATGAAAAAACAATACCGCGTGAAGCTCCCCCAGATCCAATGATGAAAAAATTTTTTATTTTCAATCTTCGAGGTAGATCCTTTTCTAAGGTTTTTACAAAGCCAATACCGTCAGTATTCCCCCCAAATATTCTGTTTTTGTATTTGTAGACTGTGTTCACTGAACCTGAGATATTTGCTGATTCATCAAGCTGATCAATATACTTTAATATAACTGTCTTATAAGGAAGTGTGATATTAAAGCCAATGAGTTCGTCTTTTCTCATTTTTTCAACTAACTCTGGTAAATTGCTCTCTTTTATTTCTAACACATCATAATGAGCGTTAATCTTATGAAACTTTAACCACATATTATGAATTTGTGGAGACATCGAATGCTTAATTGGGTTGCCTATAACATAAAGTTTCATCGTTTTGCTCTTTTTAAATAGGGTATAAAATTTTTTATTGGAAACCCCTTGATCGTCTCATCATCTCCTTTAATAACCGTTAAACATTGTAAAACATCATTTTCTATTTTATAAGCACCAACAGTGTTCAAATATATTGATTTATTATTTTTTAAATAATTAGTGATCTCGTGTTCCATTAGCTGTTTCATTTTAATAATTGCCTCTCTAACACAACACCAAAGAAATTCATTTCCTCTAACGATATATATTGCACTTATTAAAGTATGCTTGTTGTTTTGTAGTAAAAGTAAATTCTTTTTTGCTTCTTCAAAATTTTTAGCTTTATTGCAAATATTGTTACCCAGAACTAAGATTTGATCAGATCCTATTATTATTTCCTCTTTCTTTCTTCTTAATGATAATGCTTTTCTTTTTGCCAAGTATAAAGCCAAACTTCTTTTTGATAAATATGCATAATCTTTTTTGATTTTTTTTTCATCAATATTATGTTTAATTGAGCTGAACTTTAAATTATAATCTTTTAAAATTTTTTTTCTTGTTTCACTTTTAGATGCAAGTATAAGTCTTAAAGGTTTTGTGGATAGTTTCTTCATTTTTTTTTTTAGCTTTATTTGTACAAGTTATTATTATTTAATACCAACTTTATCCTCAGGATTAAATATGTTAATAGTCTTCTCTTGTTTTTTTCTTCTTAGTGGATAATTTTTTGGTAACATTATAAAGCTTATATTTCTGTTACCTCTTACATTTATAAACAATTAGTTAACATGTTTTTATTTTTTTTCTTGTTAGAAAATTGTGGAAAAAATTGTTATCTTCTTTTACACAGAACCAACAACAACAACAATCTTTATATATATATATAGTAGTAGATAAAATGTTTAAAGATCTCTCTTTTTTTAAAAACGTGACAGTGCCCATTTGGTTCATGCGCCAGGCAGGAAGATATTTACCAGAATATAGAAAAATAAGGACTCAAAAAAAAAATTTTCTAGACTTGTGTTTTTCATCTGATTTAGCTTGTGACATTTCTCTTCAACCAATAAAACGATTTAATTTCGATGCAGTTATTTTATTTTCAGACATTCTTGTTATACCTTATTCGCTAGGACAAAACGTAACTTTTCAAGAAAACAAAGGACCAGTACTAAATCCTATCAACACCGTAAAAGATATGAAGTTTTTTTCTGAAAAAATATGGCTAAAGAAATTAATGCCGTCTTTTGAGACAATAAAACTTATAAAAAGAAAAAACTCTAAACCTCTCATTGGTTTCACCGGTTCACCTTTTACTTTATTAACATATATGTTAGAAGGTGGAACAAGCAAGGACCATTATATAACAAAAAAAAAATTAATTGAAAATCCAAAAGAGATAGATAAAATAATTGAGTTATTAGTAGACATTTCAGTTTTTTATTTAGAACAACAAGTTAAAGCAGGAGCGCAAATTTTACAAATTTTTGAATCATGGGCAAGCGTTTTAGATGGCGCACTTTTTGAAAAATATATAATTGAACCAAATAGACTTATTTGTTCAGAAATAAAAAAAAAGTTTCCCAAAATACCTATTATTTTTTTTCCAAAAGGATCAGCTCAGTATTATCCGGAAATTATAGAAAGAATAGAAATGGATGTAATTTCTTTAGATTTAAAATTTCCAAGCAAGGTTTTATCTTTATGCCGAAAAAAAGATATTGTAATACAAGGGTGTTTAGATCCCGTAAGGCTCGTTGTTGGAGGAAAACAATTAGAAGAAACAACGAAATGGATCTTAAATAAGTTTAAGTATAATAAACACATTTTCAATCTATCACATGGAATACTGCCACAAACACCAATAAAGAACGTTGAAAAAGTAATAAACATTGTAAGAGAAAATGAAAAAAGTTGAAGATCATCCAATAATACCGTCATTCAAAATAGGCGTTTTGTTGGTAAATTTAGGAACACCTGAGGGAACTCAATACTTTCCCATGAGAAAGTATTTAAACGAATTTCTTTCTGACAAAAGAGTTATAGAATTACCAAAATTGGTTTGGAAGCCAATTTTAAACTTATTTATATTAACATTTAGACCGAGAAAATCAGGCAAAATGTATGAAAAAATATGGAATAAAAAGAAAAATCAATCACCTTTAAGAGTAAATACGGAAGAGCAAGCAGAAAAACTGAAGCAAAAATTTAACAAAAACAAAGTAATGCTTGATTGGGCAATGAGGTATGGAAATCCATCGATAGAAAGTAAAATATTAAACTTAACTAAGAACGGATGTATGAAAATTTTAATTGTACCACTTTATCCTCAATATTCTGCTACAACAACAGCTTCTGTAATGGATAAAGTTTTTGATGTAATGAAAAAGATCAGGTGGCAACCGTCGTTAAGAACATTAGCACCATATTATGATGAGGAGCTCTATATAGAAAAAATTGTAAAACAAATTAGAGCACATATAAAAAAATTAAAATGGAAACCGCAAGCAATAATTTGTTCGTTTCATGGATTACCGAAAAAATATTTCATGAAAGGAGATCCTTATCATTGTCAGTGTGTTAAGACAAATAGACTCATAAAAGAAAAATTAGAAAAAGAAATAAAAAATGTGGAGTTTTGCTTTCAGTCAAGATTTGGTCCACAAGAATGGTTAAAACCTTACATGAACGAAAAGTTTAAAGAGCTGATTGATAGAAACGTAAAAAAAGTTTGCATGGTAGCACCAGGGTTTTCGTCAGATTGTTTAGAGACACTGGAAGAAATTGCAATAGGAGGGAAAGAAGAATTTTTTGAAATGGGAGGCACACATTTTTCCTACATAGGATGCTTAAATGATTCGAAAGATTCAATAGAACTTATTCAAAAGTTAATTCAAAAGAATTTAAAAGGATGGATATAGGCTTATCGTATAATTTAATTAAAGCTTTACATATCATATTTATGACGACTTGGATGGCTGGCCTTTTTTATCTGCCAAGGATTTTTGTTTATCATTCGGAGACAAGAAGAAACACACGACAGTACAAAACTTTCAATACAATGGAGAGAAAACTTTATAATTATATTATGAATCCGTCACTTGTAGGGACGTGGGTATTTGGAATACTTTTAACACTTATAACGGATAGTTACCTGGCAATTTGGATTAATCTAAAACTGGTACTCATATTTTTTTTAACACTTTTCCACATTTATTGTGGAAAAAATATACAAACGTTTAAAAAAGGTCAAAATTATCACTCAGGGAAGTTTTTTAGAATGATTAACGAAATTCCAACAATTTTATTTATAGCTATTATATTTATTGTAATATTTAAACCATTTAATTAATTGACAATAATAAATTTTTAACTAATAATAACCATATCTTCAAAAGAAATATTCTTATTTTAGACAACAAAAAATCAAAATAATTTAAAATGCACTTAAAAGAATTAAAGAAAAAAAATCCTTCGGAGTTGTTAAAAATTGCAGAAGAATTGAAAATAGAAAATGCAAGTACACTCCGCAAACAAGATATGATTTTTACTATTTTAAAACAGATGGCATATAATAAAACGGCAATATTCGGTGAAGGGGTATTGGAAATATTGCAAGATGGTTTCGGCTTCTTAAGATCGCCAGAAGCGAATTATTTGCCTGGGCCTGACGATATATACGTTTCTCCTTCACAAATAAAAATGCACAGTTTACGAACTGGAGATACAGTTGAGGGTGAAATGAGATCGCCAAGAGAATCAGAGAGATATTTCGCAATAATTAAAATTGATAAAATAAATTTTGACAGCATAGAAAAAACAAAGCAAAGAATAAATTTTGATAATCTTACGCCTTTATATCCTGATGAAAAAATTAACATGGAAATACAGGATCCAACGCGTAAAGATATAACAAATAGAATTATGGATTTAATTGCACCTTTGGGTAAAGGTCAAAGAGCTCTAATAGTTGCACCTCCAAGAACAGGAAAAACGATGATGCTTCAAAATATAGCACATTCTATAACAACAAATCATCCTGATGCTTATTTGATTGTTTTGCTTATTGATGAGAGACCCGAGGAAGTTACAGATATGATCAGGTCAGTTAAAGGAGAAGTCGTGTCGTCAACATTTGATGAACCAGCAGTGAGACATGTTGCTGTAGCAGAAATGGTTATTTCTAAAGCAAAGAGGCTTGTTGAACATAAAAGAGACGTAATTATCTTGTTAGACTCAATTACGAGATTAGCAAGAGCCTACAATACTCAGGTGCCGAGTTCAGGAAAAGTTCTTACGGGTGGCGTAGATGCAAACGCACTTCAAAGACCAAAAAGATTTTTTGGAGCAGCTAGAAATATAGAAGAGGGCGGCTCACTCACAATAATTGGCACTGCTTTAGTTGATACAGGATCTAGAATGGATGAGGTAATTTTTGAAGAGTTCAAAGGCACAGGTAATTCGGAAATTATTTTAGACAGAAAGCTATCTGATAAAAGAGTTTTTCCGGCCATAGACGTAACTAAATCTGGAACAAGAAAAGAAGAGCTTTTGGTTAGCAAAGACGATTTATCTAAAATGTGGGTGTTGAGAAAAATTTTAATGCCAATGGGCATTACAGATTCCATGGAGTTTTTAATTGATAAAATTAAAAATTCTAAGACAAATGGAGACTTTTTCGAATCTATGAATAGTTAAAAACATTTATTAAAAAATAGATTTTTAGTTTCGAATTAAGAACGTTTTATGAAAAATAAAACTATTTATGCTTTATCATCTCCTTACGGTATTTCTGGAGTTTCAATTGTAAGAATTTCTGGTCCAGAAAGTAGAGAGGTTTTGAGTAAACTTTGTAACTTTAAGACAATAATTCCAAGGCGCGCTTACCACAAAAAGATTTTAGATTTAAATTCTCAAATTATAGACAAAGGACTAGTTATCTTTTTTAGCTCGCCTAAGACTTTTACAGGTGAGGATATGCTAGAGTTGCATGTCCACGGAAGCATCGCAGTTATAAAAAAAATTTTAATTACATTAAGTGAATTCAATAATCTTAGACCAGCTGAACCGGGAGAATTTAGCAAACGAGCACATTTAAACAATAAAATCAATGCTTTAGAGGCAGAGGGCACTTTTAATTTGATCAATGCAGAAACAGAATTGCAGAGAAAGGTTAGTGTATCGCAGTCCTTTGGTGAACACTCAAAGATGTGTCAAAAATGGAAAAAAACATTACTAGAGATTTCTGCGATGGTGGACGCCCAAATAGAATTTTCGGAGGAGGACGAAAGTATTTCTAAGATCAGTATCTTTGAAAGAATCAATAGTCTTAGGCTTGAAATAGAGGAGGCAATTTTTCAATCTCAGTTTGCTTCAAAAATTTTTAGCGGTAAGGAAGTGTTAATTTTTGGACCTCCTAATGTTGGGAAATCAACATTCTTTAACTTGTTAATTAGAGAAAACAAGTCAATCGTTACTGAAATTCCTGGAACAACGAGAGATCAGGTAGATTTTGAATTACAACTTTTTGGAGAAAAGGTAAAAATAATTGATTCTGCGGGCGTCCGTGTTACTGATGAAAGAATAGAAATGCTCGGAATAAAAAAAACAAAGCAAAAACTATTGAGCACAGAAAGAGTTATCATGATTCTGTCTCCAGACGCACTAACAGAAAAAAATATTAATTATATTTTAAAGCTAAGAAAAAATATATTTAAGAAAAAGATTTTCTTAATATACAATAAATTAGATTTAGACCTTAACAAAAATCAGAGAGAAAAATGGGAAAATAAGATTCCAGAGTTAAAAAAATTCGTTAATGTTGAGATATCTTTAAATCTAGAAAATGACAATAATAAAGCATATAAGTTGATTACAGAATCAATAAAAAAAAATCTTCTTGATTTCAATGATATAAGCGACCAAAAATTTTTTTTTACTGAACTAAGACAATTGCAACATTTAAAGAAATCCTTGAGGTTTTTGAATGGTGCGTGTAATCTTTTATCAAGAATTGAATTGGCATCTGAAGAGCTTAGGCTCGCACTTAATGAGATCGAATGTATAACTCAAAGAATCGACTCAGAGGAAAAGTTAGGCATTATCTTTGGAAAATTTTGCATAGGAAAATGAAATGTTTCACGTGAAACAAAAATATTTTGATGTATTAGTAGTAGGCGCAGGACATGCAGGAGTTGAAGCAGCTTTTGCAGCATCTAGAATGGGTGCAAAAACTGCCTTGGTTACTTTCTCTAAAAGTGATTTGGGAAAAATGTCCTGCAACCCAGCAATGGGAGGTCTAGGAAAAGGCCACCTTATTAGAGAAATTGATGCCCTTGGCGGATTAATTGGCTTGGCTTCAGATAGGGCAGGAATTCAATTTAGAGTTTTAAATCAAACCAAGGGAGAGGCTGTAAGGGGCCCGAGAGCCCAGATTGATCGAAACATTTATATGTGCGAAGTAAAAAAAATGATAGAAAATGAAAATATTGAAATATTTGAGGATGAAGTCATAGGATTAAACTTAGTAGAATCACCTTCTATTGAGAAAAAAACAATTTCTTCAATTGAGCTATTGAATAATAAAAAATTGCTCTGCAAATCTGTTGTTATTACCACGGGTACTTTCTTGAATGGCCTCATACACTGCGGGAGAAACAGTTGGAGAGCAGGTAGATTGGGAAGCAAGCCATCTATGAAGTTAGCTAAATTTTTTAAGGAAAATAAATTTAAAATTAAGCGTTTGAAAACTGGAACACCGCCCAGATTAGTTACAAAGAGCATAAATTTCAAAAAATGTTCTGTCCAACTTGGCGACAAAACGCCAAATCCGTTTTCTTTTTTAAATGACTCTATAGACATTGAGCAGATCCCTTGCCACATAACAAGAACTAATCATAGAGTTCACCAGTTTATAGAGAAAAGTATCTACTTATCACCTATGTATAACGGTACTATAAAAACGAAGGGGCCACGATATTGTCCTTCTATCGAAGATAAAGTGCAAAGGTTTTCTGAGAAGGAATCCCACCAGATTTTTTTGGAACCTGAAACAAGAACTAATGAGATAACATATCCAAATGGAATATCTACTGCTTTACCAAAGACCGTTCAACAAAAATTTTTAAAAATGATTCCTGGCCTAGAGAATGTTGAAATCAGTAAATATGGCTATGCAATCGAATACAATGTGATTGATAGCTCAGAATTAAAAGATAACTATGAGTCAAAGAAAATTGAGGGATTGTTCCTTGCAGGACAGATTAATGGAACTACAGGCTACGAAGAGGCAGCAGGTCAAGGAATCTTAGCAGGAATTAATGCTAGTAATAAATCAAGTGGACAACCTAATTTTATTTTAGATAGAACTGAGGCGTATTTGGGAGTTCTTACTAATGATCTTATGAAAGGAGGATTAGAAGAGCCATATAGGATGTTTACTTCAAGAGCAGAGTATAGACTTCTCCTCAGGTCTGATAATGCTGACGTAAGGCTTACAGATAAGTCCATCAAGCTAGGTTTAGCTTGCAACAAAAGAAAAGCGACATGGCTAAAAAAGAAAAAGTCAATTTTTGAAGCTGAATCTATGTTGAAAAATTTAATGGCATCGCCTAAAAAAATTTCGAAATCTGGGATTAGTATTAATCAAGACGGCAAGAAGAGAACCGCCTATACTGTTTTGGGTTATAGTGGGGTTGATTGGCCTGATCTGGAGAAGATCTGGCCACAACTTAATTCACAAAAGATGAAGAAAGAAGAAAGAGAACAATTAAGAATAAAAGCGTCTTATGAAAAATATATTGACAGACAAATTGCTGAGATAAAAATTTTAAAAGAAGAATCCAAGCTCACAATACAACAAGATTTAGATCTCAGAGACTGTTCTGGTATTTCAAATGAAGCCAAAGATATTATAAGAAAATATAAGCCAAAAAATATTGGAGAAGCTGCACGCATGCCTGGAATGACTCCCGCTGCTACTGCTCTGTTGTTGCGATATGTGAAAAAATCAAAATAATGCCCGAGCTTCAAAAAAAAAAGTTTCAGGAATATACTAATGTTTCACGTGAAACAATGAGCTTATTTCAAAGTTACTATGACATCTTGATTAATTACCAAACAAAGGTTAATTTAATCGGATCTGGGACTCTGAGAAATATTTGGTTGAGGCATTTTCTCGACTCAGCCAGGTTGCGTAGCCCAATTCTTTGCTTAATTCAAAAAAACAAATCAGTGCCTATCAAAATTTTAGATGTTGGAACTGGCGCTGGCTTTCCCGGAGTAGTGCTATCAATATTATTTAATAAAGAAAAAAACTTAAGATTTTTTTTAGCTGACTCTAATATAAAAAAAATTAAATTTCTAGAAGCACTTAAATCTAGGCTTAATTTGAATGTTGAGATTATATATTCGAGAGCAGAGGTTATTGAAAAAAAATTTGATTTAATTATCGCAAGGGCAGTCGCAAATTTAGATAAACTTTTTAAAATAACTTATCCACTATGTAAAAAAAATAGCGTTTTGATTTTTTTAAAAGGGAAGAATTGGAAAAGTGAAATTAAAAGTTTAAAAAAACACTGGAAATTTAAAAATTTTATTGTTAAAACTAAAGACTGTAGTGTTTACTCAGATGGAGTGATTTTGCTAATAAAAGAGCTTAGAAAAATTCACAATTAACGAAACGATGAGAACTGTTTTATCTATTTGCAACCAAAAAGGAGGTGTTGGGAAGACCACAACAGCTGTAAACCTTGCAACTGCTCTTACTGTTAGCGGGAAATCTTGCTTGATAATTGACCTTGATCCGCAAGGAAACGCAAGTACTGGTCTAGCAGTCTCTTCTGAGCATAGGCATCCAGGCTCTTATGAAATGCTTGCTCAAAAAACTGATATTCTAGAAGCAATAAAACCAACCGAAGTTTCTGGTCTTGGAATTGTGCCATCAAGAGTTGAACTTTCAAATATAGAGCATGAACTCTCAAATATTCAACATAGGGAACAGTTATTGAAAAGATCTATAAATAGTCTTCCTTCTAGATATGATGCTATAATTATTGATTGCCCACCTGGATTAGGATTTCTAACTACCAATGCATTAGTTGCATCTGACAGAGTTTTAGTTCCCTTACAGTGTGAGTTCTATGCTTTAGAAGGTCTTAGTCAGATTCTAAGAGTTATAAAAAAAGTAAAAGAAAACTTTAACGCTGATTTGAATCTCGATGGTATTCTTTTAACAATGTATGATTCTAGAAATAAACTTAGTTTTCAGGTTGAGGAGGATGTAAGAGAAGTAATGGGTTCAATTGTTTATAAAACAATTATACCAAGAAATATTAAAATTTCAGAGTCACCTTCACACGGAAAACCTGTTTTACTATATGACCACAAATGTATAGGGTCTGAAGCTTATCTAAGCTTAGCGGCCGAAGTTTTAGATAGAGGTAGTTTTGGAAAATTTAAAAAAAGAGCTGTTAGTGGGAATTAAACTTGGTTAAGATGAGTAAAAAAGGAGATAAAACAAAACGTAAATTGGGGATGGGCTTATCTTCATTATTAGTAAAAGACGATGCTTTATCTTCAATTGTTAAAAATTCTAGTAGACAGGCAAAGAAAACTGAATCAGGAAGTCTAAAAAAGAATATCAAAAAGTTTGAACTTAAGATAAATGCCACTAGTAACCAAACGCAAGCAGAAACACATTTACTTATACCAGGAACTTTTCAACCAAGAAAAATCTTTAATGTATCTGAAATTGAGGAACTAGCTGAATCAATTAAACAGAACGGCATACTTCAACCTATTTTGGTCAGGCCCTCAAAAAAAAATAGAAAAATGTTCGAAATTATTGCCGGAGAGAGACGTTGGAGAGCAGCACAAGTGGCTAGTCTACACGAAGTACCAGTAATAGTTAGAAATTTTGATGATAAAACATCTCTAGGTGTTGCTATGGTAGAAAACTTACAAAGAAGCGATCTAAATATTATAGAGGAAGCAGAGGGCTATCGAATGCTAATGAATAAATTTGACTATACACAAGAAAAACTCTCAATTCATCTTGGTAAAAGTAGAAGCCACATTGCTAATCTATTAAGATTACTAACAATTCCTGATAAAATAAAAAATAACTTGGTTGATGGTAAGATAAGTTATGCACACGTAAGGACTATTTTAACCCTATCAGAAGAGCAAGCGATAGAAGTTACTGATGAGATAATGCAAAAAGACCTAAGTGTTCGTGTAACTGAAAACCTTGTAAGAAAGTTAAAAAATAAAAACATCTCGTTTGAGAAAGCAAGGTACGAAGATCCAAATATACTAGCGCTTCAAAAAGAATTGACCCAATTACTTGGATTGAAAGTGATAGTAAAAAATAATTTAAAGAACAAAGGTTCATTGTCAATTTTTTACGAGAGTCTAGACCAACTTGAGCCCATAATAGATAAATTAAAGTGGAGACCTAAGTAATTTCAAATAGAGCTTTTGAAGTTTTTGCAATTGAAAACATCATAAATTTTATTTGCAAGTCTACATTTTGAGGTTCTGTTTTAATCCTTTTTTCAAGCAGATGTATTCTTTCAATAACGTTACAAATCCTTATCTTTGACCATATTTTTGCCTGATTAATAAATTTTTCTTTATTTTTGAAAAATATTGGGGGTTTAATGTGTTTTATGGCATTTTCAGAGCCGGACTCAATTTTTAATTTTTCTTTGTATAACAATAATTTAAAAAAATGCCTGGACATGGAGTTTAGAATTTGGATGTTCGACACGCCATTTTTCAACAGATTATCATGTATTCTTTCGGTAAAAGTTAATTTTCCTGAAAGAATAATATATATTAAGTCATCAATTTTTTTAGAAGTCTGGTAATTAATTATTTCTTTAATTTGTTCTATCGATATATTATTCTCTTTTTTATAGAAAAGTATAATTTTTTCCGTTTCTTGTATTAGGGAATTTCTGTCCACCATGGGAATTTTTACGATAAAATTTAAAATCTCGTCTTTTAGCCTTATTTTTTCAATGTCTAAGTAGTATTGTATTACACTTTTCTTTTCAAGTTCCGTATCTTCGTAACAAGGTATCGTGCAAAATTTATCATCGCTTTCAAATAGCTTTCTAATTTTACTTTTCTTATCTAATTCACTTGCCTTTATAATTACAATTGTCTTATTTTTATTCCTAATTTTTTTAAAATCTAGTAGCTTTGGTAAAATATCGGGATTTTGAAGAGAACAATAAATTATTTTTTTCTGTGCGAACAAATCTTCTGAATAAAATTTCTCATTAAGATAATTTTTGTTCTTAACAAGAGATTCATCGGAAACTGTGATACTACTATCTATATTTTCTTCATGCTGAAGAAATTTCTTTAATCTTCCCACCAATTGCTCTGATTTTCCATAATTTGGACCGTAAATAAGAAAAAAAAAATAATTTTTAAAATTTGAGAAATTATCTGCAAATTTGTTATAGTTTATTATCATGGATAGATTTTTCTATAATTATTCAAAGAGAGAGACAAGAGAGCAATTTCATCAGCTAAATTAAGTAACAAATTTTTGCTAGTTGTCTCGTTTGCAACTAGATTTGAGTACGGACTTTCACCTATATCATAACTTGATTGCCTTTCAATTGTACCTTTAGTGATTACGCCCTTCTTATCATAGAAAACAAATTCTACAAAATATTTGATACCATACTTTGTAGTTGAAAGGTCTTTCTGTAGTCCTAGACTAAAGACGGTTTTTTTGACGACAGCGACTAACTTCAAAGACGAGGGTTTAAGTGAGTTAGTTTGTAATCTTTGTTTCAGGAAGTTTGTTAATAAAGCTTTTTCGTTTTTTTGTTCATCTAAAGACTTTACAACTACCTCTATCTGGAAGTCTAACAATTTTCTTGATTCCTTATAAATAGGCTTAAAGCCACATGAATATACTAGTGAAATGAGAATTAAGTTAAGTAAATTTTTTTTCATTTTCATACTACAAAGTTTATAATTTTATTTTTAATAAATATTATCTTTTTTATATTTAAGTCTTGAAATAAGTTACTTTCTTTTACAATTTTAACGACTTCATCTTTTTCGGAGTCAATTTTTACCTCAACTAATTCTTTTTTCTTCCCATTTATTTGAACCACTATTTTTATAATATCTTTTTTTAGAAATTTTTTATCTGCAATTGGCCACTGAAAGTCAATCAATGAACCAGTAAATCCACCCATATGCGCGATTTCTTCAGACAAATGCGGCGTGAACAGATATATAAGTCTTATGAAAGTAGTCCATGAGCAATTAAATTCTACTTTTGTGAGCTGAAGATCTATTTTAATTAGTTCATTTGAAAATTCTCTTAGTTTAGCTACAGCTGAGTTAAATCTATATGATTCAATATCGTTCGTGAAGTTATATATAACGTTGTGAATTAGCTTTTGTAATTCTAGACTAATGTTTTCTTGTAAATCTTTAATATCTAGAAATTCAAAGTCTTTATTTTCTAAAAGAAGATAAATTCTATTTAAGAATTTCCATGTGGATTTTATCCCATCTGAAGACCATTGAAGATCTTTTTCGGGAGGAGAATCAGACATCATAAATAACCGAGCAGTGTCAGCACCATACTTATTAATAATGTTGGATGGATTTATAACATTTTTCTTTGATTTGCTCATTTTTTCTGATCGACCAACAACAACAGATTTACCATCTTTTGTAATGTATTTATTATTATTTTTAATTACATTATCCGGTTCTACCCACTGATTATTTGAATCTCTGAAAGTTTCGTGACATACCATCCCCTGGGTAAGAAGTTTTTTAAATGGTTCTAAAGGAACTGAATATCCGCATCTTTTCAGAGCTCTCATAAAAAAACGTGAATATAATAGATGTAAAATAGCGTGTTCAATCCCTCCAATATACTGATCTACAGGCATCCAATAATCTACATCATTTTTATCAAATGGCAATTTTTCATTATGTGGAGAGCAAAATCTTAGAAAATACCAAGAAGAATCAAAGAAAGTATCTAAAGTGTCTGTTTCTCTTACAGCGTTTAAACCTGTCTCGGGACATTTTATATTTTTCCAGGTTTTATCTTGAAGAGGGACAGTTTTTGAACTAAAATCAGAAGTTTTAGGCAGGATTACTGGTAATTCATTTTCTTTTACTGTTAAGATCTTTCCATCCTCTCTGTATATTATTGGAATAGGACAACCCCAGTATCTCTGTCTTGAAACTCCCCAATCTCTTAATCTGAAAGAAACTTTTACATTACCAATGCCCATTGAATTTAATCTCTTGATAACTACTTCTCTACCTTTTTCAACTTTCAAATCATTAAGAAATGCTGAATTTTTTATAATCGCAGTATTATCATAAATAAATGGGAGCTTATCTACGCAACTTTTATTGGGCATTTTAGTTGATACTATTGGTTTAATTTCTAAATTATATTTTTCTGCAAATTCAAAATCTCTTTGATCATGTGCTGGGCATCCAAATATTGCTCCTGTTCCATAATCCATCAAAATAAAGTTTGCAAAGAAAACAGGAAGGCTTTTACCCTTGATAAACGGATGCTCCACGGATAAATTAGTTTTGAAACCCAGTTTTGCATTAATTGATTGGGATTCTTCAGATGTATCTTGAGTTTCACAGATTTTCTTAAAATCTATAAATGATTTGTCAGACTTAAAAAATTCAGATATTGGATGGTTTACCGCTAATGCTATAAAAGATGCTCCAAAGATTGTTTCAGGTTTCGTTGTAAATATGTTTATCTTTCTAACCTTCAAATTATCGTTAGTATTTGAGTTTATATCAAAATTAATTTCTATGCCCTCAGACCTACCGATCCAATTCTTTTGCATTGTTTTGACTTTTTCAGGCCACAAATCGAGACCTTTTAAATCTTCTAGCAAATCGTTAGCAAATTCTGTTATTTTAAAAAACCATTGTGATAACTTTTTTTTTTCTACCTTTGCACCCGACCTCCATCCCTTTCCATCGATGACTTGTTCATTAGCAAGAACAGTAAGATCAACCGGATCCCAATTTACAAAGCTGTCTTTTTTATAAATTAAACCGTTATTATAAAGGTCTATAAAAAGTTTTTGTTGATGTTTATAGTATTCTATTGAGCAGGTTGATATTTCCTTACTCCAATCAATAGCAAGGCCCATCTCTTTTAGTTGAGTTTTCATATTCTTAATATTTTTTAAAGTCCATTTATCTGGACTAGTAGTATTCTCTATTGCTGCATTTTCAGCTGGCATACCAAAAGAATCCCAACCCATTGGGTGTAAGACGTTATAAGAATTTGCTTTGTAGAATCTAGCAACTACATCTCCAAGTGTATAATTCCTTACATGTCCCATGTGAATCCTACCGGACGGATATGGAAACATCTCCAAAATATAGAATTTTTTCTTTTCCTTTTTTCTTAGAGACTTGTGTATATTTGACTGATGCCAAATTTTCTGCCATTTTTTTTCAATTTTGTTATGATCGTAAGAACTCATAATTTAAACCTATAGATAATTAAAACTTTCAATTCCACCAAATCCTGTTAAATATTTGTTTTTTAATGACTTAAATCTTACTTCATTCATTCCTCCTAATGCAAATACATTAGTATTAGAATATTTACACAGATTTATAAATCTAATTTTTCGATGTTCAGCAAGCTCCTTATGGCTATTCGTTTTAAAAGCAGGCGAGATAAATATGAAATCAAAGTTAGCTTTTCGGGATAAATACATTTCTTTCATATTGTGTATTGAGGTTGCAACTATAAGTTTATTAGTTTTTAGTAGATTTAAACGTGTACTCAAAGAGTTTCTTTGTCGATGAATGGATATATAAACTCCATTGGCGTTGTATTTTTTTGCCCAATATACAGAATGTGGTATCAAAAATATTTTTTTTGTTTTCTTACAGACATCTACATACTCCTTTAATAATTTAAAAAAATTGCTATCTAAATTTTTTTTTTTGTAAAAAATTATTCCTATATCATTTTTTATATTATAAAATGTATTTAAACATTTATCGTTATTAGGGTCGCAAAAAAACCATCTTCTAGAAATATTTTTCATTAAATTTTTATCATGAGTTTTATAGTTGATAACCATAGCAAGATTTTAGAAGAAATAATTGAATTTAAAAAAAAAAAGAATATCAATCTTAAAACAAAGATTATTGCTGTATCCAAGACTTTTAAAGCTGATGCAATCTTACCTTTATTAAGAGCAGGTCATAAAGAATTTGGAGAAAACAAGGTTCAAGAGGCACACCTTAAATGGGCAAAACTGAAACAAGATTTTAATAACATAAATTTGCATTTAATTGGCCCTCTTCAATCTAACAAAGTAAAACAAGCGCTTGACATTTTTGATTGCATTCAAACTTTAGATAGAGAAAAAATAGTTTTAAAAATAAAAAATTATATAAATATGAGAGGGAACGAACTTAAAACCAATCATCAATTTATGGTACAAGTTAATGTTGATAATGAATCTCAAAAATCCGGATT
Source organism: Rickettsiales bacterium (assembly GCA_002691145.1). Lineage (GTDB taxonomy): Bacteria > Pseudomonadota > Alphaproteobacteria > Methylaequorales > Methylaequoraceae. The sequence goes on from NZHE01000006.1 coordinate 47,455, forward strand.
GAACATTAATGATGTCACTGAGTTTGTTAAGTGGTGTAAATTTGATATAAAGATAAATATCGTTGGTTTAATGTGTATTCCAGATTTTAACAAAGACCCCTCGGGTGCTTTTAAAACCTTAAGTAAACTTGCCGATAATTGCAGTTTAAAAGAAAAAAGTATGGGCATGAGCAAAGATTACCTCTCAGCAATAGAATTTGGTTCCAGTTACATTAGACTAGGTACAAAAATATTTGGTGAAAGAGTTAAGCAACAATTAATCTAGTACTTTTTGTGGCTAATGAAACAAGTTTTATAAGAGAGTCTTTCCGAATTGCGATGCAACCCTCCGTAGAAATCTGTTGTTCACCTATACAATGTAAAAAAATTGCACTCCCTCTGAAGGGCACCCTTTTTTGAGTATTAAAACTTAAAGAAATAATTATGTCATACGAACTTGTGTTTATAAATAAGTCTTCATGAATGCAATTATATGGCTTTTTGATAAGTTGATTATATTTTTTATTTTTACTGTCCGTACACCAGCCCATCGAAGGCTTTATTACTTTTTTGGTTAAGCATGTTTTTAAAGCTGTTATTTTATCATTTCGAAAAAAAACAGACTCGAGTTTAAACTTTCCTTTTGGAGTGACCCCATCTCCTTCTTTAGTTTTGATTCCTATCCCACATCTTCCGATCAAGCATTCTTCATCAATATTATTAAATGTTAGATTGGCTCTGTATTTATGATTTTTTTTCTTTACAATTATAACTGACATGGTGAATGATTCTTATAAAATAAACATAATATCAGAAAATAATTTTATTATTAGAGATTTGAAAGAAACTTTAAAGTCTTTTTTTAAAACAGAAATTAATATAATTCCTTTTTGCACAGAAAGTATATCAAATTCAAATAAAAACATACACATTATATCTTTAATCGATAACAGAAAAATAGAGGATCTTAGCTCTTTTAGAGAGAGCTGTTTAGTTTTTATAACAGACAACATAAAAACCCAGGAATTAATAATTAAAGCGGGTTTTGATTTTGTCTCTACTCCATTTAAAATTGAATCTCTGATTACAAAGGTAAATTTTCTGAAAAAAAAGATAGTTAATTTTAGTCACCCTATATTAATTGGTGAGTACCATTATTTTACTTCAAGTTCAGAGATATACTGTAAAGATAGAGATTTAAAAATAAAACTTACTCAAATGGAAAATAACTTTTTAAAATTTCTGGCAAACGAAAATAAATCTTTAAAGAAAGATGAGATACTATTAAAAGTATGGGGATATCAAAAGAAATTACAAACGCATGTGCTTGAGACATTGGTCTATAGGATTAGATGTAAAATAGAGAAAAATCCAAAAAACCCAAAGATATTGATATTTAAAGACAATAAATATTTTTTAAAGAAAAATTAAATTATAAACTCTATCAGAACGGGCACATGGTCAGATGGCCTTTCCCAGCCTCTTGTTTCAGAAACAATTTTCACGGATACCTTTTTAAATCTTAAGTCATTTGAAGCCCAGACGTGATCAAGCCTTCTCCCTTTATTTGAAGTCAAGTGATTTTTTGCTCGATAACTCCACCAAGTAAAAGGATGTTTTGGTGGGAATATCTTTTCTTCGATGATATCTACCCAACTGTTAGATTCTTTAAATTCTTTTAAACTTTTTCTTTCTATAAATGTATGGCTTATTACATTAGCGAGTTGCTTATGACTCCAAACATCAATTTCTCTAGGTGCAACATTAAAGTCTCCACAAATTATAGTTTTCTTTGGTCTTTCTCTCAAAGACCACTCTTTTAATTCAGTAAGAAAATCTAATTTGTGTTTAAATTTTGAGTTCTTGTTTGGATCTGGTATTTCTCCTCCTGCTGGAACATAAAAGCAGTGAATATCAAATTTTTCCCAAGTAGCCATTATATGTCTTCCATCTTTTAGTGAACACCAATTAATAGAATTACTACTAGACGCATTTAATTTTGAAATAATACAAACTCCATTGTAAGAAGGAATCCCATTTATATAAAAATGTTTAAAACCTGATTCTAAAAAAAACTCTTTAGGAAAAAGTTCATTTGATACTTTAGTTTCCTGTAAACAAATAATCTCTGGTTGAACATCAGCTATCAGTTTTTTTATATGTTGTAGCCTTGCTCTAATTGAATTTACATTCCAAGATATGAGTTTAACTTTCATGTCAATATACTTTTTTCCCTAAAGGTACTTTAGAAGGATCTTCAATCCGAAAAAGCTTTTGATTTAGTTTATTATTTAATGATAAATTTTTAAGAAAGATTACTGTTTGAGTGCCTGTTCCGTCTTTTACAATCCATTTTTTTAAAATCAGTGGTTTTTCTTCAAAGATTAATCTTATACTTTCGAGTTTTTGATTTTCTTTTTCTTTCAGCTCAATCTCAACAATCTTATTTTGGTTCTGATAGTCAATTATTTTGTAATCTTTCATTAAAAATTTTTCTGATACGAGCATTTTAATGGGTATATCACTCATTTTATAAACATTTATATATGGTATTTTTTTATTTATATGAACTAGCTTCCTATTATCACTAATGATCAAATTAGGATTGGGCTGAGTATATTCAACCCTAAGTTTTCCAGGCTTTTGCATGAAAATCATTCCAGTTTCAGAATTTCCATTAGAATCAATCTGTACAAATTCAGATGAGAGTGATGTAATATCGGATAAAAATTTGCTAATTTCATTAATCTTAGTATCACTACTAAAGCTACTCAGGATAAAGCAAAAAAATATATTTAAAAGTAATTTACATTTCTTTTCCAACCAAAACTTCCCTTCTTCCAACATGATTTGCTGGACTAACAATGCCTTCTGACTCCATTTTTTCTATGATTCTTGCTGCTCTATTATATCCAATTTGTAGATGTCTTTGAATAAAACTTGTTGATGCTTTCTTTTCTCTGCAAACTATGGAAACAGCTTTATTATATAATTCATCACTTTTTTCAAGGTCAAGTGCAAAAAGAGGGTCACTTTCTTCTTCATTTGTAATTGCCTCAAGATATTCTGGCTCACCCTGACTTCTGAGGTGCTTAACAACAGATTCAACTTCAAAGGTTTTTACAAATGGACCATGAACACGTTTCAGTCTTTCTCCAGTCATGGTTATGAGTAAGTCTCCTTTACCAAGCAACTGCTCTCCTCCTTGTTCACCAAGAATTGTCCTACTGTCTATTTTAGACGTTACTTGATAACTTATCCTGGAGGGAAAGTTGGATTTAATTGTTCCAGTAATAACATCTACAGAAGGACGTTGTGTAGCAACAATTAAATGTATTCCCGCGGCCCTGGCCATCTGAGACAATCTCTGAATTGCAGCTTCAATTTCCTTTCCTGATGTTATCATCAGGTCAGCTAATTCATCAACAATTACAACTATTTTTGGAAATAATCTAAAATCAATTGTTTTCTTTTCAGTAACAGGTTTACCAGTTTCTGCATCAAAACCTATTTGGACCTCTTTTTGAATTATTTCTCCTTTTTCAAGAATTTTTTTAACCTTAAAATTGTAAGTTTCTATCTCTCTGACACCTAATTGTGTCATTAACTGGTATCTTTGCTCCATTTCTTTAACAGTCCATTTTAGCGCTATCACAGCTTTCTTCGGATCAGTTACTACTTCAGTTAATAAATGTGGTATATCTTGATAAATTGATAATTCTAACATCTTTGGATCTATTAAGATCAGGCGACATTCTTCAGGTGTACATTTGTACAAAAGCGATAGAATCATGGCATTGATTCCAACAGACTTTCCAGAACCAGTTGTCCCTGCTACTAATAAATGGGGCATTTTAGCAAGATCAACGGTAACTGGGTTTCCTAAAATATCTTTGCCAAGGACAAGCGGGAGACTGTAGTCTGTTTTCTTAAAAGCATGACTATCCAATAATTCTCGTAGGAAGACAGTTTCTCTTTGTTTATTAGGAATCTCAATTCCTATACCATCTTTACCAGCAATTGGAGAGATCCTTGCTGATATGGCGCTCATAGATCTAGCAATATCATTAGAAAGACCAATGACAGTTGAGGTTTTAGTTCCAGGAGCTGGTGAAAGTTCATACAGTGTAACAATAGGCCCTTGTTTCACGGAAGTTATATTCCCTTTAATACTAAAGTCATTCAAAACATTTGAAAGCATAGATGTATTTTTTTTAGCGTCTCTAGTATTTTCTGTTTCCACATTATTCTGATTCGATATAATTTCAAGATATTCTAAACTTGGGAAAATATAATTAATATTTCTTTCTTTTGAAAAAGCTTTTGAGAAAGTTGGAGTCTTTTTTCTAATCTTCTTACTATTTGAGAAAATATTCTTAATACTCAGATTTTTAACTTTAAAAAGAAATAGGAAAAAATTAAATAAGAACTTAATGACTTGAAAAAAACCAAAAAAAAAGTTCTTATAGTATGAGAGATTAAGGTTAAGGCTAATTAGAAAAAGAGTTGTGAAGACAATGGAAGTAAAAATTAAAAAATACAATTCTGGAATATTGTAAAAATAAAAAAAATATATCTTATTTAAACCCAAACCTACAAATCCAGAAATCCCATAGGGTAAATGGGTGCTTATATTATTGTACAAATTTCCGAGTAAGAAACAAAATATAACAACGCTAAACGGTGCTACACACAATGCAAACCAGTCTATCAATTGATTGCTCTTGAATATTTTTATACTCCAGGAAAAACTAATGACAGTTAGAAGAAAAGATGATAATCCAAAAGCTCTGAGTAAAAGATCAGAAGTGTAAGAACCAAAAGTACCAAAAAAATTGTGTTGCTTTTGTTTTAATGAATCACTTTGAAAAAAAGAATTATCGTTTTGATCGTAAGAAAATAATGTCAAAATAAGAAATATTCCAATAACTATTAATAATGAGCCTATCAAAATATTTTTTATATTTAATTCTTTTAATTTCATAATCTATTATCATTTATATAATTAGCTATTCAACACTAAATTAATTTGCTTAAATTATGAAGAATAAAAAAGTATATTTTGAAATTTGTATTATTGGCTCTGGATTAATAGGTCTTGTAATGGCCTTGATGTTGTCTAAATTGAATTTGAAAATTTTATTAATTGATAAGACCAATGTTCTTAACAAAAAGAAGAAACATTGCGATGGTAGAACAACAGCTATTTCTCAAGGCACAAAAAGAATATTTGATTCACTTGGATTTTGGAAACGTTTAGAGTTGTTTGCACAACCTATAAAAAAAATTTTAGTTTACGACGAAATAAGTGAATCTCTTGAATTTGATTCAAAGATGCTAGATGAAGGACCACTCGGATATATAATACAGAATAATATTTTGAAACAATCACTTTTAGAAGAGGCCTTAAGAAGCAAAAATATTGATTTTTTAGAAAATACAGAAGTAATTAATATTAATTTTTATGATGAAAAAAATAAAGTTGAAGTAATTACTGAAAAAAGAAAAATTACTTCTAAACTTGTAATCGGTTGTGATGGAAGAAATTCAAAATCTCGTTATTTTTCTAATTTAAAAAGCTTTGAATACAAATATTTGCAGAACGCTTATGTATTTAATATTTCCCATGAAAAAGATCATTTTGGTGTCGCATTAGAACGTTTCTTTCCAGCTGGACCGCTTGCGATCCTCCCAATGAAAAGCTCAAAAAAGAACAGCTTTAATTCCTCAGTGGTTTGGACTGTAGATTATGAATTAGGCGATTTTTCAAAATTAACAAAGAATGAATTTAAATTAGAATTTTTAAATAGATATCAAAATTTTTTAGGTAATATTATGAATATAACTGACCCTAATGTTTATCCTCTAAATGTAAAATATAGCTATCGATGTTTTAGAAATAATTTCGTACTAATTGGTGATGCTTCTCAAGCAATTCATCCAATAGCAGGTCAGGGATTTAATTTAGGAGTAAGGGACTGTGACATTTTATTGAAAAATATTAATCAAGCTATGCTTATGAAGAAGGAAATAGGTTCTTTAGAAGTATTATCTAAATTTTCAAGACAACGTTCAGTCGATAGAAAGTTATTTATAAACGCAACCCATAATTTGAATTTATTTTTTTCTAATAATAATAAATTCCTGAAAGGCTTCAGAAAAATGGGAATCAGTATTTTACAGAATTCAAAATTTATTAAAAATCAATTAATGATGGTAGCGATGGGTTTAAAATAATTAAGCGATTTTTGAGAGTTTATAAATATATTCCCAACTAAATATACCAGTGCTGTGTCCATCACTAAATATTATCCTCAGCGCATAATTACCAACTTTTTCAATCTTGTTAATTTTAACATTGATAAATTTTTGAGGATTCGGTTTCATAGCACTATTTTTATTTTCAGCTGATGGGCTAGCTGCTCTTAAAAAACTACCATTGAGCAATAGACATTGTCCATTTTCATAATAAAATTGTAATTGATTTTTTGGTTTTAAAAGCTTAATTTTTTCAGGAATCATAAGAAAAATTAAGATAGAGATTTTGATTGGAAAGATTTATTTTCACTTATACTCATATCTAACAAAGATATAAGAACATCTAATCTATCTTCAATAGATAAAGCCTCAAGAAGAGCTTGTTTTTCAATGCTTGAAAAAGGACATCCCATCGATATTGAATTTAATAAATCTTCATCGCTTGATGCTTCAATTGCTTGCCAATCGGCTTTTATATTTATTTTTTTCAAATAAAGCTTCAATTTTTCCTCAAACTTTAATCTTTTTCCTGATAATGAAGTCTTATATTCTTTTAAATCATTTTTAAAACTTTCCCATTTAACGGACGCGGTCCTAAACCCATTGACCAGTTCAAGCTCTTTTCTAATAGAGAATCTGCAAATTCCCTTTAGAACAATTTCGTATCTATTGTCATTAGTTTGATTAAAAGCGATTATTTGACCAACACATCCAATACTATGTATCTCAGGTTGCTCATGTTGTTTAGTTAATTCTTCTTTTGGTTGTATCATTCCAATTAATCTGTCTTTAAGCAGTGCGTAATCAAACATATGTAAGTATCTATTTTCAAATAGATTCAATGGCAAATTAGATTTTGGTAAGAGCAAGCAATTTCTTAGAGGAAAAATAGGTATTGTGCTTGGTAAATCGTTTAATTTTTTCTCAAAACTATAATTCTTAAACATATTAAAATCTTAAATAAGGTATTATTACTATAAATAGAGAATTAATAATGAATATTAAAGTTTTTTTGTAAATATTGAAAATAAAAATATTTAATATATATTAGAAATCACGCGGGAATAGCTCAGTGGTAGAGCATCACGTTGCCAACGTGAGGGTCGCGAGTTCGAATCTCGTTTCCCGCTCCAATTTAAGTTTTTTGATAATTGAGTAAATATTCATCGTCAAGTAATCAATTTTACCTTAAAGTATCCAGATTGAAATGTTAGCTTAAATTATGATTAATTTTACTAAAATATTGAGACACGAATATTACGATAAACTTTTTTTATCTTTTTTTTTTGTTTCAGTAGCAAAACTAATATCCTTCATTAAAGAAATTGTTCTTGCAAGAGAATATGGAACAAATTTTGAACTTGAAAGCTTTCTTTTTTTATTCAATGTTTTAAACTTAATTGGCGGTATATTTTTATATTCAATTACTTTTTATATAGTTCCAATTCTTCAAAAAAAGAAACAAAAAGATTCGCTAATCTTTAAGAAACAGATTCTGATATTTTTCTTCAAGATAGGTTGTTTCCTCTCATTTATTTTATTTTTTTTATACTTCTTTGGTTTAGAGAATAATCTTTTCAGTTTAAATAGTAATGTACTATCTATTTGCCGAGAGAATTTCTATTATTTCATTTATATTTTTCCTTTTTGGATTTTAACTTTTGTTTTAACTTCTTTTTTAATTAGCAAAGAAAATCAGATAGGTTCATTTTTTGAATCATTTCCAAGTCTGATGACTCTTATATTTCTTATATTTTTTGCAAGTAACTTTCAAACTTTGATGTTGGGCCTCATTGTAGGAATTGTTATTCAGCTATTTTTTCTCTTTATACAAAACAAAGAAAACTTTATACTTTTTAAAGTTGAAAGTTTAAATTCTAGTTCTTTTTCATACAAAGCAATTTATTTAATTATTTTTATTCAATTATTAATGGGAACCCATTATTTAGTGGATCATTTTATTGTTTCTTCACTATCAGATTCGGCTTTAGCAGAATATAATTATGCATATAAGACATTTTCTTTTTTTGTATCTTTTGGAACATTAGTTATATCTAGAACATTGTTGCCCATATTTTCGAATGTGAAAAGCAGGTTTAATAATTTTAAATCCCTGATTAAACAAACAGATATATGTTTCTTTATTTTTGCAATTATCTCTATTCCTTTATTCTTTTTTGCAAAAGAGGTTATCTCATTCATCTTTGAAAGAGGTCTGTTTACCGAAGATGACACAATTAATGTTACAAAGATTTTCGAAATATATATCTTAATACTACCATTTTTCATGAGCTACATATTAATGATTACATTTCTTTATGCTCAAAAAATTTATAAAACGATCATAATATTCTGCATAATTTTTTTAACAATTAAGATTTTGATCCTATATCTATTTTTTGTAGAAAGTAAAATTATAATTCTTCCAATAAGCTCATTAATAGCTAGTTTGTCCGGCTTTTTGTATTTATACTTTTATTTTATTAATAGAGAAAAAAAATTATAAGCATTTAAAATAATTCAGATTGATAAAAAATGAATAGGACTAAATCTTGGTACTTATTTGATTTTGGATTGTCAAGTTATCCAACAATAATTTTGACTTTTTTTTATGGGTCTTTCTTTGTAAACTATATTGCTGATGATTCAACTGTAGGGTCTTATTACTGGGGGTTTACAGTTTCAATTAGTGGTTTTGTTACTATAATCATATTTTCACTAATCTTTTTCTTTAGTAAAATAAACAAGATAAGTAACACTTTTTTTCATTTTTCTTTAATAATTTTAATATCAAGTTCATTTTCTTTATGTTTTTTTGATAGAGGTGTTTCCTTGATGATACCTTTATTTTTTATCTTTATATCTTTTATTTTCTTTGAAATCTTAACATTGTTTTACAACTTTACACTTACCAAAGTTTCTAATATTAAAAATATTGGACGTATATCAAACAAGGGATGGTCCTTTGGCTACTTGGGAGGTTTGATTTCCTTAGCGATTGTTTTATTGATTGTGGAGTTTTTTCCAACTTTTTTTTTCTTGAATAATTCTTCAAAAATTTTCCTCTTAGTAGGACCTATTGTTTCTATCTGGATTTTATTCTTTTGTTATCCGCTAATCTTTAGTTTTAAAAAAGAAAATTTTGAGATTTTAAAAAAACAACAGATTGATACTCATATTTTTAATAATCAAAGCTTAAAGTATTTTATTATATGTTATTTAGTCTACAATAGTGGGGTTGTCAGTCTTTTTTACTTTGCTGGTATTTATGCTTCAAACATTCATCACCTCAAAGAGCCTGATATTTTGCTACTGGGTATTTTGATAAACTTATTTGGAATTATGGGGTGTATTTCCTTTTCATTTATTGATGATAAAATTGGGTCATACAGGAGTATTTTTTTGTGTCTTCTATTTCTTTTTGGTTTTACTATATTGATGTTCTTAAATAGTTCTAAAATTATCTTTTGGTTTTCTGCGCTTGCGATAGGATTTTTTATTGGGCCAATTCAGGCTTCAAGTAGATCTTTTTTATCTAATCTAATAAATAGCAATGAGCAAATAAGTATTTTTGCTTTGTACTCAATATTAGGAAATATAAATTCGTTGATTGGACCTTTTTTTATAAGTCAGGTTATATATTGGACGGGGTCATTTAGGTTTGGAATGTTTATGATTCCGACTTATTTTTTTCTAGGATTATCATTAATGTATTATTTACTAGTGCTTAAAATGTCTAACTCCAGAAAAGACTAAGTTAATTTTATTTTTTTTTGCTTCCAGTATCACCTTTTTGTCATTAATTGAACCTCCTGGCTGAATTATGGAAGAGATGTTATGTTTCACGCAAAGCTGGATTATATCTGGGAATGGGAAAAAGCCGTCAGATGCAAGGACGACATCTTTCTGATTATCAAAATTTGTTAGGAGATTATGAATGGCAATTTTTGCTGAAGCAATTCTGTTGGTTTGTCCCACTCCTATACCTAAAGTTGATTGATTTTTTGCTAATACTATAGCATTTGAAGTTACATATTTAGCAACTGAATTGGCAAAGATTAAGTCATTTAACTGTCTAATCGGAATTTCTTGAGAAGTTTTAAATATTAAGTCATCTTTTTTCAAGATTTTACTATCTTTGCTTTGTATCAATAAATAATTATTAGTTGTCTTAATCGTATATTTTGGATTAGCTAATTTAAAATCACTAATCACTAATATTAGATTTTTCTTACTTTTTATTAAAAGATTTTTAGCCTGTTGGGTAAACGAGGGGGCAATGATTACCTCAACAAAGTTTTTTAAAATTTCTTGTGCTGTTTCCAGTAAAACTTCACTATTAAATGCAATTACCCCACCAAACGCACTAATAGGATCGCATCTTAGAGCATCGATATAAGCGTCTTTTTGCTCTTTATTGATTGACACACCGCAGGGATTTGCGTGTTTTAGAATAACACAACTTTGTTTTTTTCTTAATTCAATAACAAGTGATATACAGTTTTCTATGTCTACTATATTATTATAGGATAATTCCTTTCCAGATATTTGAACAAAGGGATTTTTCCCCCATTTAAATAGGGAAGATTTTTGATGAGGATTTTCTCCATATCTGAGTTGTTTTATTTTTTTGAGATAAAGACTTGATGAGCTAAAAATATCTTGATCGCTATTTTCTAAAAACCAGTTAGAAATTGTAGCTTCATAAAATGATGAAGTCTTGAAAGCATCAATGGCTAATTTTTTTCGCATCTCTAATGAGAGGCCGTTTTTTTTCTTATAATTATTAACAAATTGTTCGTATTGAGCTGGATCGGATAAAATAACGACATTTTCAAAATTTTTTGCTGCCGCTCTAATCATGGTAGAGCCTCCTATGTCAATATTTTCAATACATTTTTCAAACTTATTCTTAGTATTATTAATTGTTTCTTCAAAAGGGTATAGATTTACAATAACCAAATCAAAAAATATAAGTCCGTTATCTTTAATTTCTTTTTTATCTCTACTTTTATTTTTCCTAGCAAGTATACCAGAATGAATAGCAGGGTGGAGAGTTTTTACTCTACCATCTAGAATTTCATTAAATCCAGTTAACTTTGAAATTTCATAAAGTTTAATGCCAGAATTAACAGACTTCAGATATTTGAAGCTTCCTCCCGTAGAAAATATATTTATCTTATATTTTAAAAAAAATGGTATTAATTTTTCCAAATTTTTTTTATCTGATACAGAAACTATCGCATTTTTTATAAAAAGTTTTTCATTCATTATTTTTGAAACTCAGGTAAATTTTTTTCCATCGAACTAATCGTTTTTGAGTGACTATTGTTATTTATACAGTTTACTAATTCCTCAATATTACTTTTTTTCAATTTAAAAAGTCTAGAATTTGTTTGCAGTATACCCGAGATACAAGTTTTTTGTATAACTTCTCTCTCATAGAAAAGTTCTTCATTTAGTTTTTCACCATCTCTAAGCTTAGTATATCTAATTTTAATCTTATTTTTATTCGAGTGCTGTGATAATTTTATCATTCTAAGTGCAAGATCTTTAATTTTAATAGGTTTTCCCATTTCAAGAATAATTATTGTACCATTATTTTTTGACTTTATTTGGGACGAGATTATAACTAATTCAACTGCCTCACGAATTGTCATAAAGTATCTAGAAACCTCAGGATGTGTTACTGTAATGGGTCCTCCTCGCTCTATTTGTTTTTCAAACAAAGGAACTACAGAGCCTGTAGAACCTAATACATTTCCAAATCTAACAATTTTAAAATCTGTTTTTGCGTTTTTACTAATCATTTGTAAGTATTTTTCACATAATCTTTTAGTTGCTCCCATTATATTACTTGGGTTTACGGCCTTATCTGTAGAAATAAAAATCATTTTTGGAATTGACTTTTCAATAGACAATCTAGCTAAGTTTACAGTTCCTAAAAAATTAGTTTTAAGAGCTTCAATGGGATCTTTCTCAACGAAAGTGATATGTTTTAGTGCGGCAGTATGGAAAATTACATCTGGCTTTTCAGACGAGATAATTGTTTCTAGCTTTTGAAAATCCCGAACATCACCGATAATACTCTTATGTTTAATTTCACTAATTTTTTGAGTCACTTTATATAAATTAAATTCACTTTGTTCAAATAAAATTAAAAGCTTAGGTTTGAGTTTAGAAATCTGAATTGATAATTCAGAGCCAATACTACCGCCTGCTCCAGTCACTAACACTTTTTTATTTTCTAGATTTTCAAGAAGTGAAGAATTATGGATTTTTTGTTGTCTTCCAAGAACATCTTCTATTTCTATGGGCTGGGTTTTAAATCTGTCTTTTGTTTTTACTGATAAGTCTGTCATTCTGGGTAACTGTCCTATAGCTAAGCCGTTTTTTTTTGCAAATATGAATAAAGATTCAATATACTTCTCTGGGAGACTATGCTCGGTAATTATAATTCTTTGAGGTTTGGTTGCTTTTTCCACTTTGTAAAAGCTGAAAGCTTTTTCTAAGTCATCAATTCTTCCAATAATTCTTACTCCATGAATGCTTCTCCCTATAGATTTACTCTTCAACCCAATAATTCCTATGACTGTAAATGGCGATTCTTTTTCGCTATTAGAAGCCCGAATAAATAATTCATTACTAGAATTTTCTCCGACAATAATAACGGGAATCTTAGTCTCTTTGGTCTCGGATTTGGAATTTTCTAATCTATTTTTAATTAATCTATATAAGACTCTTGGCCCGGAAACTCCTAATAAAGAAACTATGAATAGTAAAATTGGAAATGAGCGTGGAATGTTCTCTAGTCTTATTGTAAAAAATAATATGGCCAAGATTGTAAGGCATGAGATAATTAAACTTTTTATTATTGATAAAAATTCTTCTATAGAAGCGTATCTCCAGATACCTCTATATAAATTAAATCTTCCTAGCAAAAATATGTTAAGTAAAGAAAAAATAACTACATATTTCCACAAGAAAATAATTAATATAAAGCTAGCATCTTCTAGACGAAGCCATAAAGCTATAAAAAAGGCGAGCCCCAAGATAAGAAAATCATGAATTATTGTTAGTAGAATCTTTTTATTTCTAAAAATCATTTTTTACTCTTATTAAGCCACATCAATACAGTAAATATAGTTGTACAAGAAAACATAATACTAAGAATTGGAAATTGTAAATATAATAACGAAGAAAAAACTAACAAAATGTTTACAATAAAAATTTTTTTAAGTACCTCTTTATGATTATAACCATGTCTAATTTTATTTTGATAAAAATGTCCACTATGAGCTTTAAAAATATTCTTTTTTTTTATTAACCTTTTAAGCAAAGTAATTGTAGAGTCCGATATATGAAATAAAATTAACAAAACTAAAGGCATGAAATTATTATTTTCTAAAAAGTTATAGATTATTAAAGACGAAATCACAAAACCTATTGGAATGGAACCAACATCTCCAAGAAAAATCTTTGCAGGTGGTTTGTTCCAGATAAAAAATCCTAGGGAAGCTGAGAGTAAAATTAATCCGATATATGTTTCATCTGTTGATAAATATCCTAAAATGGATAATATTATCATACCAATCGAAAATGTTGAAACCTGGCATGATGTTAAGCCATCCATGCCATCCATAAAGTTAAACAGATTGACTAACCATAACCAAGAAATAGCAACCAAGAATTTTAAAAAAATTTCTATAAAATATTGACCTTTAATAAAATTATTTAATAAGATGATATTTCCTGAAAATTCTGAAATGTTGCTACCAAAGACCTCAAGTCCAAAAACGACACACAACGTTTGAATTACGATTCTAGGAAAGATTGGAAGATTGTAGAGATCATCAAACAAACATGTAAAAAACAGTATTATTGTTATTAGACTTATATGAAACCATGGATAAAATCCTATGTATCCAAATTTAATATATAAAAAAATTGATATTAGAATACTTGGCACCACAATGACTCCAGCACAATTTGGTATTGGGGACTTATGGTTGCTTCTGAAATTAGGAAAGTCTAAAATTTCCCTTTTTTTTAAAAAAATTATCAAATATCTCAAAAGCAATGCTATAAAGGCAAAAAGAAATAATGGAAAAAAAAAAGACAATGAAGAATCCATAAATTTAAATTTGATTAATCAAAAATATACATGAAAATAAAAAAAATTGCCATAATTGGATTAGGTTATGTTGGCTTGCCATTAGCGGTCAAATTATCAAAGTATTTTGATGTACTTGGTTTTGACTTAAACAATAAAAGAGTTAATGAAATAAATAACGGAAATGATTCAACAAAAGAGGTATCTTGTAAAGAACTCAACCAATCGTTGAATGGTTCACTAAAAGTTTCCGATCACAAAAATGACCTTAAAAGTTGTAACATATTCATTGTTACTGTGCCAACACCAGTTACAGAAAAAAAAAAACCAGACTTTAAACCATTACTAATTGCTTGCAGAATGATAGCAAAATTTATGGAAAAAAAATCTATTATAGTTTTTGAAAGCACTGTATACCCAGGAGCTACAGAAGAGATCTGCGGAAAAGAAATTGAACGTATCTCTAAACTAAAATTACATATTGATTTCTATATTGGTTATTCGCCTGAGAGAGTAAACCCAGGTGATAAATTTCATACAATAGATAAAATTACAAAGGTTATTTCAGCAGATACTAAGAAAGTTGAGAAGATTTTATTTGAGGTATATTCTAAATTGACATCTGGAAATATATTTGTAGCAAAAAATATCAAAGTTGCAGAGGCATCTAAAGTTATAGAAAATTCACAAAGAGATATCAATATTGCTTTCATGAACGAGATAGCAAAAATTTGTCAAAAACTAGATATAAGTGTACATGATGTTCTTGACGCATCAAAAACTAAATGGAATTTTTTATCATTTTACCCAGGATTGGTTGGAGGACATTGCATTGGTGTTGACCCATTTTATCTGGCAACCAAAGCTAAAGAGGTCGGTATTGAACCAAAAGTAATTCTTTCAGGTAGGAAAACAAATGACGAAATGAGTTACTTTGTAGCTAGCTTGATAAACAAAAATCTAAAGAATAAATCAAATATTTTAATACTTGGACTTACATTCAAAGAAAATGTCCCAGACTTAAGAAACTCAAAAGTTTTTGACTTAATTCATTTTTTTGCACTTAAGGATCATAAAATCTCCGTATATGATCCTTATATAAAAGAATATGAATCAAGAGAATTTAAATTTAAAGAGTTAGGTAAGATAAAAAAAGAAAAATTTGACTCCATTATTTTGGCTGTTTCTCACAAAACGTTTAATAAGTTAGAAACCAAAACTATAAATAACATGTTAACTAAAAGAGGCTTTATTTTCGATGTGGTTGGATTTTGGAGAAATAGAAAAAATAAATTTAGAAATTATTTATCCTTGTAATTATTTAATCAATCTAAATAACCACCTCACCTTTTTTTCAGGGATTATCCTATCAGATATTAATATATGATTGGTCTTATAAATTTTTTGCTTCTCGCCTAGATATATACTTTCTAAAATTCTAATCTTTGCTTCAGAACATATAAACTCCCAACCTTGACCTCCGGGCAATCTAAGGATAGCTTTTTTTTTACTCCCAGTAGCACTGACTTCAATAGAAGGATGTAAATGAAAGCGTAAGAAATATTTTTTTGCTATTAATGAATAGTTTTTAGTTACTTGCGATAGTACATCCTGACCTCTTATCAATTTGTTATTTATATCGATATGAATTTTTCTAGCGTGGATTATGCCAAAAATATCTCTATAACCTGAATGGGCTGAATCAATCCAATGACAATGATTATTAAATTTCTTTGTTGACCAGACTTTAGCAAGTCTCGAATTTTTATTCTCTTTTTTGTAAAAGATATCAGAAGAATTAATATTATCTATTGATAATGTGCTATGAGCAGCGGTTGTCTTCATGGCTTCTGTCCACTTCTTATTATGAACATAAGGAGCCCCGCAATTAACAATAATTTTATTTTTTCCAAAAGAGAGTTCAAAAGACAACGATCCAGCGCATGTATCATCTGAGACAGGATTACCACAATCCATTATTAAATTAATTTTATGCCCTGAAATTTTTCTAAATCCCGAAGCACTAAGATTTTCGGGTACTTTAATCTTTGAGTTTGACCTCATTATGATTTGATTAACAAAGATATTCTTAAAAGAAGTAGAGTTATTAAAATTTGTTAATGACCCATTGCTCATTTTAAAAAATTTTACTACGCATGCCATTCTTGAAATTGTTGAAATAATTTCTTTAGGAATTTTAATCTTTGACTCAACTAAATAATTTTTAATATCTAAAAGATTTTTAAGAAACAAGATATGTTTTGAGGGTGACTTGGAATAATGGCAACCATCTGTGTAGACTTGTAATTTTATTTCTTCAAGTAAAAGTTTAATTGAAAAATTATAAAATTTATAAAATATTTTATAATTTAAAGTAATTAATATTATTGCTTTCAGAACGAAAATTCTTTCAATACCATTTGTAAAATTCAATTTACACTTTAAGAGATGATTTGCTTGTTTACATATATTACTTAGAAGATTTTCCTGAAAGTCTTTTTCTGCACTGTAAAAAAAGAAATTAAAATTTCCAAATAATGAACATATTCTCCTCCCAATTATATGATTATTCCATTCTAACTCATGAAAACAACTATACTTATTAATCCATTCTGTTATTGATTGTCTTAAAAAAACTCTTGATTCATTTGTACCAACTGCTCTTAGGTCGTTTGCCCACTCAAAAGAATGCAGTTCCTCTTTCCAAACCTTTGACGCATCATTTTTCTCCCAAACAGAATTACTAAAGTTTATAGTTTCATTAAAAAATTTTATATATCCTCTTAGAATATTGTAACCTGAATTAATATCTCCTCCCCAGGGATCACTTAGAATATTATGAACATCTGTCGAAATATTTTTGTTGATTAAAAAATTATAAACTGGAGTTTTGAAAAATAATTTTAAACATTTTTTAGACAAGCTATTTTTATCAGTCATCATCTTTAAAATTAATATAAACGTTTAAAGCAAGCAATAAAAAATCCATCTAAACCTCCTTCATTTTGTAAAGAGAGTGGAGTTACCGTGATTGAACCCTTCGTTAAAAGACAATCTACACCGCCTACCATCTTTTCATCTAGTTTTACTAATGAAAAGTTTTTATTTTGAAACAAAAATTTTTCAACTTGCTCTTGCCCCTCATCAGATATAAGTGAGCACACGCAATACAAAATTATACCGTTTTTTTCAACAATCGTAGAGGTTTTCTTTAATATATCATATTGCTTAACAATTAATTTTTTAAGGATATTTGCTTTGTTTTTTATCAATATATCAGGTTTTTTTGCTATTATACCACTAGCTGTGCACGGAGCATCAATTAAAATGCAATTAAATTTTCTAAAAAGATTTATATTTAATATATCGCCGTGTATTAAATCAACTTTAAAACCAACCCTACTTAAATTTTCCTTAAAGGTTTTGATCCTTTTTTCAGAAATCTCTACAGTTGTAACTTTGTATTTATTTTCACATAAATTTAAAGTTTTACCTCCAGGCGCTCCACCTATTTCTAGAACAGAAACACGGTTTTTTTCAATTTTTTTAAAATAGTTATTAACAATAATTATTGGAAGTAAAGAAGACAAACTTTGAATCCACCAATGCCCTTTATTAAAAAAAGGAAGATTTGTAACTTTTCCAAGATCCCTCTTTCTTATTATCTCATTGAAAATATTTCTTCCGTTGAGAATCTTTTCCCAATTTTTTTTTAAAAATACATCTTTTCTAATTTTAATATCAATGTAAGGACGATTTACAACAACTTTTGAGATAGCTAGAGTATTGTCTTTCCCAACATTTTTTTCTAAATTGTCTTTAATCCAACTCGGTAAATTATAGATTGTAGATGATTTTTTCAAAATTTCCTCTTTATCTCTCGAAATATTTCTTAACGTAGCGTTTATGGCAGAGGTTAGACTAGGAACTCTTTTTTTTATAATACTCACTGATGTATTAACTGCAGAATAATCTGGTACATTTAAATATAATATTTGAGTTACACCAATTCTTAGAACATTAATGAAAAACTTTTTTTTGATCTTTTTTTTTAAATATGAGCGTATTACTCTATCAATCTCACCATTTCTTCTTAGATATGTTAATATAGTCATTCTTACGAATGACTTTTCTCTTGATGAGAGGTAACCATAGTCTTTATTTTTGTTAATTGAATTTTCAAATGAATAATTCTTGAAAATTTCACCCAAGATCAAAACAGAAATTTCTCTACTAAGCATAATACATTTTATCAAATAATCTTGATTTTTTTATAAGAATGTTTAATTTAGAATAATGAGCGAAAATAAAAAAATTGAAAAAAAAATAAATAAGAAGTCAGAAAAAGAAATTGGTGGTCCTAAAGGTCCAGAACCTAC
The DNA here is from genome assembly GCA_002691145.1 of Rickettsiales bacterium. GTDB lineage: Bacteria > Pseudomonadota > Alphaproteobacteria > Methylaequorales > Methylaequoraceae. The sequence goes on from NZHE01000006.1 coordinate 66,184, forward strand.
TAGATATGGTGATTGGGAGAGAAAAGGTATATGTTACGATTTCTAAATATCTCTTCCTCTAACTAATTCTTCCACAACTTTAGGCTCATTTAAAGTAGAAACATCACCTATAGAATCTTCTTGGTTACATGCAATCTTTCTTAGAATTCTTCTCATGATTTTCCCTGATCTAGTTTTGGGAAGATTTGGTGCCCATTGAATCATGTCAGGAGTAGCTATTGGTCCTATTATTTTTCTTATCCAAGTAAGTAATTCCAGTTTTAATTCTGGTGAATATGATTCTCCTTTCATCAAGGTTACATATGCGTATATACCTTGCCCTTTGATTTCATGAGGAAATCCTACCACTGCAGCTTCAGATACTTTATTATGAAGAACTAGTGCACTCTCTACTTCGGCTGTGCCAAGTCTGTGCCCAGACACATTAATTACATCATCAACTCTTCCAGTTATCCAATAATATCCATCTTGATCTCTTTTGCATCCATCGCCTGTAAAATACATTCCTTTAAATGTTTTGAAGTATGTTTTTACAAATCTTTCATGATCTTTAAAAACAGTTCTCATCATTCCTGGCCAACCGTCTTTTATACAGAGATTGCCCTCACATCTATCTGAGAGTACATTTCCATCATTATCAACTATCACTGGTTGGACTCCAAAGAAAGGCAAGGTCGCAGAACCAGGCTTTGTTGGAGTGATGCTTGCCATCGGTGAAATCAAAGTAGCACCTGTTTCAGTTTGCCAATACGTATCTACGATCGGACATTTTTCATTACCTACAACTTTAAAATACCATTTCCAAGCTTCAGGATTAATTGGTTCTCCAACCGTACCAATTACTCTAAGTGATTTTCTACTAGTTTTTTGTACAAGTTCATCACCTAAACCCATTAGAGATCTAATGGCTGTTGGTGCAGTATAAAAAATAGAAACTTTGTGTTTATCGACTATATTCCAAAACCTTGAGCCGTTTGGATAAGTTGGAACTCCTTCAAACATTAGTGTCGTTGCTCCATTACATAATGGACCATATACAATATAAGAATGTCCCGTTACCCACCCAACATCTGCTGTACACCAGTAAATGTCATTTTCTTTTAAATCAAAAATATATTCATGAGACATAGAGGCATGAAGCAAATAACCAGCTGTAGTATGCAATACACCTTTTGGTGCGCCGGTGGAACCAGAGGTATAAAGGATGAAAAGTGGGTCTTCAGATGATTGATGTTCCGGGGTACAATCAGATTTTTGGTCTTTTATTAGTTCATGATACCAAAAATCAGTTTTGTCATTGAAAAAATTATCACTTTCAGTTCTTTTTACAACTACCACATTGGTTGAAAAGTTTAACCCCTGAATTGATTCTTTAACATTTTTTAGTAAAGGAACTTTTTTCCCTCCTCGAAGACCTTCATTTGCAGTAATAATTAAATTTGACTCGCAGTCCTCAATTCTATTTTTTAATGACTCAGGTGAAAATCCTCCAAATACGACTGAATGTATGGCGCCAATCCTCGAGCATGATAACATCGCTATTGCGGCCTCAGGTATCATTGGTAAATATATAGTTACCCTATCTCCTTTTTTTACACCTATGTTTTTTAAAGCATTTGAGAATTTACAAACTTCAATGTGCAATTGTTCATAGGTATATGTTTTATTTTCTTTAGGATCATCTCCTTCCCAAATGATAGCTGTTTTATTTTTATTCTTCCTGAGGTGTCTATCTAAACAATTGAATGAAGCATTAAGTTTGCCCTCCTTGAACCATTTAATGTGAACATTTTCTTCATTGAAACTTACATCTTTTACTGTTTTAAAATCTTCAAACCAATAAATTCGTTTACTCTGTTCTTTCCAAAATTTTGAGGGATTTTTTATCGATTCCTCATACATTTTTTTATAATCATCAAAAGAAAGCGCTGACTCATCTTTTAAACTTTGAGGAACATTAAATATTTTTGACATAACTAATATTTTATATTTAAATTTTATAGTAAATCAAATGTATTTTTAGATTACTTGTTTAAATTTTATTACTTTAACTTTTTCAAATAAACCCTGAAGATTATATGGATCGTTTTTCAAAAATTTTTGAACTTCTGTCTTATTTTTAAAGTTTACTATCAATAAACTTCCAATTGGATTTTCGTATTCATCTAATATAGGACCAGCAATTAAAATATTTTCCTTATGGCGTTTTAAATACAAAACATGCCTTTCTCTCAGTTTTTTCCTTTTTTCTAGGCAATTTTTCTTATCATTGCATATGAGTGTAAAATTCATTCTATTTTTCAAATTGTAAAGGTCTTGATATTAAAGTAGTTATTTCATCGTCAATTGGTTTGCCTTTAATTATATTACTAACCGTGTTACATATTGGAAGTTCTAATTTTTTTTGTTTAGAAAGTGTTGTTACTGAATTACATGAGTGCATCCCTTCAACAAGAAGAGAGTCTTTTAAAATTTCTTTTAGATTATCTCCTTTTCCTAACCTAAGTCCAAGCCTCATATTTCTAGATTTATTTGAGTTGCAACTTAATGCTAAGTCCCCAAGCCCGGATAAACCCATGAAAGTTTCTTTTTTTGCCCCAAGAGTGGTCCCTAATAATACCATTTCATTCAGGCCTCTTGACAAAATAGAGGCTTTTGCATTGTCTCCTAATTTTTTTCCAACCACAATACCACAGGCAATGGATATAATATTTTTTAAAGTCCCACCTATCTGGGTTCCAATTATATCAGTGTTAAAGTATGGTCTAAAATTAGGCGTTGAGATTTTTTTTCCTAATTCTAAAATTTCTTTCTTTTTTTTACCAGAAAGAACGAAAGCAGTAGGTAAATTTTTAGAAACTTCGTCAGCAAAATTTGGTCCCGATAAAATGATGGGATCAGCCTCAGGAAAAATATCCGTAAGCACCTCGCTCATTAGTTTGTTTGTTTTTTTTTCAATACCCTTGGAACAAATTACGAAATTATTCCTTTTACTTTGACTAATCTTAAGTTTTTTAAGAACTTCTCTGAGGGACTGTGATGGAACAGCTATAAAAATATATTTTGAATTTTCAATATGACTGGAACTAGAAATAAGTTTGATAGATTTTGGTATTCTTCTTACAGGTGAACGTGAGTTTTTTGATACTACTTTAAGTGCTTTATCTTGATTCCTAGATAAAATTTGAACCTTTATCGATGCTCTTTCTAAAGCTAGAGCTAGAGCTAATCCCCACGATCCTGAACCAATAATTGTGATCAAAATTTCTTTATTCATTACTTTTAAGGTCCTCCAGTGACCATCTTGGCTTGGGTAATAAGCAAATATCGTCACCTTTTTCTCCATTACTCAATTTTTCAATTCCAGCCCATGCAATCATAGTCCCATTATCAAGACATAATTTAGACTCTGGTACAAAGAAAGACATCTTTGTCTCGTCAGTTAATTTTTTGAATCCCTCTCTTATAAAAAGATTTGATGCCACTCCTCCTGATAAGATAAAATCCTTTCCTTGATAGTTTTTTTTGAAAAATTTTATAGCTTTTTTACATTTTATAAGTAAACATTCCAGGATCGCTGATTGAAAGTCATAGGCTACTGCTTCTCTCTTCTTTATAGGAAGATTACTATTTTCAATGATCTTCCGTACTGATGTCTTCAGTCCAGAGAATGAAAAATTAAAATTATTACTGTGAATTAGTGGTTTCGGTAGAACAAAACAATTTCGTAACTTTGAACGTTTTGCAAGCTTTTCAATTTCTGGTCCTCCTGGATATTTTAAATTTAATAGTTTTGCCGTTTTATCAAAAGCTTCACCAACTGCATCATCAATGCTTTCACCCAAAAGTTTAAACTTATTATAGTCCTCAGATATTAGTAACTGAGTATGTCCTCCCGAAATTAATAAAACTAAAAAAGGGAAAGATATTTTTTTCTGCATTCTTGAAACTAAAATATGGGCCTGTAGGTGATTAACAGCTAAGAAAGGTTTGTTTAAAGATAATGAGAGGGCTTTTGCGTAATTCATACCCACCATAAGTCCTCCCAAAAGTCCAGGACCAGATGTTGCGGCAAAAGCATTAATTTCTTCAATATTTAGTTTTGATTTTTTTACAGCCTTTCTACAAATTTTATCTAAATATTTTATATGTTCTCTAGATGATAATTCTGGAACAACACCGCCGTAGGGTTGATGTTGTGAAATTTGAGAAAAAATTACCTCTGAAATAATTTCACCGTAACCTGTTGAACTATTCTTTTTAATGATTGAGACCGCAGTCTCATCACAACTAGTTTCAATTCCCATTACAACCATAATTATCACATTTAAAATTTTAGTATTTATGCATAGCATTAAAAGTCCTATGATTATAATATTTTTTAAAATGATTAAAAAGCCTAAGAAAATTATTGTTGCCTCAAGGAGTAGTCCACTTGCAAAGAGACAATTGGAAATATTTAATTTAAAATTAAAAAAGTTTCTTGAAGAAAAATTTAGCCTATCAAAGGTTTTTATCAAAACCCGTGGAGATATGTTTCTTACTGACAGGTTGTCTACAATAGGAAATAAAGGTCTTTTTACGAAAGAAATAGATCAGGCTCAAATTTCTAAAAAAGTAGATATTTCTATTCATTCCCTAAAGGATTTACCAACAAAGTTAGAAAAAGGTTTAGTTATTGGAGCATTGCTTAAAAGAGAAGATTCAAGGGATGCTTTGATTTCAAGAGATAATTTAACAATATTTAAATTGAGGAAAAATGCCATCATTGGTACATCTTCTTTGAGAAGAGAAATGTTAGTTAAAAAAATAAGACCTGATTTAAAAGTTCGAATTATAAGAGGAAACGTTGAGAGTAGAATCAAGAAAGTAGTTTCTGGAAAATACGATGCGACTTTTCTTGCTATGGCCGGTTTAAAAAGACTAAAGATCTTAAAAAATTTCAAACCTATGAACCCAGAAAAGTTTGTGCCATCGCCTGGTCAGGGAATAATTGCCGTAGTTTTAAGGGAAGATGACAAGGCGTTATTAGAACTAGTCAAACCAATAAATGATAAAAAAACTAGCTTTGAAGCTGAATGTGAAAGAGGATTTTTAGATACTTTAGATGGCGACTGTGCATTGCCTATTGGGGCATTGGCAAAGCTTGATCAACAAAAAAATGAAGTTAAATTTTGTTATTATTATGAAAATTTAGAAACAATTTTTTTTGAAAGAAAAAAAATTATTCTGAACTCAGATCAGGCAAGATATGACTGTATACAAATTGCCTTAGATTTAAAAAAAAGAGCAAAAAAGATATGATTGATATTTTACTGACTCGACCCGAGAGTGATTCAAAAGATTTACAAAATAAAATTGGAACGATTCCTCTTGTCTCACTGATATGCCCTCTAATAAAAATAGAGAAAGTTTCACCCGTAAAAATGATAAAAAAAACAAAATTTGATTTAATTATATTCACGAGTAAAAATGCTGTTAGAAATTATGAAAGGATATTTAATTATGATTTACAGGTATTCACAATCGGCAAGTCAACAAAATGTTTCGCGCAAGAATATGGATTTAAGAATGTTATAAGTGCAAAAGGTACGTCGACAAGTATTATTAACTTATTTAAAAAAAAATACGGGAAAAAGAAAATAAATATTTTTCATCCAACAACTTTTGAGTCAAGCAACGAATTAGGTAATTTTTTTAAAATTCAAGGAAGTTATTACGAAAAATATTTTGTTTACAAGATTATAAAAAATAATGTCTATCCTAAACTTTTTGGAGATTTTATAAGAAAAAAAAAAAAGGTATCATTATTATTTTCTCTATGAAAACTGCAGAATCGTTTAATGAACAAATAAAATATCTCGACCTAGAAAAATTTTGTTATGAAAAAACTTTTATTACGATAAGTGAAAATATTGCAAATGAAATTAGAAAATTAAAAATTAAAAATGTTATTGTATTAAATGAGCCATACGAAGATAATTTGATAAAAAAACTAAAAAATTTTACTACATAAAATTATTTTGAAATGATAAATAAAAAAGATAAAATTGCTGAAGAAGCAGAATACATTGAGGTAGAAAAATCTAGTTCTACTAAAAGACTTAACTGGCGAAAACTAATTTTTTATTTTGCTTTATTAATAACCATCGGAAGTTTAGTAGCATTACATTTATCAAATAATCTTTTCTCATTTAATAAGACCTTTTCTTTTAAATTAGATAAAAACAAAGATAATCAAAAATTCGATGAAAGACTATCAGATTTAGAAGAAGAAAAAGATGAAGATAGTAAAGAAAAGATATTTGTAGATAAAACCAAATTTGAAGAATACAAAATTAAAGTTCAAAAAGAACTAAATTTGAAATTTGATCAAATTTTTCAAACAAATAATTTTTATGATCAAGAACTCGAATTTTTTAGAAAAGAACTTAAAAATTTAAAAAATAGAAACAGTCAACAAGTGTCTGATAATTCAGTTAATTTAAAGTTTTTATTATTGTTAATCTTCCAAGAAACATTTGAAGTTGATAAAATTAATAAATTCTCTAAGACAATTTTAGAGCTTTTTCCAGATAATAATAATATCAGAGATCTATTAGATTACTTACGAAGAATTAATAACCCACAAGCAACTAATTCATTAAATCTAGTGGAAAGAATTGACGATATTACCAAAGAAAGGTTTTTTTTTTACGATAAGAGTTATGAAATGTTAAACGGAAACCTTGATGAAAAAACTTCTATGCTTGAAATTTTTTTTTTAAATCTTTTAAGTTCAAATTTTAGAGTAACAAAAGTTGATAATGATGAAAATTTAGAAACATACGTTGATAAAAATGCTGATGGTAAATTTGATTATATTGATTCACTCATAAAAATTAAAAATTATCTAATACTTGGTGACGTAAAAAAGATAAAAAATGTTATAAGAGAAATACAACCTCCAATTAGCAGTAAACTTGAAAATTTGATTTTTGATATAGAACAAAAAATCGAGGTTGAAGAAAATTATAAGAAACTTAAAACGATCATACTTAATGAAATAATAAAAGAGATTGAATTTGATTAAAATTTTTAAATTTTTTTTATTAATTTTAATAACAGTATTACCAATTACATGGATTTCTGAGTATCCCGGTGAAGTTAAAATATTGTGGAATGGTTATTTTATAGAAACTAGTGTCATAGCAAGCATATTTTTGATTTTACTCATATTTTTCATTGTATTTATTTTGTATAATGGTTACTTAAAAATTTTAAATATGCCACAAAGAATTAATCAAAAAAAAAATAAAAGAAAATTAATTACAAATAACATTCTTTTAAGAGAAATCACCCAAGCACTAATTACAAACGATCATCAAGGCCTTGATATAAATTCAAGAAAACTAAAAAAAAATATAGGGGAAAAAATTTTTTCAACATATTTGTTAGCAAAATCCTCTATCATCAAGAGAGATTTTAATTCAGCTGAAAAGTACTTGATAATCTTATCTAAGACAAATGAGGGAAAATTTATAGGGTTAAGAGGACTTGCTGAAATTGCATTAAAAAAAGAAAAGCAGAAAAGAGCGAAAGATCTTTTAATCCAAGCGAATAAATTAAATCCAAGCGATGAGTGGGTTTCAGATAACTTATCAAGTTTGTTTGCAAAATCACAAAACTGGAATGAAGCATTGAGAGTTTTAGATAGTACTAATACAAACAATTCTAAAATTTTAGATAAAAAAGCAAGCCTTTTAGTTAAATCTGGAGAAAGTTCTGACATTGCTTGGAAAGTATCTAATAATATAATACCAGTTGCGGTCAGTATGATTGAAATTAATCTTGAAAAAGATAAAGAAGATGATGCTCTTAAAATAATAAAAATTTCTTGGAATAATTTGCAATATCAACCAATGATAGACGTTTTCATGCTTAGAAATAATAAAAGTGAAAAAGATTTAATGAGAAAATATAAAAAGATAATAAAAGTTCTTAAACCTTTCCTAAAGTCGGATGAAACAAAATTTGCAATAGCTAAGGCGTCTTTCAATGTGTCATTGTGGATGGAAACCAAAAAATATTTAGAAATGATTAACAAGTCATTGTGGGACAAACGTATTATTAATTTATGGCAATCACTTTCGGAAGAAACTAAAAGTGTAGAAATTCCTGAATTTCCAAAAATTTTAAAGGATCGGCCATCTTGGATTTGCGATTCATGTAAATCCGTTTCAGCTGAATGGAGTTTTGAATGTAAACATTGTGGTAAGATTGGAGAAATAAATTGGTCTAAAAGTCTGAGGAATTATAATATAGGGAATAACTTAAATACAATTTTTTAAAGGTATTCTTGAATTAATTTTCCAAAAGTGCATTGCTAGCACTGATAGATATGGAGAAAATTGAATTTCAAAATTAACATTTTTTGCCTCTGTTTTTAAAATATAATTCTTAACCTTATTAATTACTAAATCATTTTTAGGCCAAACATTTAGTCTCTGATAAAAGAAAATAAGATACATGTTACAAGTCCATGGTCCTACACCCTTGAGTTTTTGAAATTTTTCAGAAAATTTTTTATTAGACAAAATTTTTAGCTTTTCCTCCTCTATCAATCTTGCTTCAAGAGCTTTTCTGATATTAATGATATAGCTTATTTTGGACTTGGATAGAGGAATTTCATTTAGAATTTTTTTCCTCGGGGTTTGTTTGAAATAATTATAAGCAGAGAGTTTTCTCATTCTAAATAAATTTTCTAATTTACTCCAAATTCTTTTTGCTACTAAATAATTTATTTGCTGTGAAATTATAGTTTTTACAAAAAATGAAAAGAAATCCAATTTTTGAGCAGTTATTTTTTGTGTACCATTTTCTGAAATTTGTTCATTCAAAAATTTTAGATTTTTTGATCTTTTCAAAAGTTCAGTATGTATTTTATTAAACATTTATAATTTCATTATTTTGTCAGGAGAAGTTTTACCATGTTTTTTACCTTTTTTTATTAGGTAAAGATTTCTAGAATAGATTAAGAAACCGCAAGATTGCCCCAATATGAAAACAGGATCTTGTTTGTGAATCGCATAACTTAGCAATATTAGACTACCAACTATGCTAATCCACCAAAAAATGTTTGGTATTATACTTTTTGATGCTCGTTCGCTTACAATCCATTGAATCAAAAACCTAGAGGCAAATATTATTTGCCCTATAAAACCGATTATCATCCAAATTTTAGCTGTGAGAAACATAATCACTCCTTTTTTGTGTTAATTTCCAAACTTTATATAAATCTTTAATGCCAATCCAAAAACGATTATTAAAATTATATTTTGATAGTCCTTTAATTCTTGGTCTATCTAAAACTTTAAAATTATGTATTCTTCCATTATTCATTTTAAATAATGCAGGCAAAAATCTATGCACGTTTACAAAATATGGAATTTTTAAATAATCATTTTTATTGAAGACCTTCATAGCACAAGCAGTATCAAAACAATCGTCATTAAGGATTTTTCTTCTCACGTAATTAGCTGCTTTTGATGAAATTTTCTTCATGAAAGTGTCTTTTCTTTTAAATCTAAAGCCACATACAATACTAAACTTTTCTGTATCATTAACTTTAATTTTCCAAAATTTGAACATTTTTAATAATTCTTTAGGTGGATTCTGTCCATCACCGTCGATGACACCGATTAATTTGTTTTTCGCCTTTCTAATTCCAGTAAGCATTGCCATACACTTTCCTTTATTTATATCATGCATAACAACTTTAATTTTACTTTTGTTTTTATAATTTTTAAAAGTTTGCGAAAAGTTATCTGTACTTCCATCATTAACAATAATTATTTCAGGGTCTATATTTTTAAAAACAATAAGCAACTCATTCATGAGAGAAAAAATTGAATCAACTTCATTATAAATTGGTATAATTATACTAATTTTTAATTTCATTTGTTGCTTCTTTTATCTAAATAATATTAAAGTTCAATCAATGACTATTTTAAAAGTAAATTCAACAAGTTTATTAATTTTCTTAAGTTTTATTTTTTCAATTTATTTTTTAGGTATCATCAACATACCTGTCTTAGATAGAGACGAGGCAAGGTTTGCTTCGGCATCAAAAAATATGATTGAATCAAAGGATTATATTGATATTAAACTAGATGGCGAAACAAGATATAAAAAGCCGATAGGCATATATTGGGCACAATTTGTTTCAACTAAAATTTTGGGAAATTATCCTTATGATGAAATTTGGACTTATAGAATTCCCTCCTTTTTGGGTATTTTTATTTCTTTAATTTTAATTTTTTTTTCTATAAGGAAATTGGTGAGTGAGAAAGTAGGATTTCTATCAGCCTTTTTTTTGAGTCTTTCATTTTTAACTGTAACTGAGATTAACCAAGCAAAATCTGATGGTCTTTTATTTTTATTTATAAATATTTGTAATTTAATAATTTTAAAGTTCGCACATGACTATGAACAAAACAAATATAGAGAGAAACAAAGAAAAATAGTCTTAATTTTTTGGATAAGTCTTGCTTTAGGAATATTAACTAAGGGACCAATAATCCTGTTGTTTGTGTTCTTACCTATGTTTATGTTTTCATTAATAAAAAAAGACTACTTCTTATTTAAAGCTATAAACTTTTTGCCAGGGTATCTTATTTTTTTAATCATTTCTATTCCTTGGTTTGTTCTCATAACAGTTAAATCTGGAGGTATATTTTGGCAGGAATCAGTGATCAATGATTTATTAAGAAAAGTTCCTAAAGGCCAGGAATCTCATGGATTTTATCCTGGTTATTATTCCTTATTACTCTTCATTTTTTTGTGGCCATCATGTACTTTTATCATACCAACACTTAAAAATTTACTTTATGATAGAAAAAGAGTTACAAAAAATACAAAAAAGTTATTTTTGTGTTGCTGGTTTTTTGCACCTTTCGTTATTTATGAATTAATAGCTACTAAATTACCTCACTACGTTTTCCCTTCATATACTCCGCTAGTAATATTAATTAGTTCATTTTTAATGAAAAAGATTAACTCAAAAGAAAAATTATTTAGTATCTCATCCTATGTCTGTTCTTTGATTTTTCCTTTAGTTATTTTATCAATTTATGTAAGTGCGGTTTATATTTACTCAGAATTGAATTTTGTAACTTATCTTTTTATTGCTATCTTAATTTTAATAATTCTTTTTTTAGTACAAAGTCTTTTAAAAGAGAAAATTTCTAATTTTTTTCTTTTTTCAGCTTTATTTCAATGTTTTCTTTATTGTGTAATCATTTATGACTTAAAACCACACTTAAAAACATTTTGGATTTCAGACAATATTAATCAAATAATTGAGGATGAGATTGAAAATATTGATAATATTTATAGTTACGGCTTTAATGAACCTAGCTTAGTTTTTTTAGCTGGTCATAAATTAAAGAAAATTGAACCAAAAATAATGCTTGAAAGAGCTTTACATTCTAAAAGAAATTTATTTATTTTGACTGAAGATAATATAGAAGACTTTGTAAATTTAAATAATAAAGACATTGGAATGCGAAGAATTAAATCTTTTTCGGGATTTAATTACTCACAAGGTAAGAATATAAATTTTTTTGTATATAAGAACTGATGAAAAAATGCATTAATTTTATTTTATCTGTGAAGTTGTTTGTCATAGTTATTTTCCTTACATTAATATTTTTTAAATTTTTTGATATTTTTCTATTTAAACTAACGAGGTCTTTTGATGGTAGAATTTTTAGTTTCTTCAAAAATATAATAGATCCATTCTCAGATTTTATTGATCCTTTTAATATTTTAGTGATTTTTGTAATTAATATTTTATTTTTAAGAAATTTTACCAAATTAAACAAAATTCAAAAAAAAAAGTTATTTATATTAAAAAAGCTTAACTGTTCTGAATCAAAATTAAAAAATACAATTTCATATTATAAATTAGTCAGTTACCATGTTGTTTCATCAATAATTTTGTCAGGTTTTGTATGTCATGTTTTCAAATATATTTTAGGGGTATCAAGACCTAAATATTTTTTTCTTCAAGGTTATGAAAGATTAAATTTCTTTAACATTGAACACAAAGTAAATGCAATGCCTTCAGGTCATACACAAGCAGCTTTTACAATTGCTATATTATTTTTGATTTATTTCAGGAAATATTATATTTTGATCTTTATTATTGCTTTCTTAATGGGTATTTCAAGAATATTTATGTCTATGCATTTCCCAAGCGATTTAATAATCGGTGCATATATAGGATTACTGTTTCCGGTCATTTTATATAAAAACTTATTTTTTGATAAGATTAAATTAGTAAATTCTGATATTTTAGGATTAAAATTATATTTAAAATTAATCTGTGTTAGGTTTTTAGTATGAATCCTTTTATAAATATTTTGATCCTTTTTGTAAGTTTTCTCTGGTTTAAACCTACTTATTCAGCGACATGGTGCAAAGCTATATATCCTTATAGTAAAGAAGCAAGTGACGGAAAATTTCAAAAACAATTATCGTTATGCAGAAATTCTGACAATTTATTTTTATCAATACACACAAATTATAAAAATGCACAGCATTTGCTGAACGCAAGTATAGCTAATTTTTGTGATTTAAATAGGCGGATAATAGTTTCTTCGCCGCAAAAAGAAAATCTTTATTTTTCTGCTGTATGCGTTTTTAAACGTCACAATCTCAGAGAAGATTAAACAAAATCTCATGAAGTCGTATATATAAACATGTTAAACTTAATTTCAAATATGCGCTTGCAAAGAATGAAAACAAAAAGACTTATTGGTTTTAAGACTGATTTAAAAAATTTTAATAATTCTGAGTTAGTAGAAGACGAAGTAACAAATAACATGACTTCTAAAGATTGGCTTCAAATTTATAGATGTCAATAAAACCCTGGTTACCCAGGGTTTTATTGGAGGAAATTAAAACAGACTAAAGATCAGTAATACAATAAAAATAGAACTAAAGCTTAAAGCACAAATTTTTGTTATGTACATACTAATCTCCATCTACAACATATAGTATAAATATATAAGTGTCAAACAACATATTGTAAAATATTTTTTTCTTTAAATAAAATAAAAGTCATTTATCTTATCAAAATGAAGAAAAAATTAAAAATCGCCGTAATCGGTTCAGGAATAGCCGGGTTGGGTTGTAGCTGGCTGCTTGCAAAAAGATTTAATGTGGATATCTACGAAAAAAATGGTTACTTGGGCGGTCACTCTAATACACAAACAATTAAAACAAAATTAGATTACAAATTAATAAAAGTAGATACTGGCTTTATAGTATTTAACGATTTAAATTATCCTAACTTAAACTCTTTATTTAAAGAATTGGATGTAAAGACAATTCAGAGTAACATGTCTTTTGCTGTCTCTGTGGATAATAAAAATTTTGAGTATGGCGGGGAGAGCTTTTATACTCTGTTTGCACAAAAAAAAAATATTATAAATCTTTCTTTCTGGAAAATGCTTTTTGAGATTCTTATGTTTTACAAAAATGTATTACCTGATAAGTCTAAATATAAATCGAAAACTATTGAACAATATTTAGAAATTAAAAAATATTCGAATACCTTTAAATATAAACATCTTTATCCTATGGCTTCAAGTATATGGTCAACACCGATAACGCAAATAAAAAAATATCCATTTATAAATTTTATTGATTTTTTCAATAATCATGGATTGCTCAAGCTTTTTAATAGGCCAATGTGGAAAACTGTGGTTAATGGAAGTCAATCGTATATTCAGAAAATTATAAAAAATTCATCCTGCAATGTTTTTTTAAAAGAAAAGGTAGACAAGGTAAAAAGATATAAGAGTGGTATTGAAATAAAAACAAACAAAAATAAGCGTATATACGATCATGTAGTTTTTGCATGCCACCCAGATCAGACACTAAAAATTCTTGATAAAGCATCAGATGAAGAAATTTCTCTATTATCTAGCATAAGTTACAAAAAAAATATAGTTTATTTACATTCGGACAACTCTTTTATGCCAGAGAATAAAAAGATCTGGTCAAGTTGGAATTATTTAGAAAGATCGTCAGAAAATGAACAGAAATCTTTGATGGTCACTTATTGGATGAACAAACTTCAAAGAATTAATACTAAAGAAAATATATTTGTTACTTTAAATCCGGAAGAGACTCCAGATAATGAAAAAATATATAAAAAAATTATTTATGAACATCCAGTGTTTACAAAGAAATCTATACATTCTGCAAACGGACTTCTCAAAATTCAAGGTATAAACAACACTTGGTATTGTGGAGCCTATACTGGAAATGGATTTCATGAAAGTGGATTAGTATCTGGTTTAAATGTTGCGGAAGATTTATCAGGACTATCTAGGCCATGGAAAAAATAAATTTTGTTCAAGACTGTTTCTTTTCAGGGAGAGTAAAGCACACAAGATTCATACCTTTTAAACATAATCTAGATTATAAAGCCACTTATTTCTGGATTGATATTAAGGAAAAAAAAACTCATAAATTTTTTGCATGGAATAAATTTTCATTATTTAGTTTTTTTGAGAATGATTTTGGTGATATTAAAAGAAATAAGAATGAATCATTGTTCTCCTACTACGAGTCTCAGTTAAGAAAATTTAAAATTTCTAATATTAAAAATATAAAAGTTTTGTGCATACCAAGATTCTTGAATTATGTTTTCAATCCAATTAGCGTTTTCATTTGCTACAATAGAAATAGCAAGCCAATAGCTGTAATTTTAGAGGTATCAAATACTTTTGGTGAAAAACATTCTTATGTTACAAAGATCTCAAAAAATTGTAGCTTTAAAACAAGAAAAAAATTTCATGTTTCACCGTTTTTTAATGTAAGAGGCGAATATAAAATAAATTTTTCCATTAACCAAAAAATAACTAAATTAAATATAAATTATTTTGACGGAAAAAATAAATTACTTAATGCAAATTTCATAGGTATCAGAAAGAAATTGAATGGAGAAAATTTATTGAGGTTAGTATTTACAAATTTTTTTCAAAATTTAATTGTCACTTTAGGAATTCACTATGAGGCATTGAAATTATTTGCAAAAGGTGCAATGTATAAGAAGAAACCTAAAAAACCAAAAAATTTTATAACTAAATTTTAATCAATGATCAGAAATTTTAATAAGAAGTATTTTAATTTATTTTGCTCTGTTCTGTCTCAAGCAAAATATGGAAAAATCAAAATCATAGATAATAATAATTCAGTATTTGAACATAGTGGACAAAATAATGGTCCCAATACTGTGATCCAAATCCACGACTTCAGGTGTGTGTCAAATTTTTTTCTTAAAGGGGATTTGGGTTGGGCTGAGAGTTACATTGAAAATCTATGGGATACAAAAAATCTTACTGATTTTTTAGAATGGGGAGCATTGAACTTTCATTGTTTTACAAACTACATACGAGGAAAATGGTATGTAATTTTATTTTTGAGATTAAAGCATTTCCTTAATTCAAATTCAAAAAAAGGTTCAAAAAGAAATATTAGTTTTCATTATGATCTAGGGAACGAGTTTTATAAACACTGGTTAGACAAATCTATGACCTATTCATCCGCAATATTTTCAAGTCAAGACCAAATACTGTATGATGCTCAAATCAATAAATTTAGTAATTTAGCTAACCTGTGTGATATCAAATCAAATGATTCAGTATTAGAGGTAGGTTGCGGCTGGGGCTCATTTTCAATTTATCTTGCTAAAATAATCAAAGCCAAGGTTACGGCAATAACAATATCTAAAAAACAGTTTGAGCTAGTGAAAAAGAGAATTTTTGAGGAGAATTTGTCGGATAAAATTGATGTTAAATTATTAGACTATAGAGACCTAAAAGGAAAATTTGATAAAATTGTATCCATTGAAATGTTTGAAGCTGTTGGTGAAAAATATTGGCCGCTTTATTTTAGAGTCCTCAAAAATAATCTGAAAACAGGAGGAAAGATTGGCTTACAGACTATCACTATCAAGGATAATTATTTTTTATCCTACAAGAAGTTTCCTGATTTCATCCAAACATACATTTTCCCTGGAGGAATGTTACCCTCCGTTAGATCACTGAACAATACTCTTGACTCAGAGGGCCTTAAAATATTAAAAGAAAATTTATTTGGACAACATTACGCCAGAACACTTAATGTTTGGAGAGAATCATTTGACTCTTCTTGGGCTGATATAAAAAAAAGTGGTTTTGATGTAAGTTTTAAGAGATTATGGAGTTATTACTTGAGTTATTGTGAAGGCGGATTTAAGTCTGGTAATATAAATGTAGGTCAATTTTTAATTGGTAGAGTAAAATAATAAAAGTTAAATCATATAAAAGTGTTATTTATTCAATTCCTGCGTTCTCTTTTGCAATACCAACCTTTCCAATAATGATACTTCTACCAGCTCTCTATTCAGAGAAATATGGTATATCATTAGCATCTATTGGAATAATAATATTTTGCGCCAAAATCATAGATATAGTTACAGATCCTTTGATGGGCTGGGTAAATGATCTTGCATTACTAAAAAGAAAACAATGGATGTTTATTGGCGCAATAATTTCTGGTGTTTCGTTATATTGTATTTTGATCCCAGTATCGAACCCTAATGAAATTTATTTGAGTATTTTTATTGTATCTCTTTATACAGGATGGACAATATTTCAAGTACCATACTTGTCATTTGGATATGATCTGGAAAAAGATTATAATGGCAGAACAAGTTTAAGTGCTACTAGAGAGTTTTTTATACTTTTCGGTTTGATTGCATCTGTCTCCTTACCACTAATAATTGATAGTAATATTCCATTAGAAACATCGATAACTTTTCTAGCGATAGTGTCTGGATCTTTGGGGATTTCTTTATTTTTTTTTACTGTTAAAGAACCGAAAAAATTAAGTCTAAGTAAAAAGAAAGATTTTGGTACGATAATGCATAACAGTATTTTTATGAGACTTTCTTTATCTTGGTTTATTAATTGTTTAGCAAATGTTTTTCCCACAGTACTTTTTGTTTTTTTTGTTACTTATGTTATTGGAGGAAGTGAGGAAGATAGAGAAAAAATCTTGTTTTATTATTTTCTAGCTGCTTTTTTGGGAATGCCATTCTGGGTCTGGTTATCAAGATATGTTGAAAAAAAGAATATTTGGTTTTTATCAATGATATCTTCAGCGATTTTTTTCTCATTCGTTTTTCTTTTAAATGAGGGAGACATTAATCTTTTTATTATAATTTCCGTTTTAACCGGATTTTGTTTAGGTGCTGACTTATCAATACCACCATCCATACAATCAGATTTAGTCGATTATCATAAATCTATATACTACGTTGATATTTCTGGTTTATTTTTTTCTTTTTTAACATTTATGAATAAGTTTGCATTCGGTATCGCAAGCGTGGTTTCATTCACCTTGTTAGAATCTTTCGGATTTCAGGAAGGTCAAAGTCTTAGTAAAACTGGTTCCAACTTGCTTTATGTCTTGTATGCAGGTGTACCGATTGTATTGAAATTAATTGCATCATTCTTGATCTGGTATTTCCCATTATCAAAAAAAGAATCTGAAAGTATTAGTAAGAAACTATATATCAAATAATTTTTACTTACATTTAGTGCTTAATTTTTGTAATTTTTCCTTAATTTAGTTCTTTTTTTATGTTATACACAGGTGTGGATAATTAAACAGACTTTACTAATGGAAAGCTTTGCTCTTACATTTAGTAGGATTCGCCAGTTCAAAAAATAAATATGGTGAAATTCTTACTAACAATTATATGGATTTTTCTCTTCATGGGTTCTGAAGCGATTAGTGTTCCTAGAACTCCAAGTCAAGCCTTGCCTGACATGTTTAGAAAAGCCCCGGTCTTAAATTTTGAAAAATTAAAAAGGGGTAATGCGGCAATACCTAAGCCACCAAAAATTGAAAAAGAGATTATCCAAGAGGAAGAAATCGTTATAACACCAGCTTCTGTAATAATATTAACACCAAAAATTTTACAAGGAGTTATTGATGTACAAAAATATAGTAACCTTTTAGTAGGTAAGGATTTTAAAGTTCAGAATCTGTATGATGTAGCGTTTCAAATTGAACAAGATTTTTCAAATAAAGGTTATCCTCTTGTTAGAGTCACTTTACCGACACAGGAATTAGAGTCTCAGAAAGCTACTATTTTTTTTAAAGTGATCAATGGATTTATAGAAAAAATTGACGTTTCAAAAGTTCCTAAACAACAAATTTTAAGAATTTATTCTTATCTAAGTTCTCTAAAAAATAAAAGTGCATTAAAGATGAAAGAATTAGAAAGACAACTTCTTTTAGCGAGTAATTCCTCAGGGATTACTTTGACATCAGCCTTAGCACCTGGCACTAAAGACGGAGGAACAATTTTAGTTGTTGAGGGAACTCATAAGTTATTATCTGGGGGTTTTAGTTTTGAAAACTCACAAAATAAAGAGCTTGGCAGAAAACAGGGCCAAGTAAGTGCTTCTATTCATTCTTCAATGGGTCTCGGAGAGACCTTTACAGCTTTTGGTTTGGCTAAACCCACAACAACGGGTTTGTTCGGTTCGGGATATGATGTCCCCATTAGAGCAGGCGGTATTGCTGCATCTATACCTATTGGTAACAATGGGCTAACATTAGGAGCAACTTATACAGAAAGCATGACTAGACCAGGAGAAGATGTAGAGTCTCTTGGACTGGAAGCAAATATGAAATCTGCTTCAGTAAATATTTCTTATCCTATTGAATATAAAAGAGATTTGGCAGTTTTATCAAGATTTTCCTTAAACTGGATTGATGAAATACAACATACGAACGCATCTGGTTTAGATGAAGAGATAAGCCACGATAGAATTACCAGCATAAAAGCTGGTATTGGATTTAATCGATGTAAAAGCTTTTGTTTAAGTCTGGATACGGAAATTACTAAAGGCTTAAGAATAGGTTCTAGAAGTAAAAAGGATTCAAATAATGGAACACCCTTATCTAGGGGGGCTGCGGACGTAGATTTTTCCCATATCAATGCTTCCGCAAATTACAAGGGGATTGCATTTGATAAATTTCAGACTAGCTTGAGTGTAGGTGGTCAATACTCTTTTTCGGGAAGCTTATTGAATTCAGAACAAATGGGGATAGCCGGAGAATCAAAGCTGAGTGGACTTGCTTCCGGAGCTGTTTCAGGTGATGAAGCCTGGTTTGCTAGAGCTCAAGTTAATAGAAATGTAAATTTAAATGGTAATTTATCTATATCTCCATATCTGTACGCTGCATCTGGTAAAGCGTATTTGTCTGATCCAACCTCATCAGAATTATCTAAAACAACTGCAAATGCAATTGGAATGGGGATTGAGTTTAGCGGACCAGATAATTTTTTATTAGAAAAGTCAGTAACAGGTAAATTTGAATTTTCTAAAAATTGGGCAAGTTCTACAATAGAAAAAACTCATGATACCAGGCTAAATAATAATCAAATGTTTCTTAAGGTCTCTCTAAACTTCTAAGGAGATTAAAGTAATGAAAATTCGAAAAGTTATAAGTAATGGAATAAAAATTTTAGGATTTTGTATCGCCACAGAAGTTTTTTCAGCTGAAATGCCCATTGGAGGATCTGTTAAGGCAGGCAATGTGTCAATTGAGGGATATGGAACAAATAATCTAAAAATTAATCAAAAAACAAATAAATCAATTTTAGAATGGGATAGTTTTTCAATTCACTCAAAAGGTAGGGTGGATTTTAATATGCCATCGAGTAATTCACATTCACTAAATAGAGTTAATGGTTCAATTCCTTCCTCTATCGCTGGAAAATTAAATTCTAATGGAAAAGTTATACTCATAAACCCTAATGGAATAGCAATTACACCTGGAGCGGTTATAAATACTAATTCTTTTACGGCCTCTTCTCTTAACATTAAGAATAAAGATTTTTTAAAAGATGATTTTATTTTCGAGGGTGGTAGCAAAGGAAAAATTGAAAATAGGGGAAAGATAAACGTTGGAGTCGGGGGACATGCAGCGTTACTTGGAGGCGTTGTTTCAAATTCTGGGATAGTAACAGCCAAACTAGGAAAAATTTTTTTAGGAGCAGGTGAAAAAATAACTTTAGATTTTGTAGGAGATGGCTTAATGAAAGTTACAATACCAGCTTCAAGATTAGAGGGTGTTAAAGATATAAATGGTAGGAGTTTAAAAAGTATTGTTTCAAATTCAGGAAGTTTAAAAGCTAACGGCGGTCTAGTTCAAATTTCAGCATCAGATGCTAGAAACTTAAGTAGAGGATTTGTTAACCTCAAGAAATCAAGTAAAATTTTTGCAAGAAAAGTTGATAATAAAGTTGGAAGAGTCGTCATAGGAGGGGAAGACTTACAAAATGTTAGATTGGCAGGAGTAGTTGATACATCAGCGAGCAATTTTTCTAAATTAAATTCCAAACAATCTAATTCTGTTAATATTTCAGGTGGAGAGTTGAGCATTGAGGGGAATATTTATGCAAATAATTTAAATAGAAATAAAATTAATCTTAAAGCTAGAGAGAACTTACGAATTTCTGGAGTTATTTCTTCCACAGGAAAAACCACAGGAGGAGACATAAATTTAATTTCACAAAAATCAATTGTGAAAGCACCTTCAAGCTATCTTGATGTAAGTGGAGATTTTAAGGGGGGTAGAGTTAATTCTGTTGCTTCGATGACAAATACCTCATCTGGAACAATAAATTCTTCCTCAGGCTCAGGAAATGGAGGAGTCATTGATATAAGTGGATCAAAAGTTGTCTTGAATAGTGCACATTTAAAATCTACTGGAAAAAAACAGGGAGGAGTGATTCGAATTGGGGGTGAACTTCAAGGTGGTGCAAATAATGAAAATAAACAAAATTTTTATCAAAAATTGATCTCAGAAAAAAAGATAAACAATAAATTAAAAAATACTCAAGAATTAACTGTTGATGAATTCTCTAAAATTGATGTTTCAAGCTTGAATGGTAAAGGAGGTGTGGCAATCCTTTGGTCTGATAAAAATACAGAGTTTTCCGGTTCAATTAATGCAAAGGGAAAAAGTGAACAAAAAATCAAAAATTTTGCTGAAAAAATTAATTCTTCAAAAAGTTTAACAGATTTCTATATAAATGAAAATGTAAGTAAAGATAAGTTAATTAATCCCTTGCCGCTGAGAGAAATTGTATCCAGTCCTGATCCACCTGTTACTTCTGAAGAACACGGATTATTTAATGCTAAAAGTAAAGTCAACTCCACAGGAAATGATTCAAAATTAAGAACATTAAATGATCCGAATCTTGCTTTTTACGATAAAGGAGGAGGCTTTGTAGAAATCTCTTCAAAAGACAAATTAAGCATCACAAATTTTAAAAACATTGAAGTTGGTGACGGTTCTCTATTGCTTGATCCTCGTTATATCAGGATTCAATCTTCAGACTCTGATTCTTATGGAGTCTCAAATGGAGGTTTATATTCCCAAAATACTACCGGTACAACCTTTCTTACGCCAAATAATATTACTAGTCTTTTAAATGCAGGAACCGATGTAACCCTTCAAGCTCATCACACGATTTTTGTAGATTCAGCCATAGATACGAGTGATAGTGCAACGTCTGACTTAACTTTGCAAGCTGGATTCAGAGTAGATATTGACGCAAATATTGATATCGCTGACGGAGATTTAACTATAATGACAAATGATATTGCCTCCAATGGTGTAAATACCTCTTACTCATCTTCAGAGGGCACTTTGATTGCTAATGGAGTGACTTTAACTGCTAATAATGTAACCATTGATAATATGGGAAGAGATACCAATGTAAGCACAAATAGTTTTCTTCCCTCAATAAATGCAAGTAATAAAATCATAATTAGAGATAATGCTGTATTGAGTCGAGGTGGCTCCGGTATTACACACAGATTGTACGGAAATTTAACGGCAAATGGTTCAGGTAATGCTATAGAGATAATAAGTGCAAGATTAAGGCGTTATAATAGCAGTACTTTATCAGCACCAAATGGGAGATGGCTAGGATGGAAATCGACCTCGGATGTTAATCACCTAGTTCAAGAAAATAATAGACAAAATGCTGATTTTAAGGAATTTGGAAAAACATATGGATCCTCCCCTACACCCGCTTCTGGTAATGGATATCTATTTTCATATAATCGAGATTTAACAAAAACAATTTCAACAGCAACTAAAGGATATGATGGAACGACTGCATTAACGACCGCTACTGGCCTTGTTTACAGTTCAATTAATACCTACCATAACGATACTGTCAGCCTTGATTCACCAGATGCAACATTTGATAATAAAAATGCTGGTTCATCGAAATCTGTTACAACCAATAGTGCCTTCTCAGCTACAAGTTCGTTGACTACTGGAATTAGCGGAACTGGAGAAACAACTGTTTACGGGTATCAGATTGCTTCTGGAGCACAATCAAATACAAATGGAATAATCGCAAGACGTTCCATAGCGTTGAGTGGGGATCGTTTTTATAATGGAACGAATACTGTAGATGGGTCTGATCTAAACGAGTTCACAACATTGATAAGTGGAGAAAGTTTAAGCGTGACAGGAAGTGGTACTGTAAGCAGGCTTGTTGCTGGTATCGGAGATCAGACTGTTTCATTGGGATCTATTGCTTTGCAAGACAGCGGGTCTCATCTTGCTGCAAATTATTTTCTTTCGGGCGCTACATACGAAATTACTCAAAAACCAGTTACTGTTTCTGGTACAAAATTTTATGATGGAGATAGTGATGTTCTTGCAACTGAATTAACCTCGATTTCGGGTACTGTAGGCTCTGAAACTTTATCGATGTCAGGTCAAGGCTCAACATCAAACGCGAATGCAGGAAGTGGTTTAGTTGTTACAGCGGGTTCACTTTCGCTTGCCGATGGAATTGGTGCTGCGTCTAACTACACTATTAGTGGAAATATTACATTTGATATTAATCCAAGAGTCCTAAGTATTGAGGCTTCAAGACCTGTAGACGGATCAACAACAATACTCAGCTCTATTTCAGCCTTAACAAATTTAGTTAGTGGAGAAAATCTTACCCTAAGTGGTTCTGGTGTTGCGTCACAGTCAAGCGCTGGAAATGACATTAGCATAAGTGATATTTCTTCATTTAGCTTATCAAATGGATCTGGTGGGTTATCAAGCAACTATACACTGACAGGTGGAACGCATCTTGCCGACTTAACATCAACAAGTGCATACGTCACAGGTGCAAGAGTCTACGACGGACTTTTAACTATAAGCGGAAGTATACTAACATTTGTTGATCCAAATGATCTATCAGCCAGCGTAAGTGTTACAGGCACTGGTAGTGTTTCAGATGCTGATGTGGGGGCATACTCGGTTAATGTTTCTGGTTTGTCTTTATCAGGGACTGATGCAGGAAATTACAATTTAAGCACTATAAGTTCGGCCGGCAATGTGTCTGTTAATATTACAAAAAGAGCAGTAAATATCTCTGGGTCAAAAACTTATGATGGAACAACTGGAATTGATGAGTCCGGACTTAGTATTGGTAATACAGTTAGTGGGGATACTGTGTCCTTATCAGGGACAGCTACTCTTGTTAATGCAGCTTCAGGTACAAGAGAACTTAATGTAAGCAGTTTATCCCTTGGTGGAACAGATAGTGGTAATTATACATTTACAGATGGGACTCATCAAATGACTGTTAATCCGGTAGTGCTTAATCTTCATGGAACAAAAGTTTATGACGGTGATACAACTGCAAACGTGAGTGATAATGAAGTTAGTATCCAAAATCTTGTGACTGTAGGAGGCGTAACAGAAGGATTAAGATTTACAGGAACTGGAACAGCAGCAAGTAAAGATGTAATAGTTGGAAATACTACTTTGAGTCAAAATACACTTGCCATAGCAGACCAGACTCATGCTGCATCTAACTATACTTTTTCAGGTGCAACCATGACTTTTAATATAACTGAAAAAGTGATCGACACTAATTTTGCTCGGGTGTACGATGGAACAAATGTAGTGAGTAACTCGAGCTTCTCTTCAGCAACTGGGTTAATTGGAAGCGAAACAATTACAATGGCAAGTGGTTCAGGAACTGTAGCTACATCAGATATAAATTACAGTGGAAGTTCAGTTGCACTCAATTCAACAGGAAATATTGCGCTAGGTAATGGATCCAACGGTGGTCTAGCTCAAAATTATACCCTTTCTGGTGGAACTCATAATCTGACAATCTCTCAGAGACCATTGGATATAAGCGGAACAAAGGTGTATGACGGAAATACTATAGGGGAAGTAGCAGAGTTATCACTTACAAATAGCTCAGGTGGGTCAACAGGATTAGTAGATGGAGATAGTGATGGAAACTTTGAAACACTGACCCTTGGAGGTAGTTCTGTGACTATTGGAAATAAAGATGTTGCAAATTCTCCAACAACAATTACAAACGCTGCATCTAGGTTAACAAAGAGCAATGGCTCAAACGGTGGACTAGCAAACAACTATTCATTTTCCGGCGGTACTCACGCTTTTACTGTTACAACCAAACAAGTCAACTTTTCAAGAGTATATAATGATTTAAACACAGTAGCTGGATCAAACTTAAATTCAACACTAACCACATCTGATACTATCGGGTCTGAAACATTAACTATGACAGGGTCCGGATCAGTAGGTTCACAAAATCATAGTGGATCAACTCAATCAATTACTTTGGGTACTTTATCACTTGGAAATGGAACTAATGGAGGTCTAGCTTCTAATTATACATTGTCTGGATCAAGTTTGACCATTAATAAAAGACCTCTAGATCTTAATGGTTCAAAAATATATGACGGAAATACCAATGCAGCAAATTCAATTCTTACTGCAAGTAATTTTGCAACTGACTCGACAACCGGAAATCCTGAAACTTTAGGTCTTTCTGGAACAGCAACAATAAGTTCAAAAAATGCTGGTTCTCGAACTATTACTAATGCTGCATCTGCTCTGACTTTATCGAATGGTTCAAATGGCGGGCTTGCAAGTAATTATACATTTACTGGAGGAACACATAATTTCACAGTTAATAAACGTCCTTTAGATGTCAGCGGTACTAGACAATATGACGGAACAACGGTTGCATCTTCCTCAGACATGTCCACACTAAGCAATTTTGTTGGATCAGAAACAGTTACAATTTCAGGAAATGGTTCAGTAAATTCTGCAAACGTTGCCAATAATTACAGTGTAAATACTTCTGGTCTATCTATTGTAAATGGTTCAAATGGTGGCTTGGCTTCAAATTACAATCTAACTGGAGGCACATATATCCTTGATATAACAAAAAGAAACTTATCGTTAGATGGTACTCGCGCGTATGATAATGTGAGCACTGTTCAATCATCTGAATTAACCCTGTCTAACCTTGTTAGTGGACAAAATTTAACACTTTCTGGCAATGGTTCGATAGCTAGTGCTAATGTAGGAGCTGATAAAACGCTTACACTTGGATCATTGTCAATTTCTGATGGTTCTGGAGGTGATGCAGACAATTATCAACTTTCTGGTGGAACGTACCACTTTGATATTACTAGAAGACCAATTAATCTATCTGGAACACGCCTTTATGACGCTACAACGAATGCAGTTGCATCTGATTTTTCTACTCATGGAAATCTCGTAGGCTCACAAACCTTAGTTTTATCGGGTACAGGTACAATAACAAGTAAGAACGTTGGATCAAACAAGAC
>NZHE01000007.1 GCA_002691145.1 Rickettsiales bacterium
ACCAAAAGAATTGGCAAATAAATTACAACCAGTTATATTAGATTTAATATACGATTCAATTGACTGGCAAATGGATGAAGAAATTAAAGAAATAGAAAACGATGAATACAACAATTTTCACAACCAGGTATTTAAAGAACTATTAAAACAATTACAAGAACTATGACAACAAAAGAAATAGAAGTACTAGACCATGTAAACGGTATTAAAGCGTTAAAAACAATTGACGATAAAGTAAACTATGTATATAATGCATATGACTTAGGTTTATCTAAAATGAATCAAGTACGCGAATATTTTAAAATGAATATAAATGAAAATAATTAAAAAAAATACGTTACAAAACAATATATTTAGTGATAATATAAGTGAAGAAATTAATAAAATATTTCTTGAATTACAAATAAATAAAACAGATTATAATGAATAAACAAAACACAAAACTAGAAAACTATTTAGAAATTAAGCAAAAGCATGACAGAATGCAATCAATTGTTGACGTATGGGCTGTTGACTACAATATTGAAAAGCTAAAGCCTTTACTTGATGATGGTTTTGATGGTAACGACATTATTGAATACTTTACCATAAGACTGATTGATTACATTGAAAATAAATATGAACCAACAAAAACAATTAAAGATGGCGGGAAATAAATACGATACACCTTTTGCTATACACCGACCAGATCGTTACAGAATACAATTTCAAGATCAAAATGGTGTTGTACAAAGCATGAGCGGAACACCAATGCAAGTATTAAATTATATACTAAACCAACAATTATGAAATATTGTAGATGCGGAAATAAAATGCACCCTGTGAGAATTGAACTAGGTTACAATAAATGTGTAAAATGTTCTGACATTCAGACATATAGCTATGTTCCTATTATCGAACACAAAACAGGCAATACAATTCAAATAGTAAGTCAAGAAGTAAGTGCAAGTGTGCACAGAGCTTGGCGACGCAAATAAAATATTAACAGCGATGAATAAAAAAGAAAGAAAACTATACATAAAAGCAAGAGTAAAAAATAAAATTTATTCTAAATTACACTTTCATGAAGATCAAGTGCAATATTATTACAAATATCGGCACAAAGGCTTAGCGGGCCTTGACACTGAACAAGTGAAAGGCTTAGTTGAAAAATCAATTAGAGATTTGCGAATCTGGAAAGAAATAAACCGTTTGATACCAAGAATAGCTATGATGTAATATGGGAAAATTAAAAATACTATATAAAGGAAAGTGGGAAGAGTATTTAATTAATACAACAGTTCAAGAACATGTAATGATGCATACAATCGAACGTATACTAAGTGATTTTCCTAAAGATTCAGAAATAACCTTTGAAGAACTATACTAATGACCGAAGACCAATTAAATCAATTAGCTAACTTAATTAGCAGACGAATCATTGAGCATTTAGATTATCATTTAGATATTGAACCTATTAAACGTGTAATGAGTGCAGAAGAATTTTTTGACCACCAGGTTGATGCTTTTGGCAATATAAAAAGTGTTGATAAAAAATATTTAATTGAACAACAACTTGCTCAACTAGAACAAACAAAAGAAAAGCTTTTGAAAGAAGAAAAATACGAATTATTAAAAGAATTAAAAGAAATATATGACAGACTTAAAAAAGAATATGACAACCTTTAAACCTATGCTGGCTCACCCAGTATCTAAAACAATTAACTGGCAAAATGAAACACACTTTATCCAACCAAAGCTCGACGGCGTACGATGCGTTATTACACGCGATGGAGCCTATAGCAGAAACGGTAAGCAATTCCACAATTGTAAACATATACTCACTGAGCTTAAGCCAGTTTTTGATGATAATCCTTATCTCATTCTTGATGGCGAGCTTTACAATCATAAGTTTAAAAATAATTTCAACAAAATAATTTCACTTGTTCGCAAGCAAAAACCAACACAACAAGATAAATTTGAAGCAGCAAGTTATTTACAATTTCATTGTTACGATTTGTTTTCTGATTATGTAGATCCTGAACCTGCAAATTCATTTGCTAATCTAAAATTTATTGATCGCACACTTGCTATTACAAATCTTAAAAGCAAATACAAACTTAAGTTTACCCACGAAGTTGACACCAAAGTTATTTACTCTGAAAATGAATTAAACAAATATCACAAACAAAACAAAGCAAATGGCTACGAAGGTTCAATGCTTCGACAAAACAAACCTTATGAACAAAAACGAAGTTACACACTACAAAAAGTTAAAGACTGGTCGGACACCGAGATCACAATCACTGATTATATTGAAGGCCGTGGCAAATTCAAAAACGGTCTCGGCAAATTCATCGGTGTTGATTCAGACAATCGAATAGTTGAAGTACCTTGGCCTTCTCTTACAATACTTGATCGTCAAGGCATTTGGCATAATCGTCAATCTTATATTGGGCAAAAGCTAACCTTTGAATATTTCGAGCGTACACCTTCAGGTGCATATCGTTTTCCTCGTGCAAAAACAGTACGTAATTATGAGTAAATTGCTATACACAATACTCGTAACAGTAACGATATATCATGCTGACCCAAAACAAACAGACAGCACACCTTTTATTACCGCTTCAAACGCACGTATTGATAGCTTAAATCCAGCTAAGCATCGTTGGATTGCTGTTTCACGCGATCTTGAGCCGCTCGGCTTTACATTTGGCGCGTGTGTATTAATAGAAGGTATTAACAAAGAATTGGATGGTGAATGGGAAGTACAAGACAGAATGAATAAAAGATGGACAAAACGAATTGATTTACTTGTAAATACAGATCGTATGTGCTGCAAATGGGATAATATTAAACTAACTTTATTAAAATGAAATCAATTAAATTAACAAATCAATCAACAAAACGAGTACACGAATTTAAGCCTTATCTTATTGGTGAAATACCAAATAGTTTTGATAAAAACAAAACTTTACATTTTAAAAAAAATGGCATAACGTATATTGAAAAAACTGATTCATTTTGGGACTTTATATGAGTATATTAGGTAAATTAATAGTTGACTGTCCAAAATATGGACATGATGAATTTTTAATCAACACACAAGTAGCTGATCATGTTCAAGATGCTACGGTTGCTAATATACTAAAATACTTTAGTGATGAAGCAATAATTGATTTTGAAGAAATATGTTAAAAAAAGTATGGCGCATATGGGCTAAAGCTTTAGGTGAAAAAGCTGCTGAAAATGAAGATTTAGTAGCTTTTGTAAGAACGTTATTAATAGCGCAGGCTGTTATAACAAATATATTAATATCTATAAACATTATAATTAACTGGTTATGAGCGCAATAAAAACTTACAAGCATTACATTACAACAAACGTATTTAAAATACGAGATAAAATAAAGCTAGAAAGAAAACCTAAATCACGCAAATGAAAAACTTTAATAAGAAGATATATGCTTTGAATATGGCTTCTTTAAAACATATAGATAGCAATATACCTAAAAAGTATTTTAAATTAGCATATAATATAGCTAATAGCTTTTCTAAAGAATATGCATCTATAGGCGTAAGCAATATAAATGACCTCATCCAAGAATCTTTTTTAGCTTTATTAATTTCATGGAGAAATATTAAATGGGATTTAATAAATAAAATTGAAGATAATATTGACAGAAAAAAAGCTGTTACTAATTATCTTAAAAAAAGTATTACTGGACTAGTGAGAGATGAAATCAAAAAAAACGTTGATGGCACTAAAAAGCCAATAAAAGGTGTATGGGATAACAAAACTAAAACAAGACGCAATGACGTGTTTGGGTTTTTAACAGTTTTATTTCCGCATTGGTTTGACACAAATGTGCTAACTACTATAGAAGATGAAATTTATGATTACGATTATGAAAAGTTAGCTGAATATTTTGATCAATGGTTTGAGCGGCATCTGCCTAAATATAAAGATATGATGCTTATGCTTTATGGTATTGACGACGTTTATTCTAAAGCTAAAAGCATATCTGAAATAGCAGTTAAATTTAATATGAAGCCAGATGCTGTTAAAAAGCAAAAGCAAAGACTTTTAAAGAAAATTAAAGATAATGAAGTGGCACTCAATGAACTAGCTTTTTATGTTGTTACTAATAATATAAAATCTTCTTCAAAAGTTTATGACTATGCTGAAAATAATTTAAAAATATATGCGGATTAACGTCCCATTTTAAAAATATTGCACTATATTATATATACCTATGAATGTATTTAAAACTAAATATAAACTTATAAATAATAATGTTGACTCATTATTATATATACAACATTCTAATGATGCTGTTAGCATCGATATGAACCTTAAGATGAAAGAAGCAAATTATAATATTAATAATATTAAAGCTGTATCTTCATCTAAATACATTAATTTATCGTTGGATAGATTAACCGGTAAAGGAGTTAATAAGAATAATAAAATATCGAATGAATACAACTCTTGTGAATGCCGAGACAACGTAAAAACAGGCTTTGCTACTTTAAATAAAGCTTATAAGCGAAGGCTAATGAAAAAAGATAACATAATTTACGATTTATTAAACTAAAGTACACAACAAATCATGGAAACAAGTGATTATATAGATGACACTGTAAGTTATGTTATTGGCGACGGTATTATAACTTACTACAAAAATGGATTATATTACAAACACAAATTTATATCAAATGACAACAGCGGAAAAATTAAGTAAAATTCAATTTGAGTTTAAAGCAAAAAAATCTAGGTATAATTCTTTTGGTAAATACAATTTCAGATCAGCTGAAGATATACTAGAAGCATTGAAACCTATTAATGAAAAGTACAGAGTATATTTTATAGTAAACGAAAAATATATACCTGGAGATATAATCGAAACTACGGCTTCGATGGTTGATATCGAAGACCCCAAAAATGCTATACATTCAACAGCTATAGTTGGCGTTGATCTTAATCAAAAGGGTATGGCCACACCACAGCAATTTGGGAGTGCCTCTAGCTATGCTAAAAAGTATGCACTAGGTAATTTATTATTAATTGACGATACTGCGGATGCGGACGCTACAAACAATCACGGCCGAGATATTAAACCTAAAATTAATTCTAATAATATTGAAAAAGCAAAAAAGTTTTTAAGCAACGGAGGCTTACTTAAAACTTTACAGGACAAATATGATATTACTCCTGATGCATTAAAAGAGCTACAGAATGGATAAAAAAGAGATTATTGAAAAGTTGCGTGATGATGAGAATTATTACGGAGAGTTTGGACAAACGTATTTAAGTAATTCTGATATTTACGCTTTACTAAATAATCCTCTTGATTTTAAGAAGCAAAAACCGAAAACAGCCGCTTTAGTTATAGGCGGTTACTTTCACACTTGTATCCTCGAGCCGGAAAAGCTTGATAAATTTAAGATTTCTAAATCTAGTTCTCGTAATACTAAAGAGTATAAGTTGCTATCTGATGGTGATATATGCTTATTAGAAAAAGAAGCTGATGAAATTCAGCTTATGCGTGAAGTTGTTATGGATAATGATTTATTTAGGCAGCTTATACAAGAAGGCGACGTTGAATATGAGAAACCAGGCTTAGTAGAGCTTGAGGGTATGATGTGGAAAGGAAAAGCTGATATAGTTAATCACTCAGAACAATTAGTAATTGATTTAAAAACAACTGGAAATATTAATAGTTTCAGTAGCTCAGCTTATAAATTTAATTACGATAGCCAAGCTTATATTTATTCTAAAATGTTTGGTTATGAACTAATATTTTTAGTTATTGACAAGAACACTCATCAACTTGGTTTGTTTGATTGTTCAGATCGTTTTATACAATCTGGCTCAAACAAAGTAGCAAAAGCGGTGCAAATATATGAAGAGTTTTTCGTTAATGACGGTACTGACATAGGGCAGTATTATATATCAAAGACCCTATAATTGTTTAATTTAATTTTATTTATTATGCCAAGAACGCGCAAAAGAACATGTGATGTAACAGGAATTACTACAAATGAAAAAAACTTCTATGCAAAACAAAACCACGTAAAAGCGGTTGATAACATGCGTAGAGTAACTGGTGCCAATAAAGACCAGCTTAGAAGAATGTTTAACCAAATAGCTACATATTAATGGCAAGTATTATTTCAGGAAGTATTGATCTAACTAAGATTGATAAATCTAAAATTTACGAAGGTAAAAAAGGTAAATATTATCCTGTTACTGTTGTAGTCAACGACGAAGTTGGCCAATATGGTGACTCAGGATATATCATGACTGAACAAACTAAAGATGAAAGAGATGCTAAAGCTCAAAAACAGTATTTAGGGAATGTAAAAGTTATATGGACTAATGGTCAAAATGTTGGTACAGCAGATAAAGGTGTTCAAGCAAGTATTGAAACGCAAACTGCTCCAGCACAGACCGAACCTGATTTACCTTTTTAATGAATGAAGATTTTGATTTTGTAAGCATTGAATACGATGAAGACGGAGAAGTAACATTAATTGAAGATTAACATGAATACAACAGAGATTAACGGTTTTGAAATTGATAATTTCAATCAATATGATCTTGATGTAGGCAAGCGAGAGGGTATATGCCCTCTTTGCTCGCATACAAGACAACCCAAAAATCAAAAAGCAAAATGTGCTATGTATGATTGGGAACGTGGTCTCGGTACTTGTATGAATTGTAATGAAGTATTTCAATTACACACTTTTAAAAGACAATCTAATAATATCAAAGAATATACCAAACCTGAATGGAAAAATAATACAACATTAAGTGATAATGTTATTAAATGGTTTGAAGGCCGCGGTATAAGTCAAAAAACTTTGGTTAAAATGAAAATAACTGAAGGTGTTGAATTTATGCCGCAAACTGGCAAGAGTGAAAATACAATTCAATTCAATTACTTTATTAATAATGAACTAATAAACATAAAGTATAGAGATGGTAGAAAGAATTTTAAACTTGTTAAAGGAGCCGAAAAGGTATTTTATAATATTGATCGTACTATTGGTCACGATTATGTTGTTATTGTGGAAGGCGAAATGGATGCTCTTTCTTTTGTGGAAAGCGGAATTGAATCCGTTGTTTCTGTTCCAAACGGAGCTACTATTAATAACACTAACCTTGATTACCTGGACAGCTGCATTGACTATTTTGAATCAAAAGAAAAAGTCATACTCGCAGTTGATGCAGATGAGGCGGGACTGGCGCTTAAGCAAGAGCTTATTAGAAGACTCGGAGCAGAGAGATGCTTTACGGTTGAGTTCGGAACATACAAAGACGCTAATGAATTTCTTGTGGCACACGGGCGCAGTATGCTTGCTGATGTTATTACTAAAGCTAAGCCTGTACCCATTGAAAATGTTGTAACATTAAAGGATATAAATGATGAACTGGAAGAATTTATTTATGAAGGCTTTAAGCCGGGTTATCAAATCGGTCTTAATAACTTTGACAGCATATTTAGTACTTATACAGGGCAATTCATCACCGTTACAGGAGTGCCTAGTTCTGGTAAGTCTGATTTTGTTGATCGAATGGTGGTGGGTTACTACTTAAAGTATGGCTGGAAAACTGCATTTGCATCACCTGAAAACAAACCAACTTTTCTGCATACACATAAACTAATAAGAAAGTTAGGAGGTTGGATGCCCAGCAAGGATGATATAGGCACAGATCGTTGGAATAATATCATATCTAAAGTAAATGATAATTTTTATTTTATTGAAAACGAAAGATATGATTTAGATGCAGTACTTGCTAAAGGTGCTGAACTTGTAAAACGTAAAGGTATTAAATGTTTAGTTGTAGATCCATATAATAAAGTTAAAATGCAGGGGGCAAGCTCAATGAGTATACCCGATGCTACTATGGAATATTTAACACGCATAGAGGCCTTTGCTAAAAAATATGACGTACTTGTTATTATTGTTGCACACCCTACTAAAATGTATAAAAAAGAAGATGGTACAATTGACGAACCAACTATGTATAGCATTAAAGGCGGTGGTGAGTGGTATGATGCATCATATCACGGCTTACTTGTTCATCGCAATTACGAGCAAAAAACCGTCAAAGTTAAGGTGCTTAAAGTAAAGTTTCAAAATTTAGGTGAAAATCAAGCTGAAGCTCATTTTAAGTGGGATCATATAAGCGGAGACTATATGCCTATTGAAGAAACAAATGTAAATGCAATGCCATGGGAAGTGGATTAAAAAAGAAATCTAATTACAAAGGTTTAAATACAGATTTTACTCCTAGTAAAGAACAAATGGAATGGTCTAAATATTGTATTCGTAATAATATTAGAATAAGTCCAGCCCCTACACAACAAGGTTTATATCCAGAAGAATGGCGGATTGAAATACGTATTGGGCCCTATAAAAGAGGTGAAAAACCTTACTTATCGCCTAATGTTTATACAGCAGATAACATATGGGAAGAATTATATAATATGAAGAAATACTATTATGATAAACGTACAAGATGAGTACAAAGGATTATTATCAGGAATACTCTACGGAGGAGCACAAAAAGAAGATAGAACAGGCACAGGGACGAGGTCTGTCTTTGGACGAGTATTACGCCACGATATGGCCAGTGGCTTTCCATTGTTAACAGCTAAAAAAATATATTTTAATCATGCAATTACGGAATTACTATGGATTCTTCAAGGACGCACTGACATTGCTTACCTGCACGAGCACGGTGTTACTTATTGGGATGATGATTTTAACAAGTCTAATAAAAAAGACGGAACTCTTGGCCCTATTTATGGTAAGCAGCTTAGGGACTTTAATGGTGTTGACCAGCTTAAATATGTACTCAAGCAAATTAAAGAACAACCGAGCTCGAGGCGCATTATGGCAAGCTTATGGAATCCCAACGATCTTAATGATATGGCACTTCCTCCCTGCCATTACGGCTTTCAAATATATATTAATAACAATAAATTAAGCTTAAGTTGGAATCAAAGATCTGTAGACGTATTTCTTGGATTACCTTATGATATAGCTATGTACGGTTTATTATTATTAATGCTAGCTAAAGGCAATGGGTATGAGCCAGGTCAGCTTACTGCTTTTATGGGTGATTGCCATTTATACAATAATCATATTAATCAGGCAGAAGAATATTTAAATAGAAAAGATTTAAAATTACCTTCCGTATTAATAAAAAAAGGTTTATCTTTGCCTATAGAAATACCAAAGCATTCTGATTTTGAATTAATTAATTATAACCCACAAAAACCAATTAAAGCACCATTATCCACATGATGTATTATATATACCACATTCCAGGAAAAAAAATAGGATGCACTACTAATGTACAAAAACGTGTTGTAGAAACACAAGGCTATAAGCCTGGGGAATACGAAATATTATTTGAAACAAACAATATGGAAGAAGCTTCAATGGCTGAAAGAGTTTTACAAAAAGACTTAGGCTATAAAGTAGATAGAAAACCTTATAAAGATTTATTTAAAAAAACTATGAATAAATACAGTTCATCCGATGCTACCACAACTTTTAAAGTATCGCCTAAAGAGATAGATGCTAAATTTTTAGCAGATCTTGAAATTAAAAATAACTACGGAACATTTAAACTTGATTCAACAGATAAAATTGATTGGGTTATATCTAATATACATAATAGCCAATTTGGCCCTAACTCCTGTTATGTATATAATAAAGCTATGGCTGCGGCGGCAGAATTCCAAAAACAAAAATCTGACGTAGATGAAAACGTTTTTGATTTAATACGACAATGGGCTTATGAAAAAGGTATTACCTCAAATGGCGATCCTAAAAC
>NZHE01000008.1 GCA_002691145.1 Rickettsiales bacterium
AGGTGATGAAGTACCATCAGGCGGAACTAGTTCAGTGGGTTCTGGTACAGCACCTGGTGGAACAGGATCATCATATTATTCATCAGGCATAGCAGTAGGTGGCGGTTCTGGAAGTTCCGGTGGAAATGGAAAAGCAGTTTTAGTATTCACAAGCACTGTTGAATCAAAAGTCAAAATTGGTGGCACATGGAAGAACATTACTGATATGTTTACAAAACAAGGTGGCACATGGAAAAGAATTACAGGAGGCTACGTAAAAATTGGTGGCACATGGAAAGCATTATTTGGTACAATAGGAGGACATGATGGTTCAGGGTTCCAACAAACGTCAACAGGATTCGGTGGAGCAGGATCATCAGATGCATTGGATTCATCAGGTGGAGCAGGATCATCAGGATCATCAGGATCTGGTGGCGGCGGCGGAGGTCGTGTAATTTGCACTTGGCTGATGTATAAAGATATGTTCAGTGCTGAAGACTTAAAAATTGATACAGAGTTTTCTGTAAAATATTTGCCGAGAACTCTAAAGATTGGTTATTGGTACTGGGCAGTGCCATTAGTATCATACATGGACAAAGCACACAAGGAAAATACAAAATTTGGTAGATTAGTTATAGCAGTTATTAGAACTCTAGCACAGGCAAGAGCAAACGAGTTGGCATACAAAATGGGCCATCGTAAAAAAGGAGATATTTTAGGTAAATTTACAAGATTCTTGGGAGAAGGTTTCTGTTTTGCAGTTGGATTAGTAGTAAAACCTTTTGTTGAGAAAAGATTTGGTCATTGGTTAGAAATCTATGATCCAGACATTAATTAAGAAGTAAATACGTTAAAGGATAGGAAAAATGGCAACAAAACAAGAAGTCGCAGATTATATCAACGCAAACGCGGAGACTGTTTTAACAGCAGAAGAGATAGCAAAAGTTGATGCTAAAATGAATCCAGAAGTGGCAGAGATATTAATCAAGTTACTAGGTGACGTTAGTTTTTTAGTACAAGTGCGAGACAACGGAAGTAATTAAAAATGGCATATACCATTAACAACACTTTAGGCACAACCTTGGTGACATTGAAAGATGGAACCATAGATACAGCCACAACTGATCTTTCATTATTCGGAAAAGGTTATCCGGGTTTTGGTGAAAGAATGAATGAGAACTTTATTTCTCTTTTAGAAAATTTTGCCAGCACCACATCACCGGATAATAAAATTAGGGGACAGTTATGGTACGATGCAACCAATAATCAAATAAATGTTTACACAGGATCTAAATGGAAGCCAGTTGGATCTACAACAAACAGTGCAACTGCACCTACAAACGCAGTGCAAGGTGACCAATGGTATGACACAGTCAATAATCAGTTATATGTTCACAACGGAACATCCTTTACGTTAATAGGTCCTACATCAGTAGCAGGCTCAGGTGTTACAGCCATGGTCCCTGAAACAATCACTTCAACTTTAGGTGTTGAAAAGCAAATTTTAAAAGGCGTTACAGGAGATTCTGTTGTGTATGTTGTGTCAGCAGAAGAGTTTACTCCAACATCAACAGCAGGCACTACAGGTGCTGATCTTATAGCGGCAGGTTTTGCAACAGTCAAAAAAGGTATCACACTATCCACTAGTATTTCAGACAACAAATTTTTTGGCACTGCTAACACTTCAGATAATTTAACAGTTGGTGGATCATTAGTGCCAGCGGCAAATTTTTTAAGGGCAGACGAAAGTGATACAATGTCAGGAACACTTACAGCAACAGCAGTCAATACAAATGCTTCTGCTCCACCAGGAGGTACATTAACGGTCTCGGGTAACCTAACTGTTACTGGTACACTATCGGCAACTGAAACGGTATCAACATCTGTTAGTTCATTAATAGTTGAAGATAACCTTGTGGTTCTTAACAGTACCACATCTGGTTTGTTGCCGTCAGGACAGGTTAATTTTGCAGGACTACAAGTAAACAGAGGGGCATCATCAGGTGGTGCAGGTCCATCTTCAACTCTAGTGCAAGATGCTTTTTGGGTATTTGACGAAACGTTTGGTGACGACGGAACAACAACTTTTGGTAATGCAGGCGGTGCCTGGACAGCGTTTAGATCGGCAAATGCACTCAATGACAAATCATTGGTTGATATTAGAGCCAATGTATTTCATGGAACTGCAACACAGGCCAACTA
This sequence comes from Rickettsiales bacterium, assembly GCA_002691145.1. GTDB lineage: Bacteria > Pseudomonadota > Alphaproteobacteria > Methylaequorales > Methylaequoraceae. The sequence continues at coordinate 2,182 of NZHE01000008.1, forward strand.
CGCTGACTTGGCAGAGAAATATTCATCGGATAAAGAATATCCCACTGGCACTATTGTATGTGTAGGTGGAGATCAAGAAGTCACAGCCACAAAGGCAGATAGTATACCAATAGGTGTTGTATCTGAAAATCCAGCCTATCTCATGAATGCAGAGGGTGAAGGATTGATTATAGGGTTGAAAGGTAAGGTACCTATACGAGTAAACGGACCAGTTAATAAGGGAGACGTGATTTATGTTACAAATTCGGCAGGAATTGGTAGTAGAATTGCCGAAGATGGTGCACATATGGTAGGAATAGCATTGGACAGTCACGGTTTTGACGCAGAAAAATTGGTTAATTGTGTGTTAAAAGTATAGGATATAAATAAATACGATAGTTAAAACATTAATGTTTACAAAAGAGGATTTAATATGTCAGTAGTAACAGCAACAAGATACAACGCAATGCAAACCAAGATTGCCGCTGTACTGGGGACTGGTTCGGGAGATAAAGGTTATGGCCAATCTGTAACTTCTGTGCCATTATCAGTAGGCGACAAGGTTCAGGCAACGCATTTACAAGCACTATTCACAGATATAAACAAGTGTATATTGCACCAAACAGGATCAGCAACTTCAAACATAGCATCACAATCAGTAGGTGACATTGTAAAAGAAAACGATGCAACATCTAAAAAAGGTTGGATACAATTTGAAACTGAAGCAACAACGGCAGAAACAAATAGATTGAACAACAGTTCAGGAAACTTCACTGCCGCAGACAAACTTACAATACAGAGAACAAGTGCATGGGGAGGATCTCCGGATTCCATCAATGCAACGTTCACAGTAGTATTTGCATCAGCAGATATTAAAAGAAACTATTTCAACGCAGGTGGTGAAGTAAGAATTACTTTATCTCTATCAGGTGGTTCAGGTTCAAAAGGAACTTCATGGACAAACTTGTTTACCGCGGCAGGAACAATCAAGTTCGGAAGAACTGCAACAACAAGAACTGGTAGTGCAGGTGATACAACTTCAATTGGTAATGTCGACATGACAGGTTCTCACCAACAAATTTTCCAACATGACGTTGGATCAGGCGTGTACGGAGAAAACGACTTTAACATCACAGCAAGAGACAACAACACTACTACACTAGAATTCATCATCACTGTAAACGATGATGACGCAGGTGACCAAACAGGTACAGGTGGTCCAGTTGACGAAAACGTTGGTGGTACTTTAACAGCCACTATCGCAGAGTTCAGACCAACTAACGCAAGTGCGGTGACACTGGCAAGTCCGACATTTACTACTACAGACGGATTTCAATAATCTCTAATAAACAGGGTTAACAAAAGCATATTTTTGTTGACCTACGGCCGTAAGATAAGTATAATATTATTATGGATACAAGACTTAACGAAGCCTTGGAATTTACGGATTTTTCAGTTGCATTTGCTGATAGAAAACGTCTGCTCAAGCAAAAATTCCAGACTGCAACAATACATTACCACAATGGTGGAAAGTTCACCATTACCAGAGAACTTCTTAACTTTGTAGACAACATGGTCAACAAAGATATTGACTATGCAAAGACAAGTTCAATCCTCATAGACGACGCAGACAATCCCATCGAGATAGAAAACATAAAATCTTTTGCAGAAACAATAAATGACGTGTACTTCAAGGCCTTGAATGAATACCATACAGAACTGCAAAAAGCAAGAAAAGAACGAGATGCAAAAGGGTTGTTATGAAATCACGTGGAGTAGTTCTATTCGCTCACAACAATGAACTAATAAATTATGTTCGCCAGGCAGTGTTCTGTGCAAAACAGATCACCATGCATTTGAAACTTCCTGTCACTTTGGTGTCAAGCACTGTTGATGACGTATCAATAGAAGATCACGCAGTCTTTGATAAAATTATAACAGTAGAAAAACAATCAACACGCAACAACAAAACATACAGAGATGCCAGGAACAAAAGGGTGCAGGGTTCATGGTACAATGGTGACAGATCAAGCGTCTATGACCTCACACCTTATGAAGAAACAATAGTCATGGACACAGATTACATAATAAACAACGCTCAATTGCTAGATTGTTTCAATATAGATTGTAGTCTGCAGATATGGAAGGGTGGAACCTACATCAACAGTATGGCAAAGTTCTGGAGAATCGCAAACGTAAGCGATCCTTCAATCGAAATGTACTGGGCAACTGTGTTTTACTTCAAAAAAAATGAAAGAACAAGGAGATTTTTCAATCTCGTAAAGCACATCAAGGACAACTGGACCTATTACAGGTATGTTTATCATATTCAACCAACAAACTTCAGGAACGACTTCGCATTTAGCATAGCGATTCATATCATGAATGGTTTTTCGTCGGAGGCAGAGTGGCCTCAGCCGTTGCCTGGAGAACTGTATTACAGTTTTGACCGCGATCAGTTGCTAGACTTCAAAGACAACAAATTCACAGTGCTGTTGGTCGATCCAAAAAGACAAAAAAACACAGTTACCACTCTTCCTGGGGAAAGTTTACACGTAATGAACAAGATAAGTTTAGAAAAATATTTAGATGGGATAGAATAATGTCAAGGGGAATATTGTTGTACGCAAATAACAACGAAAAATGCGATTATCTAAAACAAGCATACGCACTTGCACTATCTATAAAAATTAAAAACGCAAATGAAAAAATTGCTTTAGCCACATCTGCAGATGTGTCCTACGATGTTTTTGATAAAATTATAAAAATTCAACACAACGATAAACTTACAATGCTACATCCAGAGAATCGTACTCAATTTTATGACATATCTCCTTACGATGAAACCATTGTTATGGACGTTGATATGCTTGTGGCTACTGATTTAGAAAATTATTGGAAATTTCTCAATAAATTTGATTTGTATTTTACTTCGAATGCATTTACATATAGGAATAAAGTAGTTACAAATAATTTTTATCGTAAAACTTTTGTTCTAAACAAACTTCCAAATGTGTATAATGCATTTTATTATTTTAAAAAAACAAAAGAAAATTGGCAGTTTTTCAACTTACAAAACGAAATAATAAAATATTGGAAAGACTATTATAAAAGATACACGCCAAAAAGAACACAGCAATGGCCAAGCATGGACGTTACATCTGCTATTGCTTTAAAGGTTCTAGGTCTCGAAGATTATGCCGTTCATAATCAAGACACTATTCCTGTTGTTCATTTAAAACCAAAGATACAAGGTTTTGTAAATCCACCAAAACTTTGTAGTGATATCTTTAACACTTACGTAGATCAAAAAGGAGACATATATGTTGCTAATTTTAAACAACACGGCATTGTGCATTATGTAGAACCTCAAATGTTAACAGAAAATAATATTAATATGCTTGAGAAAATATACAAGGAGCAAAACTAATGGCAGAATTTTTTTTAACTTTTGACAAAGATACTGGAACGATACTTTCCGTAGGCAGAGAACATGGTGACAATTTTATTCAAATCGCAGAACGTCAGGCTATTGAATTTCTTAATTTAGAAAAGAACACAATTGATTATCATGTCGTATGGAAAAATAAAAAACATACACTAGAAGAAAAAGCAAAAGTTCAGGTCAGTGAAAGTATAGTGGCAACGAACGATCATTATCAAATTCCGGAAAATAATAAGGATTGTAACCTAATTTTCACACAAGACGAAAAAAATAATAAATGGATTATTACTGCAAATGATGACTTTATTACTGAAGTGACGAAATCCCCGGGATTATTTCAGAACATCTTTGTAACTGCACAAAATAATCCAAATATTTACTATGGATCAATAAGGGTTGATTTTGATTTCTTGAAAAATAAAAAAGAACTAGTTATCGAAAGCATGGCTGGAAAAAATTGCAGTCTTTATTGTAAAAATGTATATAACAATTATCAACACGTGAGGATGTAAATGCAAAATTTTAAGGTCAAGGATTGTGATATTTTTTATTTGAGTTATGATGAGCCAAATGCAGAAAAAAATTATCATGACATATATCAAAAAGTTCCATGGGTAAAAAGAGTTCACGGTGTAAAAGGCTCAGATGCCGCTCACAAAGCCTGTGCAGAAAGATCAGATAAAGAAAGATTTATAACGGTAGATGGAGATAACATAATAAATGAAAAGTTTATTGATGTATCTGTACCGTTTGATGATGATATTAATCTAGCAAATTGCGTAATAAGTTGGTGTGGATATAATGTTGTAAATGGATTGATATACGGCAATGGTGGACTTAAATGTTGGCCAAAAGAATATGTTCTTAATATGAAGACTCACGAAAACGCTGATCCAGAAGACGTTGCTTCTCAAATAGATTTTTGTTGGGACATAAGATATCTACAAATGAACCACACTTACAGTGATGTATACAACAATCACACACCAGGGCAAGCCTGGAGAGCAGGTTTCAGAGAGGGAGTGAAAATGAGTCTTGATAGAGGTGCTAGAGTACCTATAGAAGAATTTAAAAAGAATCATTGGAAAAATTTAAATCGAATGTATATTTGGCAAATGGTCGGCGCAGATGTTGAAAATGGCATATGGGCAGTGTACGGCGCAAGGCAAGGCACTTATATGACAATGTGTACTGATTGGGATATTGTGCATACAAGAGATTTTGAATATCTAAATGAGATGTGGCGAGATATTGAAAGCAAAATTTCGTTAAATAGCATTGAGGAAGAGATAACAAAGTTGGGTAACGACCTAATTGGAGAATTAGATATTCCTATATCGCCAAAACCGTTGGATCCCCAGCAAAGTTCATTTTTTAAGAAAGTTTACAAAAATCCTTCCAGGGGAGTTGAGAGTTTTATCTCAAAAGAGTAATGGATAAAAAAGTTGTTTGTGCGATACCATGGATGCATTTGGCATTCGAACCTAGCGGCAAAGTAATACCTTGTTGTTTAACATCAACATTTGATTACTTTTCGGGCGATCTAAAAACACAATCATTACCAGAAATTTGGAATAGTAAAAATCAACGTGACTTACGTTTGCAAATGATGAAAGGTGAAAAACCCGAAATTTGTAAAAAGTGCTACAAACAAGAAGACGCCACAGGACAGTCCGGCCGGACACATCACAACAAACAAAACGAAGATTTAATAAAATCAATTCCGCAAATAACTGAAAAAAACGGTGCAGTGCCTGACATGAAATTGCGTTATTGGGATTTTAGATTTAGCAACTTATGTAATTTTAAATGTAGATCATGTGGCCCGAGATATAGTTCTTCTTGGGTGCCTGATGCAAAAAAAATGGGTTGGATCACTGAACACGCAGAAAAAAAAGTTTTGAACATCGACGAAACAACCTTTCCTTCAAAACTTGATTTTCTCGAAGAGCAAGTAAAATACGTTAAAAGAATTTACTTTGCAGGCGGCGAACCGTTAATGATGCCAGAACATTGGAAAGTTCTTGAAATGTTAGATGCTCATAAGAAATATGATGTGCGTATTGATTACAATACAAATATTTCTAAATTAGATTATGCGGGTAAAAATGTAATTGATTATTGGAAAAAATGGGATACACACAACGGACCAAGAATAAATGTTTGGCCCAGTATCGATGAAATAGGACCACGTGCCGAAGTAATTCGTTCAGGCACAGTATGGTCACGTGTAGAGGCAAATTTGAAAACACTTGCAGGTTTAAAAAAACATATTGCTATAGAACCATCAATCACAGTAGGAGCAATGAACGTATTCAGATTGCCGGAAATTATAAATCATTTGACTGAACTTGGTGTTATTGGTGAGCACCCTTATCAAAGTTATGCAAACTTTTATTTAAATTTATTGGAATGGCCATCACATTTCCATATGCACATCTTAAGTAATAAATTTAGAGCACAAATAAAAGAAAAATTAAAGAAATTTGTTAGCGAATATAATAAGAAATGGGATACAGATATAGGTCCTAGATTCGATCAAATATTTGTAGAACTAGATAGATCACACAACGTGAAACAGGCGAGACTTTTTCTAGAAAAGACTAATCAATTAGACACAATAAGAGACGAGTGGACTTTTAAAACTATTCCAGAGATGGAAGATGTGAGAAGATTTTACCCAGGTATCTATAAAAGGTCAGAGATGATAGAAATTAAGCAGGCCAAACCTGCATTTTACTTAACATGGGTCATTAATAATATTTGTACAAACAAATGCAGTTATTGTCCACCTAGTCTCCATAACGGAAAAAATCATCACTATGATTGGAATCAGGCCAAAAAATTTATTAACAACTTATTTGCAAAACATAAAAGCATACATTGTTCTATCGCAGGCGGTGAGCCGTCGGTAAGTCCATTTTTTCCTGAACTTGTAAAAATGTTCCACGATAAAGGACACACTGTTGGAGTCACAACTAATCTTGCAAAGAGTATTAGATATTGGAAAGAAGTATCACCATATCTAACTTACATATCTTCAAGTTATCATCCTAGTTTCGAAGACAAAGAATTTTTAAAAAAAGTTTTGGTATGTGCAAGAAGCACTAAAACTTATGTTAGAGTAATGATGGATACAAGACATTGGGACAAGGCAGTTGATATGTACGAAACTTGTAAAGAATTAAAATATGTGACAACAGAGCCGGTAAAAATATTAGATTGGAATGAAGGTGATTTTACAGGATGTGATTACAACAAAGAACAACTGGAATGGTTCGAGAAAAATTCAAAAATTAATGGCGAATTCAAAGAAGCGATCTATAGAAAAAACAACATAGGTGGCCATTTTTATTATTCAGATGGTACAATAGATGAATATGGTGATGCAAACGAACTTGTTAATAAAGGGAAAAATGATTTTAGAGGTTGGTCTTGCGACATAGGATTGAAAAGTTTATTTGTAGATTACAATGGAAGCATAAGGAAAGCAAACTGTAGACAGGGAGACATAGTAGGTTATCTGCAAAAACAAGATGACATTGTTTGGCCAAAGCAACCTGAGATATGTTCGATTAAAAGATGCCATTGTTCAACAGACGTATATGTAGACAAAAGGAAACCAAAATATGGACAGTAAAACTTTTTTCATACAAGGATGTAGCCATTGTAGTGGTGCAGAATTACCTGGAGATACAGGCCATGGTTTAGTATACGATAAAAGTTGGCCAAATAAAGTAGCCACAAATTTAAATGCAGGAGAAATCGTAAATCGTGCTTCACCCGGCAGTTCAAATGACTGGATTATTGAGGATACAATAAATTATGTTCTTGATAATAAAGATAAAGATATTTTTGTATTACTTGGGTTCACAGGATCAGATAGAATATATTTAAAACATCTGGCGTATCAAAATTCAAAACCATATGGAAGGGCAATTTTAACGCCTGGAATAATCGACGACAAAAAATTCCAGGATGAAAACTTACTTACAGAACATCATGATATGTATAAAAGTTTACTCCAGACAGACTGGGGCACATGGCACCAAATACAACTTAGATTTTTTCGACAAGTAAATTATATTCAAACTTTTTTACAAGATAATAATATTCCTCATTTGTTCGTAACAACAATATTTCCACTAGATGCTAGGTATAAAAAATTTGGTGAATTTAAATGGCTGTATGATAAAATGGATAAGAAAAATTTATATGGGGATTTTACCAAAGACACTTGTTACTACGAAATACTTAAAGATAAGTTTAAGGTAAACGAAATGTTTCATATAGGACAAGAAGGACAAGATCATTTCGCAAATTTAATTACGGAGTATATAACAACAAATGATTTACTACACTAAAAATCTTGAAAATTATTTAAGGGATGGATGGAAAACATATCCCAAGGAGTATCGTGAATTAAATGAAGAAATAAAATTTCCGTTTGTGGAATATTTTACACCTAGTCTCACAATTCCCGATCAAAATTTTATATGGTTTTTTGAATTAAGACACCCGTTTATTTTGAAAAATTTAGACAAGTATGTTTTCCCACCAGAAATAGTAGATGCAATTAAGAAAAAAACCTGTAAGATATTAGTGCTAGGTTGGATGGAAAATTGGGGCATAAAAGAATTCAAAATTTTATTCGAATATTTTAGTAAACAGATACCAGATCTTGAATACAATGATTTTATATATGCAACTGCCAGTGCAGAAGATTACAGTGATGAAAATTTTAATCATTTCTATGCTAACAGGATGGAAAGACAATGGCATGAAATTTTTTATCCTAAAATTGCCAGAAAAGCAAAGAAAATTAAAAAAATAAAAGATTTTATTTGTCTTAATCGTAGACCTGCATGGCATAGATTTTTGACAGTCTCATTGCTCTGGGAATGGAGGCGTTTAGGTTACATCAGTCATCTCGCTAAAGATTCAAAACTAAATGATGATTACTATGGTACGGAAACAGCAGAAAATCATTACACAAAAGCATTTGATGTGTTTAAATCATGCGATCCGTTCCCTCATACGATTAGCAAAAAATTCACACGACAAGTTGAAAAAGCATTGCCTATGATTTTAAAACAAGATAGACATAAAATACTAGAAGGAGCAAATCCAAACAAAGACACAGATGCACCAAAATATCTTGAATCATGGATCCATATTGTCACAGAAACAAGAATGGAAACGCACACGGAAATGGACGGCCTGGTAGATAGATTCGTAAGTGAAAAAACTTTTAAACCCATGTTTTACAAGCAACCTTTTATAATTGTAGGACAATACAAGATACTAGAATCACTGCGTAAATGGGGATATAAAACTTATGATACTTTCTTTAATGAAGATTATGATAACACTAAAAATGGTTACTTCCGTACACAAAAAGCGATACAAAATATGCAAAGGTGGTTGAGTCTCACGCCGGCGGGCAAGGAAGCAATGTACAAAGAACATGAACACGTGTTTGAACATAATTTTAATCATCTAATGAAAAGAGGAAAAGAACTAGAAAAGAATTTACACGAGCACATACAAGGAGTTTTCAAATGAAAGTTTCATTTATAGGACTAGGTAAACTTGGTATGCCTTGTGCAGAAACTATTGCAAAAAGAGGTGGGAACACTGTAAATGGGTACGACATCGTAGATAAGAAAAGTAAGTTTGTAAAAATTAGGAATAATTTAGCAGATGCAGTCAAAGGATCCGAGATAGTTTTTGTGGCAACACCAACTCCACACGACAATGATTATGGAGGAGAAAAACCTGTAAGTCATTTAGAGCCTAAAGACTTTGATTACAGCAGTGTCATAGAAGTTCTAAAACAATGTAATGATGTTATGAATAAAAAACAATTACTTGTATTAGTTTCTACAGTGTTACCAGGAACAACTAGAAAGCATTTCGCCCCACTTGTCACAAAAACAAATTTTGTTTACAATCCTTACCTAATTGCAATGGGCACAGTGAAGGAAGACTTTTTGAATCCAGAAATGATAATGATAGGAACTGAAAAGGGCGGAAAGTCAAGACAGGCTTTAATATTAACAGAATTTTATAAAAATGTTCTAGGACATGAACCAAGGACAGAATATTGTACCTGGGACGAGTGTGAGGCAATCAAAATTTTTTATAATACCTTTATAAGCACCAAAATTGCTTTGGTAAACATGATACAAGATGTTGCCGTAAAAAATGGAAATATTAATGTTGATAATGTTACCAATGCTCTAAGTGCCAGTACAAATAGGATTATAAGTCAAAAATATATGACAGCAGGTATGGGAGACGGCGGCAGTTGTCATCCACGAGATAACATAGCATTACGTTGGTTATCAAAGCGATTGAACTTGAATTATGATATATTCAGTGCTATAATTGAAGCGAGAGAGATGCAGGCAAAAAATATGGCAACAGAAATTTTAAAGCATGGTAAAGTAATACATTTTACATCAGATTCATACAAGCCAGGTACCACAATGACAGATGGATCATATTCATTATTAGTTCAACATTACATTAGGCAACTAGGTGGTGTAGTGTCATATGGTTTTGGCCAGCCAATAGATGTACACGTTCTTACGCATCCAGGTGATACTGTTGAATTATCGGACGGAAAAGGAATTATTTTTGATCCATGGAGAAAGTATCCTAAGGGTAGCAACGTTATTCATTACGGAGAAAACGCCAATGTATGATTGTGTTTTTATAAGTTACAAAGAAACTTACAAAGAAGAAAATTGGGAAAACTTGTCTAGTAGATTTCCTATTTCTAAAAGAGTCGACGGCGTACAAGGAATACACCAGGCACACATTGTAGGCGCAAAATTGTGTAATACAAATATGTTTTGGATTG